>NZ_JBNDJN010000003.1:0-552855 GCF_050434985.1 Citrobacter sp. 506
GACCCCATGCCGAACTCAGAAGTGAAACGCCGTAGCGCCGATGGTAGTGTGGGGTCTCCCCATGCGAGAGTAGGGAACTGCCAGGCATCAAATAAGTGAAGAAGCCCATCCTGCCGGATGGGCTTTTTTGCGTCTTCAGGGAATGAAAACTGCCGGATGCAGCGTACCATTTTATCCAGCCCATCATGTTGTAACCGGTGTGCAGGCCTGAGAAGCGCAGCACACCTGGCTCTCCCGGCAGCACATTGCCTGCTATCCGTGCACGGGATTGAGTAACAGGTACTGTCGCTCAGGATCGCGGACCTCTGTACATCCCATCACGTTAAACCCCATCTTCTTATAGAACCCAGATGTCAGCTTGTTAACAGGCACGACTAATCTTGCATATGGATTTTGTGAGGGGTAGAGCAGTAAAGATATTGAGAGATGATCGGTTGGAAAGTATCAGAAACTATAAAAGCAAAAACCCGCCTCTAGGGCGGGTTCTTTAAATAGTGGTGCCCGGACTCGGAATCGAACCAAGGACACGGGGATTTTCAATCCCCTGCTCTACCGACTGAGCTATCCGGGCAACGGGGCGCATTAAACCGTATTCACGTCTGCCAGTCAATCAAATTTCGGGAAAAGATGTTCAACCGCTTAATATTGCGACAATCTGTGCGATTATGCCTGAAGTTTGCACAAAACTTCCAGGCAATTTACCTATCTGACCTTCTATATGAGCAAAGGCTGACGAAAACGTTACGCGGCCTGTATTACTCCCGCACACAACCGCAAGTTGTGCACAAACCTTTCCGACGTTTCCAGTAACTAACGGTGCAATTGCTGCGGCAGGACCCGCTGGTGTGTCGGGCGATGAGTTGGGCGGGCGTTTAACAGTGTATTTCGCACCACCGTGGCGATGGTGCGTTTTAGAGACTGATGGCGCTGTGTTTACTCATTTCGGCTTGTCGGGCATGCTTGCTTAGGTCAGCGCACCGCCCATACGGCACTGAGCAAAGCGCAGGATATCTTCTGCCAGGCGGTGTGCCGTTTCGACATCAGCATGGCTACGATTCACCAGCATGCGGCTCAGACAGCCCTCCAGCACCAGTTCCATCTGTTTGGCAACCATTGCAGGGTCGTCAACTTCCAGCGTCGTCAGCAGCTCATGGGTGAAGTCATGTGCCGCCTTTTTTTGCTGATCGGCTAACTGATGGATCGGATGCCCGGGATCGGGGTAAAACGTACAGGCGGCGATAAACAGGCAGCCTGGGTAGCGATTATTGCTCACGCATTCGGACAGCGCGGTGTAGCGTGCCAGTAATTTCTGTTCAGCGCTCAGGGTGTCATCCAGCAAAAGTTGACGCCGCCAGATATCCACCCGCTGGCTGAGGTAACGTAACGCATCGTACAGAATGGCCTCTTTGTCGGGCCAAAAGCGTTGTAGTTCATCAAGAGGATAATCGATACGTTCGGCCACCATTTCCAGTGTGGTATTGGCTATCCCTTGAACCTCAAGTAATTTCAGGGCTTCTCCCAGGACATCTTCACGTTGCACGGTATTCTCCTCCGTATTTCCTGTTGCAAGTGTCGCTCACGGTTGGCGATCGCGCAAATGTGCGCTGAAGGTCGCGGCATCCATAAAGCCGGTTACCCGAGCCTCCGGATGCTCTTTCCCCTCGGCGTCAAAGAACAAAATAGTCGGCAAACCTAAAACTTGTAGATGTTTCAGCAGAGCGACATCCTGGGCATTATTTGCAGTCACATCCGCCTGCAAAAGCACCGTGTCGCCTAGCGCTTGCTGAACCTGCTGATTGCTAAACGTATACTTCTCAAACTCCTTACAGGCCACGCACCAGTCAGCATACAGATCCAACATCACGGGCTTGCCTTTAGCTTGTGCCAGCGCCTGATTTAGCGCATCTACCGAAGCCACAGGCGTGAAGTTAAGGTGTGTCTGGGTTTGAGCTTGCGGCACGCCGAACGCCCAGTCCTGCAATGGCCGTACGCTTACCAGCGCTGCAGCTAACAGGATAATTTGCACGATGCGCATCCAGGCGTGCTTTGCCTGCAGGCTGGTGATAAATGCCCAGCTAAAGAATGCGACGCCCAACAGCGACCACAGGCGAGCGCCCCAGTCGTCGCCAATGATGCGTTCGAGTAAGAAGACGGGGAGCGCCAGAATGACAAAGCCAAAAGCGGTTTTGACATGTTCCATCCATGGGCCGCTTTTAGGTAACAGACGATTACCGAATACGGTAATTAGCATCAGAGGTAATCCCATCCCCAGCGCGTACAGATACAGCGTGCCGCCTCCCAGCCACATGTTCCCGCTCTGAGCGATATACAGCAAAATCGCGCTTAGCGGGGCTGTTGTACAAGGAGAACAGATGAGGCCGGCAATCGCCCCCATCGCAAAGACGCTACCGGGGGAACCGCCTTGCTGACGGTTACTCAACAATGTGAGGCGTGTTTGCAGCGATGAAGGGAGCTGCAGCGTGAACAAGCCAAACATCGAAAGGGCCAGCAGCGTAAAGACGACGGCAAGGCCAATCAGGACGTAAGGATGCTGTAGCGCAGCCTGGAACTGCAATCCGGCGGCCGCAACAACCAGACCCAGCGCGGTATAAGTGAGCGCCATTCCCTGGACGTAGATAAACGTCAGCAGCAGCGCGCGTCCGGTTGATAAGCGTTGTTTGCCGCCCAGCACGATACCGGAAATCAGCGGATACATCGGCAATACGCAAGGTGTAAACGCGATGCCAATTCCGATTAGCAATGCCCACAGCGCAGAGAAGGGAAGCTGGGTTGCGGGTTGTGGTCTCTCTTGCAAAGCATCGGTGGCAGGCACTGGCACAGGTGTCGCCCTGGTATTGGCAGACACTTCACTTAATGGCACCGTTTTAGTTTCAGGCGGATAGCAAAAACCGGCGTCGGCACAACCCTGGTATGTGACCGTTAATGTTGCGCCAGATTTAGCCTGATTGACCGTGACCGGGATAGTCAATTGCTTACGGTAAATCTCACTTTTGCCATAAAACTCATCTTCATGCCAGACGCCTGGCGGTAGTTTTACCTCGGCGATATCGGCCTGAGATGGCGTAATGCTTATCTGTTTGCGATACAGATAGTAGCCATCTTTAACCTGCCATGAGAGGTTCAGATCGTGTTGGTTTTGCTGAAAATCAAAAACAAACGCCCGATCGGCAGGAACAAACTGCGAGCGGCCAGGCGCGTCAAATAATCCGGCAAAGGTAGATGTGCTGCACAGCAGCAGGATCAGCGTAAGGATGCGTTGAGCCATGAGCGGTAATCAAAGTCTCCGTGAGTGACGGGTAAAACCAGAAGTTCAGGCGTTTGGTATGGATGATGTGACTTCAGGCAATCGAGAAGGGCTTGCTGGTGTGTGACGGTGGTTTTTAAAATCATCTGGACTTCATATTCCTGCTCCAGTTTACCTTCCCAATAATAGAGGGAGGTCGCGCCAGGCAGCAGCGTCACGCAGGCAGCCAGTTTTTCCGCCAGTACTTTGGCGGCCAGATCCTGGGCGGTTGCTTCATCCGGGGCGGTACAGAGCACCACAACGGTATCGGGGATGGAAATATCCTGACTCTTTACATCAAGCATAAACACCTCGAAAGAACAGAGTAACCAGCTAAAGAGTGGTCACTATACAACGGACGAGGGAAGGATGTTAGTTAAAGCGGGATGATGAGGAGGAGGAACTGCAGGGCGCGAAGGCACCCTGCAGTAAAGTCTTACAGCATGAAGCTGCCCAGCAAGAAGCCGAAGCAGACAGCCAAAAGCACGCCCAGAGTACCCGGGATGAAGAACGGATGGTTAAAGACGAATTTACCGATGCGGGTTGTACCGGTGTCATCCATCTGCACCGCCGCAACCAGAGTTGGGTAGGTTGGCAGAATGAACAGGCCAGAAACAGCGGCGAAAGACGCAACAGCAGTCAGTGGGGAAACGTTCAGAGCCAGAGCCATTGGCATCAGTGCTTTAGCGGTTGCAGCCTGAGAGTACAGCAGTGCAGAAGCAAAGAAGAAGATGACAGCCAGCAACCACGGATGACCCTGAATTACGCTACCTGCAGTATCTTTGATCCAGTCAATGTTGTGAGATACGAAGGTATCACCCAGCCATGCAACACCCAGGATACAAATACAGGCGCTCATACCCGCTTTAAAGGTGCTGGAGTTCAGGATGGAGTCAGTTTCAACGCGGCAGACGATCGTAGTCAGCGTCGCGACGCTCAGCATGATGATCAGGATTGCGTTGGTGGTGTTCATCAGCGGTTTAGCGACCAGGCCGAGGCTTGGGCTGTTGATGATGGCGTATACAACTACGCAAATCACGCCCAGCAGGAACAACCAAACGGAGGTTTTCGCGCCAGCTTTGATTTCAACTTGTCTTTCACCACGCAGTTCAACCAAACCTTCTTCCAGACGCTTACGGTAAATCGGGTCGTCAGACAGTTTGGAGTTGAACAGCATCGTTACCAGGAAGGACATCACCAGAACGGCCAGCAGAGTGGACGGAATGACCACGGACAGCAGGTGAATGTAGCTGATGCCATGACCTTCCATTACGGAAGACATGTAAACCACAGCTGCGGAGATTGGCGACGCCGTAATCGCAATCTGTGCAGAAACCACTGCGGTAGAGAGCGGACGGCAAGGTTTGATACCTTGTTCCTTCGCGACTTCAGCGATAACCGGCAGAGTTGCCAGAGAGATGTTGCCGGTACCGGCAAAGATAGTCAGGAAATAGGTCACGATTGGTGCAAGGATCGTGATGTATTTCGGGTTTTTACGCAGCAGTTTTTCAGTTTGATGAACCAGATAGTCCAGACCACCGGCAATCTGCATGGCAGAGATGGCAGCGATAACCGCCATGATAATGGAAATAACATCGAACGGAATATTACCTGGTTTTACGCCAATAGCGGCAAGAACCAGAACACCCAGCCCACCTGCAAATCCAATACCGATACCCCCAAGTCTGGCACCTAAAAAGATTGCCAGCAAAACGATGATAAGTTCTAAAACTATCATATTAGCCTTCCTTGTTGTTTAACAAGTTGATATTAAATTGTTGTTTTTAAGTAACTTCGAGTAAGAAAAAAGGCACGTCATCATGACGTGCCTTCTCCGGTACTACCCTACACGATTACTGTTCGCTTTCATCAGTATAACGTTTTGCTTTATAAGCAGGGTGCATCAGGTTCTGTGCAGAGAAGATATCGTCCAGTTCAGACTCGGTCAACAGACCGCGTTCCAGGACAACTTCACGTACGCTCTTACCGGTTTCGGCACAAATTTTACCGACGATGTCGCCGTTGTGGTGACCGATGAACGGGTTGAGGTAAGTAACGATGCCGATGGAGTTGAATACAAACGCTTCACAGACTTCTTTGTTAGCAGTGATACCACTAACGCATTTTTCCAGCAGGTTGTAGCAAGCATTGCTCAGAATGTGAATGGATTCAAACATTGCCTGGCCAATGACCGGCTCCATTACGTTCAGCTGCAGCTGACCAGCTTCAGATGCCATAGTAACGGTGATATCGTTACCGATGACTTTAAAGCAAACCTGGTTTACGACTTCTGGAACAACTGGGTTCACTTTTGCTGGCATGATAGAAGAACCAGCCTGCAGTTCCGGCAGGTTGATCTCGTTCAGACCAGCACGTGGGCCAGAGGAGAGCAAACGCAGGTCGTTACAGATTTTGGACATCTTAACAGCCAGACGTTTCAGTGCGCCGTGAACCATAACGTATGCGCCGCAGTCAGAAGTTGCTTCAATCAGGTCTTCTGCCGGAACACAGGCGAAGCCAGTGACTTCAGCCAGTTTCTGTACTGCCAGCGGGGAGTATTCTTTCGGCGTGTTCAGACCCGTACCGATTGCAGTTGCACCGAGGTTAACTTCCAGCAGCAGCTCAGCGGTACGACTAATGTTTTTCACTTCTTCTTTCAACAGTACGCTGAAAGCATGGAATTCCTGACCGAGGGTCATCGGTACAGCATCCTGCAGCTGGGTACGGCCCATTTTCAGGATGTCCTGGAATTCAACAGCTTTTTGTTCGAAGCCTTCACGCAGCTGGTTCAGGGCATCGATCAGTTTGATGATGGATGCGTATACCGCGATACGGAAGCCAGTTGGGTAAGCGTCGTTGGTAGACTGACATTTGTTAACGTGGTCGTTCGGGTTCAGGTACTGATATTCACCTTTCTGGTGACCCATCAGTTCCAGACCGATATTGGCCAGCACTTCGTTGGTGTTCATGTTGACGGAGGTACCCGCACCACCCTGGTAAACATCTACCGGGAATTGATCCATGCATTTTCCGTTATTCAGGACTTCATCACACGCCGCGATGATGGCATTTGCCACACTCTTAGGAATGGTTTGCAGCTCTTTGTTGGCCATTGCCGCTGCCTTTTTAACCATTACCATACCGCGAACAAATTCAGGAATGTCGCTGATTTTGTTGTTGCTAATGTAGAAGTTTTCAATCGCTCTCAGAGTGTGAACACCGTAGTAGGCGTCCGCTGGAACTTCCCTGGTACCCAACAAGTCTTCTTCGATACGAATGTTGTTTAACATGTGAACCTTCTTTTTCAAGCTGCCAATGATTTGACTAAACACACAGGATATATGTGATTTCGATTGTTTCTCGACCGACGATTATCCCCTGCATCGGTCTGATACTCGAGATCATATGCTGGTTCAGGATTTCTACCGTAATCTGGATCACTTAAAGCGTGGAATTTACCCCTTATTTATTATTCTGTGAAATGGATCACCCCTTTAGGATTAATACTAAAAATAAGTGTACAAGCGACTTGAAATTTTGCTAACCACCTCAACATCTAATTGATGTGAGTCACATAATTCATCGGGCAGGCGTTGAAAAAAACGACTGTTATTGACAGGAGAACCCTTTGCGCTGGATACCATTAATTGCCATTTTTCTCTATGTTTACATAGAGATATCTATTTTTATTCAGGTTGCCCATGTCCTGGGTGTCCTGATGACGCTGATTTTGGTTATTTTTACGTCGGTTATCGGTATGTCTCTGGTTCGTAACCAGGGATTTAAAAATTTTTTACTGATGCAACAAAAAATGGCGGCTGGTGAAAGTCCTGCTGCAGAAATGATCAAGAGCGTGTCGCTGATCATTGCTGGTCTGCTGTTGGTACTGCCCGGTTTTTTCACCGATTTCCTCGGTCTTCTTCTTTTATTACCCCCGGTGCAAAAACATCTGACGATGAAACTGCTGCCGCATTTGCGTTTTTCGCGTATGCCGGGCGGTGGTTTCAGCGCCGGAACTGGGGGCGGTGAGACCTTTGATGGCGAATTTCAGCGCAAAGACGACGATCGCAACCGTATTGATCATAAAGACGATCCTCGGGATTAAGCATCAGTATGCGGGCCGGATAAGCGTGAGCACCATCCGGCAAAATGCTTATCTGCCGGATGACGGCGTCAACGTCGCCTTATCCGGCCTGCGGGGTAAAAACAGCCACAGCCCTGCCAGCATAATCAGCGCATACAGGCTCTTCCAGCCAACCATTGCCAACAGCAGCAGACACAGTAGACCGCCAATGACCGCCAGCATGCGATAATGCCCTTTCAGTAATCGACATCCCGCCAGCATGCACAGCAAATAAATCATAATAAAGATGCCGTTAGCATAGACGATTAACGCATCGAGATTGATTTTCAGCATATAGATGCACAACGTACTGATCACGCAGCAGCCCAATACGGCGTTTAGCGCATTGCGCGGAAGGTGACGGGGAGACAGACGCGCCAGATGACTTTCCGGCTTATATTGCGCTTGCGACCAGACGAGCCGGGCGAAGCTTTGAATATAAATGTTGAGACTGGCAAAACAGGCCAGATAACCAATGATGCAGGCGACCCACAGTGCCTGTACGCCAAATAACTGCACGACGATCTCTGGCAGTGAGGCCGCCGCCGCCATTTGCTCACCGTAGGCGCCAAAATGAAGCACGACGACGGTGCATGCCCAATAAACAGAGCCCGCAAGCAGCAGGCCGATCATCAGCGCGCGCGGGAAATCCCGCTCCGGGTTTTTGAATTCAGATGCCAGATGGGCAAACGCTTCAAGGCCAACAAAACACCAGAACATCACCGACAGCGCGGCGAACAGTCCGGGGAGCTCAATCTCGGTTATCGCAGGGAAGGGGATTTCGCCAGGTTTCACATCGCCCGCCCACCAGATGGCGACAATGAGGGCAACAATCAATCCGGCAATGACCGTTTGCAGATTAGCGCTAGAGCTGGCACCGTGGGAGCCGATATACCAAACCAATGCCAGCGTACCGAGCTCTGCCAACAGAAGCTGTTCGTCATGCCAGCCAAACATCGCCTGACCAAATCCGGCGGCAATATGTAATGCCGCAGGCAAGCCGACGGGAATCACCGACAAAAATAGCCATCCGGTGACGCGCTCCAGGCGTGAGCCAAAGGCCATACCAACAAAATGCGCCACGCCACCCGCGCTGGGAAAATGACGACCCAGTACGGCAAAGACAATCGCCACGGGAAAGACTAGAACAATCAGCACCGGCCAGGCCCACAGGCTGTTGTTGCCAGCCACCAGCGCGGCTAGCGCAGGGACGGCGAAAACGCCTGTACCTAGCAATGATGTCGACAACAGGCCAATGCCCTGAGCCAGTCCCAGCTCTTGTTTCAGTCCGCTCATAAGTTGTTATCCGGTTATGCCCATTGACCGGGCTACAGCGCAGATTTTTGATGGTATCACAATCGTATTTGCTTATGACGACGTGACTGAAATCGTTATAAAATGTGATGCGCGTCGGCGTTTTGACGGAATTTTCTGCTGATATAAATTTTTTTTCGCTTGCCCCCTTGAAGGTACAAAGCCCCATCCCCATTTCTCTGGTCACTAGCCGGGAAACCGTTCACGGGCCGGCGTCACCCATAACTGATAAAGACTTTCTCAAAGGAGAGCTATCAATGAGTATTCGTCCGTTACATGATCGTGTGATCGTCAAACGTAAAGAAGTTGAATCTAAATCTGCTGGCGGCATCGTACTGACCGGTTCTGCAGCAGGTAAGTCAACTCGTGGCGAAATCATCGCTGTCGGTAAGGGCCGCATCCTGGACAACGGTACCGTACAGCCGCTGGACGTTAAAGTCGGCGATATCGTTATTTTCAACGATGGCTACGGTGTTAAATCTGAGAAGATCGACAATGAAGAAGTGTTGATCATGTCTGAAAGTGACATCCTGGCAATTGTTGAAGCCTAATCCGCGAACGACACTGAACATACGAATTTAAGGGAAAGAGAAAATGGCAGCTAAAGACGTAAAATTCGGTAACGACGCTCGTGTGAAAATGCTGCGCGGCGTAAACGTACTGGCAGATGCAGTGAAAGTTACCCTCGGTCCAAAAGGCCGTAACGTAGTTCTGGATAAATCTTTCGGTGCACCGACCATCACTAAAGATGGTGTTTCCGTAGCCCGTGAAATCGAACTGGAAGACAAGTTCGAAAACATGGGGGCGCAGATGGTGAAAGAAGTTGCCTCTAAAGCGAACGACGCTGCAGGCGACGGTACCACCACCGCAACCGTACTGGCGCAGTCCATCATCACTGAAGGTCTGAAAGCCGTTGCTGCGGGCATGAACCCGATGGACCTGAAACGTGGTATCGACAAAGCTGTCGCTGCTGCCGTTGAAGAACTGAAAGCACTGTCCGTACCGTGCTCTGACTCTAAAGCGATTGCTCAGGTTGGTACTATCTCCGCTAACTCCGACGAAACCGTAGGTAAACTGATCGCTGAAGCGATGGACAAAGTCGGTAAAGAAGGCGTGATCACCGTTGAAGACGGTACCGGTCTGCAGGACGAACTGGA
Source organism: Citrobacter sp. 506 (assembly GCF_050434985.1). NCBI lineage: Bacteria > Pseudomonadati > Pseudomonadota > Gammaproteobacteria > Enterobacterales > Enterobacteriaceae > Citrobacter > Citrobacter sp. 506. The sequence continues at coordinate 9,899 of NZ_JBNDJN010000003.1, forward strand.
CGTGGTTGAAGGTATGCAGTTCGACCGTGGTTACCTGTCTCCTTACTTCATCAACAAGCCGGAAACTGGCGCAGTAGAACTGGAAAGCCCGTTCATCCTGCTGGCTGACAAGAAAATCTCCAACATCCGCGAAATGCTGCCGGTGCTGGAAGCAGTAGCAAAAGCCGGTAAACCACTGCTGATCATCGCTGAAGATGTTGAAGGCGAAGCGCTGGCAACTCTGGTTGTTAACACCATGCGCGGTATCGTGAAAGTCGCGGCGGTTAAAGCGCCGGGCTTCGGCGACCGTCGTAAAGCAATGCTGCAGGATATCGCTACTCTGACCGGTGGTACCGTTATCTCTGAAGAGATCGGTATGGAGCTGGAAAAAGCAACTCTGGAAGATCTGGGTCAGGCGAAACGCGTTGTTATCAACAAAGACACCACCACCATCATTGATGGCGTGGGTGACGAGGCTGCAATCCAGGGTCGTGTGACTCAGATTCGTCAGCAGATCGAAGAAGCAACTTCCGACTACGACCGTGAAAAACTGCAGGAGCGCGTAGCGAAACTGGCAGGCGGCGTTGCGGTTATCAAAGTTGGTGCTGCGACTGAAGTTGAAATGAAAGAGAAGAAAGCCCGCGTTGAAGATGCCCTGCACGCGACCCGTGCTGCGGTAGAAGAAGGCGTGGTTGCTGGTGGTGGTGTTGCGCTGATTCGCGTAGCGTCTAAAATTGCCGGTCTGAAAGGTCAGAACGAAGACCAGAACGTAGGTATCAAAGTTGCGCTGCGCGCAATGGAATCTCCGCTGCGTCAAATCGTACTGAACTGCGGCGAAGAGCCGTCTGTAGTGGCTAACACCGTGAAAGCGGGTGACGGTAACTACGGTTACAACGCTGCAACTGAAGAATACGGTAACATGATCGACATGGGTATTCTGGATCCAACCAAAGTAACGCGTTCAGCTCTGCAGTACGCGGCTTCTGTTGCGGGTCTGATGATCACCACCGAGTGCATGGTTACTGACCTGCCGAAAGGCGATGCGCCTGACTTAGGTGCTGCTGGTGGTATGGGCGGCATGGGTGGAATGGGCGGCATGATGTAATTTAATCTTCATACTTCAAGCCGCAGGTTTATTGGCTGCGTTCGTTTACCCCAGTCACTTACTCATGTAAGTACCAGGGGATTCATGAACTTGCCGCCTGCCTGCAACTTGAATTATTTGATTAAATACGTATCTCGCGAAAAATGAGAAACCCTCGGGCAGAAATGTCCGGGGGTTTTTCTTTTGGTCATCTTTTTAGTATATGATTCAGCTACGGACATAACGTCCAGCTCATTGATTATGGGGAATGACATGCACGTGAAATATTTAGCAGGGATCGTTGGTGCCGCGCTACTGATGGCGGGTTGTAGCTCCAGCAACGAACTGAGTTCAGCCGGGCAAAGCGTACGCTTCGTCGAAGAGAAGCCTGGCGCAGAGTGTCAACTGATTGGCACTGCAACCGGTACGCAAAGCAACTGGCTTTCTGGCCAGCACGGCGAAGAGGGTGGCTCTATGCGTGGCGCAGCAAACGATCTGCGTAACCAGGCTGCGGCAATGGGTGGTAACGTGATTTATGGCGTCAGCAGCCCATCACAGGGAATGCTGTCCAGCTTTGTTCCTACTGCCAGTGAAATGACCGGGCAGGTTTATAAGTGCCCAAATTGATAAATGCTGTTGATGCCTGATGGCGACGCTAAAACGTCTTATCAGGCCTACGATACAAATTCGTCGGCCTGATAAGCGCAGCGACATCAGGCATTTTGAGCGTTATGCGCTGACTGAGCGCGTAAATGATGCAGCGCGCGCAGGCACTGATCCTGATTGAGCTTTTGCGCCTTATCACGCGTTAACGTTCTGACAAACACCTGGCACGGTACACCAGCAAGCTTTTTCAGCCGTGGGCTGAAATCGAGAAGACGGCGAGTAATGGCTTCGGCCTCTTTGCTGCCGGAAGGGGCGCGAGTTTTTACTACCGAACCACAGAACTGGGCTTTTCCTTGATCATCTGTATAGCGGTAAATAATCGCCAGATAATGATTAAACAGGCTTTTTTTCCATTCGGGGTGCGTATAAGAGTCGTATTCCAGATTGTCGTTTTCTTGGCAATCAACATCGTACAGCGGCAGGAAATCCAGCAGCGATGTAATTCGTAGCGCTAATTCCCGCATGCCAGCATTATTTATTGCATGAATAACAGCATGGACCAGCACCCGAATCTGTCGTTCATTAATCAGTAATTCACGCGTTTGTCCATCATGCAGTGTCAGAGAAAATGTTAAGTTTTCGCCTTTGTCATCCATTAACATCAGCGAATTTACGCGACGATTAATGTCGGCATTTTTTAGCTCATCTTCCTGAATCAAAGGAATATTTTCGTGCATCTTTTGGCTGACTTTATCGCATTCCTTCTCATATTGCGCATGCTCTTCTTCGCTAAGCTGATGTTTGACGGATAGCCTGCTTTCCAGGGCGATAAGCAGATCTCTTAGCCCAAGCGGAGAAAGAAAAAATAACGACGTTTTATTCCTTGGTTCTTTTATCTTTAATGCTAAAGCAATAAATTCATTCTTTTGACGAATAACACCGGTATTAATGCCTTTAATACTTATAGCCATAAAAGGTTCTCCCTAACCATATATTTATTAATATTCTGGATTTTGCTCTAATTATACAAATTATGAATTAATAACTTTATAGCGCTAATTAAAATAGCACAAATTAAAAGCGTGGCTCCACTTGTGAGGATTTAAATAATAAGTAATCGTGGTGAGTGTCCGGATTCGGACACTCAATAATCATTATTGTTGGCGTAGTTGCAGATCCAACGGCGTTTTACTTGGCTCTCCGCCAATTTCACGCGCCAGTTTGGGGACCATATAGCCGGAAACCAACGTCAGCAGTTCACGCATAATGTGACGTGCCTCATCGTCGCTGACCATAAAGTGGGCGGCACCTTGCACTTTGTCCAGTACGTGCAGGTAATAGGGCATCACCCCCGCATCAAACAGGGCGTTGCTCAGGTTCGCCAGCGTTTGTGCGTTATCGTTCACGCCACGCAGCAAAACGCTTTGGTTGAGTAGGGTGACGCCAGCGGTACGCAGTCGGACCATCGCCTGGTGAAACGCCTCATCGACCTCATTGGCGTGGTTAATGTGGTTGACCAGCAGAATCTGCAGGGAGGAACGCGCAAAGCGCTGGGCCAGTCCTTCAGTAATGCGCGCGGGGATCACAATCGGCAAACGGCTGTGAATGCGCAGACGCTTAATGTGCGGGATGGCTTCCAGTTGCGTGAGTAACCAGTCCAGTTCATGGTCCTTGGCCATTAGCGGATCACCACCGGAGAAGATAATCTCATCCAGCTCAGGATGCGCGCTAATGTAGTCCAGGGCGACCTGCCAGTTGCGCTTATTGCCCTGGTTTTCGGCATACGGGAAGTGTCGGCGGAAGCAATAGCGACAATTTACCGCGCAACCGCCTTTAACCAACAACAGCGCCCGATTGCGATATTTATGCAGCAAACCGGGGACCACGCTGTGCTGTTCTTCCAGCGGATCGGTCGAGTAGCCAGGTGCAGCAACAAACTCTTCCTGGGAAGTAAGTACCTGACGCAAAAGCGGATCGTCCGGATTGCCTTTTTCCATACGAGCAATAAAGGCGCGCGGTACGCGCAGGGCGAAAAGTCGTCTCGCGTCGCGTCCGGCCAACAGTTTTTCATCTGCGTCTATATTCAAAAGATGCAGAAGTTCATCAGGATCGGTCACAACATCGGCAAGTTGCGATAACCAATCTTCTCTGGATGGGGTATTTAGGGTTACAATATGCGCCATTTTGTGGCTTAGCTACCAGTTAACAATTTTCAGAGGGCCTTATGGCAACGTACTATAGCAACGATTTTCGTGCTGGTCTTAAAATCATGTTGGACGGCGAACCTTATGCGGTTGAAGCTAGCGAATTCGTTAAACCAGGTAAAGGCCAGGCATTTGCGCGCGTTAAGCTGCGTCGCCTGCTGACCGGTACTCGCGTAGAGAAAACCTTCAAGTCTACCGACTCCGCTGAAGGCGCAGACGTAGCCGACATGAACCTGACCTTCCTGTATAGCGACGGTGAGTTCTGGCACTTTATGAATAACACCACTTTCGAACAGCTGGCTGCAGACGAGAAAGCGGTAGGCGATAACGCTAAATGGCTGCTGGACCAGGCTGAATGCATCGTGACCCTGTGGAACGGTCAGCCGATCTCCGTGACTCCGCCAAACTTCGTTGAGCTGGAAGTCGTTGAAACTGACCCAGGTCTGAAAGGCGATACCGCTGGTACTGGCGGCAAACCGGCTACTCTGTCTACTGGCGCAGTCGTTAAAGTTCCGCTGTTCGTACAGATCGGTGAAGTGATCAAAGTGGATACTCGCTCCGGCGAATACGTTTCTCGCGTAAAATAAGATATCTATTTGATCTTATGGCGCAGGTTGCTGCGCCATACTTTTTCCAGGGCAGGAATGATGAAACGTCTTCTCAGTCTTGTAATGCTCATCCTTTTCACCAGCACTCTCCTGGCGGGTTGTAATACCGCGCGCGGCTTCGGTGAAGACATCAAACATCTTGGCAATTCAATCTCTCACGCCGCCAGCTAACACTCTCTCATAGTCTTAAAAACGGTTGTTTATCCATCACACTTGCGGATCTTGTCTATTATTAATGAGCTATACACAAACAATATTGGCTAGAAAAGGAAGACGTTATGGTTAAAAAGACAATTGCTGCGATCTTTTCTGTGTTGGTTCTTTCTTCAGTGTTGACTGCGTGCAATACCACGAAAGGTGTTGGGCAGGATATCTCTGAGGGCGGTAGCGCAATCTCTGGTGCAGCGACAAAAGCTCAACAATAATCATGAACGGTACGACGTCACGTCGTACCGTTAATTCCCCTTCCCGGGGAGTGAGAGAAATGGTGAGAAGCGGTTCCCCATGTGCAGTTTCATGCGGATATTCCGTTTATAGGTGTAGACCGTCTTGCCATGAATGCTGAGTGCGGCGGCTATCGCATTGTTACTCACACCATCCATCCACATCGACAATACTTTCTCCTCCTGCGGCGTAAGCAGCGGAGTCGCGTTTTCGGCTATTTCTAATGTGGGGCGAAGCTGTAGCGCCTCCTGAATCGTGTGTGAGAGCGCGTTCAGCGTGGTGTGCTTGGTTAAGACCGAATAGGCGACGGATTGAGAGGAAGCCATTGAGGTGTGCTGTCTTTCAACTGATTGCAGTAAAATCAGCGGGATGACGCCGCAGCTCATGAAAAAGGGTTTAATTGGCGGGCTGGTATGCGTCTCGCTAATAAAACTGTATAAATCCGCGATCACCAGATGCGGCTTCCACTGCAAAATATGCTCTTTTGCTAACAGGAGATTATTGATCCCTGACACAAGAAATGAGGAGCTGAACCTGCCAGAATGATTAAGCAAGGCCTCAATCCCTGTGCGGGTAAAGTGGCACCGGTCAATCACTAAAATTTTAAGCATAACCTTTTCGCATTCAGAAGAGAGGCAATCGACTTTCCGGATTCAGAAAGCCCTTCATCATAGAGAACTCCGATGAGTGCCAAATGCGGGAACTACGCCGCTAATTATGCTTAATTCTTGCTTTTAGCGGGCAGCGAATAAAAAGGTTGAAATTCATTTTCTCTCGGGCAAAAATGCCATTTCACACATCAGCTTTGCAGGACGACCTGCAAACGCTTCTTTCACTGGGGACGGCCCCATTGTTCTGGAGCCTGATATGTCCTGGATCGTTTTATTAATTGCAGGTCTGCTCGAAGTTGTCTGGGCGATTGGCCTGAAATATACCCACGGTTTTACGCGTTTGACGCCAAGCATTATCACTATTGTGGCAATGATCGTCAGTATCGCCATGCTCTCTTGGGCAATGCGTACGTTGCCTGTAGGAACCGCCTATGCCGTATGGACCGGTATCGGCGCAGTCGGGGCGGCCATTACAGGGATTCTGCTGCTGGGTGAATCTGCCAGCCCGGCGCGGTTACTGAGCCTCGGGCTGATTGTGGCCGGTATTATTGGCCTCAAGCTGAGCACCCACTAAGCGCCAGGCTGTTTTACCCAAATCAGCTTATTCACCTCAAACCCTTCCCGGGTCGCGATGGCCAGCATTTGCTGTTTCATTTCATCTGAAATAGTAGGGGTCCGTGAAAGGATCCACAGGTAGTCGCGATCCGGCCCGCAAACCAGCGCGTGACGATATTCCCTGTCGAGGGCAATCACGTTATACCCGCCATAAAAGGGGCCAAAAAACGAGACCTTGAGCGCAGCGCGGTTTGGGTCGCCAGTGAAGTAGGCTTTCCCCTCCGTTTTCTGCCACATTCCTCTATCCGGGTTATAGCCCTTGTTAATAACATTGATACCGCCGTCGTCGCGCAGGCTGTAGGTAGCAGTCACTTTTTCCAGTCCGCGCTCGAAGCGATGGTCGAAACGCGCAATTTCATACCAGGTGCCCAGATAGCGTGTGGCATCAAAGTTATTTACTACGGTAACACCTTTCGGTGGTGTTGGGGTGCTGCAAGCGACAACCAGAAATGCAGCCGTAACTGCAGCAACGACGGGCAGAATGCGCATGGGATTTTCCTTGCTGGATTTTTGTTAAGTGTAGATGACAGCAGGAAAAAAAGAGAAAGAAAGGAAGCCCGATATCCAGGGCCTCCTTGTCCGTTACTGCAGTTTTTCAAGAATGCGCCAGGCGGCCTCGACGCGAACAGGGTTTGGGTAGCTCTTGTTTGCCAGCATCACGATGCCAAGGTTTTTTTCTGGAACGAAAGCAACATAGCTGCCGAATCCGCCAGTGGAGCCCGTTTTATGCACCCATGAGGCTTTCACGGCAGGCGCGGGCGGGTTTACCTCAACGGCAGGAAGCGCTGCCAGTGCCACTTTGCTGTCGCTACCGCTAATTATCGAGTTGGCCTTCACCGGCCAGTTCAGCATCTCCCAGCCCAGGCCCTGGTACATATCGCCAATACGCCAGTAACGTGACTGCGCAAGCTCGATGCCCTGCTGGAGCGTTTTCTCCTGAACCTGGCTGGCGTCCATGTTGGCCTGAACCCAACGGGTCATATCGATAACGCTCGATTTCACCCCGTAGGCTTCAGCATCAAGTTGGCCAGGGGATACATGCACAGGCTTTCCTTCGCGATAACCCCAGGCATAATCTTTTTGTTCGCTCTGCGGAACCGTAATCCAGGTATGCGCCAGTTTTAAGGGGTGCAGGACGCGTTTGGTCATCGCCTCTTCGTAGCTCATGCCTGAGGGTTTCACCGCCAGGGCGCCAAACAGACCAATGCTGGAGTTAGCATAAAGACGTTTAGCGCCTGGGGCCCATTGCGGCTGCCAGTTTTGATAAAAGCGTAGTAACGCGGCTTTATCCGTAACGTCGTCCGGAACCTGAAGCGGCAGGCCGCCTGCCGTATAGGTGGCTAAGTGCAGCAGGCTGATACCCTGCCACTGCTTACCCGTCAGTTCAGGCCAGTACTGCGTGACCGGATCGCTGAGCTTAATTTCGCCGCGGGCGATAGCATCGCCGCCCAGCACGCCGTTGAACGTTTTACTGACCGATCCGAGTTCAAACAGCGTTTGTTGAGTGACTGGACGGTTATTGGCGATATCGGCTTTACCCCAGGTAAAGTAATAAGGTTTCCCCTGATAGATAATCGCAACGGCCATACCCGGAATAGCCTGCTCCTGCATCAGCGGTGTGATGGTGCGGTTAACGATATCGGCAATTTGTTGTTCTGTTTTTGCGGCGGCAAACGTGGAGAAAGAAGCTGTCAGCAGCAGCGCGCAGCATATCGATTTTTTCATCATGAAATCAGTTCCGTAATTAAAAGCGAAAGGGTGTCCGGGCCCGTCAGACGTAATCAGTGTGTTTGATTTGCACCGTGTTGACAAACGGTTAAATTTAGCAGCAGATATAAGTTTTTCTAACAGGCCAGATAATGACGTGTAGCTATATCCCCCTTAACTCGCTGCGGGCTTTTGAAGCAGCGGCCAGACATCTCAGCTTTACCCGCGCTGCGATTGAGCTCAACGTGACGCATTCTGCAATAAGCCAGCATGTGAAAGCGCTGGAGCAACAGCTGAATTGTCAGCTTTTTGTGCGTGGTTCTCGAGGGTTAATGTTGACGACTGAAGGGGAAAGTCTGTTACCTGTACTTAATGACTCTTTCGATCGTATGGCGGGGGTGCTGGATCGTTTTGCCACTAAACAGACTCAGGAAAAACTAAAAATTGGCGTGGTGGGGACCTTTGCGGTCGGCTGTCTTTTCCCTCTGTTGAGCGATTTTAAGCGCCACTGTCCGCATATTGATTTGCATATTTCCACCCACAATAACCGTGTGGATCCCGCCGCCGAAGGGCTGGATTATACTATTCGCTACGGAGGAGGAGCCTGGCACGATACCGATGCGCAATATTTGTGTAGCGCGCTGATGTCTCCGCTGTGTTCACCGACATTGGCCTCGCAGATTAAAGCACCTGTGGACATCCTGAAATTTCCGTTATTACGATCGTATCGGCGTGATGAATGGACGCTTTGGATGCAGGCCGCCGGAGAAGCGCCTCCGTCACCGACGCACAACGTGGTGGTGTTTGACTCGTCCGTCTCAATGCTGGAAGCCGCGCAGGCGGGGATTGGTGTGGCAATTGCACCGGTTAGAATGTTCACGCATTTGCTCAGCAGTGAACGTATCGTGCAGCCTTTTTTAACGCAGATTGATCTGGGGAGTTACTGGATAACGCGTTTACAATCTCGTCCGGAGACGTCCGCGATGCGTGAGTTTTCCCGCTGGTTGACCGGGATGCTGCACTAATAAAAAGGCCCGCCATTGGCGGGCCTGATAATTAACGCATGCGATTAGATGGTCAGGATCCCAATAGCCGTTACAACGGTCAGGATAGCTGCCAGTCCGTAGAATACCCATTTGCCCGCAGGCACGTGGATTTTCAGGTCATGCATCGCGTGGTGCATACGGTGTAAACCGCACCACAGCGGCAGAACGATCATCAGGAACAGAAACGCACGTCCGATGAAGCTCTGAGCGAATGCCAGTACGCGTTCATAGCTGAAAGCATCAGGAACAAAGCCCAGCGGCAGCATAATGCCGACCAGCAGGATCATCACCGGCGCAATGATTGCGCTCCACATACCGCCTGCACCAAACAGGCCCCAGAATACGGGTTCGTCAGAGCGTTTTGGATTTGGATTAATCATTCCGGACTCCTTACCAGAACAGGGCAACAAACAGTATTACTACTGTCGCAACCACAGTAACTGCCCAGAGACCTTTGATGATCGGCTCTGGCCCCATTTTTTCGTCTTTTACGATGATGTTGGCAGCTTTTGGCGCCAGCTCAAACCAGGTTTTGGTATGCAGCAGCGCTGCTGCCAGGGCGATAATATTCAGGATCACCACCACCGGGTTTTGCAAAAAGGCGACAAAGCCCATCCAGGACTCTGCACCATGCTTGAGTGCAAACAGGCCGATAATCAGTTCAATGCTGAACCAGACTGCCGGAACCGCCGTGCCTTCGCGCAGCATGTAAAAACGATAAAATGGCAGCTTTTTCCACCAGGTGGACGTCATTGGTCGCACATAGGGTTTGCGTTTAGTCGTCATCGTGCACTCCTTAGCGTGGTTTCAGGGTAGCGATAAGAAAGTCTTTTGAACTTTCAACTTTACCCTGCTGAATGGCCGCAGCCGGATCGACGTGTTTCGGGCAGACTTCGGAGCAGTAGCCCACAAAAGTACAGGACCAGACGCCGTTCGGGCTGTTCAACTGAGCCATACGCTCCTTCTTACCGTGGTCGCGGCTATCTTCGTTGTAACGATGCGCCAGCGTAATCGCAGCCGGTCCAATGAACTCTGGGTTCAGGCCGAACTGCGGGCACGCGGCGTAGCACAGACCACAGTTGATGCAACCGGAGAACTGATGATACTTCGCCATCTGCGCCGGAGTCTGGGTGTTTGGACCCTGATCCGGTGTACGCGGGTTACCGATGATGTACGGTTTGATCGCTTCCAGGCTTTCGATAAAGTGCGTCATGTCGACGACCAGATCGCGCTCAATCGGGAAGTTGCCCAGCGCTTCAACCTTCATGCCGCTGGTGTAATCACGCAGGAAGGTTTTGCACGCCAGTTTAGGTACATTGTTAACCATCATGCCGCAGGAGCCGCAGATCGCCATACGGCAGGACCAGCGGTAGCTCAGGTCCGGTGCCAGGTTATCCTTGATGTAGCCCAGCGCATCCAGCAGTGACGTGGTTTCATCATAAGGAACTTCGTAGAAAGCACTGTGCGGCGCGGTATCGGTTTCCGGGTTATAGCGCACCACCTCAACTTTCAGGTTTTTCATCTCAGCCATTCGCCTTCTCCTTCTTATCGGCTGCTTCCGCTTCGCCACCGTAAACACGTTTAGCCGGTGGCAGAGTGGTGATTTTCACGTCGCTGTATTCCAGGCGAGTCGTGCCGTCAGCATCGCGGAAGGCGAGGGTGTGTTTGAGGAAGTTCACATCGTCACGCTCGGTGCAGCCTTCATCCAGACGCTGATGCGCGCCGCGGGATTCTTTACGCGCCAGAGCAGAGTGCGCCATACATTCAGCAACGTTCAGACCGTGACCCAGTTCGATGGTGTACAGCAGGTCGGTGTTGAAGACGCTGGAGGTATCAGTGATACGGACGCGCTTGAAGCGTTCCTGCAGCTCAGCCAGTTTATCAACGGTTTTCTGCATGAGTTCCGGTGTACGGTAGATACCGCAACCTTCTTCCATGGACAGGCCCATTTCGTCACGGATCTTAGACCAGTTTTCGTTACCTTCCTGGTTAACCAGATCTTTCAGACGTTTTTCAACGCCAGCAACCTGCGCATCGAGCGCGGCACTGTTTGCAGCGCCAGCCGTTGCAGCACGTTCTGCAGCCTGTTCACCGGCCATACGACCGAAGACCACGAGTTCCGCCAGGGAGTTAGAACCCAGACGGTTAGCGCCATGCAGACCAACAGAGGAACATTCGCCCACAGCGAACAGACCTTTAATGCGGGTTTCACAGTGCTGATCGGTTTCGATACCGCCCATGGTGTAGTGCGCGGTAGGACGTACCGGGATCGGCTCTTTAACCGGATCGACACCCACGTAGGCTTTCGCCAGTTCGCAGATGAACGGTAAACGTTCGAGCAGTTTTTTCTCGCCGAGGTGACGCAGGTCGAGGTGAACCACATCGCCACGCGGGGTGGAAATGGTGTTACCTTTACGCCATTCGTGCCAGAAAGCCTGAGAAACTTTGTCGCGCGGACCGAGTTCCATGTATTTGTTTTTCGGTTCGCCCAGCGGGGTTTCCGGACCCATGCCGTAATCTTGCAGATAACGGTAGCCGTTTTTGTTGACCAGGATACCGCCTTCACCACGGCAGCCTTCGGTCATCAGGATACCAGAGCCTGGCAGACCCGTCGGGTGATACTGAACGAATTCCATATCACGCAGCGGAACGCCGTGGCTCAGCGCCATGCCCATACCGTCGCCAGTTACGATGCCGCCGTTGGTGTTGTAACGGTAAACACGACCTGCGCCGCCCGTTGCCATCACAACAGCATTAGCACGGATCTGCATCAGCGTGCCTTCCATCATGTTCATGGCAACCAGGCCGCGAGCATGGCCATCATCAACCAGGATATCCAGAACGAAGTGTTCGTCAAAGCGCTGAATCTGCGGGAACTGCAAAGATGTTTGGAACAGCGTATGCAACATGTGGAAGCCGGTTTTATCCGCGGCAAACCAGGTACGCTCGATTTTCATACCGCCGAAGCGACGTACGTTGACGCTACCGTCTTCACGGCGGCTCCATGGGCAGCCCCATTGTTCCAGTTGCGTCATTTCAGTTGGGCAGTGGTGGACAAAGTAATCCACGACATCCTGCTCACACAGCCAGTCTCCGCCTGCTACCGTATCGTGAAAATGGTAGTCAAAGCTGTCATGATCCTGCGCGACAGCAGCAGAGCCGCCTTCGGCAGCAACGGTATGGCTGCGCATTGGGTACACTTTTGAGATCAGTGCGATTTTAGCGTTGGGATTTGCTTGTGCGGCAGCAATTGCAGCACGTAATCCCGCGCCACCGGCGCCTATAATGGCAAGATCGGCTTGAAAGGTTTGCACGACATTCCTCCAGATTGTTGTTATTTCATTCCTGCCTGAAATCAGATGCTTCATCGGCTTCAAACAGGTTATGAACGCGTTTCCACTGCTCCTTTATAGGTACAATAGTATAGTCTCAGGGATGTGCGGGAAATTTGACGTGTTCGATTTTTTTAGCGTGTCAAAGGGGGGAATTATCATTGAATTTGATTAATTTAATTACTAAACCACCCCATGTCGCTTTTTTTATCCAATTGCCAGTGTGGATTATTGGCGCGCGAAATTTGTCTCGTTAACGCGATACGAGTAGACTTCGTGCCCTTGTCTTAAATCGGAGAAACAACCATGAGCGAAACGGCAACCTGGCAGCCGAGCGCGTCCATCCCCAATCTGTTAAAACGTGCAGCAATTATAGCGGAGATTCGCCGCTTTTTTGCCGATCGTGGCGTGCTTGAGGTTGAGACCCCTTGTATGAGTCAGGCAACGGTAACGGACATCCATCTGTTCCCGTTCGAAACGCGTTTCGTCGGCCCTGGACACTCCCAGGGAATGAATCTCTATTTAATGACCAGCCCGGAATACCATATGAAGCGCCTGCTGGTGGCAGGATGCGGCCCGGTGTATCAACTGTGCCGCAGCTTCCGTAATGAAGAGATGGGGCGTCATCATAACCCTGAATTCACCATGCTCGAGTGGTATCGTCCGCACTACGATATGTATCGCCTGATGAATGAAGTGGATGATTTGCTCCAGCAGGTGCTGGACTGCTCACCTGCGGAAAGTCTCTCTTACCAGCAAGCCTTCCAGCGCCATCTGGAGATAGACCCGCTGTCTGCGGATAAAACCCAACTGCGGGAAGTGGCGGCGAAATTGGATCTCAGCAATATCGCCGATACCGAAGAAGACCGGGACACCTTACTGCAGTTGCTGTTTACGATGGGCGTTGAGCCGCATATTGGCAAAGACAAACCGACGTTTGTGTATCATTTCCCGGCCAGCCAGGCATCACTGGCGCAAATCAGTACCGAAGATCACCGCGTGGCTGAACGTTTCGAGGTTTACTACAAAGGTATTGAGCTGGCGAATGGTTTCCATGAATTGACCGACGCGCGCGAACAGCAGCAGCGGTTTGAACAGGATAACCGCAAACGTGCCGCGCGTGGCTTGCCGCAGCAGCCTATCGACACTAACCTGCTTGAAGCGTTAAAAGTGGGTATGCCGGATTGCTCTGGTGTGGCGCTGGGCGTTGACCGTCTGGTGATGCTGGCGCTGGGCGCAGAGAGCCTGGCCGAGGTTATCGCATTTACCGTCGATCGCGCGTAACGCACTCTCCTTCCATACAAAGTGGCGGTGAAATGGCCACTTTGTAGCATATTTTTTCATTTACCCTCTAATAGCCACAATTTACTCCTGGATATTTGATATCGTTCAGGTATCAATTCTGTGTTGATTTTTCTATCGCTGAACTCTGAAAAGAGGGCAGTGCCAACCGGTGAGTGGCGTTTGTTAAACGCTTGCCAGAGTAAGGGATGGTTTAATGACCCAAACAATAAAAAAGATGAGCCTAATAGGTCTCATCCTCATGATATTTACGTCTGTTTTCGGTTTTGCGAATAGCCCCTCCGCATTCTATTTAATGGGGTATAGCGCGATTCCGTGGTATATATTTTCTGCATTATTATTCTTTATCCCATTTGCTTTAATGATGGCGGAAATGGGGGCTGCCTATCGGAAAGAAGAGGGCGGAATCTATTCGTGGATGAATAATAGCGTTGGGCCACGCTATGCGTTTATCGGCACGTTTATGTGGTTTTCTTCCTATGTAATATGGATGGTAAGTACCGCAGCGAAAGTTTGGGTACCTTTTTCAACCTTCTTATTTGGCGCAGACATGACGCAGCATTGGCGTTTTGCGGGGCTTGAGCCTACGCAGGTCGTCGGGTTGCTCGCCGTCGGTTGGATGATTCTGGTAACCTGCGTGGCCTCCCGGGGTATTAATAAGATTGCTCGTATTACGGCTGTAGGCGGAATTGCCGTAATGTGTCTTAATTTAGTTCTGTTGTTAGTGAGTGTCGCTATTTTGTTATTAACTGGTGGTCACTTTGCGCAGGATATTAATTTCATCTCCTCGCCTAATCCGGGATATCAGTCCGGTCTGGCCATGTTGTCATTTGTTGTGTTTGCCATTTTTGCATACGGCGGAATAGAAGCCGTGGGGGGATTAGTTGATAAAACAGAAAAGCCAGAAAAGAACTTTGCGAAAGGCATTGTCTTTGCCGCGATTGTCATTTCTGTCGGTTATTCACTGGCCATATTTTTATGGGGCGTTAGCACCAACTGGCAGCAAGTATTAAGCAATAGCTCGGTCAACCTCGGCAATATAACGTATATCCTGATGAAAAGCCTCGGGATGACGTTAGGTAACGCGCTGCATGTTTCTCCTGAAACCGCGATGGCGACGGGGGTGTGGTTCGCGCGTATCACCGGGCTTTCTATGTTTCTCGCTTATACCGGCGCTTTTTTCACGCTCAGCTATTCGCCACTGAAAGCGATTATTCAGGGAACGCCGAAGGCGCTGTGGCCAGCGCCAATGACCAAACTGAATGCCGTGGGGATGCCGACGACGGCAATGTGGTTGCAGTGCCTGCTGGTGAGCCTGTTTATCCTGCTGGTTTCGTTTGGCGGCGATACGGCTTCAGCGTTCTATAACAAACTGACGCTGATGGCGAACGTCTCGATGACGCTGCCGTATCTGTTCCTCGCGCTGGCGTTTCCGTTCTTTAAAGCCCGTACGGGCCTGGAAAGACCGTTTGTTGTCTTTAAAACCCGAGCGGCGACGTTGCTGGCTACATCGGTGGTTGTGCTGGTGGTGACGTTTGCCAATGTGTTCACCATCATCCAGCCGGTGATTGAAGCTGGGGACTGGAACAGCGCATTGTGGATGACCGGAGGCCCGATCTTCTTCTCGCTGTTGGCAATGGCGATTTATCAGAACTACAGCCGCCGCACGGCCAACGAGCCTGAGTGGGCGGTGGAGTAAACTTCCTGCTGAATCCGGCCTACAAAAATGATTCTTCGTAGGCCGGATTCGGCGAAGCTGCCATCCGGCATCATTTTTGTTTACAAACTCCCCGCCGGGCGACTGCTTCTGCCCGCAGAACTTAAGGTTCTTCCCGTTTGCTTACCGCCGAGGCTCTCCAGACGCATCTGGAACGGTGGGAACGGCATATCGATACCGTGCTCACGGAAGCCTGCCAGAATCAACTGGTGGATTTCGTGGCGCAGCGGCATACGATGCCCCATTTCAGCGGCATAAATACGCAGTTCGAAGATTTGAATCCCTTGCTGCAGGTCAACCAGGAAGACTTCTGGTGCCGGGTTATCGATAACCAGCGAGCAGCGTTGTGCGGCAGTAAGCAGGATCTGCGTAACCTCCTCGCTGTTAGCCTCCGACGGTGCCGGGATGGTTAATACCACACGGGTGACCGAATCCGATAACGACCAGTTGATAAACTGCTCGGTGATAAAGGCTTTGTTGGGGACGATGATCTCTTTGCGGTCCCAGTCGCTGATGGTCGTGGCGCGGGTATTAATTTTCGTCACGCTACCGGTAAGATCGCGAATCGTCACCGTGTCGCCAATGCGGATTGGTTTTTCAAACAGGATAATCAGGCCGGAAATAAAGTTGGCGAAGATCTCCTGCAAACCAAAGCCCAGACCGACACCGAGAGCCGCTACCAGCCATTGCAGTTTGGACCACTCAATACCGATCATTGAGAAGCCAACCAGACCGCCAATCAGCATCAGCAGGTACTTGGTGATGGTAGTGATGGCGTAACCGGTGCCGGGGGTTAAATCGAGATGTTGCAGCAGCGCCAGCTCCAGCAGCGCGGGCAGGTTGCGCACTAACTGGGTAGTGATGATAAACACCAGGATTGCGATAAGCACTGCACCCAGCGTTATCGGCTCTAAACTTTCCACACCCTGCACCGTGGAGGTGACATCCCACAACGAGATGTTTTCCAGGAAGCCGAAAGCGGAATGAATTTCTGACCACAGCACAATGACCGAGAGCAGGGCGATAAGCATCAGGATAGAGCGCACCAGGCGCAGTGATTGCGCGCTGATAGCATCCAGATCCACTTCGCTTTCATCAACATCAATCGTGCCTTCAAGGCTGGTGGAATGCGCTGGTTCTTCTTCACCCCGTGCGCGCTGCGCCAGCATTTCAGCACGTCGATGCTTGGCGCGGTCAAACGCCAGCCGGCGGCGCTGGATCAGCATCCAGCGGCGGATAACGTGATACACCACCAGTAACAAGAACCAGATAGCTACGGACGTTTCAAGACGCGCCAGTAAAGCTTGCGACGTGGCGAGATAGCCCACTGCCGCAGCGAGAATGGCAATCAGCGGTGCGCCCATCAGCATATTCCACAGCATGCTGTTGACCATGTTATCGCTGTTGCCTTCTTTATCGAGGTACAGCGGTATTCCGGCGCGTTTCAGGCTCAGGGTCACGACCGCCAGCGCACCGCAAATCAGAATAAAGCACAGACGCCCCAGTGAGGCGGAGAATTCCCGGTCATTGAGATTATCAAACATAATCACCGCCATGATCAGCGGCACAATCAGCCCGATACTCATCAGGTAATAGTGCATGGCTTTCGCGACGCGGTTACGCGGCCAGCCAAAGTGGGCAATGAACAGACCGTTGGGGCGCGCAAAGGTGGCGCAAATCATTACTGCCCACAGCATGGGCACCGTGGCGGTAACGCCATCGCCGATAGCGACAGCTAATGGATAAGGCCAGGCTTCCTGCAATCCGTAACCGAGCGTTGCCCACAGCACCGGCAACGGAGAAGCGACGAGTATCGACCAGAACACCGTGCGTATCGTCAGCCAGAAGTGGTCCTGGGTGACTTTCCCGACCCGCGCAGATGAACGCTCCAGAAAACGGGTGAAGTGTTTGCGTGAAGAGAGGCTAAAGCCAACCAGCACCAATGCCGCGAAAAGCGGCAGCAGCGTTTCTTTGCTGGTCAGCATCATGATGCTGGCTTTGCCCAACTGATTAAACGTATCTAATGAGATCAGACGCCGCAGATCCTGGACGATGTCGACAGGCCAGGAGAGGGAGATGGGGCTAACGTCCGACGTCCAGAAAAGATAGCGGTGCGTTGCTTCGTTGACCTCTTTTAGCGCATCTTCCAGTTGGCTGTTAGAGACTTTGAGCTTGGTCAGCTCAAGGATCAGCGTATCGCCACCCTGTAACAAAGAGTTCAGCAGCTCACGTTGGGTGCGTAACTGGGCGTTGAGAATGCTGCTCTGTTCAGCGGTCAGCGGTTGTCCATCGGCCTGATGAATCTGACGCAACTGCGGCTGTTTATTGAGGAGATCCTCATAGCGCATACGGTGCACGCGAAGCTGCGCCATTTCGGTATCCAACTGCTGAGGCTTGGGCATTTCCGGTAAACGGGATACCTGCGCGCGCAGTGCTTCTCCCAGCATATTTGAGACCCCAAGCCACTGAGACTGCTCTCGCAGCGTATTCAATGCCTGGCGCACCTGTAGCGTTTGGCTGGCGGCTTGACGCTGTTGCGAGGCGACCAGGTCCATACGTTGCGCCTGCTGGTTTAATGCCTGAGACAGTTCGCGGTTAACCTTGAACTGGTCGACAATACCTTCCGGCAGTCCCGCGCTGTTTTCCGCCAACAGTTCGGTGCTTTCCAGCGCTCGCTCTGCCTCACGCTGACGTTGACTGTTGAGCTGGTTGCGCAAAGCCTGCAGGTAAGTATCGAGCTGCTGGCTCTGTTTTTCCGCCAGCTCTGAGCGCATACGCGCCAGCTCCTGGCGGTTATTAGCGGAAAGCTGCGCCAGCTCCAGTTCATCGACCAGGGCTTTGAGTTTGGCGGATTCAGCCTGCATCGCCTGATTCTGCGCGGGATTAGAGTTGGCGGTACCAATACGTCGCTCAAGCTCATTTAGCTGGCGGCGGGCATCGGTTTGCTGTTGAGGAAGCTGGCTTAACGAGTCGGCGATTTCCCGGGCGCGATCCTGCTCCTGCTGGGCCTGACGACTCTTTTCCAACAGTTGGCTGCTGACCTGGAGGATCTCCTGGTTTAACGCATCGGTGGTGAGTCCGGTTGGCACATTGCGCGGTTCGTCGCGCAGGTTGCTAAGCTGCGCGCGTAATGTTGCGGACAGCTTGGGGAAGTTATCAATAACTTGCTGATATTGCTGGGCACGCTCGAGAGAACCTTTACGCTCCTCGAGGGCATTCAGCGCGGACTGGAGCGCCTCGACGGTTTCTGGCTGAGCAGGTTTCGCCGCTTTTGCCTGCTCCAGTTCCTGGGTGAGTTGTTTGGCATCGGGGGCCGTCGCAGCGTACGCCCCCAGGCTGAGGCACCAGGCCATCAGAAAAGTGATAATCAGGCGCACAGCAGCGATTCCTATGTTTAACTTTCGTCTTTTTTGTCGTCAACCAGCGGGCTGGCGTCGTGTTCTGCTTCGATTTCTTCTTTCGCAAGCGGGGCTGGTTCTGCCTCTGGCGTCACGAATGTCTCGGTCGAGATGGCCATTGGCTGGCCGATTTTGGTCACAGAAAGGTCCTGTAACTGCTCAACCAGGTTAACTTTACCAGGCGCGAACAGGTTGATAACGGTGGAACCGAGCTTAAAGCGGCCCATTTCCTGACCTTTCAGCAGTGCCACCGACCCTTCGCTTTCGCCTTCCGGCCAGGTCCAGCGTTTGATGACGCCTTCACGCGGTGGGGTAATGGTGCCAGCCCATGCGGTTTCAATACTGCCGACGATGGTCGCGCCGACCAGAATCTGCACCATCGGGCCAAATTCGGTATCAAACAGACAGATTACGCGTTCGTTGCGTGCAAACAGGTTTGGAACGTTTTGCGCAGTCAGGATATTTACAGAGAAGAGATCGCCTGGCACGTACATCATTTCACGCAGGATACCGTTACACGGCATATGTACACGGTGGTAATCGCGTGGAGATAAGTAAGTGGTCACAAACGTACCGTTGCGGAATTTGTCCGCCATCTGGTAGTTGCCGGCCAGCAGTGCTTCAAGGGTATAGCTGTGCCCTTTGGCCTGCAGCAGTTTGTCTTCTTCGATGTTTCCTAACTGGTTAATCACGCCGTCAGCAGGCATGACCAGTACGTTTGGATCGGTGTTAATCGGGCGAACGTCGTCGCGCAGTGGGCGAACAAAGAAGTCGTTAAAGGTGCGATAGCTGGCGGTGTCCGGTTTTTGCGCCTCTTTCATATCGACCTTGTAATATTTCACGAACAGATCGATAACCAGTTTAGTCAGCCATCCTGCTCGTTTGCTCGCACCCCAACCCGCCAGGCGAGTGAGCCATAGTTTCGGCAGAATGTATTGTAGCGAAAGCTTAAATGAGTTTAACAAGGTAGCCTCCAGGCCATAATTTGTTCCCGATCCGGCATACGGGCCGGATCCTGAAAAAAGGGGGACGATTCTAGCGATGCTTAGCTTAGTTGTCAGTTGTCTGTATCAGAAAAGTTTTTACGTGTTTTTACCTGCGCCATGCTTTCCAGGATGCGGTGATAATTTTCAAACCGAGTTTCAGCTATTGCCCCTTTTTCTACGGCCTCACGGATAGCGCAGCCTGGATCGGTATCATGCTTGCAGTCGCGGTATTTGCAGTGGCCCAGGTAGTCATGGAATTCGACAAAACCATGTGTGATTTGTTCCGGCTCCAGATGCCACAACCCGAACTCACGTACGCCAGGGGAGTCGATAACGTCGCCACCGTGCGGGAAATGATACAGGCGAGAGGCAGTGGTGGTGTGCTGTCCAAGGCCGGAGTTGTCGGAGACATCGTTGGTCAGGATCTCTTCCTGCAGACCGAGAAGATTATTGAGCAGGCTAGATTTACCAACGCCCGACTGACCGGCAAAAATGCTGATGCGATCGGTTAATGCTTCTTCAAGCGGTTTCAGGCCGTCTTTCGTGCGGCTTGATACCATCAACACGCGATAGCCAATGTGGCGATAAATATCCATCTGTTCGTTAACAAAGGCCATGCCTTCGTCATCCAGCAGATCGATCTTATTCAATACGATAATTGGTTCAACGTGTAGCGTTTCACAGGCTACCAGATACCGGTCGATAATATTGAGTGACAGCTCGGGTAAGATGGCTGAGACAATAACGATCTGGTTGATGTTGGCGGCAATGGGTTTCACCCCGTCGTAAAAGTCGGGACGTGTCAGTACCGAGGTACGCTCGTGTACCGCCTCAACGATGCCTTTGACATTCACGCCTTCTGCTGCTGCTTTTCCCGGGCGCCAGACAACGCGATCGCCGGTCACCAGCGAGCGAATTGTACGGCGGATGTTGCAGCGGTGAATCTCACCGTCAGCAGATTCCACGTCGGCATGCATGCCAAAACGGCTGATTACGATGCCTTCAGCGGTTTCGCCAAACAGGTTGTCGTCGTAGTCTGGCTTCTCCGTGGACGTTTTCAGACGACGCTGGTGATTGGCGTTCACACGGCGCTGTTGGCCTTTGGAGAGTTTATTCTTACTCAATCGGACTGACTCCTGGTCGCCCATAATGGGCAAAACATTTATGATACACGCAATTTTAGATGAATATAGTCACACTGAATGTGACGCTGAAGGGTGGAAAATAGCATGAGTGCCAATGAAAACAACCTGATTTGGATCGATCTGGAGATGACAGGTCTGGATCCCGAGCGCGATCGCATAATTGAGATAGCCACGCTGGTGACGGATGCCAACCTGAATATTCTGGCTGAAGGACCGACAATTGCGGTGCACCAGTCCGACGAACAGCTGGCATTAATGGATGACTGGAACGTACGTACGCATACCGGTAGTGGGCTAGTGGATCGCGTGAAGGCGAGCACCATGGGGGATCGTGAAGCTGAACTGGCTACGCTGGCTTTTTTGAAAGAGTGGGTTCCAGAAGGGAAATCACCTATCTGCGGCAACAGCATCGGTCAGGATCGCCGTTTCCTGTTTAAATACATGCCGGAGCTGGAGGCGTATTTCCATTATCGCTATCTTGACGTCAGTACTCTGAAAGAGCTGGCGCGTCGTTGGAAGCCGGAAATTCTTGCTGGCTTCACCAAGCAGGGAACGCATCAGGCGATGGACGATATTCGTGAATCTGTTGCTGAGCTTGCTTACTATCGCGAACATTTTATTAAGCTTTGATTTTGTGGATGGCCGGACGGCGCTGTGGCTTACCCGGCCTACGAATATCGTTCCTGCGCGCTTGCACTGAGGCTGGATTGTCGCTAAATTAGACGACTTGCCGATAAATTCAGCACTTAAACAGAAAAACGAAAAAATCGCTTTTAGGGGGGTTGCAGCTAAACGGATTTCTCGTATAATGCGCCTCCCGTAACGACAGAGAATTACACGTTACGGCAGCAGCAAAAGCAGTACAAATTTGCGGGAATAGCTCAGTTGGTAGAGCACGACCTTGCCAAGGTCGGGGTCGCGAGTTCGAGTCTCGTTTCCCGCTCCAAAATTTGAAAGTGCTTGTAAAGCACAGACCACCAATCGCAGAATTTCGAATTGCGACAAGGCGGCAACTGAATGAGTCCTTAGGAGCTTACTAAAGTAAGTGACTTAGGCGAATGAAGTCAGCCAACGCAGTAGCGGTTCGAAAGACGAAGATTAAGCGGGAATAGCTCAGTTGGTAGAGCACGACCTTGCCAAGGTCGGGGTCGCGAGTTCGAGTCTCGTTTCCCGCTCCAAAATTTGAAAGTGCTTTTGTCTACAAAGCACAGACACACCCAAGCGGGAATAGCTCAGTTGGTAGAGCACGACCTTGCCAAGGTCGGGGTCGCGAGTTCGAGTCTCGTTTCCCGCTCCAAATTCTTACCCCAATAAAAATATCCACAGCGAATAAATACGTTGGGGACGTTTTGTTTCGTCATTGACATACTCTTGTAAACAGACTTATCCACAGGTTCGGGTATTATTCCTGGAATGCAAAAAACTTAGTCGGGTGAATAGTATCATTTTAACTATTTGAAAATATTGAATTAATTATCATTTCAAATTGTTAATGCGATCACTTGACGATTTTTTCCCTCTTGAATATCAATGTGTTTTTATTTTTATACACAAGCTGTGGATGACTTAAGCGTCACGCGGCAGACCCTTTTCAATGACCCTGACCAAACGTTGTTTCTTCGGTAACTGCACTTCAACTACGCAGGCATTTCGCTTCTCGATTTGCTGAGCAACCGCCCACTCTATGTGTTCGTCGAGAAGTGGGTGCTCACCTCTGCGACTTTCCAGCGCGTGAATAATGGCTTCATCCCATGGGGCATTACCCAGCGCAACGGCGATATTTCGCAGCCAGCGCAGGTGACCAATACGACGAATAGCAGACCCCTCCGTGACTTTTAAAAACCACGCTTCGCTCCAGCTAAACAGCTCTATTAACTCCGGAGCATGAAGCTGTTTGCGTGGGTTGAAGTCATCCTCTGTCGTCAACTGCGAGTAACGGTTCCACGGGCAAATGAGCTGGCAATCATCGCAGCCGTAAATTCGATTCCCCAACAGGGGACGAAATTCTTCCGGGATCGCGCCTTCCAGTTCGATAGTGAGATAAGAGATACAGCGGCGCGCATCTACCGTGTAGGGTTCAACGATGGCTCCGGTGGGACAGATGGTCATACAGGCGACGCATTTCCCGCATCCTTCTTCTACTGGGTTGTCGACCGGCAGGGGCAAATCGATCAGTAATTCCCCGAGAAAGAAAAATGAACCAGCTTCGCGATTGAGGATAAGTGAGTGCTTACCTGTCCAGCCAAGCCCGGCTTTTTCCGCTAATGGACGCTCAAGAATGGGCGCAGAATCGACAAAAGGTCTAAAATTCAGCGAAACGCAGTGCTGTTGAATCCTCTCCCCCAGCTTTTTTAAGCGGTTACGCAGCAGTTTATGGTAGTCGCGCCCAAGCGCGTAACGGCTGACGTAACCCAGAGAAGGGTTTTTCAACGTGCTGGCAAAGGCCGCATTGGCAGGAAGATAGTTCATACGTACGCTGATGACACGTAGCGTACCGGGTAATAATTCGTGAGGTCGGGCGCGCATCATGCCGTGACGGGCCATCCAGTCCATCTCGCCGTGATAGTGTTTATCCAGCCAGGCCTGCAGTTTGGGCTCCGCTTCGCTGAGGTCGGTATCGGCAATACCGACCTGCTGAAAGCCAAGCTCCAGCCCCCACTGCTTAATATTTTGCGCTAACTGATTGAGATCGAGGGGCTCTGACATGACGGACCATACAATGAAGAAAAACCCCGCAAGTATACCACACTCCATTTGGCACGCCGATGACATCAGGCGGATGGAGCGAGAGGCGGCAGACAGTTTAGGACTGACGTTGTACGAGCTGATGCAACGGGCGGGAGAGGCGGCGTTTCAGGTCACCCGCGAGACATATCCAAACGCTCAGCACTGGCTGGTGCTATGTGGTCATGGCAACAACGGTGGTGATGGTTACGTGGTGGCAAGGCTTGCCAAAGCTCAGGGGCTTGATATTACGTTGCTGGCGCAGGAGAGTGATAAAGCGCTCCCTGAGGAAGCACAGCAGGCACGCGACGCCTGGCTTAACGCCGGTGGCGTCATTCATGCTGCGGATATCAATTGGCCAGATCGCGTGGACGTCATTATTGATGCGCTGTCAGGCACGGGCTTAAAACACGCGCCGCGTGAGCCGCTCTCGGCATTGATCGAACGAGCTAATCACCATCCTGCCCCTGTCGTGGCAATAGACATTCCATCCGGCCTGCTGGCGCAGACGGGCGCGGCGCCGGGCGCGGTTATCAATGCGGCGCACACCGTGACCTTTATTGCGTTGAAGCCTGGTCTGCTAACCGGTAAAGCGCGCGATGTCACCGGACGCCTGCATGTTAACGCACTCGGTCTGGACGACTGGCTGGCGGGGCAGAACGCGCCGCTGCAACGGTTTGATGCTCAACAGCTTGTACACTGGTTAACGCCGCGTCGACCCACCTCGCACAAAGGCTCCCACGGTCGGCTGGTGATCATCGGTGGTGACCACGGCACGGCTGGCGCAATACGCATGGCCGGTGAAGCGGCGCTGCGTGCAGGAGCCGGGCTGGTTAAAGTGCTGACCCGTAGTGAAAATATTGCGCCTATTCTGACTGCCAGACCGGAACTGATGGTCGATGCGCTGACGCCGCAGACTCTGGAGGAGAGCCTGGCGTGGGCGGATGTTGTGGTAATAGGACCAGGGCTTGGTCAGCAGGAATGGGGTAAAAAAGCGCTGCAGAAGGTAGAGAATTTTCGCAAACCGATGCTCTGGGATGCGGATGCGTTGAACCTGCTGGCAATCAACCCCGATAAACGTCACAATCGCGTGATCACGCCGCATCCTGGTGAAGCCGCGCGACTTCTGGGCTGTTCCATTGCAGAAATTGAAGACGATCGCTTACTTTGTGCACAACGTCTGGTAAAACGGTACGGAGGCGTCGTCGTGCTGAAAGGCGCGGGTACGGTTGTTGCTGCCGAACAGGCCGAATTGGGTATTATTGATACCGGCAATGCTGGAATGGCCAGCGGCGGAATGGGTGATGTGCTTTCCGGTATTATTGGCGCATTGCTCGGACAGAAGCTTACCCCGTATGATGCGGCATGTGCGGGATGTGTCGCGCACGGTGCGGCGGCGGATGTGCTGGCGGCGCGTTTTGGTACGCGCGGCATGCTGGCGACAGATCTCTTTACCACGCTACAGCGTATTGTTAACCCTGATGTGATTGACGTTTATCATGATGAATCGAGTAATTCCACTACCTGATGAGCAGGCGACTTTAGACCTGGGACTGCGGGTAGCCAAAGCCTGTGATGGCGCGACGGTAATTTATTTGTACGGCGACCTGGGGGCGGGTAAAACCACTTTCAGCCGGGGATTCCTGCAGGCGTTAGGTCACAAAGGAAATGTAAAAAGCCCCACCTATACGCTGGTTGAACCCTATTCGCTCGATAATTTGATGGTATATCACTTCGATCTGTACCGACTTGCGGACCCAGAGGAGCTGGAATTTATGGGGATCCGCGATTATTTTGCCAATGACGCCATCTGTCTGGTGGAATGGCCGCAACAAGGTAAAGGTGTACTGCCAGACCCGGACGTCGAAATACACATTGAATATCAAGCGCAAGGTCGAGAAGCGCGCATAAGCGCAGTCTCCTCATCGGGTGATTTATTGCTGGCGCGTTTAGCCGATTAACCTTAAGGGTGGCGGGATGATTTATCGCATCAGAAACTGGCTGATGGCAACACTGGTCCTGCTGTGCGCGCAGGCAGGGGCCGCCAGCCTCTCCGATCTTCAGGTGTCCAATGGCAATCAGCAAGCGCGGATTACGCTGAGCTTTATTGGCGATCCTGAATACGCAGTTTCGCAGGACGGGAAACGAACCGTCGCGTTGGATATTAAACAAACCGGTGTGATTCAGGGGTTACCGCTGCTGTTTAGCGGCAATAATCTGGTGAAATCTATCCGTTCCGGCACGCCAAAAGATGCGCAGTCTCTGCGCCTGGTTGTGGATTTAACCGAGAACGGCAAAGCCGAAGCCGTAAAACGCCAGAACGGCGGCAATTATACCGTCGTGTTTACCATCAAAGCTGATGCGCCACCGCCGCCTCCACCACCTCCAGTGGTTGCGAAGCGTGTTGAAGCGCCGGTTATCGCCCCGCGCCCTGCCGAGCCTGCGCGTAATCCGTTTAAAGCGGAAAACGATCGCACCACGATGGTAACCAACAGTAATACCTCCACACGACCTGCGGCGCGCGCCAGTACCAGTAACGGCGAAAAAGTAGTTATCGCCATTGATGCCGGACACGGCGGGCAGGATCCTGGCGCTATTGGTCCCGGTGGCACACGTGAGAAAAACGTCACGATTGCCGTGGCGCGCAAACTGCGCAGTTTGCTCAATGATGACCCGATGTTTAAAGGCGTACTCACCCGTGATGGCGATTACTTTATCTCGGTGATGGGGCGTTCAGACGTTGCGCGTAAACAAAACGCCAACTTCCTGGTCTCTATACATGCAGATGCCGCACCAAACCGGGATGCCACAGGTGCTTCCGTCTGGGTACTGTCAAACCGTCGGGCAAACAGTGAAATGGCCGGCTGGCTGGAACAGCACGAAAAGCAATCGGAACTGTTGGGTGGGGCGGGCGATGTGCTGGCAAACAGCCAGTCCGATCCTTATCTCAGCCAGGCCGTGTTGGATCTTCAGTTCGGTCATTCGCAACGCGTTGGGTATGATGTAGCGACCAGCATGATCGGCCAGTTAGAACGTATTGGCTCGATGCATAAGCGTCGTCCGGAACACGCCAGCCTTGGGGTATTACGTTCGCCTGATATCCCGTCAGTGCTGGTTGAAACTGGCTTTATCAGTAACAACAGCGAAGAGCGTCTGTTGGCGAGTGATGACTACCAGCAGCAGCTGGCCGAGGCAATTTACAAAGGATTGCGTAACTATTTCCAGGCGCACCCGATGCAAACCGGGCCTCAAGGCACACCGGCGCAAACCGCGAGTGCGGTATCGCCTGGCAACACGTTAACAAATTAAGGATTAGCCATGCCGATTCAGGTTCTACCGCCACAGTTGGCGAACCAGATTGCCGCAGGCGAGGTGGTAGAACGGCCTGCGTCAGTGGTGAAGGAGCTGGTGGAAAACAGTATCGATGCCGGTGCGACGCGCATTGATATTGATATTGAGCGCGGCGGCGCGAAGCTTATCCGTATTCGTGACAACGGCTGCGGGATTAAAAAAGACGAGCTGGCGCTGGCGCTGGCGCGTCATGCCACCAGTAAAATTTCCTCGCTTGACGATCTCGAAGCCATCGTGAGCCTCGGGTTTCGCGGCGAAGCGCTGGCCAGTATCAGCTCCGTTTCTCGTTTAACCCTGACGTCGCGTACGCAAGAACAACCTGAAGCCTGGCAAGCTTATGCCGAAGGGCGCGACATGGATGTGACGGTTAAACCCGCTGCGCATCCGGTGGGAACCACGCTGGAGGTGTTAGATCTGTTCTACAACACTCCGGCGCGGCGCAAGTTTATGCGCACCGAGAAAACTGAATTTAATCATATCGACGAAATAATCCGCCGCATTGCGCTGGCACGTTTTGATGTGACGATTAATTTGTCGCACAACGGCAAAGTGGTGCGTCAGTACCGGGCAGTGGCCGCGGATGGGCAGCAGGAGCGCCGACTGGGCGCGATTTGCGGCTCGCCGTTTCTGGAACATGCGCTGGCGATTGAATGGCAGCATGGCGATTTAACGCTGCGCGGTTGGGTGGCCGATCCTAACCACACAACGGCGGCGCTGGCGGAAATCCAGTACTGCTATGTGAATGGCCGGATGATGCGCGACCGGTTGATCAACCATGCTATTCGTCAGGCCTGTGAAGATAAGCTGGGAGCCGATCAGCAGCCCGCTTTTGTGTTGTATCTGGAAATCGACCCGCATCAGGTGGATGTTAACGTACATCCCGCCAAACATGAGGTCCGTTTTCATCAATCACGCCTGGTGCATGATTTTATTTACCAGGGCGTGTTGAGCGTCCTGCAACAGCAGCTTGAAACGCCGCTGCCGTTGGCTGATGACGACGAGCCCGCGCCAAGGCACATCCCGGAAAACCGCGTCGCGGCCGGGCGTAACCATTTTGCCGAACCGGCCCCGGCGCGTGAACCTGCGACACCGCGTTACTCAGCATCTGCTGGCGCTGGCAGCAGTGGTGGCCGTCAGACGGGGGCCAGTTGGCCTCATGCCCAGCCTGGATATCAAAAGCAGCAGGGTGAGATTTATCAGCAACTGTTACAGACGCCGGTTCCGCCGCGTAAAACGCCGGTTTCTGAAACGCCATCAGCACCTCTGACCGGCAACAGCCAGGGCTTTGGGCGGGTGCTAACCATTGTCGGTACGGACTGCGCATTACTCGAATGCGATGGTCATATTCGGTTGCTGGCATTGCCGGTGGCGGAACGTTGGCTACGTCAGGCGCAGTTAACGCCGGACCAGGGCGTCGTTTGCGCTCAGCCGTTACTGATCCCTTTACGTCTAAAAGTGACCGCTGATGAAAAAGCGGCGCTGCAAAAAGGGCAGAGCCAACTGGCTGAGTTGGGTATTGAATTTCAACTGGATGCACAGCATGTGACCATCCGGGCGGTGCCTTTACCCTTACGCCAACAAAATTTACAAATCTTGATTCCTGAACTGATAGGCTACCTGGCGCAGCAGTCCGAATTCGAACCGGGCAATATTGCACAGTGGATTGCACGTAATCTGATTAGCGAGCATCCGCAGTGGAGCATGGCTCAGGCGATTACGCTGTTAGCGGATGTTGAGCGGCTTTGCCCACAACTCGTGAAGGCGCCGCCGGGTGGTTTGTTACAACCTGTTGATTTACATTCGGTAATGAATGCCCTGAAACATGAGTGATACCCGTAAGGCGAGCCTGCCAAAGGCGATTTTTTTGATGGGGCCGACGGCCTCCGGTAAAACGGCACTGGCAATTGAATTGCGTAAAGTTTTGCCTGTAGAGTTGATAAGCGTTGATTCCGCCCTTATTTACAAGGGGATGGATATCGGTACAGCCAAGCCTGATGCAGATGAAT
The DNA here is from genome assembly GCF_050434985.1 of Citrobacter sp. 506. NCBI lineage: Bacteria > Pseudomonadati > Pseudomonadota > Gammaproteobacteria > Enterobacterales > Enterobacteriaceae > Citrobacter > Citrobacter sp. 506. The sequence continues at coordinate 38,764 of NZ_JBNDJN010000003.1, forward strand.
TACAGGCCGCGCCTCACCGGTTGCTGGATATCCGCGATCCGTCCCAGGCGTACTCTGCTGCGGATTTTCGCCGCGATGCGTTAGCCGAGATGGCCGATATCACCGCCGCGGGGCGTATTCCGCTGCTGGTGGGCGGCACAATGTTATATTTCAAAGCCTTGCTTGAAGGGCTGTCGCCGTTACCGTCGGCAGATCCGGAAGTCAGGGCCAGAATTGAGCAGCAGGCGGCAGAGCATGGGTGGGACGCGTTACACCGACAGCTTCAGGAAATAGATCCGGTGGCTGCGGCGCGTATTCATCCAAATGATCCGCAAAGACTTTCCCGGGCACTGGAAGTTTTTTTCATTTCGGGTAAAACTTTAACGGAGCTGACGCAAACGTCAGGAGATGCTTTGCCGTATCAGGTGCATCAGTTTGCTATCGCCCCGGCGAGCCGTGAACTGCTCCATCAGCGAATTGAGCAGCGTTTTCATCAGATGTTGGCTTCAGGTTTTGAAGCAGAAGTCCGGGCGCTATTTGCCCGTGGAGATTTGCATACGGATTTGCCTTCCATTCGTTGTGTAGGGTATCGCCAGATGTGGTCATACATTGAAGGCGAAATTTCATACGATGACATGGTTTATAGAGGTGTTTGCGCCACGAGGCAGTTGGCGAAGCGACAGGTAACCTGGTTGCGTGGTTGGGAAGGGGTGCACTGGCTTGACAGTGAAAAGCCTGACCAGGCGCGAAACGAAGTATTACAGGTTGTTGGTGCTATCGCGAACTGAATGTGTACAATTGAAACGTATCGTGCGCAATTTTTCAGAATCGAAAGGTTCAAAGTACAAATAAGCATATAAGGAAAAGAGAGAATGGCTAAGGGGCAATCTTTACAAGATCCGTTCCTGAACGCACTGCGTCGGGAACGTGTTCCAGTTTCTATTTATTTGGTGAATGGTATTAAGCTGCAAGGTCAAATCGAGTCTTTTGATCAGTTCGTGATCCTGTTGAAAAACACGGTCAGCCAGATGGTTTATAAGCACGCGATTTCTACTGTTGTCCCGTCTCGCCCGGTTTCTCATCACAGCAATAATGCCACCGGCGGCACTGGCAGCAACTACCATCACGGTAGCAACGCGCAAGGTTCATCTGCGCAACAGGACAGCGAAGAAACCGAATAAGGTTGTTAGCTGTTTTACACACGGGGAGCCAGCGATCCTGCGTTCCCCGTTGATATATATTAAGGGGTTGACGCTTGTTTGACCGTTATGATGCCGGTGAGCAGGCGGTACTGGTACACATCTATTTTTCGCAAGACAAAGATATGGAAGACCTCCAGGAGTTTGAATCTCTGGTTTCTTCCGCCGGTGTCGAAGCAATGCAGGTGATTACCGGGAGCCGTAAAGCACCGCACCCGAAGTATTTTGTTGGTGAAGGTAAGGCAATCGAAATTGCGGAAGCCGTAAAAGCGACTGGCGCTGCGGTGGTGATTTTTGATCATGCTCTAAGCCCCGCCCAGGAACGTAACCTGGAACAGTTGTGCCAGTGTCTTGTTATCGACAGGACAGGTCTTATTTTAGATATTTTTGCCCAGCGTGCGCGCACCCATGAGGGTAAGTTGCAGGTTGAGCTGGCGCAGTTGCGCCATATGGCTACTCGTCTGGTCCGTGGCTGGACCCACCTTGAAAGGCAAAAGGGCGGGATTGGTTTGCGCGGTCCGGGTGAAACCCAGCTCGAAACCGACCGTCGTTTGCTGCGTAATCGCATTTTGCAAATACAGTCGCGCCTGGAAAAAGTTGAAAAGCAACGTGAGCAGGGGCGACAGTCGCGCAAGAAAGCGGATGTCCCAACCGTATCACTGGTGGGATATACCAACGCCGGAAAATCCACCCTGTTCAACCAGATCACCGAAGCCCGGGTTTACGCAGCGGATCAGCTGTTTGCAACCCTGGACCCAACGCTGCGCCGTATAGACGTAGCGGACGTCGGTGAAACCGTGCTGGCGGATACCGTAGGGTTTATCCGTCATTTGCCGCACGACCTGGTGGCGGCGTTTAAAGCCACCCTGCAGGAAACGCGTCAGGCGACATTGCTGCTGCATGTTATTGATGCTGCAGATTTTCGTGTGCAGGAAAACATCGAGGCCGTCGACACGGTGCTCGAAGAGATCGATGCGCATGAGATCCCGACTCTGCTGGTGATGAATAAAATCGATATGCTGGATGATTTTGAACCACGTATCGACAGAGATGAAGAGAATAAACCCATTCGCGTTTGGGTTTCAGCGCAAACGGGAATAGGTATACCACAGCTTTTTCAGGCTTTGACTGAGCGACTTTCCGGTGAGGTGGCGCAGCATACGTTGCGTTTGCCGCCGCAGGAAGGGCGTCTGAGAAGCCGGTTTTACCAACTTCAGGCAATAGAAAGAGAGTGGATGGAGGAGGACGGCAGCGTGGGTCTGCAGGTTCGTATGCCGATCGTAGACTGGCGTCGCCTCTGTAAACAAGAACCGGCACTGGAAGACTATATTGTCTGACCTGACGGATATGGCCTGAAGATTTTTTCGCCTCTATACCTTGTGGGTTTTGTGCAGCATGAAGGTGGCAAGTCCTGAAATCTTCAGGAGCATAGTCAACTATGTGACTGAGATTAAGGGGCGTAGCCAACGCATCGGCAGCGCAAAATACGCAGGTATAGCATCGCATAACAAATATGGAGCACAAAAATGGCGTGGAATCAGCCCGGTAATAACGGACAAGACCGCGACCCGTGGGGAAGCAGCAAACCTGGCGGCAACCCTGAGGGAAATGGAAACAAAGGTGGTCGCGATCAGGGACCTCCCGATCTGGATGATATCTTCCGCAAACTGAGTAAAAAGCTCGGTGGTCTGGGTGGCGGTAAAGGTGCTGGTTCTGGCGGCGGTAGCTCATCGCAAGGCCCGCGTCCGCAATTGGGTGGTCGAGTCTTTACTATCGCAGCGGCAGCTATCGTCATTATCTGGGCGGCCAGCGGTTTCTACACCATTAAAGAAGCGGAACGCGGCGTGGTGACACGCTTCGGTAAATTCAGCCATTTGGTTGAACCGGGTCTGAACTGGAAACCGACCTTTGTCGACGAAGTGACCCCGGTCAACGTGGAAGCCGTGCGTGAACTTGCCGCATCCGGCGTGATGCTGACCTCTGACGAAAACGTCGTACGCGTTGAAATGAACGTGCAGTACCGCGTGACCGATCCGCAGCGTTACCTGTTTAGCGTAACCAGCGCGGATGACAGTCTGCGTCAGGCAACCGACAGCGCCCTGCGTGGGGTTATCGGTAAATACACCATGGACCGTATCCTGACCGAAGGGCGTACCGTTATTCGTAGCGATACCCAGCGTGAACTGGAAGAAACGATCCGTCCGTACAACATGGGTATCACCCTGCTGGACGTCAACTTCCAGGCAGCACGTCCGCCGGAAGAAGTAAAAGCCGCGTTTGACGATGCCATTGCAGCACGTGAAAACGAGCAGCAGTACATCCGTGAAGCAGAAGCGTACACCAACGAAGTTCAGCCACGTGCTAACGGTCAGGCACAGCGTATTCTGGAAGAAGCGCGTGCTTACAAAACGCGAACCATCCTGGAAGCACAGGGTGAAGTGGCTCGTTTCGCAAAAATTCTGCCGGAATATAAAGCCGCACCGCAAATTACTCGCGAGCGTCTGTATATCGAAACCATGGAAAAAGTGCTGAGCAATACCCGCAAAGTCCTGGTTAACGATAAGGGCAGCAATCTGATGGTTCTGCCGCTGGATCAAATGCTGAAAGGCGGTAGTGCGCCAGCAGCAAAGAGTGACAGCAGTTCAAACCTGCTGCGTCTGCCGCCAGCAACGACGTCCGGCGCTGGAGCAAGCAATACCTCGTCCACCAGTCAGGGCGATATTATGGACCAACGCCGCGCGAACGCGCAGCGTAACGACTACCAGCGTCAGGGGGAATAACGATGCGTAAGTCAGTTATTGCGATTATCATCATCGTTCTGGTAGTTCTGTTCATGTCTGTCTTTGTGGTCAAAGAAGGCGAGCGCGGGATTACTCTGCGCTTTGGTAAAGTTCTGCGTGACGATGAAAACAAGCCGCTGGTTGTTGCACCAGGCCTGCACTTCAAGATTCCGTTTATTGAATCTGTGAAGATGCTGGATGCGCGTATTCAGACCATGGACAACCAGGCCGATCGCTTTGTTACCAAAGAGAAGAAAGACCTGATCGTTGACTCCTACATTAAGTGGCGCATCAGTGACTTTAGCCGTTACTACCTGGCAACGGGCGGTGGCGATGTTTCTCAGGCAGAAGTCCTGCTGAAACGTAAGTTCTCTGACCGTCTGCGTTCTGAAATTGGTCGTCTGGACGTGAAAGACATCGTTACCGATTCCCGCGGTCGTCTGACGCTGGAAGTTCGTGATGCGCTGAACTCCGGTTCTGCTGGCACGGAAGATGAAGTCGCGACACCGGCGGCAGATAGCGCGATTGCCGAAGCGGCTGAGCGTGTTCAGGCTGAAACAAACGGTAAAGTACCGGTCATCAACCCGAACAGTATGGCGGCATTGGGCATCGAAGTGGTTGACGTGCGTATCAAGCAAATCAACCTGCCTGCTGAAGTGTCTGAGGCTATCTACAACCGTATGCGCGCTGAGCGTGAAGCGGTAGCGCGTCGCCATCGTTCACAAGGTCAGGAAGAAGCGGAAAAACTGCGTGCCACGGCGGATTATGAAGTGACTAAAACGCTGGCAGAATCTGAGCGTCAGGGCCGCATCATGCGCGGTGAAGGCGATGCAGAAGCCGCTAAACTGTTTGCCGATGCGTTCAGCCAGGATCCTGACTTCTACGCCTTCATCCGTAGCCTGCGTGCTTACGAGAAGAGCTTTGAAGGCAACCAGGACGTGATGATCATGAGCCCGGACAGCGATTTCTTCCGCTACATGAAGACACCGAGCACTACGACACGCTAATAAAGTTCCAGCGGTTTTAAACCAGCAAAACCACCGGCATCCCCAGGGATGCGGTGGTTTTCTTTTTATAAAGGACGATGGATGAATTCAACAATTTTGCTGGCGCTCGCGCTGGTTTTGGTGCTGGAAGGCCTGGGCCCTATGCTTTATCCACGCGCGTGGAAGAAAATGATTTCCGCAATGGCGCAACTTCCCGAAAATACTTTGCGTCGTTTTGGTGGAGGTCTTGTGGTTGCGGGCGTTGTGGTCTACTACATGTTGAGGAAAACGATTGGCTGATCAATAAGTAGCCTATTTTGCGGATTTTCGCATGCAAAAAGTGCTGTATATCTGAAAAAGCGGTGGTAGAATCCATTTTTAAGCAAACGGTGATTTTGAAAAATGGGTAACAACGTCGTCGTACTGGGCACCCAATGGGGTGACGAAGGTAAAGGGAAGATCGTCGATCTTCTGACTGAACGGGCTAAATATGTTGTGCGCTACCAGGGTGGTCACAACGCAGGCCATACTCTCGTAATCAACGGTGAAAAAACCGTCCTCCATCTTATTCCATCAGGTATTCTTCGCGAGAATGTCATCAGCATCATCGGTAACGGTGTTGTACTGTCTCCGTCCGCGCTGATGAAAGAAATGAAAGGACTGGAAGAGCGTGGCATCCCGGTTCGCGAGCGCCTGCTGTTGTCTGAAGCTTGTCCGCTGATCCTTGATTATCACGTTGCGTTGGATAATGCTCGTGAGAAAGCGCGTGGCGAGAAAGCGATCGGTACTACCGGTCGTGGCATCGGTCCGGCTTATGAAGACAAAGTAGCTCGTCGCGGTCTGCGCGTTGGCGATCTGTTTGATAAAGCAACCTTCGCTGAAAAACTGAAAGAAGTGATGGAATATCACAACTTCCAGCTGGTGAATTTCTATAAAGTTGAAGCAGTTGACTACCAGAAAGTGCTGGATGATGTGATGGCGATTGCCGACATCCTGACCTCTATGGTTGTTGATGTTTCCGATCTGCTGGACCAGGCGCGTAAGCGTGGCGATTTCGTCATGTTCGAAGGCGCACAGGGTACCCTGCTGGATATCGACCACGGTACCTATCCGTACGTAACGTCTTCCAACACCACCGCAGGTGGCGTGGCGACCGGCTCCGGCCTGGGTCCACGTTATGTGGATTACGTTCTGGGTATCATCAAAGCTTACTCTACACGTGTAGGCGCGGGTCCGTTCCCGACCGAGCTGTTTGATGACGTTGGCGAGTTCCTGTGCAAACAAGGTAACGAGTATGGCGCGACCACCGGTCGTCGTCGTCGCACCGGTTGGCTGGACTCTGTTGCTGTACGCCGTGCAGTACAGATTAACTCCCTGTCTGGCTTCTGCCTGACCAAACTGGACGTACTGGACGGTTTGAAAGAGGTGAAAATCTGTGTCGCTTATCGTATGCCGGATGGCCGTGAAGTAACGACTACCCCGCTGGCTGCAGACGACTGGAAAGGTATCGAGCCGATCTACGAAACCATGCCGGGCTGGTCTGAATCCACCTTCGGTGTGAAGGAACGTAGCGGTCTGCCGCAGGCAGCACTGAACTACATCAAGCGTATTGAAGAACTGACCGGTGTGCCGATTGATATTATCTCAACTGGCCCAGACCGTACTGAGACCATGATCCTGCGCGACCCGTTCGACGCATAATTATGGTTATAGCGTGGCGTCGAATGGCGCTGCGCTTGCACTATCTTAGGCCGGATGAGGCGCTTTGCATCATAATCCGGCTTAAAATCACGTAAGTTCCTCGCTTTTTTCCTTCCTGAACTGAAATAAATTAGCGACCTGGCTGGTGGCTGGTTTATCATCAATGTAATTAATACCACCAGGTTTATCCGTTTTATCCCTTTTCCTGAGGTTGATGTGCAGTTAACAAGTTTCACCGATTACGGATTACGTGCGCTAATCTACATGGCGTCACTTCCCGAAGGACGTATGACCAGTATTTCTGAGGTGACAGAAGTCTACGGCGTGTCCCGTAATCATATGGTCAAAATAATCAATCAACTTAGCCGTGCGGGCTTCGTTACTGCTATTCGAGGAAAAAATGGCGGTATCCGCCTGGGTAAACCAGCTAAGGATATTGGTATTGGTGATGTGGTTCGCGAGCTGGAACCACTATCGTTGGTCAATTGTAGCAGCGAGTTTTGCCACATTACCCCAGCCTGTCGACTTAAACAGGCGCTTTCTAAGGCAGTGCAAAGTTTTCTCACGGAACTGGACAACTACACACTTGCTGATTTGGTTGAAGAGAATCAACCGCTTTATAAATTATTGCTGGTGGAGTGACGAAAATCTTCATCAGAGCTGACAATGGAGGAACCTCGATGTCACAAGATCCTTTCCAGGAACGCGAAGCAGAAAAATACGCGAATCCTATCCCGAGCCGGGAATTTATCCTCGAACATTTAACTAAACGTGAAAAACCGGCCAACCGCGATGAGCTGGCCGCTGAACTCAACATTGAAGGTGAAGAGCAGCAAGAAGCGCTGCGTCGCCGCCTGCGCGCCATGGAGCGTGACGGGCAACTGGTCTTCACTCGTCGTCAGTGCTATGCGCTGCCGGAGCGTCTTGACCTGCTGAAAGGTACCGTTATTGGCCACCGTGATGGCTACGGCTTTCTGCGCGTTGAAGGCCGCAAAGATGACCTGTACCTGTCCAGCGAGCAGATGAAAACCTGCATTCATGGCGATCAGGTGTTGGCACAGCCGCTGGGCGCGGACCGTAAAGGTCGTCGCGAAGCGCGTATTGTGCGCGTACTGGTGCCGAAAACCAGCCAGATTGTCGGTCGCTACTTCACCGACGCTGGCGTTGGGTTTGTCGTCCCTGACGACAGCCGCCTGAGCTTTGATATCCTGATCCCGCCGGAAGAGGTGATGGGTGCTCGTATGGGCTTTGTGGTCGTGGTTGAGCTGACCCAGCGTCCGACGCGTCGCACTAAAGCGGTGGGTAAAATTGTTGAAGTCCTGGGCGACAACATGGGAACCAGCATGGCCGTTGATATGGCGCTGCGTACTCATGAAATCCCGTATATCTGGCCTCAGGCCGTCGAAAAACAGGTCGCCGGACTGAAAGAAGAAGTGCCGGAAGAAGCGAAAGCCGGACGTGTCGATCTGCGCTCCCTGCCGCTGGTCACTATCGATGGCGAAGATGCGCGTGATTTCGACGATGCGGTTTACTGCGAGAAGAAACGCGGCGGCGGCTGGCGTTTATGGGTGGCGATTGCTGACGTAAGCTATTACGTTCGCCCGCCGACTCCGCTGGACCAGGAAGCGCGCAGCCGTGGCACATCCGTCTACTTCCCATCGCAGGTTGTTCCGATGCTACCGGAAGTGCTGTCTAACGGATTGTGTTCGCTCAACCCGCAGGTGGACAGGCTGTGTATGGTCTGTGAAATGACCATTTCGTCGAAAGGCCGCTTAACAGGCTTTAAATTCTACGAAGCGGTTATGAGCTCCCATGCGCGTCTGACCTACACCAAGGTCTGGCACATGCTGCAGGGCGATCAGGAACTGCGTGAGCAGTACGCGCCGTTGGTTAAACACATTGAAGAGCTGCATAACCTCTACAAAGTGCTGGATAAAGCGCGTGAAGAGCGTGGCGGTATCTCGTTTGAAAGTGAAGAAGCGAAGTTTATCTTCAATGCTGAACGCCGTATTGAGCGTATTGAGCAGACGCAGCGTAATGACGCGCACAAACTGATTGAAGAGTGCATGATCATGGCGAACATCTCAGCGGCGCGATTCGTTGAGAAAGCCAAAGAGCCGGCGCTGTTCCGTATTCACGATAAGCCGACGACCGAAGCGATTAATTCGTTCCGTTCGGTGTTGGCGGAGCTGGGGCTGGAGCTGCCCGGCGGTAATAAACCCGAGCCGCGTGATTACGCTGAACTGCTGGAGTCGATTGCTGACCGTCCTGACGCAGAAATGCTGCAAACTATGCTGCTGCGTTCAATGAAGCAGGCGATTTACGATCCGGAAAACCGCGGTCACTTTGGTCTTGCGTTGCAATCTTATGCACACTTTACCTCGCCGATCCGTCGTTACCCGGATCTCTCCTTGCACCGGGCGATTAAGTATCTGCTGGCGCAGGAGCAGGGCCATAAAGGCAACACCACGGAAACGGGTGGCTACCATTATTCGATGGAAGAGATGCTGCAGCTGGGTCAACACTGTTCGATGGCCGAGCGCCGTGCTGACGAAGCCACACGCGACGTCTCTGACTGGCTGAAGTGCGACTTCATGCTGGATCAGGTAGGTAATGTCTTCAAAGGCGTGATCGCCAGCGTGACCGGGTTTGGTTTCTTCGTCCGTCTTGATGAGCTGTTTATCGACGGTCTGGTGCATGTCTCCTCCCTGGATAACGACTACTATCGTTTTGACCAGGTTGGGCAGCGTCTGACGGGGGAATCCAGCGGTCAAATGTATCGCCTGGGCGATCGCGTGGAAGTTCGCGTGGAAGCGGTCAACATGGACGAGCGTAAAATCGACTTCAGTTTGATCTCCAGCGAACGTGCACCGCGCAATGAAGGTAAAACCGCGCGTGAAAAAGCGAAAAAAAGCGATGCGGGTAAAAATACCGGTAAGCGTCGTCAGATGGGCAAAAAAGTAAATTTCGAGCCGGATAGCGCTTTCCGCGGCGAGAAGAAAGGCAGAGCCAAACCTCAGGCGGATAAAAAAACGGCTGAGAAGAAAGGCGATAAAAAAGCGAAAAAGCCATCGGCAAAAACGCTTAAAATCGCTGCCGCCACCAAAGCTAAACGCGCGACGAAAAAGAAAGTCGCGCAATAACAGGCATAAACAGTAAGTCGGGCAACCTCGCGTTGCCCGCGTTACGCATAAACTATTAACGAGTACATTCATGAGTGAAATGATTTACGGCATCCATGCGGTGCAGGCTCTGCTGGAACGTGCGCCTGAGCGCTTCCAGGACGTCTTTATTCTCAAAGGTCGTGAAGATAAACGCCTGCTGCCGCTGATCCACGCACTGGAAGCACAGGGTGTTGTCATTCAGCTGGCTAACCGCCAGTTCCTGGATGAGAAAAGCGAGGGTGCGGTACATCAGGGAATTATTGCTCGCGTGAAACCGGGTCGTCAGTATCAGGAAAACGATCTGCCGGATCTGATTGCTACGCTCGATCAGCCGTTCTTTTTGATCCTCGATGGTGTTACCGATCCGCATAACCTGGGGGCATGCCTGCGTAGCGCCGATGCTGCTGGCGTCCATGCTGTTATCGTACCGAAGGATCGTTCTGCGCAGTTGAATGCAACGGCGAAAAAAGTGGCATGCGGCGCGGCAGAAAGCGTACCGCTGATCCGTGTGACCAACCTGGCGCGCATTATGCGTATGCTGCAGGAAGAGAATATCTGGATCGTCGGAACCGCAGGTGAAGCTGACCATACTCTCTACCAGAGCAAAATGACCGGACGTCTGGCGCTGGTGATGGGCGCAGAGGGTGAAGGTATGCGTCGTTTGACCCGCGAACACTGTGACGAACTGATCAGCATCCCGATGGCTGGGAGCGTTTCGTCGCTGAACGTTTCAGTTGCGACGGGCATCTGCCTGTTTGAGGCTGTACGCCAGCGCGGCTAAACTTATTTTTCGGAAAAAGCCATCCAGATTTGGATGGCTTTTTTTTATCTTAAACAAGTATGATAAATGGTGGAAAATGATATTCATTTTATTTATTTTTAACTAACTAATATATGGAAAATATATGGCATGGACTCCGCAGTTGCTTGCTAAAGCACTACAAACTCTTCCTGAATTAAATATAAATACTGAATATAACGAACAATCATTAATGGTCAAAATGAATGATTTTGGTGATTTGTCGCTCAGTGTTCTATTCACTTCCCGCCAAATTATTATAGAAACTGTTATTTGTTCTGTTAGTAGTATTCATGATCAGGATGAATTTAATATTTTCTTATTACGTAATCAAAAAATCCTTCCTTTGTCTTCTGTGGGAATTTCTCGCGTTCAGCATGAAGAATATTACGTCGCATTTGGCGCCCTCTCGCTTAATTCATCGTTGGATGATGTGGTTCTGGAGATGACTACGCTTGCAGATAACGCGCTGGATCTCGCTGAAATAACTGAAGAATACACTTACGAATAACAAGGAACGCTATTTATGGGAATTTTGAAAAGCCTGTTTACTCTCGGCAAGTCTGTGCTTTCGCAAGCGGAAGAGTCAATCGAAGAAGCGCAGGGGGTGCGGATGCTGGAACAGCATATTCGCGATGCGAAAGGTGAACTGGATAAAGCCGGAAAATCACGGGTTGACTTGCTGGCGCGCGTGAAGTTGAGCAACGATAAATTAAACGATCTGCGCGAGCGCAAGACCAGTCTGGAAAACCGGGCACTTGAGGCGCTGAGTAAAAATGCTAATCCGTCTCTGATTAACGAAGTTGCGGAAGAGATTGCTCGTCTGGAGAATGTCATAACCACCGAGGAGCAAGTGCTTACTAACCTTGAAATCTCTCGTGATGGCGTTGAAAAAGCGGTTAATGCCACCGCGCAGCGGATTGCGCAGTTTGAACAGCAGCTTGAGGTGGTAAAGGCAACGGAAGCGATGCAGCGTGCCCAACAGGCCGTAACCACATCGACTGTCGGCGCGTCTTCCAGTGTCTCTACGGCGGCGGAGTCGCTCAAGCGTTTGCAAACACGCCAGACAGAGCGTCAGGCCCGCCTGGATGCGGCCGCACAGCTTGAGAAAGTTGCAGATGGGCGTGACCTTGACGAAAAACTGGCAGAGGCAGGCATTGGCGCAACTAATAAAAGCTCTGCTCAGGATGTTCTGGCGCGACTGCAACGGCAGCAAGGCAAGTAATGCTGTTCACTTGGGTCATCAAAATATGCCAACGGAATCTCTCAAGACTGACCTGGCCTGCTTTGATTGGGCTATTTGTAGGGCAGTACCTGTTTTGTTACCTGGTGCTGAGGTTACTGGGCGAAGAGATGCTGGTTGGTCGCCTGAGCGATTTTATCTATTACTGCTCGGTCGTGGGTTCTACGCTGGGGTTCGGCGACCTTAGTCCGCAGACAGCAGAAGGGCGAGTTTTTACCGCTCTCTGGCAGATCCCAGTCAGCGTTGGATTATTCGGCGCATTAATGGGTAAGGTTATTGGCATGGTACAAGGACTGTTAGCAAAAGGAATGATGGGGATGGGGGATTATCGTCATTTGCGCAATCATATACTGGTGGTTGGCTGGCGCGGCCACCAGACGGAAAAAATGATATCGCTGCTGTTGTATGACACCCGGCGTGCTTTCGAGCGGGTGCTCCTGTGTGAATCGGATGATATTCAACATCCTTTGCAGGGGAATCACTGGGTTGATTTCATTCGTATTCGTAATTTTAATGACGCACATGAGCATGCTCGTATGGGGTTATGCACGTGCCAGAGCGCTATCATCTTTGCCCGTACGGATGAACTTACGTTTACCATCGCACTTTCGCTGGCTGATTCGATCCCTGATCAGTGCCATGTTGTTGCTTATATGGAAGATGAGCGTTACGCAGGATTGCTTGAGGTGCATTGTCCGCGCATTGAAATTGTACGCAATCTCTCTGCTGAACAAATTTCTCGATCCATTCAGGATCCTGGTTCTTCCCAGTCGGTTGCATCCATTATGAATCCTATGCTGGGCGACACGGGTTTTGCCGTACCGATTCCGGAAGAGGTGACTTCAATTCGTTATGGCAATTTAATGCGTTATATGAAGCTCCGCCATGATGCAACCGTGTTGGGCATTAGCACCTGTAAAAATGGTCGTGGTATGGAATTGAACCCGGTCATCTCGACGGAGGTAAAAGGAGGAATGTGGCTACATCTGATTGGTAATAGCCGCATTCTGGCGAAGGAGATTGCCTGGCTGGAGATCGAGGATAAATGATGACAAGTTTTTTCCAACGTTTATTTGGTAAGGCCGCTGCTGTTGCGCCAGTTCGTGGGCCGTTGGGGTTACATCTGAATGCAGGATTCACGATCGATACATTGGCATTTCGCCTGTTAGAAGAAGCTTTATTGATTGAATTGCCGGGTGAAGAGTACACCGTTGCAGCCGTCAGCCACATTGATTTAGGTGGTGGAAGTCAGATTTTCCGCTACTACACGTCTGGAGAGGAGTTTTTGCAAATCAATACCTCCGGTGGAGCAGATATCGATGATATCGACGATATCAAACTCTTTGTTTATGAAGAAAGTTACGGGATTTCGCAAAAAAAACACTGGCAGTCTGCCATTAGCCCGTCAGTGATAGGTACGCCAACACTTAGCTGGCAGGAAGAACGTTGGCAGCGCTTTTTTAACGATGAAGAACCGGGGAATATTGAACCGGTTTATATGCTGGAAAAGGTGGAAAACCAGCAGCACGCCACATGGGAAGTGCACAATTTTACCATGGGCTACCAGCGACAGGTGGCAGATAATACCTGGGAATACCTGCTGTTAAACGGTGAAGAGTCGTTTAATGAGCAGGGAGAACCTGAGTGGGTATTCTCCCGGGCGTTGGGCATCGATATTTCTTTAACATCAATCAATATTATTGGTTAATTTCAGGGACGGTTACAATGCATATACTGGATTCATTATTGGCTTTTTTCGCCTATTTTTTTATTGGTGTAGCCATGGTGATAATTTTCCTTTTTATTTATTCGAAAATAACGCCGCACAATGAATGGCAACTTATCAAAAATAATAATGCGGCAGCGTCGCTGGCATTTAGTGGAACCTTGCTCGGTTACGTTATTCCGCTATCCAGTGCGGCAATTAATGCTGTTAGCATTCCAGATTATTTTGCCTGGGGTGGTATTGCACTGGTAGTTCAACTCGTTATTTACGGCGGTGTGCGCTTATATATGCCGACGCTGAGTGAAAAAATCATTAATCACAATAGCGCCGCGGGATTATTTATGGGAACCGCTGCGCTGGCGGGAGGCATTTTTAACGCCGCCTGCATGACATGGTAATGGACGATCATGGCAAGAAAACGTAAATCAGGAAGCAAAAACAAGGTGGTGGGGCATTCTGCTATTACGCGGATTAACCGCCCGATTAATCCCTTTGAAAAAAAACGTAGCCGTTACAGCGGCAAATATCTGACGCTGGCTATTATGGGCGGCGCGGCATTTTTTATTCTTAAAGGATGTGCAGACGACGCCGATACCGATAATGATGGCGACGGTAAATTTTACTCAACGGTGAGTGAATGCATTGATGATGGCAATAGCGCCACCGTTTGTACCGATGGCTGGAACAACGCGAAAGCTGAATTCTATGCCAGCTTGCCAAAGCAAATGAGTAAGGAGAGTTGTCAGGCACAGTTTGGTGACTGTTATCTCGATAGCACGGCTCAGAGCTGGGTACCTGTGGTCACCGGGTTTTTACTCACCAGGATGATTCGCAAAGATCGCGATGAACAGTATGTTTACAGCAGCGGCGGTTCTTCATATGCTTCGCGCCCGGTCTGGCGTACGACTTCGGGAGAGTATGGCTGGCGTTCCGGCAGCGGAAAAAATGATACCGCTACCACCCATACTTATACGACGAAGAAAGTATCGACGGTTTCTCGTGGCGGCTATGGAAGATCATCCAGCGCACGTGGGCACTGGGGAGGTTAACGATGCTGCGACATGATGTCCCTATACGCCGGGATCTGAACCGGATCGCTTACGATCACGGTTTTGATTTTCATATCATCGACAATGAGATTTATTGGGATGAGAGCCGGGCATACCGCTTTACGCTTCGGCAAGTGGAAGAGCAGATCGAAAAGCCCACTGCGGAACTGCACCAGATGTGTCTGGACGTTGTCGAACGAGCAGTTAACGACGAACAGATTATGCAGCAACTGGCGATCCCGCCGCTGTACTGGGACGTTATTGCCGAAAGCTGGCGCAATCGTGATCCCTCTCTGTACGGCCGCATGGATTTTGTCTGGTGCGGAAATAACTCCCCGGTCAAGCTGCTGGAATACAATGCTGATACGCCAACGTCGCTCTATGAGTCGGCGTATTTTCAGTGGCTATGGCTGGAAGATGCGCGTCGTAACGGCGTTATCCCACGCGATGCCGACCAGTATAATGCCATTCAGGAACGGCTTATATCCCGTTTTGCTGAACTTTATAGCCAGGAACCCTTCTACTTCTGCTGCTGTGAAGATACCGATGAAGATCGCACTACCGTGCTGTATTTACAGGATTGCGCGCAGCAGGCAGGGCAAGAATCGCGGTTTATGTATATTGAAGAACTGGGGCTTGGCGTCGGCGGTGTGCTCACGGACCTGGATGACAATGTGATTCGTCGCGCTTTTAAGCTCTATCCCCTGGAATGGATGATGCGAGATGAAAATGGTCCCTTGCTTTGCCATCGTCGCGAGCAGTGGGTTGAACCGTTGTGGAAAAGTGTGCTCAGTAATAAAGGGTTGATGCCATTGCTGTGGCGTTTTTTCCCCAATCATCCCAACCTACTGCCAGCTTGGTTCGACGGAGAAGTACCGCAAATTGCGCAGGGTGAAAGCTATGTGCGTAAACCCATATTCTCCCGTGAAGGGGGAAACGTCACCATTTTTGATGGTCAGCAACATATCGTCGAACACGCTGAGGGCGACTACGCCGAAGAGCCGATGATCTATCAGGCATTTCAGGCGCTACCGCGTTTTGGTGATAGCTATACGCTGATTGGCAGTTGGATCGTGGATGATGAAGCGTGTGGCATGGGGATCCGCGAAGATAATACGTTGATCACGAAAGATACTTCTCGCTTTGTTCCTCACTATATTGCGGGCTAACCGTGCTTTTGTGATCTCCCTCCGTCGCGAATAATGTGGTTCTGACCATACTTAAGGTGACGGCCATTGACGGAGGGAGACACAATGCACTGGCAAACGCATACCGTTTTTAACCAACCTGTACCGCTCAATAACAGCAACTTATATCTGTCCGATGGCGCGCTGTGTGAAGCGGTTATCCGTGAAGGCGCTGGCTGGGACAGCGATCTTCTCGCCAGTATTGGTCAGCAACTAGGGACTGCCGAGTCGCTCGAGCTTGGCCGTCTGGCCAATGCTTTTCCACCCGAGTTGTTGCGCTACGACTCGCAGGGTCAGCGGCTGGATGATGTGCGTTTTCATCCTGCCTGGCATTTGCTGATGCAGGGATTGTGCGCCAATCGCGTACATAATCTGGCCTGGGAAGAAGACGCGAGGCAGGGAACATTTGTCGCCCGGGCAGCCCGTTTCATCCTGCATGCGCAGGTGGAAGCGGGCACGTTGTGTCCGGTTACCATGACTTTTGCCGCCACGCCGTTGTTACTTCAGATGTTACCTGCACCCTTTCACGACTGGTTTACGCCGCTGCTAAGCGACCGTTATGACTCGCATTTACTGCCAGGAGGGCAAAAGCGTGGGTTATTGATCGGCATGGGAATGACCGAGAAGCAGGGGGGGTCAGATGTGCTGAGCAATACCACTCAGGCAGAACGTCTTACAGACGGCTCGTATCGGCTGGTGGGACATAAGTGGTTTTTCTCCGTGCCGCAAAGCGATGCCCATTTGGTACTGGCCCAGGCAAAGGGAGGCTTATCCTGCTTTTTTGTACCGCGATTTTTACCCGACGGGCAGCGTAATGCTATCCGTCTGGAGCGGCTGAAAGATAAGTTAGGCAATCGCTCCAACGCCAGCTGCGAGGTTGAATTCCACGATGCGATTGGCTGGCTATTGGGTGAAGAAGGGGAAGGTATACGTCATATCCTGAAAATGGGCGGGATGACGCGTTTTGACTGTGCGCTCGGCAGTCATGGCATGATGCGACGTGCTTTTTCCGTCGCGATTTACCATGCGCACCAGCGACAGGTTTTTGGCAAACCATTGATCGAACAACCGATGATGCGCCAGGTATTAGGTCGGATGGCGCTCCAACTGGAAGGTCAGACGGCGTTACTGTTCCGACTGGCACGGGCCTGGGACCGTCGCGCTGATGCCAAAGAATCTCTGTGGGCCAGGTTGTTCACGCCAGCAGCGAAATTCTCTGTTTGCAAGGCCGGTATGCCGTTTGTTGCAGAGGCGATGGAAGTGCTCGGCGGGATTGGCTACTGCGAGGAGAGTGAATTGCCGCGCCTGTATCGTGAGATGCCGGTAAACAGTATCTGGGAGGGCTCTGGCAACATTATGTGCCTCGATGTATTGCGGGTGCTGACAAAACAACCCGGCATATACGATATGCTCAGCGAAGCCTTTGCTGAGGTAAAAGGGCAAGACCGACATTACGATCGAAGGGTACGTCAACTACAGCAGCGTTTACGTACACCCAGTGAGGAGTTGGGACGGGAGATTACACAGCAGCTTTTCCTGCTCGGTTGCGGGGCGCAGATGTTGCGCTATGCCTCTCCGCCAGTGGCGCAGGCCTGGTGTCAAATGATGCTCGATACGCGTGGTGGACTACGATTGTCCGAGCAGGTGCTGAACGACTTGCTCCTGCGGGCAACGGGGGGATTACGGTAATAATATGCCTGATGGCGACGCTGGCGCGCCTTATCATGCCTCCATTCAATGTAGGCCGGATAAGTTTACGCCATCCGGCGATCTGTTAAGCATAGAGTATGGCCTGTACGCGCCAGTTGTCGGGCTGCTGGTCTTCGTACATCTGAATGATCCGATACCATGAGGCACCCTGTTCATCCGCTTTTAACGCGACTACTCGTTCTACATCCTGCGGATTCCCTGCAATGTTACTGACAGATATCAGGCCAATTTCGTTCAGGCCTGTAACGCAGTCAGCACTGGCGAACTCGGCAGACTGCGCCGTAGTACCTACCAGTCCGGCAGAAAGCAGCAGTGAGGATAAGGCAAGTGATTGTTTCATCGTCAGCTCCATTATTCGTACCCCTACACACGGCAGGGCATTCCATCGCGATCATAAACCTCAAGCTTCCTGCTGTTGGTTTATTGTGCACAGGTAAACGCATAGCGGCGCAAAGCAATGTAAAGCTGACTAAATTCCAACCCAATGTTATTTACGATACAAAATAGCCTGTGAATACCATTGGCCTGTCACGATGGTTTCATCCACTAATAAAACCACGTAGTAATCAGCTTTAGCCGCGACGGCTTTGTCACGGATCTCTGCCAGCGCATCATCCGGAGAGCCTCTTACCAGTGCGCTGACCGTTCCTATTCGCTGTAACCCATTACTCTGGTCACGGCGGATCTCCTGCGGGTGGTCGGCAACGGGCGGTGCGGGTTGCGGCGTTCCCTGTAGCACGCTACAGGCGCTTAAAAGCATCACCAGCAATAAAGAGGCAAACCGACGCATAACTCTATCTCGTTTCCTGATAGCCATAGTGTAGTGCCTTATCAATTTCCCTTTAGGGGAATGTTCCCGAAGTGTTATCTCTCACGCGATTTTCGAATGAAAATGTTGCGAAAGCGTAACCCAGTTCTCAACATTATGAATCATTGCCGAACACATTCGCTTGCGTTAAGTATTGCTGCATGGCATACCAGAAAAAAAGAGGCGACAAATGATTGAAATTGAAACACGACAGTTGGCTGGTATCCCTGTCCTGCACGCCGTTCCGGCTGGTAAACGCGAGTGTTCACTCCCTTGCATTATTTTCTATCACGGGTTTACATCTTCAAGTCTGGTCTATAGCTATTTTGCCGTTGCTCTGGCTCAGGCCGGATTCCGGGTTGTCATGCCAGATGCGCCCGACCATGGTGCCCGCTTCAACGGTGATGCTCAGGAGCGAATGTTCCGCTTCTGGCATATATTGCAGCAAAACATGCAGGAGTTTACGACGTTACGTGCGGCGCTGGTGGCGGAAAATTGGCTATCAGATGAAAGACTTGCTGTTGCGGGGGCGTCGATGGGAGGCATGACGGCGTTGGGCATTATGGCCCGCCATCCCGAGGTTAAATGTGTAGCCAGCCTGATGGGTTCGGGCTATTTTACCCGTCTTGCACAAACGCTTTTTCCCCCTTTACGGGTCCAGACGCCAGAGCAGCAGGCGGAGTTCGATGCCGTTATCGCACCGCTCGCCGAATGGGACGTTACGCATCAGCTACAACGGCTGGCCGACCGACCGTTGCTGTTGTGGCATGGACAGGAGGACGATGTGGTGCCCGCGGTTGAAACCTTCCGCTTACAGCAGGCGCTGATTCAGGCAGGGCGGGATAACAATTTAACCTGCCTGTGGGAAGCGGGCGTGCGCCACCGCATCACGCCAGAGGCGCTGGCTGCGACGGTAACGTTTTTTCGCCAGCACCTTTAAACGCGCATGATGCTTACGCCCTGAGCTTCAAGTTGTTGCAGAATCTCAGGGTTAGCGTTTTTGCCGGTAATGAGCATATCGATTTGATCGGCGCGACTGAACAGCATCCCCGCGCGTTCACCGACCTTACTGCTATCGACCAGCACCACCAGTTTACCCACTACGTTAAGCATCTTCTGCTCAGCCATCGCGGTTAGCATATCGGTTTTATACAGTCCGTCCGCGGTCAACCCTTTACCGCTGGTAAACATCCAGTGTCCGGCATACAGGCTATTTTCGCTGCCTTGCGGACTAAGCGTGATGGACTGGCTTTTGTTGTATTGCCCTCCCATGATGATCACGCTGTCATGCTCCTGGTCGATCAGATAGTTCGCCAGCGGCAGATAATTGGTGATGATCTGCACCGGCTTGCCGCACATTTCACGACCAAGCAGGAAGGCGGTTGATCCGCAGTTGATCACCACGCTTTCACCCGCATTTACAAGCTGGGATGCGGCCTTGGCAATGCGAACTTTTTCATCGTGGTTCTGCGCCTGATGCAGATTCATAGGTGTCCAGCGCGGACGTTGCTGGGTGATGGCTTCTGCGCCATTGCGGACTTTCTTGAGTTTGCCGCTTTCGTCGAGTTTATTGATGTCCCGGCGTGCTGTGGCTGGTGAAATCCCCAGACGCTCAATCACGTTCTCAACGGTAACAAAGCCCAACTGCGCCAGCATATCCAGCAATATTTGATGTCTTTGTGCTTCAGTCATGAGCTATTCCGATACAAATTGATTTGAAAAGATGATATTTGAAATAGCCTGGAAATACTAAAGTAAATGGGAAAAAATGCCGGAATAGCCCGGCATTTTGTAGGGGTCACAAGAAGGATTTAAACGGCAGATCCGGTTCAATCGTGAAGCAGTCATCAAAGCCGCGCGGATAGTGATATTCAAAGTTATCTTTGTCCAGCGGCCAGGTGAACTTACCGCCCACCTGCCAGATAAACGGCTTAAAGCCATACTTCAGTCGATCTTTTTTCATCTCCCACAGTACGCGGATCTCCTGAGGGTCGGCCTGGAAGTTTGACCAGATGTCATGATGGAAAGGGATCACCACTTTCGTATTCAACGCTTCCGCCATGCGCAGCATGTCGGAGCTGGTCATTTTGTCCGTAATCCCGCGCGGATTCTCACCATAGGAGCCGAGCGCAACGTCGATCTGGTGCTCGTTGCCATGCTTTGCGTAGTAGTTAGAGTAGTGCGAGTCTCCGCTGTGGTACAGCGTACCGCCCGGTGTTTTGAACAGGTAGTTTACCGCACGTGCATCCATACCATCCGGCAGCACACCTGCCGCTTTTTGATCGGCAGGTAACGTGATTAATGCCGTACGATCAAACGCGTCAAGCGCATGAATTTCAATATCTTTCACTTTCACCACATCGCCTGGTTTTACCACGATGCAGCGCTCTTTTGGCACACCCCAACCCATCCACAGATCCACACAGGTTTGCGGCCCGATAAATGGCACGTCATCGGCGCAGTTTTGCATGACGGCGGCCGCGACATTCACGTCGATGTGATCGTTATGATCGTGTGTCGCCAGCACCGCATCGATCTGTCGAATTGCAAACGGATCAAGAACAAACGGCGTGGTGCGCAGGTTTGGCTGCAGTTTCTTCACCCCAGCCATGCGTTGCATCTGGTGGCCAGTTTTCATTAGCGGGTTACCGTGACTCTGTTTACCCGTCCCGCACCAGAAATCGACGCAAATGTTCGTCCCGCCTTCCGACTTCAGCCAGATGCCGGTACAGCCAAGCCACCACATAGCGAATGTGCCCGGGGCGACCTGCTCCTGTTCGATCTCTTCATTCAGCCAACTTCCCCACTCCGGGAATGTGCTCAGGATCCATGATTCACGCGTGATGGTTTTTACTTTACTCATCGCATTTACCTTCATATTTATTCAGATTAAGTCAATTTATGATTTGTTTTGATTGATATTGACATCATTTTTTCAAGAAGGCAATGCGTTGATTTTTGGTGTTCAGCGGGGAAATGTGAGCAAATCACAGCGTGACAGGATGGTTTACTTGAGTGTTTGTTTTGTATTTTATTGTTTTAATAGAGTTTATTTTGGAAGTGATTAATTAGAAGTAAAGCCACTCTGCAAGTGTGTGAATTATTTGCGTACTGCATCACATTTAATCAAATTCAATCTTGTTGTGATTACTTTTGAAAATTAGAGTGAGGGCACAACATCCTGGGCATCTGTAATGAATGTTCAGCAACTTCGTCTACTGGAGATCGTTATGGAGATCCTCTACAACATCTTTACCGTCTTTTTTAATCAGGTTATGACCAACGCGCCCTTGCTGTTGGGTATTGTGACCTGTCTTGGTTACATCCTGCTGCGTAAAAGCGTCAGCGTTATTATCAAAGGCACGATCAAAACGATTATCGGTTTTATGTTGCTGCAAGCGGGATCGGGCATTCTGACCAGCACGTTTAAACCGGTGGTGGCGAAGATGTCCGAAGTTTACGGTATCAATGGTGCGATTTCCGATACCTATGCCTCCATGATGGCAACCATCGAACGTATGGGCGATGCCTATAGTTGGGTGGGTTATGCGGTGCTGTTGGCGCTGGCGCTGAATATTTGTTACGTACTGCTACGGCGTATCACCGGCATTCGCACCATCATGCTGACCGGCCACATAATGTTCCAGCAGGCGGGCCTGATTGCCGTCTCTCTCTACATCTTCGGTTACCCGATGTGGACCACCATCATCTGCACCGCGGTGCTGGTGTCGCTCTACTGGGGCATTACTTCCAATATGATGTACAAGCCGACGCAGGAAGTGACCGACGGCTGCGGTTTTTCCATCGGTCACCAGCAGCAGTTCGCTTCATGGATTGCCTACAAAGTCGCGCCTTATCTGGGTAAGAAAGAGGAGAGTGTTGAAGATCTGAAGCTGCCGGGCTGGCTGAATATCTTCCATGACAACATCGTTTCTACCGCGATTGTTATGACCCTCTTCTTCGGCGCGATCCTGCTCTCTTTCGGTATTGATGTGGTTCAGGCGATGGCGGGTAAAACCCACTGGACGGTCTATATCCTGCAGACCGGTTTTTCGTTTGCCGTCGCTATTTTCATTATCACTCAGGGCGTACGTATGTTCGTTGCTGAGCTTTCAGAAGCGTTCAACGGTATCTCTCAACGTCTGATCCCGGGTGCAGTGCTGGCTATCGACTGCGCGGCGATTTATAGCTTTGCGCCCAACGCGGTGGTCTGGGGCTTTATGTGGGGCACCATCGGCCAACTGATTGCGGTGGGCATCCTGGTGGGTTGCGGCTCTTCTATTCTGATTATCCCAGGCTTTATTCCGATGTTTTTCTCGAACGCGACTATCGGCGTGTTTGCTAACCACTTTGGCGGCTGGCGCGCGGCGCTCAAGATTTGCCTAGTGATGGGGATGATCGAAATCTTCGGCTGCGTCTGGGCGGTGAAGCTCACCGGTATGAGCGCCTGGATGGGCATGGCGGACTGGTCAATTCTGGCGCCGCCGATGATGCAGGGCTTTGCCTCCATCGGCATCGTGTTTATGGCCGTCATTATTCTGATTGCACTGGCTTATATGTTTTTCGCAGGACGCACCTTGCGCGCTGAGGAAGACGCAGAAAAACAACTGGCAGAACACTCTGCTTAATAAGGAGTTCCGATTATGACCGTACGTATTTTGGCTGTATGTGGCAATGGGCAGGGGAGTTCCATGATCATGAAGATGAAGGTGGATCAGTTTTTAACCCAGTCAAATATTGACCATACGGTAAACAGTTGCGCAGTAGGCGAATACAAAAGTGAACTGAGCGGCGCGGATATCATCATCGCTTCTACCCATATCGCCGGTGAGATTACCGTATCGGGCAATAAATATGTTGTTGGCGTACGCAACATGCTGTCTCCCGCCGATTTTGGACCAAAACTGCTGGAAGTGATCAACGCGCATTTCCCTCAGGACGTGAAGTAAGGAGGCGGCCTATGAAATTACGTGATTCGCTGGCAGACAATAACGCCATCCTTTTACAGGCCGAGGCCAGCTCCTGGCAGGAAGCGGTAAAGCTGAGCGTGGATCTGCTGGTTAAGGCTGATGTGGTTGAACCACGCTACTACCAGGCCATCCTCGACGGAGTCGAACAATTCGGCCCGTATTTCGTGATTGCGCCCGGCCTGGCGATGCCGCACGGCCGTCCGGAGGAAGGGGTCAAGAAAACCGGTTTTGCGCTGGTGACGCTGAAAACACCGCTGGTGTTTAACCACGAAGATAACGACCCGGTCGATATCCTGATCACCATGGCGGCAGTAGACGCCAACACACATCAGGAAGTCGGCATCATGCAGATCGTGAATCTCTTTGACGACGAAGCCAATTTCGACCGTTTACGCGCCTGCCGCACCGCGCAGGAAGTGCTGGATTTAATTGATAACGCCACTGCGGCGGCTGTTTAAAAGGATACCAAAATGTCATTACCTATGTTGCAGGTTGCGCTGGATAACCAATCAATGTCTTCCGCCTATGAAACGACGCGTCTGATTGCCGAAGAGGTCGATATCATTGAGGTGGGCACGATTCTTTGCGTGGCAGAGGGGGTGCGCGCCGTACGCGATCTGAAGACGCTTTATCCGCATAAAATTGTGCTGGCGGACGCCAAAATCGCCGACGCGGGTAAAATCCTCTCGCGCATGTGTTTCGAAGCCAATGCTGACTGGGTTACCGTCATCTGCTGCGCGGATATCAACACCACCAGGGGGGCGCTGGAGGTGGCGAAAGAATTTAACGGCGACGTGCAGATTGAACTGACTGGTTACTGGACCTGGGAGCAGGCGCAGGAGTGGCGTGACGCGGGCATTGGGCAAGTAGTATATCACCGCAGCCGTGACGCGCAGGCGGCGGGTGTGGCGTGGGGAGAGGCAGATATCAGCGCCATCAAACGCCTTTCTGATATGGGCTTTAAGGTCACCGTCACCGGTGGCCTGGCGCTGGAGGATCTGCCGCTGTTCCAGGGGATCCCTATCCACGTCTTTATTGCCGGACGCAGCATTCGCGATGCCGCCTCTCCGGTAGACGCTGCGCGTCAGTTCAAACGTTCCATCGCCCAACTGTGGGGATAAGTAGCGACTATGTTGTCGAAACAGGTCCCGCTCGGTATCTATGAAAAAGCGCTCCCCGGCGGGGAGTGCTGGCTGGAACGCTTGCAGCTGGCGAAGGAACTGGGCTTTGATTTTGTTGAAATATCGGTTGATGAAACCGACGATCGCCTGGCGCGTCTTGACTGGCGCCGCGAGCAGCGACTGGCGCTGGTGGCCGCTATCGCTGAGACAGGGATACGCGTACCGTCCATGTGCCTGAGCGCTCATCGTCGGTTCCCCCTTGGCAGTGAAGATGATGCGGTGCGCGAACAGGGGCTGGAGATCATGCGTAAAGCCATTCAGTTTGCGCAGGATATCGGTATTCGCGTTATTCAACTGGCGGGTTACGACGTCTATTACCAGCAGGCCAATAACGAAACGCGTCGTCGGTTTCGCGATGGGCTGAAAGAGAGCGTGGAGATGGCGAGCCGCGCGCAGGTGACGCTGGCGATGGAAATCATGGATTATCCGCTGATGAATTCGATCAGCAAGGCACTGGGTTATGCCCACTATCTCAACAATCCGTGGTTCCAGCTGTATCCCGATATTGGCAATTTGTCGGCGTGGGATAACGACGTGCAGATGGAGCTGCAGGCTGGGATGGGTCATATCGTTGCCGTACACGTGAAGGATACCAAACCTGGTGTATTCAAAAATGTGCCGTTTGGTGAAGGGGTTGTTGAGTTCGAACGTTGTTTTGCGACGCTCAAACAGAGTGGGTACTGCGGACCATACCTGATTGAGATGTGGAGTGAAACGTCGGACGACCCGGCACGTGAAGTCGCGAAGGCGCGCGACTGGGTGAAGGCGCGAATGGCCAGCGCAGGTCTGGTGGAGGCGGTGTAATGCAAAAACTTAAACAGCAGGTTTTTGAGGCCAATATGGATTTGCCGCGCTACGGGCTGGTGACGTTCACCTGGGGGAACGTCAGCGCCATTGACCGCGAGCGCGGGCTGGTGGTGATTAAGCCTAGCGGCGTCGACTACCAAACGATGCAGGTAGATGACATGGTGGTTGTGGATCTGGCCGGCAACGTAGTGGAAGGGCGCTATCGTCCTTCTTCTGATACCGCCACCCATCTGGTGCTGTATCGCCGCTATTCTTCTCTCGGCGGCGTGGTGCACACCCACTCAACCCACGCGACGGCATGGGCGCAGGCGGGTCTGGCAATTCCCTCGCTCGGCACGACGCATGCGGATTACTTCTTTGGCGATATTCCCTGCACCAGGGCGTTAACTGAAGCTGAAGTTCAGGGCGAGTATGAGCTAAATACCGGTAAGGTGATTGTCGAAACGCTGGGGGAGGTGGAACCTTTGCATACGCCTGGCGTAGTGGTGTACCAGCATGGCCCGTTTGCCTGGGGCAAGGATGCTCACGATGCGGTACATAACGCCGTGGTGATGGAGGAAGTGGCAAAAATGGCATGGATTGCGCGTGGCATTAATCCGGCGCTTAGCCCCATCGACAGCTATCTGATGAATAAGCATTTCATGCGTAAGCACGGTCCAAACGCCTATTACGGACAGAAGTAACGACTAAGTCCTGGAGCCCAATTATTCAGGGGATGTTATTGATCTGGCTGTGGGACTTTGTTGCAAAAAAAGCCCCCTGTGAAGGGGGCAAATTAAACTGCGGCAATGTTCTCGTTGGTTATTTCTGGTGCTAGCGGTAAATATCTGCACTGGCGTGCATATTTCCGTTACTACCGGGTTCCCTGGTGAGGATCACGTGGTAGTAGGTTGCGCCTTGCGCATCGGTCTCTTCATTCAGGGCCTGAGTGGCTTCACTTTCAGTGGCGAAGTTATGATTTATGTAAATGACGCCTAAGCTCTGCACATCATCCATATTCCTGGCCTGATGATTGTCAATTTTGATGGCTGCCGTTGCATTTGCACTAAGCAAAAGCATAGCCAGAAGGGTCAAAACACGGGCTCGCATATGTACCTCCTCGACTGCGGTCTCTGGTTGCCTCTCTCCTGTGAGTGATTAGCTTCTGATGTAATTTTAACCGTTACCGGCGCAGTCGATAGCGACCATTTCTGATGCAGTTGTTCAAAAAATTACCGCATGACCATCTTTTCTTTTATTAACAGGCCGCTGGTGTGTACCGCGCGGTGAAAAATACCTGTCTTTCGCGCATAAGCACTTACCAAATAGTCAATTTAATCGGGTGAGTACGCCGTTTATAGTGAGCCGGATAATTAATATAACTTTATGATAATAAGGCAAAAACTTATGGATACTTCATTCATGGATTTCAGCTACTTTGTGATTATGTTTATGGTCGCGCTGGTGGCAGGCTTTATTAACGTGGTGTCGGGCGGCGGTGGTTTTCTCTCGATTGGCGCACTGTTAATTTCTGGTTTACCCCCGGCGAATGCGCTGGCAACCAATAAAATTCAGGCGCTGGGCAGCTCGCTGACCTCCGGGATTTATTTTTTACGCCGGGGGCATATCAACGTGCAGGAGCACAAGTATGTGTTTTTATCTGCCTTTATCGGTTCTGCGATGGGAACGACGCTTATCCAGTTCATTGAACCGGAACTGCTGAAGAAACTGCTCCCGATCCTGATTATCGCGGTCGCCATCTACTTTATTTTTGCGCCAAATCTCAGCGAACCGAAAAGAAAGCAGCAGGTATCCCTGTTTCTCTTCTCGTTGATCGGCGGGGGATGCATTGGTTTTTATGACGGCTTTCTCGGTGCCGGGGCTGGCTCCTTTTATACCCTCAGCTATATCCTGCTGTGGGGATACAGCATCGATAAGGCGCAAATTCACTCGAATTTTATTAACCTGGCGTCCAACATCGCCTCGATATTGTTCTTCATTTTTGGCGGTAAAATGATCTGGTCGCTGGGGCTGGTGATGTTTGCCGGGCAGTCCCTCGGCGCACGTCTTGGCGCGACGGTCGTACTAACGCGCGGCAAGAAAGTTATCCGACCCATGATTGTCATTGTCTCCATTTGCATCAGCGTCAAAATGCTGCTGGATATGTATTAATGGCGACACGATAAATAATCGTACAATTACCTTGAGTTTAGTGGCAGGCGCCAGTATTATGACGCGTCAATTTTTCAGCCGACCTTTAACACGTTCCTTGCCTCCCCGGGCCTCGGCTGACCCAGACAGGAGGCTGAATAATCCGTAAGGAGCAATTCGATGCGTCATTACGAAATCGTTTTTATGGTCCATCCTGACCAGAGCGAACAGGTTCCGGGTATGATCGAACGCTACACTGCTGCCATCACTGGTGCAGAAGGCACGATCCACCGTCTGGAAGACTGGGGCCGCCGTCAGCTGGCTTACCCGATCAACAAACTGCACAAAGCTCACTACGTTCTGCTGAACGTTGAAGCGCCGCAGGAAGTGATCGATGAGCTGGAAACTACCTTCCGCTTCAACGATGCCGTTATCCGCAGCATGGTTATGCGTACTAAACACGCTGTTACCGAAGCATCTCCGATGGTTAAAGCGAAAGACGAGCGTCGTGAACGTCGCGATGATTTCGCTAACGAAACCGCAGATGATGCTGAAGCTGGGGATTCTGAAGAGTAATTTCTGATGACCAACCGTCTGGCGTTGTCCGGCACCGTGTGCAGGGCTCCCCTTCGAAAGGTCAGTCCATCAGGAATTCCTCATTGCCAGTTCGTGCTTGAGCATCGTTCTGTGCAGGAGGAAGCCGGGTTTCACCGGCAGGCGTGGTGCCAAATGCCCGTTATTATTAGCGGACACGAAAACCAGGCCATTACTCACAGTATAACGGTCGGTAGCGCAGTGACCGTTCAGGGGTTCATCTCTTGCCACAAGGCAAAGAACGGCCTGAGCAAAATGGTTCTGCATGCCGAGCAGATTGAATTGATAGATTCTGGAGACTAGCCATATGGCACGTTATTTCCGTCGTCGCAAGTTCTGCCGTTTCACCGCGGAAGGCGTTCAAGAGATCGACTATAAAGATATCGCTACGCTGAAAAACTACATCACCGAAAGCGGTAAGATTGTCCCAAGCCGTATCACCGGTACCCGTGCAAAATACCAGCGTCAGCTGGCTCGCGCTATCAAACGCGCTCGCTACCTGTCCCTGCTGCCGTACACTGATCGTCATCAGTAATCGGTCACGGTCCATTAATACGACTTTGAGAGGATAAGGTAATGCAAGTTATTCTGCTTGATAAAGTAGCAAACCTGGGTAGCCTGGGTGATCAGGTTAACGTTAAAGCGGGCTATGCTCGTAACTTCCTGGTACCACAGGGTAAAGCTGTTCCTGCTACCAAGAAAAACGTTGAATTTTTCGAAGCGCGTCGCGCTGAGCTGGAAGCTAAACTGGCTGACGTTCTGTCCGCTGCTGAAGCTCGTGCTGAGAAAATCAACGCACTGGAAACCGTAACCATCGCGTCTAAAGCTGGCGACGAAGGTAAACTGTTCGGTTCCATCGGTACTCGCGACATCGCTGACGCTGTAACTGCAGCTGGCGTTGAAGTAGCTAAGAGCGAAGTTCGTCTGCCGAACGGCGTTCTGCGTACCACTGGTGAGCACGAAGTGAGCTTCCAGGTTCACAGCGAAGTGTTTGCTAAGCTGACTGTAAACGTAGTTGCAGAATAAGTTTTTATTCTGATTACCGCGTAAAAGCGCCGGCCTTGTGTCGGCGTTTTGCTTTTCTGTTCCCTCCGCTTTTCGCTCTGGCTATTCTTTATCCTTTTCGGGATAATCATAAAAATAAAACATTATTTCAAAGTGGTGATGGAATGGAACCAACGCACCAACCTCTGTTTGCGCGTAAAAATGTTGTCTACCTGAGCGCAGCGTTCTGCTGTCTGCTGTGGGGGAGCGCCTATCCGGCGATCAAAAGCGGATATGAGATCTTCCAGATTGCCACGGATGACATTCCTTCAAAAATTGTCTTTGCCGGCTATCGCTTCCTGTTTGCTGGATTATTGCTGCTATTGCTGGCGGTGGCGCAGCGTAAACCGATTGGCCGGTTAAGCCCGCGTCAGTACGGTCAGCTCACGCTGTTGGGACTGACGCAAACCTCGCTGCAATACATCTTCTTCTATATTGGCCTGGCGTTCACGACGGGGGTAAAAGGGTCGATCATGAACGCGACCGGCACCTTCTTCAGCGTGCTGCTGGCCCATTTTATCTATCAGAACGACAAGCTGAGCTACAACAAAGTGCTGGGCTGTATCCTGGGTTTTACCGGCGTAATGGTGGTGAACTTTAGCAGCGGACTGGATTTTAGCTTCAGCCTGTTAGGGGACGGTTCAGTGGTGATGGCGGCCTTTATTCTTTCTGCCGCCACGTTATACGGTAAACGCATTTCTCAGACGGTAGACCCGACGGTAATGACAGGATATCAGTTGGGTGTCGGCGGTCTGGCGCTGGTTATCGGCGGCTACGCTTTTGGTGGCACGCTGACCGTACACGGCGCGTCTTCAGTGGCGATTCTGGGCTACCTGACGTTACTCTCTTCGGTCGCTTTTGCGTTATGGAGTATTCTGCTCAAGCATAACCGCGTGGGGATGATTGCGCCGTTTAACTTCCTGATCCCGGTTTCGGGGGCGGTTCTGTCGGCGATATTCCTCGGCGAAAACATTCTCGAATGGAAATATGCGCTGGCGCTGGTGCTGGTCTGTTCCGGGATCTGGTGGGTGAACAAGGTGAAGCGCTGACGCTTCACCTTGATGTCTGATGCGCTGTGTTTATCAGGTCTACAGGTGTGCCGGTTAACGGGCGCGAATAAAACTGCCGTTAGGTTGTCGAGTAAACAGTACCTGCTGACCATTACCGGTATCAATGGTTAATCCCGTTACCACGCCGTTGGCATTCTGCCTGATTTGTACCATCTGGCCGTCTTTCAGGTTGCTCAGCGGTTTTCCGGCACCTTCAACCTGCGCCATTGCGTATACATCGGTTGGCGGGAGGTTATGGTCACGGAATACCTGCGCCAGCGTTTTGCCCGAGTCTACGCGATAGGAGCGCCACTGCTGCTCAATTCCACTATCCTGTTGGAAAGGTTGCGTTTGCGGCTGAGATTGCTGAGCCTGCGGCTGCGCGTCTGGTTCTCCTTCCTGGATTGGCTCTGGGGCAAGCGGAGCGACCTGGCCCGGATCGTTTTGCGGGGCGACCAACTGTGCCTGCAGTTGAGCTTCGGTCGGCGGCTGCGACTGTGACTGTAAATCCAGCTGGGCAGTACGCGTAACCACAGGGGCATCGCTGGTGTCACTGGAGGGCAGCAGGAAGCCTATCACCAGCACGATAGCAGCAATTATAATGCCGCGTCGGTGCATAGGCGGTAGCGGATCCATAATGCGAAAATTGTCCGGTGCATGCCAGATTTTCGCCAGGGTTGGTTTTAATTCAAAGCGCCCGGGCATGGCTTTCCTCCTGCTCCGCGTCTCGTTCCTCGATCATAGAGTATAGATGGCTAATGCTATGATGTTCGTCATATTACCCGCTTTCGTGACGTCAACGCGGGGTATTCCTATTGTTTATGTTTCCTCGCGATTTGTCATCTGTTCCCGAGACAAAGTTTTACCGGATGCGGCATGGCTGATATGCTGCCCGCTACTTTACATCCGATGAAAGGAAATATGATGGCTAACCCGACTTTTGACACTATCGAAGCGCAAGCAAGCTACGGCATTGGTTTGCAGGTAGGACAACAGCTGAGCGAATCCGGACTGGAAGGACTGTTGCCTGAAGCGCTGGTAGCGGGTATCGCTGACGCGCTGGAAGGTAAGCACCCGGCAGTGCCGGTTGATGTTGTGCATCGCGCACTGCGTGAAATCCACGAACGCGCTGATGCAGTACGTCGCGAGCGTTTCCAGGCTATGGCGGCTGATGGCGTCAAATATCTGGAAGAAAACCGTGAGAAAGACGGTGTGAACAGCACTGAATCCGGTTTGCAGTTCCGTGTTCTGACTCAGGGCGAAGGTGCTATTCCAGCGCGTACTGACCGCGTTCGCGTGCACTACACCGGTAAACTGATCGACGGTACCGTGTTTGACAGCTCTGTCGCACGCGGCGAACCGGCTGAATTCCCGGTTAACGGCGTGATCCCTGGCTGGATTGAAGCGCTGACCCTGATGCCGGTAGGTTCCAAATGGGAACTGACTATTCCTCAGGAACTGGCTTACGGCGAGCGTGGCGCTGGCGCGTCCATTCCTCCGTTCAGCACGCTGGTGTTCGACGTTGAGCTGCTTGAGATCCTGTAAGCAGTGACTTCTGTTCCCTCCGAGGCCGGGGGGAACAAAAAAATAGCGTGAAAAGCTATAGTTACGTGGTTGTCGATATTTTATTTTGCAAATGCCTCGTTAGCGTGTATTTTTGTGAGCTGATTCGCGCTATCAGAGTGATATGACACTCACTTTAAACATTAAATTAACATTATATCTAAATCTTAGTATTCATCCCGCCAATTCTTACCTAATATCGATGAGTCCTGATAATCAGGAACGTCGTATCATAGACACACTAAAGGCCGTAGAGCCTGAACAACACAGACAGGTACAGGAAGAAAAAACATGGTAGATCAGGTAAAAGTCGACGCCGCTGAAGAGGCTTCGTCTGAACAGTCGCTACGGCGCAATCTCACAAACCGTCATATTCAACTTATTGCCATTGGTGGTGCTATTGGTACCGGCCTGTTTATGGGCTCTGGTAAAACCATCAGCCTCGCCGGACCGTCGATCATCTTTGTGTATATGATTATCGGTTTTATGCTGTTTTTCGTGATGCGTGCAATGGGTGAATTGCTGCTCTCGAATCTGGAGTACAAATCTTTTAGTGATTTCGCCTCTGATCTGCTCGGGCCATGGGCCGGGTATTTTACCGGCTGGACTTACTGGTTCTGCTGGGTTGTTACCGGGATGGCAGACGTTGTCGCCATTACGGCGTATGCGCAATTCTGGTTCCCCGAACTTTCAGACTGGGTTGCCTCGCTGGCGGTGATCGTGCTGCTGCTGAGCCTCAACCTTGCCACTGTAAAAATGTTCGGAGAGATGGAGTTCTGGTTTGCGATGATCAAAATCGTCGCCATCATCGGCCTGATTGTCGTTGGTCTGGTGATGGTGTTGACGCACTTCCAGTCGCCAACCGGCGTTCAGGCATCGTTCACGCATCTGTGGAATGACGGTGGCTGGTTCCCGAAAGGTCTGAGCGGCTTCTTTGCTGGCTTCCAGATAGCCGTGTTCGCGTTTGTGGGTATTGAGCTGGTGGGAACGACCGCAGCGGAAACCAAGGACCCGGAGAAATCTCTGCCGCGCGCCATTAACTCGATTCCGATCCGTATCATCATGTTCTACGTTTTTGCGCTGATCGTGATTATGTCCGTAACACCGTGGAGCTCGGTAGTGCCAACCAAGAGCCCATTCGTTGAACTGTTTGTGCTGGTCGGTCTGCCTGCCGCGGCGAGCCTGATCAACTTTGTGGTGCTGACTTCAGCTGCCTCTTCCGCAAACAGTGGCGTGTTCTCTACCAGCCGTATGCTGTTCGGCCTGGCACAGGAAGGCGTAGCGCCTAAAGCATTTGCCAAACTGTCTAAACGCGCAGTTCCGGCGAAAGGTTTAACCTTCTCCTGTATCTGTCTGCTGGGCGGCGTGGTGATGCTTTACGTGAACCCGAGCGTGATTGGCGCGTTCACCATGATCACCACCGTGTCGGCGATTTTGTTCATGTTCGTCTGGACCATCATTCTTTGCTCGTACCTGGTGTACCGCAAGCAGCGTCCGCACCTGCATGAAAAATCAATCTACAAGATGCCGCTAGGCAAGCTGATGTGCTGGGTATGTATGGCGTTCTTCGTCTTCGTACTGGTACTGCTGACGCTGGAAGATGATACCCGTCAGGCGCTGATCGTGACGCCGCTGTGGTTCATCGCGCTGGGTCTGGGTTGGTTGTTTATCGGTAAGAAACGTATGGCAGGTATGCGTTAATTTTAGTGCCCGGTAGCGCGATGCTTACCGGGCCTGAATTCCGTAGGCCGGATACGCGTTAGCGCTATCCGGCGATATCTTTACTCCCCGGCGAGAGCTCGCGGGAACAACACATTATTTTCCAGACTGATGTGTTCCATCAAGTCGTCGATCATCTCGTTAATGCCGTTATACATGGCTTTCCAGGTGGTGCAGGCTTCTGGCGGCGGCGTCACGTTATGGGTGATGTGTTTGATCACTTCGACCAGTTCACCGGCATCGTCATGTTCGCTTTCCATCACGCTGATTGGTCCCATCGCCTGGCTACCCATGCCCTGTTTGATCATCGGGAACAGGATCTGCTCTTCTTTCATCATGTGGCTGGACAGCTCTTCATGCAGCATGGTCAGGTTTTTCGCCAGACCGCGTGGTACGTTCGGTTTATCTGCGTGAACGCGTTCAACTTTCGTGGCCTGCAGGATCAGTTCCGGTAGCTGTTCGCGGTGTCTGTCGTGATAACGCACGATGATATGATCGATGATTTCAGCCAGTGCCACGGTACGCCAGTCTTTCTCCAGCGGCTGTTCAGCCAACTGCGCGAGCTGTGCCTCAATAACGTCTAAATCCAGCTCTTTACGCGCAGCAGCGCGTGCTAGCGTTTGCTTACCGCCGCAGCAGTAATCCATATCGTATTTACGAAACAGGGCCGAAGCGCGAGGAATAGAGAGCGCCAGTTCACCTAAAGGTTGATCGCGATAAGACATTGCCGTTACCTCATTCTCAATAATATAAGATGTATTTTAAATGCAACTTATGGCGAAGGATATAACCCTTTCGGGGTGGGGTGTTTTGTGAGGAATGTCACGAAAATTTCTTGTTTCGTTAAGGTGCTGAATCTTATTAGAAAGGAGAGGGATGGCGAAAAAAGCCGCGCGACAGGATTAAATAAGCGCACGCCGCTGCCGATAGTTAGACCTCAGACAATACCTGCATAATAAAAGGCTACAGATGTTTAAACGAATCAAAGTGATAACCCTACTTATCACCGTGTTACTCGCCCTGGGCGCGATGCAGCTCATCTCCGCGGGCGTCTTTATTGGCGCGCTCAATAACGATAAGCAAAACTTTAACGTCTCTCAGCTTTCCAGCCAGAACGTGGCCGAGTTTACCGATGCGTGGATTAGCCTGAACCAGGCTCGCGTCACGCTCAACCGGGGCATGTTGCGTTTACAGGGAACGATGGCCAGCGAGATTAACGGCGGTCAGTTGAAGGAACTGGTGAACACGGCAAATCGCCTGTTGGCCGAATCGAAAGAGCATTACGATAAATACTACGCCCTGCCGGAAACGCCGGGGCTTGATGAACATCTGGCCGATCGACTGGAAGAGCAGTACGGCATCTATTCTGCGACGCTGGCTAAAATGAACGCGCTGCTGGCTGAAGGTAAGCTGGAAGAGATGTTCAAGCAGAATGCCGAGCAAAAGCAAACGGCCATGCAGGAAGTCTATCGGGAATGGCGTAGCGCGCAAACGGCGCTGGCCACTGCCGGGGTGCAGGACAATGAGAGTGATTACCAGAAGATAATCTGGATGCTGTCTGCCGTGATGCTGATTGTCGTCACCGTGATTATCGCCAGCTGGCTGGCGATGCAGCGAGTGCTGCTCAAGCCTCTCCACGAAGTGATGGGGCATATTCGCCACATTGCTGCGGGTGATTTGACGCACAGCATCAACGCCGATGGCAGCAATGAGATGGCGCTGCTGGCAGTCAACGTTCGCGACATGCAGCAGGCGCTGGCGAACACAGTCAGCGTGGTGCGTGACGGGGCTGACACCATCTATACCGGCGCAGGTGAAATTGCCGCCGGCAGTAACGATCTCTCTTCACGTACCGAGCAGCAGGCCGCCTCTCTGGAAGAGACTGCTGCCAGCATGGAACAACTCACCGCTACCGTGAAACAGAACGCGGATAACGCGCGTCAGGCGACCAGTCTGGCAAAAAATGCCTCACAGACGGCGCAGAAAGGCGGAACCGTGGTTGATGGCGTGGTGCGTACGATGGATGAAATCGCCACCAGTTCCAGCAAAATCGCGCAAATTACCAATGTTATCGACGGCATTGCCTTCCAGACTAATATTCTGGCGCTGAACGCGGCAGTAGAAGCGGCGCGTGCGGGCGAGCAGGGGCGCGGGTTTGCCGTGGTCGCTGGCGAGGTCCGTACACTGGCACAGCGTAGCGCTCAGGCGGCGAAAGAGATTAAGGCGCTGATTGATGACTCGGGGAATCGGGTGAATGCCGGTACGGCGCTGGTGCATGAAGCGGGTGAAACGATGGCGGAAATTGTGAGCGCCGTGACCCGTGTGACCGACATCATGGGCGAGATAGCCTCGGCTTCTGATGAACAGAGCCGGGGTATCGATCAGGTAGGTCAGGCAGTTGCCGAGATGGATCGCGTGACGCAGCAAAACGCCTCGCTGGTGGAGGAGTCCGCTTCCGCCGCCGCCGCGCTCGAAGAGCAGGCAGCACGACTGAATCAGACCGTAGCGGTGTTTAAAGTTTAACGTCTACTCCGGCCTACAAAATAATATCTTGTAGGTCGGATTAGCGCAGCGCCGTCCGGGCCATTATGATTGTGGAACCACGACGACGCTTGGTTTCTGTGGTTTGGCTCTGACGGCTATCACCACCCCAACAATCAGCAGCGCAATGCCGCTTACCGTCAGCAGCGGCGGGAATTCCTGGCGCAGGATAAAGGTGTACACCAGGCCAGCCAGCGTTTCGAAGACAATCAGCGGGCCGAGGATCACCGTCGGCAATTTTTGGCTGGCGACGTTCCAGCACAGTGCGCCAACCCACGAACACAATACCGCAATCGCTATCATCAGGCCGATAAACACGCCCGGACGCGGGCCGAAGGGCAGGGCAAAGTCCGGCGTTTGCCCGTTCAGCCACAGGCAGGCTGCAATATAACCGAGCAGAGAAACAGGCAACGTTACCAGTGCCTGGGCCGTCGCCCACATCATCGGGTGCTTATCTGGATTCTCGCGCAGCCAGCGGGCATTACGCAGCGCATACCACGCCCAACACACTACCGAGATCAGCGCCAGCGCGATTCCAGAACCATAACGCCAGCCGCTAAAGTCGGGTAAGCCTTGATTCAGCTCCGAGATATTCACGCACAGCAGACCGATACCAATCAGCACCAGCGCAGGCGACAGACGCCACCATGATAATTTGCCGTCGCGCTGGCTGTAGAGCAGGTTAGCGAAGACCGGGATCACAACCGGCAATGTACCAATAATCATCGTTGAAACCGGCGCGCCAGTGCGCTGGATGGCGCTTGCCAGGCAAACGTAATAAATCAGATTACCCATCATCGTTAGCGCCAGCGCAGTGACCCAGTCTTTACGCGTCAACTGACGCAAGCGCACACGCCCCAGCCAGGCAATCGGCAACGCTATCAGCCCCAGAGCCAGATAGCGCCCCATCGACTGCAATACCGCCGGATATTCCGGTACGATCAGCGGCCCAACAAAAATTAATCCCCACATCAGCCCAGCCAGCAGGGCATACAACACGCCGCTAATCATTTTTGACATCCACATCGCTTAACAATAAGTCGAGTGTAGGCAGGAAAAATGCAGCCGTATTGTATGAGATTGCTGTTCAACGCCGGACGACTTGTTTCTGATAACGTACCGGCGTAATACCGTAGCGATGGGTAAACGCGCGGGTGAGATGCGACTGGTCGGTGAGGCCGGTTGCGGCAGCGACCTCCGCGGCGGGCATTCCGTGAGTGAGAAAACCTTTGGCTCGCCACAGGCGGATCGCCATCAGCATCTGGTGCGGCGTGACGTGGAAATGAGATTTAAACTGGCGCTGAAAATGCCAGGGACTCAGCGCTGCAACACGCGCCAGTTCGTCGAGCGTGACCGGGTGCATATAATTATCGTGCAAATACTCGCGTACCCGCTCAAAGCGATGCGCTCCCTCCGGTAATACCGGCGCATGGCGGGCCAGCGGCTGGAACGTGTCGATCAGATCGAGTAATAACCCTTTTTGCGCCAGCGGATCCTCAGTGTTCCACAGGCCATGGATCAGCGAGCAGATCTGGCGCGAGCGTAGCGGATCGTGACGCGTTACGTCATGAAACCACCAGTGGCGGATCCCGGTGACTTCTTCCAGAAGATCGGGCTCAAGATAGATCATCCGATAGCGCCAGCCGTCGGCGGTTTCCGCTTCGCCGGTATGTAGCTCATCGGGATTCATGGTGACGACAGAATGGGCGGGGGCCACGTACTGCGTGCCGCGATAGCGAAAACGTTCGGCTCCGGCTTCTATCGCGCCAATACCAAACGCTTCATGGGTGTGGGGTTCAAAGGCGTAACGCGAGATGTGCGCATGATACAGCTCAACGCCCGGCACCTGTGCCAGATGGCGAAAGCGAGCGCTGTCTTTCTCATCAATAAACTGCTCAGGTACACCTTGCACGTCTTCTCTCCCCACGCATCATCATGTCATTATCAGAGAGGATGCGCGGGGATGCCACCACAATTAACTAATTTTTAACACTTACACGATGCCTTTGACGCTGTCTGCCAGCGACGTGGTTGGGCGACCAATCAGTTTGCTCAGCGTATGGCTGTCGTCGAAGAGGCCACCTTTAGAGGCACCGACGTCTGAGTCAGCCAGCATGTCCGCCAGTCCGGCAGGCAGACCAACACCTTTCAGCGCGGCGGCAAAATCAGCTTCGCTCAGGTTTTGATACACCACTTTTTTACCGCTCTGTTTTGCCAGTTCGGCCGCCAGCTGGCTCAGGGGCCAGCCTGCGTCGCCCGCCAGTTCATAGATTTTACCGGCATGACCGTCTTCACTGATGACGCGCGCGGCGGCAGCGGCATAGTCGGCACGGGTCGCCGAGGCGATTTTGCCTTCTCCCGCCGCCCCAATAAACACGCCGTGTTCCAGCGCGGCTGGTGCGCTGGCGAGATAGTTTTCGGTGTACCAACCGTTACGCAGCAGCGCGTACGCGATACCGGATTCAGCCAGCATCTTCTCGGTTGCGACATGCTCATCAGCCAGCCCCAGCGGGGAGCGATCGGCGTGCAGCAGGCTGGTGTAGGCGATAAATTTCACGTGGGCCGCTTTCGCCGCGTTAATCACGTTGCGATGCTGCGGGGCACGTTGTCCCACTTCGCTGGAGGAGATTAGCAGTAACTTGTCTATCCCCTGTAAGGCCGTGGTAAAGGCAGCTTCATCGCTGTAATCCGCCTGACGAACGGTAATGCCCTGCTGGCTAAGCGCCGTCGCTTTAGCAGGATTACGCACAATAGCCACAATCTGGCTGGCAGGAACGGTTTTCAGTAGCGTTTCAATAACGTGTTGGCCCAGTTGGCCAGTGGCACCAGTAATCGCGATCATAGGATAACTCCTTTGGTATTGGTCTTGTGTTTAATCACATTAACACCTAAACTTACTTTTAGTAAGTACGTACAAAAAGGTTAGTATGAAAATGACAGCTTTGACGCTCTCCCAGCAATTACGTGATGGCAACTTGTTTGCCGAGCAGTGTCCCTCCCGCGAGGTGTTAAAACACGTCACCAGCCGCTGGGGTGTATTGATTCTGGTGGCGCTGCGCGACGGTACGCACCGTTTCAGCGATTTGCGCCGTAAGATGGGCGGCGTCAGTGAAAAAATGCTGGCGCAATCCCTGCAGGCGTTAGAACAGGACGGGTTTATCAATCGGGTGTCATATCCGGTGGTACCGCCGCATGTGGAGTATAGCCTGACACCGTTGGGTGAGCAGGTGAGCGAAAAAGTCGCAGCGCTGGCGGACTGGATAGAGGTGAATTTGCCGCAGGTTTTGGCAAATCATACCGTTAAGAACGAAGACGTCCCGGCATCAACGTAAACGACCCGGTCGGGCTTGCCGGATGGCGCAGCGCCACCCGGCGTGGTCTTACTTACTCAAATCCAACTGATAAATGGCGAAGCCGATGTCATCGGTAGCGACTTTCTTCAGTGGATA
Source organism: Citrobacter sp. 506 (assembly GCF_050434985.1). NCBI lineage: Bacteria > Pseudomonadati > Pseudomonadota > Gammaproteobacteria > Enterobacterales > Enterobacteriaceae > Citrobacter > Citrobacter sp. 506. Next base: position 78,142 of record NZ_JBNDJN010000003.1, read on the forward strand.
CTGGCCTTTCTCTTTGATAAACGCAGCGGCTTTATCAGACGGTGATGTTTCAAAGCGAATATCCAGTTGTGTCTCGCTGTGAATCGGCGCCAGACGCCAGTTGTTATCTGCCGCCGGATGAATTTCGCCTGCGCTCTTTGTCTGGGAACCTATCCATGCTGCCAGTACCGAGCGGTTTTCATCTGGTGATGCAAACGCGATGTGGCTGTCGCCGGTCCCGGCAAACTTACCGCCGTAGGCGCGGTAGTTGTTGGTCGCGACGAGGAAGGTTGCGTTCGGATCGATCGGTTTATCGTTAAAGGTCAGATTTTTAATACGCTCCGCTTGCGGGTTAATCGTCTGGCATTCACCGTCATAGCGAGCGGGTTGTGAAACATCAATCTGATAATTCACGCCGTCAATCACGTCGAAGTTATAGGTACGGAAGCCATCCCAGTTAATTAACGACTGTGGTTTGCTGCTGTGGATATCAATCTGATTAAACTGCCCGGCAGAACATTCCAGCCACTCTTTCACCTCTTTACCGCTGGCTTTCACCACGACCAGGGTATTGGGATAGAGATACAAATCAGCGGCGTTACGGAAGGTAAGCTGACCTTTTTCGACTTCGACAAAGCTGGCCGGATCGTTCTTGCGTCCACCGACTTTAAACGGTGCAGCGGCGGAAAGTACCGGGAGTTTCGCCAGGTCTGGATCGCCCTGGATAAAATGTTCCACATAGGCTTTCTGCGCATTATTCACCACCTGCACGGTCGGGTCGTCCTGAACCAGCGCCAGATAGCTGTACATGTTGTCGGCAGATTTACCGATTGGCTTGCTGACAAACTCACGCGTGGCATCGTGATCGGCTTTTAGGATCTCAACAATTTTTTGGTCTTCGCCAGCCAGTGATTTTTTGGCCGCGGCGTCATAAATCGGGCGCGCCTGCGCTTTCCCCTGCGTAACCTGCCATTTACCGCTGTCGTTATTCAGTACTAAATCCACCACGCCCAGGTGATCGCCCCACATGCCCGGCATCACCGCAGGAACGCCATTGAGCGTACCTGTTGTGATATCTGCGCCTTTGATGTTGGCAAAGTCTTTCCCCGGGAAAACGGCGTGAGCGTGACCAAACATAATGGCATCCACGCCCGGAACTTCACTGAGGTAGTAAACGGAGTTTTCCGCCATCGCCTGGTATGGGTCGGCAGAAAGCCCGGAGTGAGCAACCACCACCACGACATCGGCACCTTTGGCTCGCATTTCCGGCACGTATTTACGTGCGGTTTCCGTAATGTCATTCACCGTCACTTTGCCGCTGAGGTTGGCTTTATCCCAGGTCATGATCTGCGGCGGCACAAAACCGATATAGCCAATTTTCAGCGTCTGCTTGTTTCCTTCCTGATCGACAACCTCAGTCTCTTTGATCAGATAAGGAGTAAACAGCGGCTTTTTGGTCTTAACGTCGATGATATTGGCGTTAACGTAAGGGAACTTCGCCCCGGCGAGCGCGTTGTGCAGATACTCAAGACCGTAGTTAAATTCATGGTTGCCAAGGTTACCCACGGCGTAATCCAGCGTATTCAGTGCCTTATATACCGGATGCGTTTCGCCCGCTTTCAGCCCCTTGGCCGCCATATAATCCCCGAGCGGGCTGCCCTGAATCAGATCACCGTTATCAACCAGCACGCTGTTTTTGACTTCACCACGTGCTGCGTTGATCAGGCTTGCCGTACGAACCAGGCCAAATTTTTCAGTCGGCGTATCTTTGTAATAATCGAAATCCATCATATTGCTATGTAAATCAGTGGTTTCCATTATACGCAGATCGACGGTCGCGGCATTGACGCTGGCTGCAATCAGCGTGGCCAGAAACGTTGCACTAAACTTAATCATCAGGGGCATCCTTTTAAGATCTAAGCCACAAAAGAAAATGTATATAAATCTTCTTGCTTACAGAACTGTGAATCATGACATGAATATAGCGTTTAAAACCGCAGACGCTATCACAGTTGGCGGATCCTTTGGCGATCGGGTATAAGTAAAACAACGAGTTAACACCACGACAGAAACGAGGTGGAGAATGTTAGAACATGTATGCCAGCTTGCACGGAATGCGGGCGATGCCATTATGCAGGTCTACGATGGAATCAAACCGATGGAGATCACCAGCAAGCAGGACGATTCTCCGGTCACGGCGGCGGATATCGCCGCGCATACGGTGATCCTCGAAGGATTACTGGCGCTGACGCCGGATATTCCGGTCCTGTCTGAAGAAGCGCCTCCTGGCTGGGATGTTCGCCAGCACTGGCAGCGCTACTGGCTGGTAGACCCGCTGGACGGTACCAAAGAGTTCATTAAGCGTAACGGTGAATTCACCGTCAATATTGCGCTTATCGAGCAAGGAAAGCCGGTACTGGGCGTGGTTTACGCGCCGGTGATGAAAGTGATGTACAGCGCGGCAGAAGGTAAAGCGTGGAAAGAAGAGTGCGGCGTGCGCAAACAAATCCATGTTCGTGACGCGCGTCCGCCGTTGGTGGTGATTAGCCGCTCGCATGCTGACAATGAGTTAAAAGAGTATCTGCAACAGTTGGGTGAGCACCAGACCACGTCGATTGGCTCATCGCTGAAGTTCTGCCTGGTGGCGGAAGGGCAGGCACAGCTGTACCCACGTTTTGGGCCAACTAACGTATGGGACACTGCCGCTGGCCACGCCGTTGCCGCCGCAGCCGGGGCGCACGTTCACGACTGGCAGGGGAAATCTCTGGATTACACCCCACGTGAATCATTCCTCAACCCCGGCTTCCGCGTTGCTATTTACTGAGTAATTTGTGCAGCAGGGCAATAACCTGCTGCACCTCTTCCTGCGTCAACGCACCATCTTTTGCCCACTGAACGCGTCCGTCCTTGTCAAGTACGGCGATAGCGGAGCTCTCTTCATCCAGTTGCCAGGCTTTACGCGCAATGCCATTACTGTCGACAATAAATTGTGACCACGGGTAGAGCTTCTTATTGCTCTCCAGACTGCTGCGCACAAACATACCGGAGCCAGGAATAGCGTCATCGGTGTTGACGATCGTGGTGGTCTGGTATTTGTCGTGCGGCAGGTTGGCCGCCTTGATTGCCTCGATCAGCGTAGCATTTTTCTCTTTGGCGGAGGTGCGTCCGGCAATGTGTTGCACAATTCGCACTTTCCCTGGCAGCTGCGCGCTATTCCAGCTTTTGTAGCTAAACTTATCGTTATCGAGAATCAGTTCGCCGCGATCGGCGATCCCCACCGGCGGTACGCGCTGGTTAGTCTCAAACGAATGCGCACAGGCAATCATCGGCAGCAGCAGGCACGACAGCGCCAGCAGTTTTTGTAAGGTCATAGGTTTTCCTTCTTTCTTTATTTTGCAGGTGATCCGACCACTTGGGTCTGGAATTTAATCATATGTGCGATTGATGCTTTTTCCCGCAAGCGCGATGCCAGTTTGCGGACGGGCGCACAAATCCTGCGAAAAATGAAGGCTTATACTGAAGACAGCGAAGCGTTGAAAAGATAATTCTGAATATTTGTAACCTGAAGGTAAATAAACTTATACACGCTGGAAACATGAGCGAGATAGTCTATAGTCATAGGGCATTAAAATTTGCGCCTGAGGATTGTCGGACCGATTGTGGTACCGCAAAGGCGTAATGCTCAGCAGGAGACAACAATGAAAATTTTCCAACGATACAACCCGCTGCAGGTGGCGAAGTACGTGAAGATCCTGTTTCGTGGACGGTTATATATCAAGGATGTAGGCGCTTTTGAATTTGATAAGGGTAAGATTCTTATCCCAAAAGTGAAGGACAAACTGCATTTTTCCGTGATGTCCGAAGTTAACCGTCAGGTCTTGCGTCTGCAAACTGAGATGGCTTGATCAAAGTGCTATGCGGTAGTTAAAAAAACGGCTCCTGGATGGGAGCCGTTGATGTTTCTGCAGGACGCTAAGACGCCTTTGCCTCTTCTTTTGCATCCGGCAGTTTCGGTACCAGTACGGTAGGTTTACTGTCCAGACGCGTCACCAGCAGCTGATCAATCTTGTAGTTATCGATATCCACCACTTCAAATTTGTAGCCTGAATACTTCACCGAGTCGGTGCGTTTCGGGATTTTACGCAGCATGAACATCATAAAGCCGCCGATGGTTTCATAGTTGCCGGACTGCGGGAACTCATCGATATCCAGGACGCGCATAACGTCATCAATCGGCGTACCGCCATCGACTAACCATGAGTTTTCATCGCGCGCCACGATCTGCTCTTCCAGACCCTGACCGACTAAATCGCCCATCAGCGTAGTCATAACGTCGTTGAGCGTGATAATCCCCACCACCAGCGCGTACTCGTTCATGATGACGGCAAAGTCTTCGCCTGCGGTTTTGAAGCTTTCCAGCGCTTCAGAGAGCGTCAGCGTATCCGGCACAATCAGCGTATTGCGGATCTGTACGCCACTGTTCAGCGCCATGCTTTGGTTCGCCAGTACGCGGTTGAGGAGATCCTTTGAATCGACATAGCCAATGATGTGGTCGATATCTTCGTTACACACCAGGAATTTGGAGTGTGGATGTTCCGCCACCTTGTTCTTCAGGCTTTGCTCATCTTCGTGGAGATCGAACCAGATAATATTCTCGCGCGAGGTCATGGAAGACGGTACGGTACGGGATTCCAGTTCGAACACATTTTCAATCAGCTCATGTTCCTGCTTACGCAGAACCCCTGCCAACGCACCCGCTTCGACCACGGCGTAAATATCGTCCGAGGTGATGTCGTCTTTACGCACCATCGGGATCTTAAACAGACGGAAGATGTTATTTGCCAGACCGTTAAAGAACCACACCAGCGGGCGGAAGACGAGCAGGCAGAAGCGCATCGGGTTGATGATACGCAAAGCCACAGCTTCTGGCGCAATCATACCGATGCGTTTCGGAGTTAAATCCGCGAACAGGATGAACAGGCCAGTAACCAGCGAGAACGACAGAATAAAGCTTAACTGTTCGGACAGCTCTGGAGTGAAGTACTTCGAGAAAAGGCTGTAAAACGCCGGGGAGAATGCCGCATCACCGACAATACCACCGAGAATAGCGACCGCGTTAAGGCCAATTTGCACGACGGTAAAAAACATGCCGGGGTTTTCCTGCATCTTCAAAACACGTTGTGCGTTTACGTTGCCTTCATCGGCAAGCAGTTTAAGTTTTATTTTGCGTGATGCAGCAAGCGAGATCTCGGATATCGAGAAAAACGCACTCACGGCGATCAGGCAGAGAATGACTAAAATACTGTTTAACATATCTTATCCGACCGTTAAGGCCAGATCCTCGGAAGGGAGAAGTTGATAAATCCATGTGAAAACCGGCTCGTGGCGTTGAGCCGGTAAATTCAGAAGCTAGTATAGCGTAAGGTACTGTAAAGTCGCCAGAGGAGCTTTTTTGGCCTTATTCTGCGGGGTTAAGCCTACGTACCATCTGCATCTCACTTTCGCTATAAGGCGAACCATCCGGCTTCAGCACATCATGAAACCATAGCGGTGCCGTCGCTTCGTCAAGCGGGATATCCGGCCACGGCAACCAGGTTTGCGTTTTCCCTTGTACCAACCCCCAGTGAAAGCTGGAAACGCGCTGGGCGCTAAACAGCGGTAGCTGCTCTTCTATTCGGCTATCAACATGGCGTGCCAGCCACTCGGTACAAAAGAGCGGCCTGCCAAATTCGGCCAACTGCGACAGAAGAGACAACTGGCCTGGGGTATCGACGTAGGCATGGTAGCTAATCACATCGGAAAGCCGCAGCGCGGCGATATCAACAGGATGCGTAAACGCATTCCCGCACGCAGTGCGATCGTCAATATGCCAGGCCGCTACGGTCAACGGTTGAGACGGTGACTCCTGCCGTGCCCAGCCAAACAGATGGGTCATCAAGGTTAAGGCGTAAATTTCCAGCCTATCGTCATAGTGGGTAAATTCGCCAGTATGACAAAAAATCCCGCCGTTGCCTGGCTCATTATATAAATCCCAGACGCTGATACGTGAGTCATGGCGAAAGTAACGGATGATATCTCTGACGTAGGCTTCAATTTGCGGCCAACAGCGTCGGTCCAGCACGTAGGCACGGCCTGGGCTACCCGCTGCCTGGCTATTGTGAACGCCGGGAACTGGCGCCTTTTGCTGGCCGATAACGGGCTCATCACCGGAAAAAGCGCAGTCGTCGAGCAGCGTCAGCATCACTTTTATGCCGTGGCTACGGGCAATGTTCAGGAAGAGATCAATGCGCTCGAGCAGCCCATCGCGGTCATGCTGCCAGACGGTAAACGGTAAATTTGTTCGTAGCTGGTTATAGCCATACTGGCTGGCCCAGCCGAGTTCCTGATCGATAGTGCTGCTATCGAAACTCTCTGCCTGCCACATTTCGAGCCAGTTAACCGCGGTGCGCGGCAAGTAGTTAAAACCGCAGCCCCAGGGTTGATCTTGATACCAGCTTTGCGCTCGTGTTTTGCTCCATGGGTTATACATGATGCGCTCCTTATTCGGCATCTGAGAGACTGACGCGTCCTGCCGTACGCTGCGTGGCGCTGCCACCCCAAACTTCATCGTATTCATAGCCGGTAAGCTGTTTTATCACCACCCGGGTTTCTTCATCGCAGTCGCGATAGTTGCCACCCAGCTTGCGGCGGGCGATCTCTTTGAGCAGAACTTTGTGGGTTTCGCGGGTAAGTTTAAATTTGTAGGTGGCGTAGAAACTCACCGCCAGCAGCGCCGCAGTAGCAAAGATCATCAATCCGATAATGGCGTGTAATGCGCTTTCCGGCTGCGCGCCGCTGCCTTTTACAAAGCCTGCCTCTTCCAGCACCATGCCGATAAGCAAAATAGCGATTGCCACCGTACTTTTACGGGTGAGTACCATAACACCCGCAAAAATCCCTTCGCGGCGCTGTTGGGTCACCATCTCATCGATATCAGGAATAAAGCTGTAGATATTCCACGGGATATAGTAAAGACCGGAACGTGCCATACCAAGCAGAATAAATATCGCAGAGAACAGAATATTGGACACCTGGGTTTCGGTGTAATAAATAACAAATAAAAATACCAATACGCTAAATATACAGGTGTAAGCGAGGCGTAGTGCTGCTGATGGGGTTATATTGAGTTTGTTCAGTAATAGCATAAACCCATAGGTGCCAAAAACTGAAGCGAAGGCGGCAATACTTAACCAGCCAGAAACGGAGGCTACATCCTGACTCAAGCAATAAACTACGTAATAGGTAAATACTGACCCGAATACATCCATAGCGGTAAATGAGAAAATATAAATAATAATATGCAGGCGAAATGCCCGGATCCTGAAAGAAGAAAACAGATCGAGTATCAAATATTTAAGGTGATTCAGTATCCCGCTATTGCGCTGCAGGTTAGCTTGAAATGTCTCTTCCTGAACGTCTTTGGCCTCCCACGTGCAGCGCCAGGTTATGAACACGGCGAGGCAGAACACGACGGAAAATATCAGCCCGGTTAGTGTATAGGTAAATGGGTTATCTTTGCCCGTAAACTGCATCAGGATACCGGGTACCGATACGGCAAGGAATCCGCCCAGCTGCGAGCAGATCATGCGCATACCGGAGAGGCGGCTGCGTTCTTCGTAGCGGTTAGTCATCTCTGCGGCCAGGGTTTCCCACGGCACCAGGACCATCGCTGACAGCAGCTCAATCGACAGATAGGTTCCCAGGTAGTACCAGTAACCCATGTCGGTCAGCCATAGCAGGGCATAGAGAAACATTAAAGGACAACTGAGTAATAAAAAGAAGCGGCGACGGCCAAATCTTCGACCTAGCCAGGTGTTGCCAAAGTTATCGGTGATATAACCCATAATTGGGCTAAGTACAGCATCAATCACGCGGGCAATGGCAAATATTGATCCTGCTTCCAGCACGCTTAAACCGCAGTAGGTTGTGTAAAAAAATAAAAGCCATGTTCCGATAATGGCGAAAGCACCGCCGCCAAATAAATCAGTAATGCCATAGCCGATCGCTACACCATAACTGACTCTGCGTTCAGTTGGTTTGACCATAATATTTTCCAGTATGTAGGGTATGCGTAATCCGGTATTATCCGGCTGTTGTTATTTAATTCTTCAGCGCTGAGTTAATTTTAATTATTAATGGTTATCCATTGTCGTGTTTTAGATGAATGATAAATAGCATCGACTATCGCCAGTGATTTTCGGGCTTCATTAATATTGATGTATTCTGTCTGACCTCCATGAGTAATAGCATGATAAAACTGACGAATAGCCTGTTGGTGGCCCAGGCCCCAGTAACTTTTGACGTGACCGTCCGGCGAACCATCGCAATCCAGCTTCAGGCGTCGGTCCGCTGTAACGCGCCACAGGGTGTTATCGGTGAGCTGGAGCATGCCTTGCTCGCAATGGATCTCCAGCAGCAGCGGTGAATCGAGGGTGTTACAGTTGCTGGCGTAAAACAGACCGCGGGCGCCGTTGGCAAAGTGCAGGGTCGCCATCGCGCTGTCTTCGGCTTCAGTGACGTCCGCCAGTTCACTGCTATCCACTACGCCTTTCAAACGCGTCACGCCGCCTGCGAACCACTGCATCAGATCGAGGGTATGAATAGCCTGGTTGATTAGTAAACTGCCGCCTTCGCTGGCAAAACGCCCACGCCACGGACTTTCGCTGTAATAAGCCCGGGAGCGCGACCAGGTCAAAACCGCTTTAATGCTTAGCATTCTGCCGAGCGTATTTTTCGCCAGTTCGTCGCGGATACGTAAACTGGTTGGATTAAGGCGGTTTTGATAGCACACGCCCAGTAAGCCTTGGGCAGACGCCGCCGCGTAAGCTATGTCTGCTACCTCTGTGCAATTCAACCCTACCGGTTTTTCGCAAAACACATGTTTCCCGGCGGCAAGCGCGGCCGTAATCATGTTTTTGTGCTCGAAGTGAGGCGTACAGATATGGACGACGTCAATGTCATTATCCAGCAGCATTTCCCGGTAATTCTGGTAATAGCGGCAGTTATACGCGATGGCCTGTTGCAAACCGTTGGCGCTATCAATATCGACCAGCGCGCGCAGCGTGACCCCCGGCAAAAGCCGGAGGGCGTTTACGTGGATGCTGTGGATAGCCCCCGCGCCGATGATGGCGGCATTTAGCGTTGTCATGTCACCTCCGGTTATGTGCGGGCATTCGCCAGCATTTGTGCCTTCACGCACAGTTCTGCGGCTTTAAAGGCGTGGGCCTGAGTCATGGCGTTTTCCGTGCGATTCAGACAATCGAGAATGAATTCGCCGAAGAAAGGAAAACCAACTTTGCCCGCGACTGGGTAGCGGAATTCCCCTTCTTTATTCACCAGATACACCACATCCTGTTCACCTCGGGTGATATCCACATACTTGCGGATCTCAATGTAACCTTCGGTACCCAGCAAGGTCAGGCGTCCATCCCCCCAGCTACTGAGCCCCTGCGGTGTGAACCAGTCGCAGCGGAAGTAGCCGGTCGCCCCGTTGTCGCCCGCCAGCATGGCATCGCCAAAGTCTTCGAACTGCGGATACTGCGGATGATTGACGTTACGCACATGGCTGGCGACGATATGCGCCTCGCTATTGCCGGTATAAAAGAGAAATTGTTCGATTTGATGGCTGCCGATGTCGCATAAAATGCCGCCAAAATAGCGTTTGTCATAAAACCAGTTCGGGCGACCGTTGCCTTCGCGGTGCGGACCGGTGCCCAGAGTTTGCATCACGCGCCCAATAGCCCCTTGATGGATTAGCTGGCCGGCAAACACGGCGCTTTCAACGTGCAGACGCTCGCTGTAATAGACCGCGTATTTACGTCCGGTCTTCGCCACCATTGCTTTGGCGTCTTCCAGCTGTGCGAGGGTGGTTAACGGAGCCTTGTCGGTGAAGTAGTCTTTACCAGCCGCCATTACCTTCAGCCCCAGCGGGCAGCGTTCAGAGGGAATTGCCGCCCCGGCAACCAGCCGGACCTCGCGATCGTTCAGGATAGTCTCGAGCGAATCGGCAACCTGCGCTTGCGGATAATGCTGCAGAAATTGATCTATTTTGAGCGGGTCGGGATCGTAAACCCATTTCAGCGTGGCGCCTGCTTCAATCAACCCGTTGCACATGCCGTAGATATGACCGTGATCGAGTGAGGACGCGGCAATGACAAACTCGCCAGGCTCCACGACCGGCTGAGGCTTCCCGGTAGGGGCGTAGTGCATTCCATCTTGCTTGTTCATTTTTTAACTCCTGAATCTAAGTCTTTACCCAGGGGGATAGCGCCCACTTCCGTGAAATTGCTCACGGAGGCGGATTTCTCATAAAAATGTGGGGCGATTTCAATCAGGCCGCTGGTGCGATAAAACGCATCGGTGTGGTGGATGGGCAGCGTTACCACCGTGCGGGTGATGGCGGATTTATAGATAGCGGTAATCAGCTCCAGCGAGCGCTTGCCTTGTTCGCCATCGACCAGGGGACATGTCCGTTTGTCGATGGCGTTAAGCAGGTTATCGATTTGTCCGGTATGTAGCGTCCATTGCAGTGCTGGCGTAGCGCGAAAAAGTGTCTCCAGATGCTGTTCCAGTTCGCCGTTATTGTTTGGTTGCGGGAAGCCGTTATCCGCCGACTGGCTGGCATGAACCTGCCACGGCGCAGAAATACGCGCCTTTTCGCCTTGAATGACAATCTTTTGGTCTTCGCCGTGATGCACCACGGAGGCGGTCACCTGTGTCAGTGCCCCGTTGGGGTATTTGAAGATAGCCGCGCTAAGGTCTTCGACTTCCGCATTGTCATGAGCAACGTTGGTCATCATCGCCACCACTTCGGCCGGGAAACCCAGCATCCATTGAATGGCGTCAATGTGGTGCACTGCGTGATTCAGCGTGCAGCCGCCGCCTTCTTTCTGCCACGTGCCGCGCCACCATAAGTCGTAATAGCAGTGTCCGCGCCACCAGAATGAATCCACCTGCGCATGGCAAATCTTGCCCGCCAGCCCGGAATCAACAACGGTTTTCAGACGCCAGAAGGCATCGGTAAAGCGGTTTTGCGCGATGACCGATAAGGTTTTCCCGCTGGCCTTTTGCGCGGCGATCATCGCATCGCACTCTTCGAGTGAGGCGGCCATCGGTTTTTCGCACAGCACATGTTTTCCGGCCTGCAGCGCATCAATGCTGATAGCTGCGTGCACGTATGGCGGAGTGCAGACATCGACCACATCTACTTCGATGCCCGCGTCCAGCATCGCCTGATGACTGCGGTAGACCCGCGCTTCATCCAGGCCATAGCGTGATTTCTTCTCTTCGGCCTTCTCCGGGTAGATATCAACCAGGGCGACAATCCGGCAACGATCGGCGAACTGTAAATACCCCTGAATGTGGTTGTGGGAGATATTTCCGGTTCCAACAATGGCAATATTCAGCATGATTTTCTCCTGCGCGTTACCAGCTACCGGAAGCGTCCAGCGTGCGGCTGGCCGTGGTTTTTTCCACTGAAGAGGCGATACGTTGTTGGAGCAACTGGAAGTAACGCTGTTCATCGATCGGTAGCTCGACCCAGTCATCGGTCCAGGTAGAGAGGTGCATCGCATTGGAAAGCGTCAGGCCGTGAATGCCTTCCAGACCGGGGGCAATCAGCGGCTCGCCGTGCAGAATCGCGGCGGTGAAATTGCGGGTAATGACATAGTGCTCGCTGCATTCTGGTTCGGTAGGGATAGTCACCTCCCAGCATTCCGGCTCACCAAAACCGTTTTGCCAGCGGGCGTTAAAGTCGGTTTCGGATTCCCGTAGTTTCCAGAAGCGCAGGCGGCCTTCTTCCACTACCACTTTTCCCCGGCTGCCGACAATTTCCAGGCGATTTGTGCCGGGTGTTTCGGCGACGGTGGTGATGAACACGCCGGTCGCGCCGTTGGCGTATTCCGCGTAGGCCGTGACGTCATCTTCAACTTCAATCTGGCGGTGTTTGCCAAACTGGCAAAAGGCACGCAAGCGTACCGGCATGCCGACCAGCCATTGCCATAAATCGAGTTGGTGTGGATCCTGATTAAGCAGCACGCCGCCGCCTTCACCTTTCCAGGTCGCGCGCCAGCCGCCGGAGTTGTAATAGCTCTGCGAACGATACCAGTTGGTAATGATCCAGTTAGAGCGACGCAGCTCGCCGAGTTCGCCACTGTCGATCAGATCTTTAACTTTCTGATACAGCGGATTGGGGCGCTGGTTGTACATCAAGCCGAACACCACATCGCATTCGCGCGCACAGGCGTTCATCTCTTGTACCTGCGCGGTGTAGACCCCTGCAGGCTTCTCGCACAGCGTATGGATGCCAAGACGCATGGCCATCATCGATAAACCTGGATGGTCATAGTGCGGTGTGGCGACGATAACGGCGTCGATCAGCCCACTTTCCAGCATCTCACGCGCATCGCTGAACAGTGTCACCTCTTCACCGACCAGCCGTTGGATCGCCGCATGCTGATCAGGATTGTTATCGCATACTGCGGCGAGCGCTGCTTCTTGTACCGTTCCGGCCAGCAGGTAGCGCGCGTGGACGGTACCAATGTTGCCAACCCCAATAATGCCAAAGCGTATTTTTTTCATGTCGTGCCTTTTTCATGAGAAAGAAGGGATATGCGGAACATATGAAACGCCTGGAATATCGACAATGTGATTTTGTGAGAACGGTTGCAGGATGAAAAAGAAGTTCATCCAGTCATTGAAAAAGTGTTTTAGAGTCAATGAACTACGTTTGCAAAAAATTGCAAAGATTGATTGCGAGTGAGGTCACAGAATGTCTGGCAAGCTAAAAATGGACGAAATTGCTGCCCTGACAGGGTACTCGGTGAGTACGGTGTCGAGAGTACTTAGCGGAAAGTCATATACCAGCGACAACGCGCGCGATGCGATTGTCAGCTGCGCGCGCAGGCTGGGCGTTCTGGACTCGCTGTCCAGTGGACGGCTATTGATCAACGGCATCGCCATTTTCGCCCCGTTGCGTACCTTTACCGCCCGTGGCGATGCATTTTACCTCGAAGTGACGCGCGGAATTGCTGAGGCGATAGCGCCGCATGATGTCTATCTGAGTTACTGCGGGCTGGATGAGCAACGCGCGGACATAAAGGTCTTTCAGGAAAAGGCCAACAGTAAAAATATCAATGCCATTATTCTCATCGGCATTGATGACCCGACCGTGCATAAACTGGCGCTACTGCTGGATAAACCCTGCGTGTTGATTAACTCGCAGGACAAAGAAGGGTTACTGGATGCGGTATCCCCCGATCACCGGGCAATTGGCAACCGTGCTGTGCAATATCTTTTTGATCAGGGGCATCGGCGTATTCTCCATGTCACCAGCCTGCGCCGGGAAACCTTGTACTGGCGTCTGGAGGGCATTAAGGAGGTCTACCGACAATATCAGATACCGTTTGATACCGGGCGTGATCTGCTGGTGACGGAAGGGTTTTCTGAGGATGAATCAGAACGTGCGATGGACCACTGGCTACGTGAGACGCCGCGTGAAGCGTGGCCAGAGGTCATTTTCTGCGCCGGGGCATCAATGTCGACGGGCATCCAGCGGGTGCTGGAAAACGGTGGCGTGGAGATACCCGGTGAGATGTCGCTGATGACGACGGATGTTCAGGAGCTGGATGCGCATATCGTCGCCGCGGTAACCAGTATCACTATCCCCTGTCGGGCACTGGGCGTGGAGGCGGTGCATTTGCTACAGAACCGTCTTAATCGCCCCTCTGCGCCCGTGTTTAACCTGTTGTTGAAGGGAAAGGTGACGGATCGGGGAACCGTTACCCACGCAACGCGCCATGCCGCGCGGGTGACGGTAGCGCGTTAATCGCGGATCAACGTTCTGGCGGCAGGCAAACGCCAATCCCGCCAATGCCACAGTACCCATAAGGATTTTTATGCAGATACTGCTGGTGGTCGTCCTCGGCATAGTAGAACGGGGTTGCGGTAGTGATTTCCGTTGTAATAGTGCGCTCGTCGCCAGCGGCGGTCATTGCTGCCTGAAAACGCTCAAGGCTTGCCTGTGCCGCGACGGTTTGCTCCGGTGTTAACGGGTAAATGGCGGAGCGATACTGCGTCCCCTGGTCGTTCCCCTGACGCATGCCCTGCGCCGGGTCGTGATTTTCCCAGAACACCTGCAGCAGTTGCTCGTAGCTGATAACATGCGGATCATAGACGACGCGTACCGCTTCGGCGTGTCCGGTATCGCCGGAACACACTTCCCGATAGGTTGGGTTAGGGGTGTAGCCGCCGGTATATCCGGCCGCTGTGCTGTATACCCCGGGTAATGACCAGAATAAACGTTCAACGCCCCAGAAACATCCCATGGCGAAAAAGGCTATCTCCATACCGTCGGGCACGTTGGTCATCGAATGTTGGTTAACCGCATGCAGCGTTGCCACTGGCATCGGGGTGTTGCGTCCAGGTAGGGCATCTGCTTGAGTAACAAGATGCTTTCTATCAAATAAACTCATGGCCGTTCTCCCGAAATCAGTCATTTGGGTTAAGGTTGTAACGAGACGCGTCTTTGCCCACAATAAACGGCGTGAATACGTCTAGAGTTAAACATAAGAAATATTTGGGTTGTCGTCTGTTTTTCAACTCTTATTGTTGATTTTTTGTTAAGCCGAGGAACGGCATAGTATTTTTTTCCAGGGGTGGGAAAAAAGGATATTCAGGAGAAAATGTGCCACATATCCGTCAGTTATGTTGGGTGGGATTACTGTGCTTAAGTGGCTCCGCCGCCGCAGCGAATGTTCGCTTACAGGTCGAAGGATTATCAGGACCGCTGGAGAAAAACGTCCGCGCGCAGCTATCCACGATTCAAAGTGATGAAGTCACTCCAGACCGACGCTTTCGTGCGCGCGTTGATGATGCCATCCGCGAAGGGCTAAAAGCGCTGGGCTACTTTGAGCCCACCATTGATTTTGAGCTGCGTCCGCCGCCGGCGAAAGGACGCCAGGTGCTGATTGCCAAAGTGACCCCTGGTGAGCCGGTGCTGATTGGCGGCACCGAAGTGATTCTGCGCGGTGGCGCACGTACGGATAAAGATTATCTGGATCTGCTGAAAACGCGACCGGCAATCGGCACCGTGCTGAATCAGGGGGACTATGATAACTTCAAAAAATCACTCACCAGCGTGGCGCTGCGCAAAGGCTATTTCGACAGTGAATTTAATAAAAGCCAGCTTGGAATAGCGCTCGAACGCCGCCAGGCATTCTGGGATATCGATTACAACAGCGGTGAACGCTATCGCTTTGGGCATGTCACTTTTGAAGGCTCGCAAATTCGCGATGAGTACCTGCAAAATCTGGTGCCCTTTAAAGAGGGTGAAGAGTACGAGTCGAAAGATCTGGGCGAACTGAACCGTCGTCTGTCGGCGACCGGATGGTTTAATTCCGTGGTCGTCGCACCGGAATTTGATAAAGCCCGTGAAACCAAAGTGCTGCCGCTGAAAGGCGTGGTGTCGCCGCGAACTGAAAATACCATCGAAACCGGGGTCGGTTACTCAACTGACGTCGGTCCACGGGTGAAGACCTCGTGGAAAAAGCCGTGGATGAACTCCTATGGCCACAGCCTGACCACCAGCGCCAGCATCTCTGCGCCAGAGCAGGTTCTTGATTTCAGTTATAAAATGCCGCTATTAAAGAACCCGCTGGAGCAGTATTACCTGGTGCAGGGGGGCTTTAAGCGTACCGATTTAAACGATACCGAGCAGGACTCCACTACGCTTGCGGTTTCCCGCTACTGGGATCTCTCCAGCGGCTGGCAGCGCGCGATTAACCTGCGCTGGAGCCTCGATCACTTTACCCAGGGTAACGTCACTAACACCACCATGCTGCTCTATCCGGGCGTGATGATCAGCCGGACGCGCTCGCGCGGCGGTCTGATGCCAGTCTGGGGCGACTCCCAACGTTATTCCATCGATTACTCCAACACGGCCTGGGGTTCAGACGTTGATTTCTCCGTCTTCCAGGCGCAAAACGTCTGGATCCGCACGCTGTACGATCGTCATCGCTTTGTGATGCGCGGCAACCTCGGCTGGATCGAAACCGGGGACTTCGACAAAGTACCGCCGGATCTGCGTTTCTTCGCCGGGGGCGATCGCAGCATTCGCGGCTACAAATACAAATCTATTTCGCCTGAAGGCAGCGACGGCAAGCTGAAAGGGGCCTCGAAGCTGGCGACCGGCTCGCTGGAATATCAGTACAACGTGACCGGAAAATGGTGGGGCGCGATGTTTGTCGATAGCGGCGAAGCGGTCAGCGATATCCGCAGAAGCGATTTCAAAACCGGTGCCGGGGTCGGCGTACGCTGGCAATCGCCAGTGGGACCCATCAAGCTCGACTTTGCTGTCCCTGTGGGCGACAAAGATGAACATGGTTTACAGTTTTACATCGGTCTGGGGCCTGAATTATGAGTTTATGGAAGAAGATAAGCCTCGGCGTGCTGATTTTTATCCTGCTGTTGTTAGGCACGGTGGCGTTCCTCGTCGGCACCACTTCGGGCCTGCATCTGATCTTCAAAGCGGCGAATCGTTGGGTTCCGGGGCTGGAGATTGGTCAGGTCACCGGCGGCTGGCGGGATTTATCGCTCAAAAATATTCGTTATGACCAACCTGGCGTGGCGGTGAATGCTGGCGAAGTGCATCTGGCCGTGGGGCTTAACTGCCTGTGGGACAGCAGCCTGTGCGTCAACGATCTGTCGCTGAAAAATATCAACGTGGCGATCGACAGCAAAAAGATGCCGCCATCAGCGCCGGTTGAAGAGGAAGAGAGCGGTCCGCTTAACCTTTCCACACCTTACCCAATCACGCTTTCGCGCGTGGCGCTGAACAACATCAATATCAAAATCGATGACACCACGGTTTCGGTGCTGGAATTTACCTCTGGCCTGAACTGGCAGGAAAAAACGCTAACCCTGAAGCCAACGTCATTACAGGGGCTGCTGATTGCCCTGCCTAAAGTGGCGGAAGTGGCGCAGGAAGAGGTTGTCGAACCAAAGATTCAAAATCCGCAACCGGATGAAAAACCGCTCGGCGAAACGCTAAAAGATCTGTTCTCAAAGCCGGTGCTGCCGGAAATGACCGATGTCCATCTGCCGCTTAATCTCAACATTGAAGCGTTTCGCGGCGAGCAGCTGCGCGTGACCGGGGATACGGATTTAACGGTACATAACATGCTGCTGAAAGTGAGCAGCATTGACGGCAACATGAAACTCGATGCACTGGATATCGACTCGAATCAGGGGACGGTAAAAGCCAGCGGCACGGCGCAACTGACCGACACGTGGCCGGTCGATATTACGTTAAACAGCACGCTCAACGTCGATCCGTTAAAAGGCGAAAAGGTGAAGCTGAAGGTCGGCGGCGCGCTGCGTGAACAGCTGGAAGTAGGCGTAAATCTGTCTGGTCCGGTGGATATGGACCTGCGGGCGCAGGCGCGTCTGGCGGAAGCCGGATTGCCGCTCAACCTTGAGGTGGTGAGTAAGCAGGTTTACTGGCCGTTTACCGGCGACAAGCAGTTCCAGGCTGATGACATCAAGCTCAAACTGACCGGTAAGATGACCGACTATACGCTGTCGATGCGTACCGCTGTGAAAGGTCAGGATATCCCTCCGGCTACCATCACGCTGGACGCCAAAGGCAACGAACAGCAGATCAATCTCGACAAACTCAGCGTTGCGGCGCTGGAAGGGAAAACTGAGCTGAAAGCGCTGGTGGACTGGCAGCAGGCGATCAGCTGGCGCGGGGAGCTAACGCTGGATGGCATCAACACGGCGAAAGCGATCCCGGAGTGGCCATCAAAACTGAATGGCCTTGTGAAAACTCGCGGCAGTCTGTACGGCGGAAGCTGGCAGATGGAGGTGCCCGAGCTGAAGCTGACCGGCAACGTGAAGCAGAACAAGGTTAATGTGCACGGTTCGCTGAAGGGTAACAGCTACCTGCAGTGGACGATCCCGGGCCTGCATCTGGAACTGGGACGCAACAGCGCGGATGTGAAAGGGGAACTGGGGGTCAAAGACCTCAATCTCGACGCGACGATTGATGCCCCGAGCCTGGATAACGCGCTGCCGGGACTGGGCGGTACGGCGAAAGGGCTGGTAAAAGTTCGCGGTACGGTTGAAGCGCCACAACTGCTGGCGGATATCACCGCCCGGGGTCTGCGCTGGCAGGAGCTGTCCGTCGCTCAGGTGCGCGTCGAAGGCGACGTGAAATCGGCAGAGCAAATCGCTGGTAATCTCAACGTTCGCGTAGAGCGGATTGTACAGCCTGACGTGAATATTGGCCTGGTGACGCTCAATGCCAAAGGTAGCGAAAAGCAGCATGAGCTGCAGTTGCGCATTCAGGGGGAACCGGTCTCCGGGCAGCTCTCCCTGGCAGGTAGCTTTGATCGCCAAGAGCAGCGCTGGAAAGGTGCGTTAAGCGATACCCGCTTCCAGACGCCGGTCGGTCCGTGGTCCCTTAACCGCCCTGTCGCGCTGGATTATCGCAATCAGGAACAGAAAATCAGCATTGGGCCACACTGCTGGAACAACCCGAATGCGGAACTGTGCGTACCGCAAACCATTGATGCCGGTGCACAAGGACGCGCGGTGGTGAACCTTAACCGCTTCGACCTGGCGATGCTAAAACCGTTTATGCCGGATACAACCCAGGCCAGCGGCGTTTTCACTGGCAAAGCTGATGTTAGCTGGGACACCACCAAAGAGGGGCTGCCGCAGGGGCAGGTTACGCTGAGCGGACGTAACGTGAAGGTCACGCAAAGCGTGAACGATGCGCCGCTCCCTGTGGCGTTTGAAACGCTGAATCTGACCGCCGACCTGCACAATAACCGTGCCGAGCTGGGCTGGCTGATTCGCCTGACCAACAACGGGCAGTTTGACGGCCAGGTGCAGGTGACGGATCCGCAAGGACGCCGCAGTCTCGGCGGCAACGTCAACATCCGCAACTTCAATCTGGCGATGGTGAACCCCATTTTCTCGCGCGGTGAAAAAGCGGCAGGGGTGATCAACGCCAACCTACGTCTGGGCGGTGATGTGCAAAGCCCGCAGCTGCTCGGACAGCTGCAGCTGAGCGGTCTGGATATCGACGGTAACTTTATGCCGTTTGACATGCAGCCAAGCCAGTTAGCCGTTAACTTCACCGGAACACGCTCAACGCTGGCGGGCGTGGTGCGTACGCAGCAGGGCGAAATTAACCTGAGCGGCGATGCCGACTGGAGTCAGATAGACAACTGGCGGGCGCGCGTTGCGGCTAAAGGCAGCAGGGTTCGTATAACCGTGCCGCCGATGGTCCGCCTGGACGTATCGCCGGACGTGGTCTTTGAAGCCACGCCGAGCCTGTTTACCCTCGATGGCAACGTGGATGTGCCGTGGGCGCGTATCGTGGTACACGACCTGCCGGAGAGCGCGGTAGGGGTTTCCAGCGATATGGTCATGCTTAACAACAATCTGCAACCGGAGAAACCGCAGACAGCAGGTATTCCGATCAACAGCAACCTGAACATCCACGTCGGTAACAACGTGCGTATTGACGCCTTTGGTCTGAAAGCGCGTCTGACGGGCGATCTGAAAGTGGTGCAGGATAAGCAGGGGCTGGGGCTGAACGGACAAATTAATATTCCGAGCGGGCGTTTCCATGCCTATGGTCAGGATCTGATTGTGCGTAAGGGCGAGCTGTTGTTCTCCGGTCCGCCGGATCAGCCGTTACTCAACATCGAAGCAATTCGTAACCCGGAAGCCACCGAAGACGACGTGATCGCCGGGGTTCGCGTCACGGGCTCCGCCGATGAGCCGAAGGCGGAAATCTTCTCCGACCCGGCGATGTCGCAGCAAATGGCGCTTTCCTACCTGCTACGCGGACAAGGACTGGATAGCGAACAGAGCGACAGCGCGGCAATGACTTCAATGCTTATTGGTCTGGGGGTTGCACAAAGTGGTCAGGTTGTGGGTAAAATCGGGGAGACATTTGGCGTAAGCAATCTGGCACTGGACACACAAGGGGTGGGTGATTCATCTCAGGTGGTTGTCAGCGGATACGTACTGCCAGGTCTGCAGGTGAAATATGGTGTGGGTATATTTGACTCCTTAGCGACACTCACGCTACGTTATCGTCTGATGCCTAAGCTATATCTGGAAGCAGTGTCTGGCGTAGATCAGGCACTTGATTTGCTCTATCAGTTCGAGTTTTAGCAATGCGAATATTTGTCTACGGCAGTTTACGAACCAAACAAGGCAACAGCCACTGGATGACCAATGCCCTGTTGCTGGGAAATTTCAGTATCGACAACTACCAGTTGTATAGCCTGGGCCACTATCCAGGCGCCGTTCCAGGAGAGGGAACAGTACACGGGGAAGTTTATCGTATTGATAACGCCACGCTGGCAGAGCTTGACGCTCTGCGTACCCGTGGCGGTGAATACGCACGCCAGTTAATTCAAACGCCGTACGGAAGTGCATGGATGTACGTGTACCAACGTCCGGTTGATGGCTTAACGCTGATTGAAAGCGGTAACTGGTTAGACCGAGACCAGTACTGATATGAACACGCCACCCTCGGGTGGCGTTGTTTTATTCTGGATTTAAAACTCCACGCGCGCGCCGAGGTTATAGCGGCGTCCTTCCACCTGTGCGGATTCGTTCCACGCGGTTGTCAGTTTCGGATCTTCATCCAACACGTTGTAGACCCCAGCCATCAGTTGCGTGTGCTTA
Source organism: Citrobacter sp. 506 (assembly GCF_050434985.1). Taxonomy (NCBI): domain Bacteria; kingdom Pseudomonadati; phylum Pseudomonadota; class Gammaproteobacteria; order Enterobacterales; family Enterobacteriaceae; genus Citrobacter; species Citrobacter sp. 506. The sequence goes on from NZ_JBNDJN010000003.1 coordinate 98,869, forward strand.
TTGAGCTGATAACGTAGGCCTACATCCACCATCGTGTAGTCATCGTATTTATAGTTATTGCCGCTGTTGCGGTTACTGCTGCGATAATTCACCGTACTCCATACGTCCAGGCTTTGCGTTGCTGCCCAGTTCAGCGACAGATTCGCCATATGGCGCGGATAATCGTTTAGCGCGTAGCCTTTGTTAACGCCGCTTTTTTGTTCGCTGTGGTTCCAGGTGTAGTTAGCGTTGGCTTTTACATCGGCGGTAATCTGCCAGTCGGCATTCAGTTCTATACCGTATACATCCGCCTCGCTGACGTTGAAGTATTTACTGACGGAATCCGCGTTGTAGCCGTTGACGGAGCACTGGTTCGTCGACGTGGTTTCACAAATAGTTTGTTCAGCAATTTTGTCTTTGAACTGCGTATAGAAGACGGTGCTGTCGAGCGATAGCGCATCTCCCGTCCAGTAGAGGCCCAGTTCAGAGTTAACGCTTTGTTCAGGTTTCAGGTCGTCGTTACCAACGGTGAGGAAGGGGTAAGGTACGGTTGAGCCGTAAGGGGTTACGAAGTTGCTGGACGTCGCGCGCAGCTCCGGTTTTTTATAGCCTGCGGAAACGCCGCCTTTCAGCGCCCAGTCATTGCTAAAGGCCCAGTTACCGTACATTTTCGGCGTAATATGTGTGCCAAAATTGTCATCCTGGTCCATCCTCGCTGACGTGGTCAGGATGAAATCGCCAATGCTCCAGCCGTCTTCAGCAAACAATGCCCAACCGTTACGGCTGATTTTGGTCACCGGGTCAGATCCGGGCAGCGTTTTGTTGGCCACATCAAAGCGGTCATTCAGCTCTTCGCGCGTGAAATTCGCCCCAACGGTCAGTTTATGGGTGTCGAGCGTGAAAGTGGTTTGCGAATTGGCGACGTAGTTCTCCATCTGCACATACTGCGGGGACTGTCCGTCATAAACATACTTCGAACGGCCTTTTTCATAGTTTATGTAGTTGGTCGTCGCGATGGTGTCGTCTGCATACCAGCCGGTATGCGTCAGGGTGGCGGCGTTACGATCGAACAGCCATGACCACGGCGCACCGCGTTTCTGGGTACGGTTTTTTTCCTGTTCACCGGTGACCACGTTAAGATCGAACAGGTTATTCTCGCTGGCGGCCAGGCCCATTGTCATATCAACGGATTTACGATTGTGTTTGCCAAAATAGTTATTGCGATCGTCATCGCGACGGTCAAGCCAGTCGGCCGCCACGCTAAGGCCGAGAACATCGGGCACAATCGGCCCCATGGTAAACAAATTCATCTGGCTGGTATTACCTAAATACTGGTGTTCCTGCAGCCAGGTATTGGCAGCAATTGCCGTGGTCCACTCTTTTGCGCCGTACGGTTTTTTGGTAATGACGTTAACCACACCGCCGATGGCGTCTGAGCCGTACAGCGAGGACATCGGCCCACGGATAACTTCGATACGCTCAATGGCCTCCATTGGCGGTAAGAAGTTGGCTTCAGTACCAATATCATGTCCGTAAGGACGAGATTCACCGGTATTTTGTTTGACGCTGTTGACCATAAAAGCGGTATAGGACGGGTCCATGCCGCGGATCATAATGCTACCGGCGTTCATGCCACTGCTGTTGGTGACCGAGACGCCGGGAAGGTTTTTAATGGCTTCACCGATGCTACGGTCCGGCTGAATATCCAGCGTGTTACGATCGATAACTGAAATAGTGGCCGGCGCTTCGCGTTTTTGCTGCGAGAATCCGGATGCGGTGATCACCATTTCATCTTCGCTAGTGCGTGAGGTCTCGGTGAGTTCTTCTGCCTGGGTGGGGAAAATAACACCGCCTGAGAATGCAACGATCCCTGTCAGCGTAATAAGTTGACGCGTTTTCATAATATAGACACCTGAAAAGTAAAAAATAAAAACATCACCTTGCAGCTCAAAAAAGCTGCAAGGTGCAGATAGTTTTTTAATTATTAATATTTAGAGAGATCGATTTTCAGCACGTAGTCGGGCTTCACACCTGTCATTTTTTCCGACTGTTTGACGCTGACGTACAGGGTGTTAGCATCTGCCGAGAGTGCCAGACTGTTAGGTAAGGCATTGGTTTCAATGCTTTGTTTTACCTGATAGGTCTTGCTGTTCACAATGCTGATGCGTTTAGCATTACGGTGGGTGATATAAACTTCCTGGCGTTTTTCGTTATATATCACTGCCAGCGAGTTAATAACCTTAATTGGTGCAATAACCTTACCGGTATTAAGATCAACAACCAGTACGTCCGCTAAATCCGGATCGGTCAGGAATGCGCGGTTATTTTTTGCATCCAGGGCAATATTCAGGAAAAAATGTTTTTTATCTGGCTCAATGGTAAAGCGATTAATAATTTGATGGTTGGTGGTATCCAGCGTAATAAGCTCGTTTCGGCCATTCACAACATACAGGCGGTTCTTATTTGCATCCACGGCCATGCCGGTCGGGTACTGGCCCATGTTCTCGAGGGTGGCGATTTTCTCGCGCTTTTGTGTGTCCACCACCCAGACTATGCCTTTTTCAGCCACGCCGGAAACGTACAGACGGTGGTGCTGTTTATCGAGCACCATTTCACGCGTATGAACAATATCTTTCGAGTTTTTGGCTTCGCTCAGTTGCAGTATCGCCAGCTCTTTACCGCTGCGGGTATCGACTAGCGTTACTGAACCTTCCAGCGTGTTGCCGACATACAGCACCTGGTTTTCTTCATCCAGCGCGGTGGCAAAGGCACGACGGCTGGTGTCGATGACTTCAGTCGTCGTGAGTTTCTCCAGATCGAGTTTGTAGATAAGCCCGCTGGTTTTATCTTTATCAAACGACGGCGACGAGGCGACAAAAAGTGCATTCTGCTGGCTATCAACCGCCAGCTCATACACGCCGTTACCGACATCGCGGGTCAGAAAATCTTTCTCAGGTAGCGTCTGCGCCACGCTGGACAGGCTGGTAAATAACAGCGCTGTGGCGAGTGCCACGCAGGAATAGCGTTTCAGGGACTTCACATTGTGGAGGTTCATTGACTTTTATTCACATTTATTTACATGCTGAGAATGATAATGAGATCTAATATCATTCGCAATTAAGATAAATGAAATGTGACTACCCATTCTGGTAGGTCAAAAAGAAAACAGCGAAGGGGAGAGGTGGTAGAACGTAGAAATTTAAAAACCCTTACTAACCAGAGACTGGCGTTCAGGGTTTTAAGCTAACGCGAACTTACTTCTTCGCGCGCTCGAAAGAAGCAACGATTTCAGCTTTAGCGGCTTCAGCGTTGTCCCAACCGTCAACTTTCACCCATTTGCCCGCTTCGAGATCTTTGTAGTGTTCGAAGAAGTGGGTGATCTGTGCTTTCAGCAGTTCCGGCAGGTCGGTCACATCTTTGATGTGATCGTATTCTTTGCTCAGCTTAGTGTGCGGAACCGCAACCAGTTTCGCATCTTCACCGGATTCGTCAGTCATTTTCAGCACGCCAACCGGACGGCAGCGGATCACTGAACCTGGCTCCAGCGGGTACGGAGTCGGGACAAGAACGTCTACCGGGTCACCGTCCAGAGACAGGGTGTGGTTGATGTAACCGTAGTTGCACGGATAGAACATCGCGGTGGACATGAAGCGGTCAACGAACAGGGCGCCGCTCTCTTTGTCAACTTCGTATTTGATCGGATCTGCGTTGGCAGGGATCTCGATAACAACGTAGATATCTTCCGGCAGGTCTTTACCGGCAGGGACGTTGAGTAAGCTCATGTCTGTTTCCTTTAAATAAGCTATGGCAAACAAGTGGCGGGTATTATAGCCAACTCGCGCTGAATGTCTCCGCTTGTTTTCGCTTTCTCTGCGCTCATTTTCTTCTTTTTACCCCTCTCTCGTGACAGAAAAATCCATATCTTCAGCCGCATTTTTCATAGCGAGATGAAAGCGATTACAAAGTTGTGATTAACGTTTTATTTACTTTTTTGAAGTGTGATGTAACGCAATTCGTTACATGCTCAATTGTCTATAGTTTTTTCGCGACGGTTTATTAACCAACAATAATCACCCTACGAGGACGCACTTATGTGGAAGCGCTTACTTTTAGTCACAGCAGTTTCGGCAGCCATGTCGTCTATGGCAATGGCAGCCCCTTTAACCGTAGGATTTTCGCAAGTTGGCTCTGAATCCGGCTGGCGCGCCGCAGAAACCAACGTTGCGAAAAGCGAGGCTGAAAAGCGTGGTATTACGCTGAAAATCGCTGACGGCCAGCAAAAGCAGGAAAACCAGATTAAAGCTGTTCGCTCATTTGTTGCGCAGGGCGTTGACGCCATCTTTATTGCGCCGGTCGTGGCAACGGGTTGGGAACCGGTTTTAAAAGAGGCTAAAGATGCCGACATTCCGGTCTTTTTGCTCGATCGTTCCATCGATGTAAAAGACAAATCTCTCTATATGACCACGGTCACCGCCGACAACGTGCTGGAAGGTAAATTGATCGGCGACTGGTTGATTAAACAAGTGAACGGCAAGCCGTGTAACGTCGTTGAGCTGCAAGGGACCGTCGGGGCCAGCGTGGCCATCGATCGTAAAAAAGGGTTTGCTGAAGCCATTGCCAACGCGCCAAACATTAAGATTATCCGCTCACAGTCCGGCGACTTCACCCGCAGTAAAGGGAAAGAAGTGATGGAGAGCTTTATCAAAGCGGAAAACAATGGCAAGAACATCTGCATGGTTTACGCCCACAACGATGACATGGTGATCGGGGCAATCCAGGCGATTAAAGAAGCAGGCCTGAAACCCGGCAAAGATATTCTGACCGGTTCCATCGACGGTGTACCGGATATCTACAAAGCAATGATTGACGGTGAAGCCAACGCCAGCGTCGAGCTGACGCCGAATATGGCAGGCCCGGCATTCGACGCGCTGGAGAAATTCAAAAAAGACGGCACGATGCCTGAGAAGCTGACCATTACCAAGTCGATCCTCTATCTGCCGGATACGGCGAAAGAAGAGTTAGAGAAGAAGAAAAACATGGGCTACTAGTTTTGCTGCCGGTCTTCCGTAGGCCTGATGGCATTGCGCTTATCAGGCCTACGAAAAGGCCGTGATTTCGTACCGGAGGAATGCCATGACCACCGACCCCCATCAGGAAATCCTCCGCACCGAAGGATTAAGCAAATTCTTTCCCGGCGTCAAAGCGCTGGATAACGTGGATTTCAGCTTGCGTCGCGGTGAGATTATGGCGCTGCTGGGAGAAAACGGAGCCGGTAAATCGACGCTCATCAAAGCGCTGACCGGCGTTTACCATGCCGATCGCGGCACGATCTGGCTCGAAGGCCAGCCTATCTCCCCCAAAAATACTGCCCATGCCCAGCAGTTGGGGATCGGTACCGTGTATCAGGAAGTGAACCTGCTGCCCAATATGTCGGTAGCGGATAACTTGTTTATTGGCCGTGAACCGCGGCGTTTTGGCCTGCTGCTGCGCAAGCAGATGGAAAAACGCGCGACGGAGTTGATGGCGTCATACGGTTTTTCCCTCGACGTGCGCGAGCCACTGAACCGCTTTTCCGTGGCGATGCAGCAGATCGTCGCCATCTGTCGGGCGATCGATCTCTCCGCGAAAGTGCTGATCCTCGATGAGCCCACCGCCAGTCTTGATACCCAGGAGGTAGAAATGCTGTTCGGCCTGATGCGGCATCTGCGCGATCGGGGCGTCAGTCTGATCTTCGTTACCCACTTCCTCGATCAGGTCTATCAGGTCAGCGATCGCATCACCGTCCTGCGTAACGGCGGCTTCGTTGGCTGCCGTGAAACCCGCGAACTGCCACAGATCGAACTGGTCAAAATGATGCTGGGTCGCGAACTGGATACCCATGCGCTACAGCGTGCGGGCCGTACGCTGCTGAGTGATAAACCAGTGGCGGCCTTTAGCGACTTTGGCAAGAAAGGCACCATCGCGCCGTTTGATCTACAGGTGCGTCCTGGTGAGATCGTCGGTCTCGCTGGACTGCTGGGATCCGGGCGAACGGAAACGGCGGAGGTGATCTTCGGTATTAAACCCGCCGACAGCGGCAGTGCGCTGATCAAAGGCAAAGCGCAGACCTTGCGATCGCCGCATCAGGCTTCGTGTCTGGGGATCGGCTTCTGTCCAGAGGATCGCAAAACGGATGGTATTATCGCCGCCGCCTCGGTGCGGGAAAACATCATTCTGGCATTACAGGCGCAGCGTGGCTGGCTGCGGCCTATTCCGCGGAAAGAACAAAATGAGATTGCCGAGCGTTTTATCCGCCAGCTCGGAATTCGCACCCCCAACGCTGAACAGCCGATCGAATTCCTCTCCGGCGGCAATCAGCAAAAAGTATTGCTCTCGCGCTGGTTACTGACCAAACCGCAGTTCCTGATCCTCGATGAGCCCACGCGTGGGATCGACGTCGGCGCGCATGCCGAGATCATCCGCCTGATCGAAACGCTGTGCGCGGATGGTCTGGCGCTGCTGGTGATTTCATCCGAACTGGAAGAGTTAGTGGGCTATGCCGATCGGGTCATTATTATGCGCGATCGCAAACAGGTGGCCGAGATCCCGCTGGCTGAACTGTCCGTGCCGGCGATCATGAACGCCATTGCGGCCTAAGGAGACTATGGTGATGCCTCAATCTCTCCCTCAATCCACTCCGCCGCAACGGCGATTCCGCTGGCCAAAGGGCATGCCACAACTGGTGGCGCTACTGCTGGTGCTGCTGGTGGATAGCCTGGTCGCGCCGCACTTTTATCAGGTGATTTTGCAAGATGGTCGGCTGTTCGGTAGCCCGATTGATATTCTCAACCGTGCCGCCCCCGTGGCGCTGTTAGCGATTGGCATGACGCTGGTGATTGCCACCGGCGGCATCGACCTTTCCGTAGGCGCCGTCATGGCCATTGCCGGTGCCACCACCGCGGCGATGACGGTGGCCGGGCACAGTTTGCCGGTGGTGCTGCTTGCCGCCTTAGGCTCCGGCATTCTGGCAGGGTTATGGAACGGGATTCTGGTGGCAATCCTCAAGATCCAACCGTTCGTTGCCACGCTAATCCTGATGGTGGCCGGACGCGGAGTGGCGCAACTTATCACCTCCGGGCAGATCGTCACCTTCAATTCGCCCGAACTGTCGTGGTTTGGCAGCGGCTCGCTCTTACTGTTCCCCACGCCAGTGATCATTGCCCTGTTAACGCTGGTGGTGTTCTGGCTACTGACGCGTAAAACGGCGCTGGGGATGTTTATTGAAGCGGTAGGCATCAACATTCGTGCGGCAAAAAACGCCGGGGTGAACACGCGCATTATCGTGATGCTCACCTATGTGCTGAGCGGTCTGTGTGCGGCTATCGCCGGCATTATCGTCACGGCGGATATCCGCGGGGCAGATGCCAATAACGCCGGATTGTGGCTGGAACTGGATGCCATCCTGGCGGTAGTTATCGGCGGCGGCTCGCTGATGGGCGGGCGCTTTAATCTGCTGCTGTCGGTGGTCGGGGCATTGATTATTCAGGGCATGAACACCGGGATTTTACTGTCGGGCTTCCCGCCAGAACTAAATCAAGTGGTCAAAGCCGTGGTGGTGTTGTGTGTGCTGGTCGTGCAATCACAACGCTTTATCAGCCTGATAAAAGGAGTGCGTGGTCATGATAAAACGTAATTTACCGCTGATGATCACCCTCGGCGTATTTGTACTGGGTTACCTCTACTGCCTGACACAGTTTCCGGCTTTTGCTTCAACCAGAGTTATCTGCAATATCCTGACCGATAACGCTTTTCTGGGCATCATCGCCGTGGGCATGACCTTCGTGATTCTCTCTGGCGGGATCGACCTGTCCGTTGGCTCGGTGATTGCGTTTACCGGCGTATTTCTGGCGAAGGCCATTGGCTACTGGGGTATATCTCCGCTGTTGGCGTTTCCCCTGATTCTGCTGATGGGCTGCGCGTTTGGCGCGTTTATGGGGTTACTGATTGATGCACTGAAGATCCCGGCATTCATTATTACCCTGGCGGGAATGTTCTTCCTGCGCGGCGTCAGCTATCTGGTGTCTGAAGAGTCGATCCCAATTAACCATCCGGTTTATGACATGCTCTCAAGCCTGGCATGGAAAATTCCCGGCGGCGGTCGCCTGAGTGCAATGGGATTGCTGATGCTGGCGGTAGTCGTCATTGGCATATTCCTGGCGCACCGTACGCGCTTTGGTAATCAGGTTTACGCGATTGGCGGCAACGCCACCTCTGCCAACCTGATGGGGATCTCAACCCGCAGCACGACCATCCGTATCTATATGCTGTCGACCGGGCTTGCGACGCTTGCCGGCATTGTCTTTTCAATTTACACCCAGGCGGGTTATGCGCTGGCGGGCGTCGGCGTTGAGCTGGATGCGATTGCCTCAGTCGTGATTGGCGGAACCCTGTTGAGCGGTGGGGTCGGTACGGTGTTAGGAACGTTGTTTGGTGTCGCCATTCAGGGGTTGATCCAGACCTACATTAATTTTGATGGCACATTAAGTTCCTGGTGGACGAAGATCGCGATTGGCATTTTATTGTTTATTTTTATTGCCTTACAGCGCGGTCTGACGGTACTTTGGGAAAATCGTCAAAGCTCGCCAGTAATCAGAGTGGGGACGGCGGCAACACCAAAGTAACATCCTGATTTTTCACTAAACATTTAAATACCTAAACTTTTTCCGGTTGTAGTCGATAGGTTCTGTACAGGTCTGTTTTAACCCTACAACCGGAAATATAACGATGCCAAAATCCCTTTCAATTCGATCAAGTTTGTTGGTGTTATTGTCTCTGCTGACGTTCCTTCTGTTGCTGACCGGCGGTATGGGGCTGTATGCCTCTACCCGTATCATTACTTCGTTGATTTACCACGGTATTATGAGTGCCTCGATGTTGGCTGCCCTCGCATTGCTGGCGGTGATTTGGTTCATGCTGCGAAATAAGTTTCTCAAGCCGCTGGATAATATGGTTGAGCAACTGGAACGCCTGGCGACGGGGGATTTGTCGCCGGTTACCGCGCTGTCGGCCAGCGCCGAATTCAACCGTCTGAACGCGGCAATGGATGAAATGCGCCATGCGCTGGGCGACTCGGTACAGCGTGTCCGTGATGCCAGTTTACAAATTGATATTGGTAGCCGTGAGCTGACGGCCGGGAACCAGCATCTGGCGCAACGTACTGAATCGACAGCCACTTCGCTGGAGCAGACCGCCGCCAGTATGGAAGAACTCACGGCAACCGTGAAACAGAATGCGCAGAACGCGGAACAGGCACACCAGTTGGCAAAATCGGTGTCGGATACCGCCGATCGCGGCAGTGAGATGGTGTGCTATGTGATTGAGAAAATGCGCGATATTTCCGGCAGTTCCAGCCGAATCGCCGACATCCTCAGCGTAATCGACGGTATTGCTTTCCAGACCAATATCCTTGCGCTCAATGCTTCTGTTGAAGCGGCACGTGCCGGTGAGCAAGGGCGGGGCTTTGCGGTCGTTGCGGGTGAAGTGCGTAATCTGGCCAGCCGCAGCGCCGAGGCGGCAAAAGAGATCCGCACGTTAATCAGCGATTCACACACCCATGTGGGAGAAGGCAGCGAGCTGGCGCAGCAGGCGGGCGAAACCATGGATGAGATTGCCAATGAAGTGATGCGCATGACCAAACTGATGCGTGAAATTGCCAGCGCGTCGCAGGAACAGAGTCGCGGCATTGAGCAGGTGAATATCGCGGTGATTCAGATGGATGAAACGGCGCAGCAAAATGCGGCGCTGGTACAGCAGTCTTCAGCGGCTACCCGCTCGCTGGAAGAGCAGTCACATGCGCTGCTCGAAGCAATGGCGGCGTTTAAAGTACAAACGGCGTAGGGGATAAATTTGCCGGATGATGGCGTTAACACGTCTCATCCGGCAAAGCGTATTACGCGTCCGGGAATTCGCGGATAAAGCGTTCTACATCTTCAACCATATGGTCGTTACCTACGAAGAAGGAGCGACGCTGGTGCAGGCTTTCCGGGGTGATATCCAGAATGCGATCCTTACCATCGCTCGCTTTGCCGCCCGCCTGCTCGGCCAGGAAGGCCATCGGATTGCATTCGTACAGCAGACGCAGCTTCCCTTGCGGGTGGCTGGCGGTGCTTGGGTACAGGTAGATCCCGCCTTTGAGCAGATTACGATGGAAATCCGCAACCAGAGAGCCAATGTAGCGCGAGGTGTACGGGCGCTGAGTTGACTTATCTTCTTCCTGGCAGAATTTAATGTACTTCTTCACGCCGTTCGGGAATTTAATGTAGTTGCCTTCGTTAATGGAGTACGTGCTGCCTTTCGCCGGGAAGCGCATACGTTCCTGGCTGAGGCAGAATACGCCCAGAGAAGGATCGTAGGTGAAGGCGTGTACGCCACAGCCGGTGGTATACACCAGCATGGTGGAAGAACCATAAACAACGTAGCCCGCAGCAACCTGCTTGTTGCCTGGTTGCAGGAAATCCTCTTCCGTGACCGGCGTGCCGACTGGGGTTACGCGGCGATAAATAGAGAAAATCGTACCGACAGAGACGTTAACATCGATGTTGGATGAGCCATCCAGAGGATCCATCAGCACAACATATTTTGCGTGTTCACAGCCTTCAAAGACGACGATTTCATCTTCTTCTTCCGAGGCAATGCCCGCCACAATGTCGCGCGCCTTCAGTGCAGCTTTCAGTTTTTCGTTCGCGAACAGATCGAGTTTTTGCTGAACCTCTCCCTGCACGTTCTCAGCACCGCTGGCACCCAGGATATCGACCAGACCGGCCTTGTTGATATCGCGGTGGATGATCTTGGCGCCCAGCTTTATTGCCGACAACAAAGCAGTGAGTTCACCGGTAGCATGAGAAAACTCGTGCTGCTTTTCGACAATAAATTCACCTAACGTTTTCATAACACTTTCCCTGCAATTTATGTGGAGTAAAGCGACCGCAACAATATTAACAAATATTTCCATTGCCGCGCTTAGGTGAATCGCGCCAGCAAACTACGGAATATCCTGAAATGCGTTTCTCACTTGCCGGACATGTGCGTAAAATGGCCCCCAGATTAAAAAAGGATAGTGACGTATGCGCATTCATATTTTGGGAATTTGTGGCACTTTCATGGGCGGTCTGGCGATGCTGGCGCGCTCACTCGGTCATGAAGTAACCGGTTCGGACGCCAATGTGTATCCGCCGATGAGTACCTTACTTGAGAAGCAAGGCATTGATCTGATTCAGGGTTACGATGCCAGCCAGCTCGATCCGCAGCCGGACCTGGTGATCATTGGCAATGCCATGACCAGGGGTAATCCATGTGTGGAAGCGGTGCTGGAAAAGAACATTCCGTACATGTCCGGCCCGCAGTGGCTGCATGACTTTGTGCTGCGCGATCGTTGGGTACTGGCGGTTGCGGGGACGCACGGCAAAACCACCACCGCCGGAATGGCGACCTGGATCCTCGAAGCCTGCGGCTATAAGCCTGGCTTTGTTATCGGCGGCGTACCGGGTAACTTTGAGGTTTCCGCGCGCCTGGGTGAGAGCGACTTCTTCGTGATTGAAGCGGATGAGTACGATTGCGCCTTCTTCGATAAGCGTTCTAAATTCGTACATTACTGCCCGCGTACGCTGATCCTCAACAACCTTGAGTTCGATCACGCGGATATCTTTGACGATCTGAAAGCGATCCAGAAACAGTTCCACCACCTGGTGCGTATCGTGCCGGGCCAGGGACGCATTATCTACCCGGAAAACGACATCAATCTGAAACAGACGATGGCGATGGGCTGCTGGAGCGAACAAGAGCTGGTTGGTGAACAAGGTCACTGGCAGGCGAAAAAGCTGACCACTGATGCATCCGAATGGGAAGTGTGGCTGGACGGTGAAAATGTTGGCGTGGTGAAGTGGGGCCTGGTAGGCGAACACAACATGCACAACGGTCTGATGGCGATTGCTGCCGCGCGCCATGTTGGCGTCGTGCCTGCGGATGCAGCCAATGCGCTGGGCTCGTTTATCAACGCCCGTCGTCGTCTTGAGCTGCGCGGCGAAGCCAATGGCGTGACGGTGTATGACGATTTCGCCCATCACCCAACGGCCATTCTGGCAACGCTTGCGGCGCTGCGCGGTAAAGTAGGTGGCACGGCGCGCATCATCGCGGTGCTGGAACCACGCTCGAACACCATGAAAATGGGCCTGTGCAAAGATGACCTGGCGCCGTCGTTAGGGCGTGCGGACGAAGTGTTCCTGCTGCAACCCCCGCATATTCCGTGGCAGGTAGCAGAAGTCGCTGAAGCCTGCGTTCAGCCTGCGCACTGGAGCGGCGATGTGGATGCGCTGGCAGATATGGTGGTGAAAACTGCACAGCCTGGCGATCACATCCTGGTGATGAGTAACGGCGGGTTTGGTGGCATCCATCAAAAACTGCTGGATGGCCTGGCGAAGAAAGCCCAGGCAGAAGAAGAGTAAAAAAATGCCCGGTGGCGCTACGCTTACCGGGCTTACGATCCGTTGTGGGCCGGATAAGGTGTTTACACCGTTATCCGGCACTTTCTCAGGAGCACGATCTCCGTTGCCATCCGGCTTTCTGGTTACGTCATACTTCTCAACGGAATGGGAAGCCTCCATATGGAAATTTATAACTCAGATCGCAGAAATTAATTTCTAAATCATAAAATCTATTTCCGCTTTTCCCTTGCTAATATCCCCTCGAGAGCCAATGTGGCGTAAGTGCCACATAATAAAAGGTGCGCTCCATGCGAAAAAATTTAACCAATAATGAACTGCGAGTTTATAAATTCTGTCAGGAGAATCCTGCTGATGTTTATAAAATGAAAATTCATGAACTGGCAGATTGCGTTTATACTACCGCGCCATCTATTTCTAAGTTGGTAAAGAAATTAGGCTTTAATAATTTCCAGGAGTTTAAGGTCAACATTCGGGACGTATTCTCCAGATCGCAAAACTCGCAGCACCATAACGCGTTTGTTAGCGAATATATACAAGAAATGCAGGATGCTTTAACCAGAGTGTCTGAGAATAAAGTCAAAGTCTTTTGTGATTTTTTGTCCGACTGCAATACGATTATCACCTGGGGATACGGTACATCAGATAGCGTGGCGAACTATGTTAGCTATAATTTGATGGTGCTGGGCTTTAATATCCTCAATGAAACAGACTACACCAACTGTAATGTCCGCAGCCGCTTTCTGACCGCTAACGATTGTATGCTGATTGTTTCCAACAGCGGTGAGTCAGAAATGCTGGAAGAGATAATTTTTAATGCCAGAAAAAACGGCATCAAGGTGGCCGCGATTACCAGCCGGGAAAACTCTACGCTGGCGCTTAAGGCCGATGCAGTCTTGATCTACAAAAACGCCATTATTAAAGATACTGCTTTCGAAAATATAAGCTATCCGATACAGATAGCCATCGTAGATATTATGCTTTTCCATTTATCCAATGTCAGAAAAGTGTCGTTGAAATTTAATTCAAAAGTAGAAGACTAATGAAAAAACTAAAACTCGTGGTGATTGGCGCGGGTAGCAGCTATACGCCAGAACTGATTGAAGGGGTAATTAAAAACTACCACCAGCTTCCCATCTCTCACATCGCTTTTGTCGACGTTGAAATGGGTAAAGAGAAAATGAACATCATTTTCGATCTCACCAAAAGAATGCTTGCCAAAGCAAATTTACCAATTGATGTCATCCAAACTTTTGACCGCAAAACAGCGCTACTGGGTGCCGACTTCGTGGTGACTCAACTGCGCGTCGGTGGTATCGATGCCCGAATCGTTGATGAAAAACTGCCGAAGTCATACGGTTTTATTGGCCAGGAAACCAATGGCGCGGGCGGGATGTTCAAAGCTCTGCGCACCATTCCGGTCATCATTGAAATAGCGAATGAAATGAAGGCGATTTGTCCAAACGCCTGGCTGATTAACTTTACCAATCCAGCTTCCATGGTGACAGAAGCGGTACTCAAATACAGCAACAACAATCGGGTCATCGGCCTGTGCAATGGTCCTGTCAATATGACCCATCAGGTGGCCGGGCTGCTGAATGCCAACGTAGAGGATTTATACGTCGAGTTCAAAGGCTCCAACCATATGAACTTTATTACCAAAATTCTGCATAACGGCGTCGACCGTACCTGCGAAGCCATCGAGATAATCAACGCCGCCGACGTCGATGCACTGAGCTTTAAAAACATCAGCAATGAGCAGTTTAATAAAGAACTGCTGGCCGCCACCAATCTGATCCCCTCTTCCTATTTAAAATACTACCTCAAGACGACTGAAATGCTGGCCGAGCAGGAAGCAGCCGAGCAATCACGGGGTGAGATCGTCAAAAATATCGAAGCCGAACTGTTTAAAAAATACAGCGACGTTACGCTTCAGGATAAGCCTAAAGAGCTGGAAGCCCGCGGCGGTGCGCTTTATTCCACCGCCGCGCTGAACGTTATTCGCGCTATTTACCTCGACGATAAGAGCATTCAAACCGTCAACGTTCGTAACGGCGGTGCTATCACTAATTTACCGGAAGAGGCGGTAGTTGAAGTGAACTGTGTGCTTACCCGTAATGGTCCGATTCCAATTTGTACTGGTGAGATCCCATCTCCTGCGAAAGGGATTGTTTCCATGATGAAAGACTATGAAGCGCAGATCGTCAAAGCCGCCGCCACCGGCGATTATCAAGCGCTTATTTCTGGCTTTATTTTCAACCCATTATGCTCAAGCGACACTTCGGGTGTGGCGTTAGTCAAAGAGATGCTGCTGGCCAATAAAAAGTATCTTCCTTTATTCGCCAAAAAGATTGAATCACTTTAATAGCGAGAAGAAACGGATGAAATGTACAACGTTTGATACCAATGCCGCGCTGGCTGAACAGGTCGTTAGTGAGCTATCCGCGCTCAAACCACATTCTCGCGTGCTGATCCCCTCCGGTAGCACGCCTCACTGGATTTACGAAGCACTGGCAGCGACACCGTTTGCCGAACGCCTTACCTTCTTTGCGCTGGATGAGTGGGTCAACGTGCCCAGCGAATCAGATGGCAGCTGCCTGAACATGATTAATCAGGACTTTGTGCACAAATGTGCCTATCCGGTGCGGTTAGTCCATTTCAATCCGTTTGCCTCTACGGCACAAAATATTGCCCATTACCAAACCGCGCTCAACGGTGAAGAGTTTGACTATGTAATTCTGGGCGTGGGAATGAACGGGCATATCGGCTTAAACGAGCCGGGCGTGCCGTTTGATGAGGATTATCTACAAACTCAACTGGATGACGTAACAATTAACGTCGCCAGCCATAAATACTTCTCCGGAGATGTCACCCTCACCGAGGGTATTACCGTCGGGCTGAATAAAATCATCAAGGCTGGAAAGGTGATTGTTATCATCAACCACGATGCGAAAAAAGATATTTATCAGGAGATTGTTAACGGCGATGCGCACCACACTCAGGTTCCTGCCATCTATATCAAGCAGTTCCCGCAGGTTAATTATTACGTGACAAAAAACCTTATAGGGTAAGCGGGCATGAGCATAACCTCTCTACTCGAACAAAAGATGTTGCCACTGGCCGAGAAAATCTCGTCAAACATCTACCTGACCGCACTAAAAAATGCGTTTATTGCCCTGATTCCCTTTTTGATTGTCGGTTCATTTTTCGTATTGTTAACCAACTTTCCTGTTAACGGCTATCACGAGTTTATGAGTTCGCTGTTAGGGGACGGCGTGCTGGATAAGCTCAATTACGGGATTAACGCCAGCTACGGATTAATGACGCTGCTGGTGATTATCACCTTCTCAAAGGAGTTAGTTGAAAAGCTTAATCTCAGCCAAAGTTCCGCTATTTTACCGGTGGCGATCTTCTTCTTAATGTCGCCTGGTCATATTACGACAGGATCGGGAGAAATCGTCGCCGATGCTTACGCGTTGCTCGACTTTAGCTCTGAATCGATGTTCTTAGGGATTATCGTCACTGTGGTCACCATCAAGGTGGTTCAGTTTCTGGAAAACAGGGCTTTTACCATCAAGATGCCTGCGAGTGTCCCGCCAGAGATTGCCAGGTCGTTTAAATCGCTGGTACCTATCTTCTTAGTGCTACTGTTCTGGATTATCGTCAAGGTGCTGTTTGAGAACACGCCTTTTGGTACGCCGGGGAAATTTATCAGCGTCATGCTGCAACAGCCGTTGCTGTATCTGGGGAATTCCCTCTTATCGCAACTGATTGCTGAGATGATGATCAGTTTCTTCTGGTTCTTTGGGATCCATGGCGACTCTATCATGACATCCGTAATGGGGCCTATCTGGCAAACGCTCAGTGCGCAGAACCTGGCGCAAACTCAGGCCGGGCTGGTAGCGACCAACATCATTACTCAGCAGTTCAGGGATGTCTATTTGATTGCCGGCGGTACGGGTTTTACCGGGGCACTGTTGATTAGCATCTTTATGGTTGCCAAAAGTACGCGATTAAAGCAGCTCTCACGGCTGGCGGCACCGGCGGCAATTTTTAACATTAATGAGCCGGTTATTTTTGGTTTGCCAATCGTGCTTAATCCGCTGATGCTTATCCCGTTTATCATTACCCCAATGGTGCTGTGTACGGTTACTTATGTGGTTATCGCATTCGGCTGGGTTCCCCCCACCTCTGGTATCTCCATTCCCTGGACAACGCCGATCTTTATTTCTGGTTTCCTCACCACCGGGATTTCAGGCATTGTTTTACAGGCCGTGAATCTGGTTATCGCCACCGCGATTTATACACCGTTCGTGAAGATTTTAGATAAGCAGTATCTGCATGAAGAGAGTCAGTCAGAGAACGCTATGGGCGAAATGCAGCCCCAGCAGTAAGAGCACAGAATCCAGGCCGGATGAAGTATTTACATCATCCGGCACTTTCTGCAGACGAAGAGATTAGATTTCGTTTTCCGCCAGTTCACGCAGATACTGGAAAATCTGACGTGCTGATTTCGGCGGCTTGTTGCCTTCTTGCTCTTTCTTCGCATTGCGAACCAGAGAACGAAGCTGCTGGCGATCGGCATTTGGCCACAGGTTCAGCACTTCCGCTACCGCATCATCACCTTCGGCGATCAGGCGATCGCGCAGTTGCTCAAGCTTGTGAAACAGTACAACCTGTTGGTTGTGACGGTTTTTCAGCTTGTCCAGCGCCTGACGGATAGGATCAACATCGCGCTGGCGCAACATTTTGCCAATCAGCTGCAGCTGGCGGCGGCGACCTTCCATCTTAATACGCTGGGCCAACTCAATCGCGGCACGTAAATCCGCGTCGAGCGGGATCTTATCCAGCGCGTTTTTCCCCAGTTTTACCAGTTCCACACCCAGGTGTTTTAACTCCTCGGCGTCACGTTTTATTTCACTTTTACTGACCCAGATAATTTCATCGTCTTCGTCTTCGATGTCATCACCGGGAACGTCGTCGAGCCAGTCTTCGGGCTGCTTAGTCATGTCAGGCTCCTTAAAAAAAGAGGCTAATGTTACCAGTTAAGATGCGCACTGAAAAACGGTTCTCTGTTAGACTTCAGAGAAACTCTCTCTACATTATGGCATTTGCGATGAAAGTAATCTCACAAGTTGAAGCGCAGCGTAAGATTCTGGAAGAAGCGGTCTCGACGGCACTGGAATTAGCGTCAGGTAAGTCGGATGGCGCGGAAGTCGCTGTGAGCAAGACCACGGGTATTAGCGTCAGCACCCGTTATGGTGAAGTGGAGAACGTAGAATTCAATAGCGATGGCGCGCTGGGGATTACGGTTTATCACCAAAACCGTAAGGGCAGCGCATCGTCCACTGATTTAAGCCCACAGGCGATTGCACGTACCGTGCAGGCCGCGCTGGATATTGCACGTTACACCTCACCGGACCCGTGCGCGGGCGTGGCAGATAAAGAACTGCTGGCCTTTGATGCGCCCGATTTGGATCTGTTCCACCCGGCGGAAGTGTCCCCTGACGAAGCTATTGAACTGGCAGCCCGCGCGGAACAGGCGGCGCTACAGGCCGATAAGCGTATCACCAATACCGAGGGTGGCAGTTTTAACAGCCACTATGGCATCAAAGTGTTTGGTAACAGTCACGGGATGCTGCAGGGCTACTGCTCTACGCGTCACTCTCTTTCCAGCTGCGTCATCGCGGAAGAAAATGGCGATATGGAGCGTGATTACGCCTACACCATTGGCCGGGCGATGGGCGATCTGCAAACGCCGGAATGGGTGGGGGCAGACTGTGCTCGCCGCACCTTATCTCGCCTCTCTCCGCGTAAACTTTCCACCATGAAAGCGCCGGTGATTTTTGCCAACGAAGTGGCGACTGGGCTGTTCGGACATCTGGTCGGCGCGATTGCCGGTGGTTCGGTGTACCGTAAATCCACCTTCCTGCTCGACTCGCTGGGCAAACAAATTCTGCCGGAATGGCTGACTATTGAAGAACATCCGCACCTGCTGAAAGGGCTGGCGTCGTCGCCGTTCGACAGCGAAGGCGTACGGACCGAACGCCGTGACATTATTAAAGACGGTGTGCTGACCCAATGGCTGCTGACCAACTATTCCGCACGTAAGCTGGGACTGAAGAGCACCGGTCATGCGGGCGGGATCCACAACTGGCGAATTCCAGGACAGGGTCTAAGCTTCGAGCAGTTGCTCAAAGAGATGGGCACAGGTCTTGTGGTTACCGAGCTGATGGGGCAGGGCGTAAGCGGCATTACCGGCGATTACTCGCGCGGCGCGGCGGGTTTTTGGGTCGAAAACGGCGAAATTCAGTATCCGGTGAGTGAAATTACCATCGCCGGGAACTTAAAAGAGATGTGGCGCAATATTGTGACCGTAGGCAACGATATTGAAACGCGCAGTAATATTCAGTGTGGTTCGGTATTGTTACCGGAGATGAAAATCGCCGGGCAATGATACTCGTTAAGGCGTTAATTTTTTAATAATAAAAAAGGAAGTGAGCAATGCGTAAACACCTGTTAGCGATCGTCGCGGCTTCAACGCTGGTTCTTGGTTCTTCTGCGTTTGCAGCCGATCTCGAAGATGACATGGGGATCCTCAACGACAACCTGAAGATCGTCGAAAAAACGGACAATGCGACTGAACTGAAAGACGCGTTGACCAAAATGCGTGCAGCCGCGCTGGATGCTCAAAAGGGAACGCCGCCGAAGCTGGAGAGCAAATCCCCGGACAGTGCGGAGATGAAAGATTTCCGCCACGGCTTTGACACGCTGATCGGTCAGATTGACGGCGCGCTTAAACTGGCGAACGAAGGTAAAGTCAAAGAGGCGAAAGCCGTTGCGGAAGACCTGAAAAAAACGCGCAACGAAAACCACAAGAAGTTCCGCTAATCTACTCTATCCGGCCTGCATAACCGTAGGCCGGATAAGACGCTGCGCCCCTGCATCCCATAAGTAAACGCTATCCCCATCACATTTTTTCATTTTTATCGTCCATTCATTGTTCGCATTTCCTTCCATTTTGCTGCTCACTCTTGCGATCTCAATCACATTCTTCCAGTGATTAATCGTGGTCCCGGCCCTTTTTGCGGCACAGATCACTATCACTGCGCCCCTTTCCACTTCGAAGTGGAAAACAACTCGCTACAAACTTTTAACCCCCACCGCTAAGTTAACCTCAGAGCCACTAGTGGGGTAAGACGAGTGAATAACGGAGCTGTAATGAATGACATGGGGGAATCGGTGGAACTGGCCGACCGCATGCTGGCGCAGGTGTATGCCTTGCTGCGTGAACGCCACATTATTCCCAACGCTGTACAGGAACAGATGCTGACGTCGCATGTTCGCGCCATGGCGCACCGCTCGGTAACGGGTGAACCCTTACCAGAAGTCGATGCCAGCTTGTTTGATGAAATTTCTGCCGAATCAATGGCGCTTGCCCGTGACGTGGTCGCTGAGTTTGGCAATCTTCCTGAGGAAGAGGCCTGGCTGCTGTCGGTGCACTTCGAAGTCGCGAAAGACAACCTTTAAGGAGCAAAAGATGGAACAGATTACCGTAGTGATTGGCGATCGTCTGGGTAAAGGCCAGAAAGTGGCGGCAGGCGTTGAGAAAGCGGGCGGCCGTGCGGTTGTGGTGCCGGGCGTTGCGGCAGATATGAAGCTGGGTGACGTGATGAAAGCGGAAAACGCCACCTTTGGTATCTCGTTTTGCGGCAGTGGCGGCGCGGGTGCGATTACCGCGCAGACCAAATACGGCTACAAGGCGAAATACGGCATGCGCTCGGTTGATGAAGGGGTCACTGCCATCAACGAAGGTTGCAACGTGCTGGGGTTCGGTTTTATGGACAAAGAAGAACTCGGTGAGCGCCTGGTACAGGCGTGGCAAAAGAAACACGGCGCTTAAGCATGAAAGAACAATTCACCACCACGGTGAGAGTCACTGGCAAGGGCGAGGCCAAAGCGCGCGCCTTTGCCGATGCCCTGAACCACGTTCAGGCTGCGGTGATGAAAGCGTCGCCGCATATCTTACTGCGTATTGAGCCACAGGATGTGCAGGTTGTTCAAGCGCGTGAATCGGTGCGCAAAGAGGCATTTTTATTCCTCTTTTTGCGCCGGGAAAGACGCACCTTCAGCGTGGAGCTGGACGTGACCGTCAACGTGACTGCCATCAATCTCGACAAGGTGGATTTCGTTACGCAACGCTGATTCTTTATTAAAAGGCATAATTATGTTCCTGATAATATTAATAAAATCGCTCATCATCGGCGGCCTGGTTGGCGTCGGTGTCGGCGCTGGGGCTGCACGCATGTTTCATGCGCCTACCACTCAAGGGATGGGCGCGTTTCGTACTCTGGGAGAACTGAATTCCTGCGAAGGGGATCCGGCTTCTCACTTCTCGTTCGGCCTGGGCTTCTTCTTTAACGCCTGGGCTTCCTCCGTTGCGGCGGGGGCGTTCACTCAGGACGTCGACCATCGCATCATCCCCAACTGGGGCGCTGCTGCGCTGATGGTTAAAAACCGCAACGTCGGTGAAACGCTGCACGATCCCAAGCGCATGGCGATTGCCTGCGGCGTTATCGGGATGATCGTCGTGACCTTCCTGAACCTCACGGCGTCATCCGTACCGGAAGCGTTGCAGGTGACTGCCGTCAAGGTGCTGGTGCCTGCGGCTAACCTGCTGGTTAACACCGTGATGCCGGTGATCTTCTGGCTGGCGGCGATCGATGCCGGTAAAAAATCAGGCTTCTGGGCCACCGTCTTTGGCGGCGCGGCGCAGCTGATTATGGGCAACGCCGTCCCGGGTCTGGTCCTTGGCATTCTGATCGGTAAAGGCGTGGAAGAGAGCGGCTGGAACCACGTCACTAAAGTGATGATGGTGGCTATCGTCGCGCTGTTTGTCCTGAGCGGCTTCTTCCGCGGCTTCGACATGAAGATGATCGAATCCTTCCATCTGACCGTGCCTAACTGGCTCGAACTGATCCACAACTCGCTCAGCGGCAAATAACGGAGGCCATCATGGAACAGAATAAAGGTTTTTGGTTCGCTGACTGGTCGTTCCCGATCTTCGTTGGCCTGCTCTCCTCTGGCGTATTTGCCGGAACGCACATGTACTACCTGTACGGTATTGGCGCATTTAACGAAGTCGCTTTTGTGGCGATGCTGAAGGCGGGAATGGACACCGGCTCCTACGGGGCGGTGGCGGCATTTGGTGCAAGCTTCCTGTTTGCCCGCATCATTGAAGGTTCGCTGGTGGGGATTCTGGATATTGGCGGGGCGATTCAGACCGGGGTCGGGTTAGGTGTTCCGGCGCTGCTGTTGGGCGCAGGTATTATCTTCCCGGTTGCCAACTTCGCAGCGTCGCTGGTCACCGGTCTGGTGATTGGTCTGGCGATTGGCTACATCATTATTCTGGCGCGTAAGTTCACCATCAATCAGAGCGACTCGACCTACGGTGCGGATGTCATGATGGGGGCCGGTAACGCCTCCGGCCGCTTCCTCGGACCATTGATTATCCTCAGCGCGATGACGGCTTCTATCCCTATCGGCATCGGTTCACTGGCGGGCGCGCTGCTGTTTTACCTGTGGCAGAAACCGATCACCGGCGGGGCGATCCTTGGGGCGATGATCCTCGGGTCCATCTTCCCGATTGCCATTAGCTAACTGTTGATTTGTAGGCCGGATGAGGCGGTTGCGCCGCCATCCGGCAAAGGAGAGAGCGATGTTTGATTTACTCCTGCACCGTGCGCGCCTCGTTGACGATACGGTGAGCGATATTGCGCTCAAAGACGGCAAAATTGCGGCGTTGGGCGACGTTGCTGGCCCGGCGCTGAAAACCATCGAACTGGGCGGCGAGTACTACGTCAGCGCAGGTTGGATTGATTCCCACGTTCACTGCTATCCGAAATCCCCGATTTATCACGACCAACCGGACAGCGTCGGTATAGCTACCGGCGTTACCACGGTGGTGGATGCGGGCAGTACCGGGGCGGATGATATCGATGATTTTTATACCCTGACCCGGGAAGCGACCACCGAAGTGTATGCGCTGCTGAATATCTCCCGCGTTGGGCTTATCGCCCAGAACGAGCTGGCTAATATGGTCAACATTGACGCCGATGCGGTGCGACAGGCGGTGAAGCGCCATCCTGATTTTATCGTCGGCCTGAAGGCGCGCATGAGCAGCAGCGTGGTCGGTGAAAACGGCATTACGCCGCTGGAGCGCGCCAAAACGATGCAAGCGCAGAACGGTGACCTGCCGCTGATGGTGCACATCGGCAACAATCCGCCAGATCTGGATGAGATCGCCGAACGCCTGACCGCGGGCGACATCATTACCCACTGCTACAACGGTAAGCCGAATCGCATTCTGACGCCGCAAGGCGAGCTGCGGGCGTCAGTGACGCGGGCGATTTCACGCGGTGTGCGTCTGGACGTTGGGCATGGCACCGCCAGCCTGAGCTTTGCGGTGGCAAAACGCGCTATCGGTCTGGGCATTTTGCCGCACACCATCAGCTCCGATATTTATTGTCGCAACCGTATCAGCGGCCCGGTGTATTCCCTGGCGAATGTGATGTCGAAATTTCTCGCCATTGGGATGTCGCTACCGCAGGTCATTGAGTGCGTTACTGCCAATGCCGCCGATGGTCTGCGCCTGAAACAGAAAGGGCGACTGCAGGTTGGTCTGGATGCCGATTTAACCCTCTTTACGCTTAAGCGCCAGCCAACCGTGCTGGTAGATGCAGAAAACGACAGCCTGCAGGCTGAACAACTGCTGGTGCCGCTTGCCGCAATACGTGCGGGCAAGGGCTATATGACCGAACAAGGGAGCGCGGAACATGCCTTCGATTTTTGAGAAATACAATTTAAAACAGGTGATTAACACCTCAGGCCGCATGACGGCGCTCGGCGTTTCTACGCCACGACCAGAAGTGGTTCAGGCCGCAATGGCGGGGATGAATCAATATTTTGAGATGAAAGACCTGGTCAATAAAACCGGTGACTACATCGCGAAATTGCTGGAGGTGGAAGGGGCAACCGTCGTCTCCTGCGCTTCGGCCGGAATCGCCCTGTCAGTGGCTGGAGTGCTGGTTAAGGACAGCGACTGGCTGCTGGAGAACCTGCACGTCGCGCCGATCGAGAACAACGAAATCGTGCTGCCCAGAGGCCACAACGTCAACTTTGGCGCTCCGGTTGGCACCATGGTGGCGCTCGGCGGCGGCAAGCTCGTGGAAGCGGGTTATGCCAACGAATGTTCCGCCACTCAGCTGGCGGCGGCCATTACGCCACGCACGGCGGCCATTCTGTATATCAAATCTCACCACTGCGTCCAGAAAAGTATGCTCAGCGTGGAACAGGCTGCGGTGGTGGCGCGTACGCATAATCTGCCGCTAATCGTGGATGCGGCAGCGGAAGAGGATTTGCAGTGCTACTACCGGGTTGGTGCGGATCTGGTGATTTATAGCGGTGCGAAAGCGATTGAAGGGCCAACCAGCGGCCTGGTGATTGGCAAAACCCAATACGTTGAGTGGGTGAAGCGCCAGACCGCGGGGATTGGCCGGGCGATGAAGGTGGGTAAAGAGGGGATTCTTGGCCTGACCTGCGCCATCGAACTGTATCTGAACGCGCAGAAAGAGAGCGGCGCGGAGATGGTCGAGAAAATGACGCCGTTCATTAATGCGTTAAACCAGCTTCACGGCGTAAGCGCCCGCGTGGTGTGGGACAGCGCAGGGCGCGACATCGCGCGCACGGAAATTAAGTTTGACGAAGCGGCAACCGGCATCGCCACAGGTGAACTGGTCGACGCGCTCAAGCAGGGAGAGTACGCGATTTACTTCCGTGGTTACAAAGCTAACGAAGGCATTATCGAAGCCGATGTGCGCAGCGTGGATCGCGCGCAACTGGAGATTGTGGCCCGTCGAATTGGTGAAGTGATTTCGCAGGAGAAAAAAGCATGAAACTGACCCCTAACTTTTATCGCGACCGCGTCTGCCTGAACGTGCTGGCGGGCTCCAAAGAAAATGCCCGGGATATTTACGCGGCGGCGGAAGGACACGTGCTGGTCGGTGTGTTGTCAAAAAATTACCCGGATGTCGCAAGTGCGGTTGCGGATATGCGTGAATACGCAGCGCTTATCGACAATGCCCTCTCCGTGGGGCTAGGGGCGGGCGATCCAAACCAGTCGGCGATGGTCAGTGAAATCTCCCGTCAGGTGCAGCCACAGCATGTTAATCAGGTCTTTACCGGCGTGGCGACCAGTCGCGCGCTGCTGGGTCAGCAGGAGACGGTGGTCAACGGTCTGGTCTCGCCAACCGGCACTCCGGGCAGGGTGAAAATCTCCACCGGTCCGCTGAGCAGCCAGACGCCGGACGGCATTGTGCCGGTAGAAACCGCGATTGCGTTGCTCAAAGACATGGGGGGGAGCTCGATTAAATACTTCCCAATGGGCGGCCTGAAGTGCCGTGAGGAGTACGTTGCAGTCGCCCAGGCCTGCGCCCGTCATGACTTCTGGCTGGAGCCAACTGGCGGTATCGATCTGGATAATTTCACTGAAATTTTGCAGATCGCCCTGGATGCCGGAGTGAGCAAAATCATTCCTCACATCTATAGTTCGATTATTGATAAGGTGAGTGGTAACACCCGACCGGACGACGTGCGCCAACTGATGGCGATGACCCGGGCCTGCGTAGGCTAACTGACTGATGAGGAAACTGACGTGCGATTCCCCAACCAACGTTTAGCGCAGCTGTTTGGCATGCTGCAAAACGAAGCGCTTCCACAGGACGAGCTGGCGCAGCGGTTGTCGGTTTCCACACGCACCGTACGGGCGGATATCACTGCGCTAAACGCGCTGCTCACCCAGTACGGCGCGCAGTTTGTCCTCAGCCGGGGTAACGGTTATCAACTCAAAATTGACGACCCGGCACGTTTTCATGCCCTGCAAACGCAGCGACCAGACGCGTTGCTGCGCATCCCGCGCACCAGCCAGGAGCGGGTGCACTGGCTGGTGGTTCGTTTTCTGACGTCGGCCTTTTCGCTGAAGCTGGAGGATTTGGCTGATGAATGGTTTATCAGCCGCGCGACGCTGCAAAACGATATGGCTGAGGTGCGCGAGCATCTGCAACGTTATCATCTGACGCTGGAAACGCGCCCCCGTCACGGTATGAAGCTGTTTGGCAGCGAGATGGCGATCCGCGCCTGTTTGACCGATCTGCTATGGACGCTGGCACAGCAGGATCCACAGCACCCGCTAGTGACGCAAGAGGCACTAAATGCCGGGATCCCTGAACAGCTACAACCTGTTTTGCAGGATATTTTTGCCCGTTTTCACATTCGCCTGACCGATGAGGGTGAGCTGTTTTTGCGGTTGTACTGCGCGGTGGCGGTACGGCGGATTAGCGAAGGGTATCCCCTCCCGGAGTTTGCCGCAGAAGAAGCCGAGCAATCGGTGTGCCTGGCCACGCGGGAAATCGCAGCGGTATTGCACCGACTGGCGGATAAACCGCTAACCGTTTCCGAAGAGAACTGGCTGCAGGTGCATATCGCCGCCCGCCAGGTACAAGAGATCGCCCCCAGCGCCATCAATGCGGATGATGACGAAGCGCTGGTCAATTACATCCTGCGGTTTATCAACAGCCAGTACAACTATAACTTGTTGAATGACAAACAGTTACATGCTGATCTGCTGACGCATATTAAGACGATGATCACCCGGGTGCGTTACCAGATAATGATCCCCAATCCGCTACTGGAAAATATTAAACAGCACTACCCGATGGCGTGGGACATGACGCTGGCCGCCGTCTCGGGATGGGGAAAATATACGCCGTACACCATCAGTGAAAATGAGATTGGCTTCCTTGTGCTGCATATTGGCGTCGGGCTGGAGCGTAGTTACAACATCGGTTACCAGAGGCAGCCGAAAGTTCTGCTGGTATGCGATGCTGGAAATGCGATGGCGCGGATGATTGAAGCGGTGCTGGCGCGTAAGTATCCGCAGATAGAAATCGTCGATACCGTGACGCTACGCGACTACGAACAGCGGGAAAGTATCAGCGAAGATTTCGTCATCTCTACCGCGCGGGTTGGTGAAAAAGATAAGCCTGTGGTGATGATTGCACCGTTCCCTACCGATTATCAACTGGAGCAAATTGGTAAACTGGTGCTGGTCGACAGAACCCGTCCGTGGATGTTGAACAAATTCTTCGATGCCGCCCATTTTCGTGTGATCGACGAGCCAATGGATCAACAAACGTTGTTCAACGTTTTATGTCGCCAGTTGCAGGATGAAGGCTTTGTCGATGCGGAGTTTCTTGATTCGGTGGTTGAACGTGAGGCCATCGTCAGCACCATGCTGGGTGACAGCATTGCCTTGCCGCACGCCCTCGGTCTGCTGGCAAAGAAAACGGTGGTCTACACCATCCTCGCCCCGCAGGGTATCGCCTGGGGGGATGAAACGGCGCATGTGATCTTCCTGCTCGCCATCAGCAAAAGCGAATACGAAGAAGCGATGGCGATCTACGATATTTTCGTCACCTTCCTGCGCGAGCGGGCGATGACGCGACTCTGCGCATGCCGCAATTTCAGCGAGTTCAAAACGGTTGCAATGGAGTGTGTGAGCCGTTTTTGACGACGCTGCAACTATCTTGCTGCGTCGTCTCCTGCAACTGTTACCCTTATTTTCAAGGGCATAACATCACGTGACGACGGTCGTTACCTGCCCGGGGAAGCTAATCTGGATAACGCCGCCCCACATGCAGAGCAACTGTGACTGGGCGGTGAGAGCGGGAATATTGCCCACTAATACCGTGGGTGAGCCTGGTGCCCAAGGGGCCGGTGTGGTGGGGATGCACGGCATTGGTGTTAGCACGCCGAGCGCCGCGGCGGTTGCAGCAGCAACGATCGGGTTGGCGATGCTGTTGCACATGCCGAACGGCAGAATGTTTACAAAAGGTTTGTTATCCATAATATTCGCCATTGGCAGGCTGTTGACGATGGTTCGGCTGGTGGGCAACACGTTCAGTGTGCCAGGTGCTATGCCAAACGAGCATTGCAGCATCGCACCTGTACATACGGCAGGACAACTCATGGCAGTACCCCCAATTGTCTCCACAGTCGGCGAGCGGATTCGTCGCTGGTGATCAGTTCATTGAGCAGTTCCGGCAGTGGTGTATGTCCCCAGGTATAGGCCCGGTACAGTAGATACGGTACCGGACTGTGGGGCTCGGTACGCGCCAGATAGTCTGCCACCTGTTTAATCATCTGATACGCCTCTTCGCGGTGAAGAAACGTGGCGCCGTTGCTGACCGTTGATGCGGCTTCTTGCCCGACAGGTTGCGACTGTTCCGGCAAGGTGTTGCCCAACGCCTGCAGGCAGGTTTTGATTTTTTGCTCCAGTACATTAAATGAAGGTGCCGATTCGGTAGGCCAACTCTGACAGACGTTGTTGAGCCGTTGGAGCCACTCCATGCTGGATGTCAGGGATAATATGGTGGCCTCGTCCGCGCCAGGCAGCGGAACGTCAGCTAATTTTCCCTGCTGCCACAGGATCAGGGAGATGTTTTCCCCATGAGCTATAAACAGCGGGGATTCAGCGACCAGCGTGGCGTAATGTTGCGCTATCCAGCACAGTGGCGCGGCGCGATAGTCATAGTCACCTTCTTTAATTTTAGGATGTAATTGCTCCGGGTATTGCTCCAGCGCCAGGGTCACTAATTCCAGTGCATTGGGCAGGGCTGCTAAGCCGTGAACTCTAATCCATGCCTCACCCAACCAGCTCATAATGACCAGATCCTTACTGAGCGTTTTCGTCAGCACAGTAGCGATTTTGGTGACTTCATCCCAGTCGGCGCGGCGCGGCGTACTTTGCCAGACGCCGGTGGGCAGCGTTTCGTCATCCTGCTGGCGGGCGGTGACCAACTGGTCGAACTCTGGTGAATAACGGATAGAGTCTCCGCACGGATTATCCGCCTGAATGGGGGCCAGTAATGCCTCAATATGTTCCATCATTTTCCTCCTGATAATCCCTGCTCGGTAAGCGGTATCCATGGTAGCGGCGCTTTGCTTTGGGCATCTAACAACGTGACCTGCCAAAATACGGTTGACTGCAATTGCTTCTGACCATCGCCCACGGGGAGCGAAAAACGCAGCGGCAGCGGTTGCGTCAGTGCGCCACCGACGCGCTGTTGTTCAATCATCCTGAGCAGTGCCCACGCTCCCTGCCAGCGCCAACGACCAGTATCACCGCTTACCGTTACGCCTGTCTGTGACAGACCTGGCATTGGACGCCATGCGGAATTGGCTGCCCAGCGCAGACTAAAGTTCAGGCTATCACCGCTGCGCCAGTGCAGGTCAGTCGTCCCGCCGGGGTAGCTAATCGATTGTTGATTACCAACAAGCCGCCAGTCGGCAATCTGATCCGCGCCAGCCTCATGGTTGCGTGAGGTCCGCCAGATAACCCGTAACGTCACGCCTTCAGGGCTGACCAACGCCGACAGTAACGGCTGTGCCGCTGCCAGTTGTTGAATGAGTGGCGGCTGTTCGGATAGCGTTTCGGCGGGGAGTTGCACCAGCAAAAGAGTCAGTTCACGTACCCGATCGACATCAGCATCCGGTGCGTGTGCCGCGGCGGTAAACGGGAAGCGCCCTGCAAGCCAGGTGTTGTACAGATTGAAGATCTTCTGTACCGCGCCAATGCTGGCCTGTTGGCGTAACTGCTGACATTTTTGCAATGATGCGTCTGCCAGCGCGTTCAGCGACTGACCGTAAAAATCGTTACTGCTGGCGGTGCGAAACTGCGTCAGTTCACTCTGGCAGTTCTGCGCAGAGAGCGTCGGCAGCGCGGCAGCAAGGGCCGCCATCTGCATCGGCGAACTGGCAGGATCCTGTTGTTGCAGCCGCTTCATGGTCGCCAGTGAATTGCTCCAGCGAGCGATAAGCTGGTTATCCGCTGCCGTTAACCATGGACGCTGGTTGTCGAGCCAGTCAATATCCTGCTGATAGCGGACCAGGGCACCAGAGATTTGCTCTGCTTGTGCGCTAGCCCACCCGACAATTTTCTGTCCGCTGGCCTGCGCCTGTTCAGTCGTGGCGTAATTGACCGCCGGAGGGTTAATCGGCGGAAGTAACGCGCCGCCGTTCTGACGAACTCGGGTAATCACCTGGGCCGCTGTTTGTTGTCGCAATGCGATGGCAAGCTGAGGGCGGTTGAGCTGGTTGAAGGCTTCAATGATGTGATCCGCGCTGGCGGTGCTGACATTGCTGTTATCCGGGGTTCCGGCGGCCCCTGTGTATAGCGCCTGACGTATGGCGTTTTCCACCGCCTGTCGCGCCAGCATGGTGATTTTAGGTCGCCAGATGCTGTCTGGAAGCTGCTGCATAAATCGTTCAAATCCGCCATACAGCGCCAGCGCCTGCTGAAGTTGCAGGTTGCCAGGATAACCGACGGAGAGCTCGGTAGGCTGGCTTGCCCCCTGCTGCCAGAAGGGTTGGTTAAGTAAATCACGCAAGCTTTTTTGTAATGCCAGAAGATCCGGCGATACGCTGAATTGTCCTTCCGGGGATTGCTCGGTTAATGAGGAGAAGTGCAGCCTGGAGCCATCAACCTGCGCCAGAAAGCGTTGGCGCAGTAGGGTTTCGTGGCGGAGCAGTTCCTGAACCACGCTGTTGTCGATAAGCCTAAGGGTTCGTGCCTGCGTGAGCAGCTCATCCAGTGGCAGTCTGATTGGCGAATTTGTTGCGTCACGACTCAGGTTATTAATGGTCGTCAGTGTTGCTTGTAAGCGGCTGACCTGGCGGACCAGCGAGCGGACGAACAAGGGGGTAACCCCGGTGCCATTGCCAAACAGCGCCAACAGTTGTTCGAGCTGCTCTTCGTTGTTATCCAGGCTGGTATTGCCATAGTTTTGCTCCAGCCAGCGCATGGTTTCGTGAGAAAAAAGTACGCTGTTGCGCTGAGTCAGCTCGCTAGCGTCGGGTAATTTCAGACGCGAGAGATTGAGAGTGGCAAACATCTCGTTGAGCTTTTCCTGGGGGGGTAAAGAGTCGGTGTCAACGGTCACGCCCCAAACGCTGGCGCTGACGTTTGCCAACGTCTGCACAGTCGGTTGCTTCATCTGCATTAATTGTAGCAACGGCAAATAGCGCGACTCCATTTGTTTTGCCTGAGTGAGCAAGTTCTGAATTTGCCGGTAACGCTCTTCGGGTAGCAAATCGTCCTGCTCAAAGCCCCTTTCATTGTGATTTTGCAGGCAGATACTGTTGGTGGCTGGTACCAGCAGGCTAGCCAGGGTGACGTTGTTAAACGTCTCGCGCAATTTTGTATCGGTGCGGCTGAACAGCGAGCCGGGCCAGACGATGGAACGAAACTGCCACTGTGGAATGCCATTGAGAACGCGCCAGTACAGCGCGGTGGAACGCTCACCAGTGATATCGGCCCGGACGGCTGTGGCGAGGACCTGCAGACGATCATGCAATAGTACGGCATGGGTGTGCTGGTATTGCCAACTCCAGGTCATCGCGACAAGCCAAAGAACGCAAAGGCAGCTATAGCACGCGAGAGTGATGAAATGGCGGCGTAAATTCACGCGCAGCAAACGGCGCACCGGAAGCGCGAGACCGCGCTCAGCGGTAATTTTGCTGCTCAGTAGCGACTGACAAAACTGCATCTGTGGTTTGTCATGGTCCAGCGTACGGGCAACAAACCAGATCCCGCGCAGCTGCGGTGGCTCATCGCGGGCATGACTGTTAAACAGGGCGTCAAAAGCGTCATGCAACGGTGCGGCAAGCGGCGGGAAGCTTTCTGGCAAGCGGAATAATTCCTCCGGCGTGTTGCCTCGCAGCGCGCCAAGCTCGGTGATGAACAGCCGCAGCGAAGTCCGGGTATTGTCCAGCGCATTGTCGATCCACTGCGGTTTCCAAATGGCTTCTCTGGCGACCGGAATCGTGCTGCCAATCGGACTGCGGCGAGCATCTTCCGGCAATAGCTCCAGCAGATCGGCTGTACCTTCCAGTGATTCCATGCCGCTGATGATCAGGTAAATTGGCAGACTCAGTCCGCACACCTGCTGCAACTGCTGACAGTTATGCAATAAGCTGGCGCGGACGGTATCATCGTCATGCAGCGTCTCTAATGAAAGGGTGATAATCAGTGCATCCAGTGGTCGCTGGGGGCGGCTTTTCACCAACGCAGACAGCGTCTTCTGCCAGTCATTCTGACGGATTAGCCGCTTCTTCCCAACGGTTTGTAGCGTTTGCGGCAGGCACAGAAGGCTGCACTGAGGATTAAACCACCATTGCCCGAACCAGTATTCCTGGCCGTCGGTAAGTGACCAACTGCGGCACAGCAGACGGTTATCCTCTTCATCGCCAAGCATCAGGATTCGCATACTGTCGTAAGGATCCTGACTGGTACAGGCTCGCTGGATCTCCTTTTGCGCACGGTTGAACGTATCGTTTCGGTATTCCCATTGCCACCAGACGCACCAGAGAGTCATCGCCAACAGCACCAGGAGAATAATCAGTAGCGTAAGCCAGGGTTGCGTCACTTATCATCTCCCTGGCAGGACTGGGTTACCGGGAAATCTGGCAGCGAATTTACGCCGATGGCATCTTCAATACTTAGCCACAGTCGCTGACTCAACAGCAATAACGCCAAAAGTATAACGAGGGCGATGAGATGCAGGCGCGAATTGTCTGGCAGGCGGCGATGCGCCGGAAGGTGTAAAGGCGTCCCCAGCGCGGCCGATTCCATGCGTTCGGCAATATCACTGAGCTGAGCGTCATGCTGAAAGGCAAAATGCCACAGCAGGCGGCAGGTTTCCTGATGATTCTGCAGGTTAAAATCGCCACGTCGGGAACCAAACCCCAGCGTCAGGCAGCGCAAATACAGCGCGGCTAAATCCCGCTTTCCTGGGTTACGTTCATTGAGCAGAGCGGTGATCAGGCGGGGGATCTGGTCCCCAGCGCTATGGGTTTGCCACAAATGATACTCCAGCGGGCAGGACTGCCACAGGGAGAGCGCGGGCCAGTCACCATAGAGTACGGACTCATCAATCAGCGCGACCAGGGCATAAACGGACGCGTCAATCTGCTGCTGAAACGGCGAACCCAGTTCGCGGGTCAGGCGTCGGTTATACTCTTCTACCACCTGACTGGCGTATACAAGGGCCTGATTATGCAACTCATCTGGCGGTAGCGGAGTGCGTTTCCAGCGTTCGAACTGCGCCAGCCAGCGGGTGTAAATCTCATCAAACAGACGGCTGGCAGGCATATCAGGATTGGCGATTGTCATGGCGATCCTCCTGACGGTAGAGCATGATCTGCTGCGGCATATCCTCTGTTTCATGCAATGGGGCAATAACCAACGGCGTCCCTTTTTCAAACCACTGGATGGTAAGGGTCAGGGTAAACAGGGCCACCTTACCGTCGATTTCCCAGTCACTGCGCTGCTCTGCAGCCAGCGGCGTGAAAGTCATCCCGTGCATCCGCTGACGACGCAGAACAGGTACAAAGGGTTGGCTGGTGATAAGACTCATTTGTAACCACTTTTCAGCTTTGGAGGCGTTGTCTCCGGGCATCAGCAGGCCTATCACCACCTGCTCTCCCGCGTGGATATCTGTAGGGAGTTGCAGTGAAAAAGAGTTATCCAGCTTGCTGAAATTCAGCCGCTGATAGCGGCGATGAATATGCGCCAACTGGTTTTTCAGTACGGTGAAAAGAGAGGCAAATGCGGGCAGCATGTTCTGATAATCAAAGGTTGGCAGCAGGGGCAGCGTTTTATCCTGAGTCAGTATTGCCGTTTGTCCGATAAAGAGACACAGCGCGCGGTAAAGATCCTGTGGATGTGGCCGCCCGCTGCTGAGCAAGCTTTCCACCAGCGGCAACGCTCCCTGGATACTATGCAGTGACAGCGTAAGCCATAGCCAGTCGTTGGTGCGTTGTCCGTGTTGCGCCAACTGCATTTCACGGCTCAGAAACAGAATTTTTTCTCTTGCCTGCAGGCAGAGTTGTCGGGTTTGGCGTGCCAGATAACTCTCTTCGTTGAAGGCGGGAGAGGGGGGGAACCACTCGCTCTGACGAAATCCACCTTCGCTATACACAACCTGCAGCAGCGGCAGACAGACGAAATCAGCGCGATCGTGCTGGCAAACCAGACGCGGTACGGGCTGCCATTGCGAAATGCTCTCGGGGAATTCACCGCTACTCAGGTCAGGTAGCGGGGCGCTGTTGACTGAGCGATAGCGGCTATTCATCAACTGCCACTGTCCGGCACGGTTTAGCGGCGGCAGCGCCAGCCAAAGGATATGTTCACTGTCTGGCGCGGCAGGCAGCAAGCGGGCGCAGTCAAACTCCAGCGATAAATCGTCGCTAATGTCATAATTGACCGGCGTGCCATCGGGCATCATCGCCTCCAGGCGCAAAATACGCAGCGTTCCTGCACACAGCGCAGCCTCGTCAATCTGGAGCCGGTTGACGCCCCAGAACCACGGATTAGCGCACCCGGTGAGCGCGGCACAAAGTGTTTCATTACGCAATGCCTGCAACTGGAAATGTTGAGGTAGCATTGCCATCCCTTCATACCAGCAAACCATTGCCGGAATTGTGCTCATAGTCCCTTCCTTGTTCATGGTGCCAGGACGGCTTCATCCGTCATTAGTAACAGATGCAGTGAATCTGCTTTTTCCAGTGTTAATCGGTGTTCTCCTGCGCTGCTGTAGCGGGCAAACAGGAGAATTGCCTCTGCCTTAACGCCGTGCAGAGGGGAGCTTTTGGTCACAAAACGCGAATCCGGCACCAGCTCCAGCGACCAGACATGCAACCCGTCAGGGCTATCGCGCAGGAGTTGTGATTTGGCGTTAAACCACTGTGTCGCACTCAGCGATTGTACGGTTGGCAGCAACGCATTATCGGCAATCGCGACAATATCCACGGCGACTGGCGTGTTATCGTTTGCATCTGCTGCGGTTTCAATGACCACATCATTAAATGCCACACGGTTTTGCCATAATGAACAACCGCTACTCAGTAAAATTAAAATACTGAATAGTATTATATTGGCTGAATGGAATAGGCCGTTTGTCATATAAAATCCTTTTATATTGTCATTAATAAGGTAATTAATGGCGGGGGTTGTTTTTTTGACTTAAATCATCATTGGATGAATCTTAAGTAATAAAATTTGTTAACATTTAAATATTCATTAAATTTATATTTTCAGTGCAAAGCATTATTTTATAATCAATTTTAATTGTAACATGTTGATTTTTATTGGTTAATTTTTTGTTAATTGATTTTTATCAAACAATTTATTTTTTTGTGTGAAAAGTAAAAAATTAAGTTGATATTTATTGGGTGTTGTGTTTTTTATATTGCGGGTAGTTATTCATGAATATGACTTTTCGAATAATGGTGCGGTAAATGTCGTGCCAGGGATACTATTGCAATAAAAAGGATTAAATATGGCCGAGAGCATTCAGCATAAACTCAACCGTATTAGGCCGCCGCGCGTGCAAATAACGTATGATGTGGAAACAGGTGGCGCGATTGAGAAGAAAGAGCTTCCCTTAGTTGTTGGTATTTTAGCTGATTTATCCGGACATCCCGCATGCCCACCCGCTAAATTACGTGAGCGGCGATTTGTCGAAATTGACCGTGATAATTTTGACGATGTGCTTTCCTCCCTCTCACCTCGTCTGGCGATACAGGTTGAAAATCGTCTGGCTAATGATGGCAGCAAATTGAACGTTGAGCTGTGCTTTAACGAGTTCGATGATTTTTCTCCACTCAATATTATCAATCAGGTTAAACCCCTTCAGCGACTGTTTCTTGCCCGGCAGCGTCTGCGCGATCTGCTCACCAAACTTGATGGTAACGACGATTTGGATGCGCTGCTACAGCAGGTGGTAAACGATAACGCCGAGCTTCAGGCTTTGAGACCCATCGTTGAAGAAAAACCGGCTGAAAACGCGTAACTGAATCAGGAGAAGAACAATGGAAAATGTTCAGGAACAAGCTGAAAACGGCGGACAGACGGTCACGCTGAGCGTGCTGGATCGCATTATCCAGGAAGGGCGGATGGCGCGCGATGAGCTACAACAGACCTACGCGCGTGACATGCTGGAAGAACTGGCGACGCAAATTCTTGATGAAGGGATGGCGATAGGAAGCGATACGGTGGCGATGATCAACCATCGCATCGCGCAGATCGACGAGCTTATCAGCGGCCAGTTGAATGAGGTATTGCATCACCCGGATATGCAGAAACTGGAAGCCTCCTGGCGCGGTCTGCATCAGTTTGTGATGAATACGGAGACCAGCACCCGACTGAAATTACGTCTGCTAAACGTTTCGCGCAAAGAACTGCAGGACGATCTGGAAAAAGCGGTTGAGTTCGATCAGAGCACGTTGTTTAAGAAATTGTATGAGGATGAATACGGTACTTTTGGGGGGAATCCCTATAGCGTGCTGGTCGGTGATTTCGAGTTTGGCCGTCATCCGCAGGATGTGGCGCTACTGGAAAAACTTTCCCAGGTCGCGGCGGCCGCGCATGCGCCGTTTATCGCCGCTGCCAGTCCTCGTTTGTTTGATATGGGATCGTTTCTCGAGTTAGGTGTCCCGCGCGATCTGGCGAAGATCTTCGAAAGCACCGAGCTGATTAAATGGCGGGCATTCCGCGAAAGCGACGACTCCCGCTATGTCTCATTAGTGCTGCCGCACGTGTTGCAGCGCCTGCCTTACGGCCCGGATACGGTGCCGGTGGAAGGCGTGAACTTTATCGAGGACGTCGACGGCCTTGATGCCAGCAAATATCTGTGGGGCAATGCCGCCTGGATGCTGGCCAGTCGTATTACCGAAGCTTTTGCCTTATACGGCTGGTGTGCGGCGATCCGCGGTGCGGAAGGCGGCGGCCTGGTATCCGATCTCCCGGCGCATACGTTCTCCACGCCATCCGGCGATATCAGCCTGCGCTGCCCGACGGAAATAGCCATTACCGACAGGCGTGAGAAGGAGCTTAACGATCTGGGATTCATCGTGCTGTGTCATAAGAAGAATACCAACACCGCCGCGTTCTTTGGCGGACAGACCACCAATCAGGCAAGGATCTACAACACCCCGGAGGCCAATGCCAACGCGCGGATCTCCGCAATGCTGCCTTACATCCTCGCCGCTTCCCGTTTTGCGCATTACCTGAAGGTGATTATGCGCGACAAGGTCGGCAGCTTTATGAGCCGCGATGATGTTGAGAGCTACCTCAATAACTGGATTGCTGACTATGTGTTGCTGCGCGACAGCGCGCCACAGGAGATTAAAGCGCGTTATCCGCTGCGTGAAGCACGGGTGGACGTGAGTGATGTTCCCGGCAAACCGGGCGTTTATCGCGCCGTTGTATTCCTGCGTCCGCACTTCCAGTTAGAAGAGTTGACCACCTCAATTCGTCTGGTGGCTGAACTGCCGCCGCCAGCTGCCGCTTGATTACTAAGGAGATAGACCATGGATGCGATTTTTTTAAAGCTTGACGATATCAAAGGCGAAAGCCAGGCCGATGGCTTCAAAGATCAGATAGAGATCATGTCCTACAGCCATAACGTGGCGATGCAGGTCACTAACGACGTCAGTAATACCGAACGTACTTCCGGGCGGGCGCACGTGGGTGAAATGTCGCTGACCAAGTTTGTCGATCTCGCCACGCCGGTGCTCAATGAGTATTGCTGTAGCGGGAAGGTGATCAAAGAAGCGAAGTTGACGCTCTGTCGTAACGACAATAGCGCGATGCTGCCGTTTATTGTCTATACCCTGAGTAACGTGGTGATCTCGCACCTGAGCGTCAGCGGCGGGTCCGGCGGTAAGCCGGTAGAGACGATGTCGCTGAACTTCACCAAAATCAAATGGGAAATCACCGCCCAGAAATCGGAAGGCACCCAGCAGGGCACCAGTTCATCCGTCTGGGATATGGCGCTGAATAAGAAAGGCAGCTAATGGTGGAGCCTTTCATCCCGGTTGCGCTATTCGACAGGCTGCTGGATGAGGAGATAAGCCCACGAGAGTCGGTGTGCCGGGAGTTGAATCGATTATTCAACTCCCGAGCCCCTGCGGATGATGACGCACTACCGCTGTTGCTTAGCTGGGGCGTCCCGGAATGGCACGGATGTAACGCGGGCGATGAGCGGGTGCTTAACTGGTATTGTCGCCAGCTACGCGCAGCCATTTTACGCAACGAGCCGCGGATTCAGGCGCTAACTGTCAGCGTGAAAGATGCGCATCATCAGACGCTGGCGCTGCATCTCGAGGTGATGTTGTGGCACGACGACGATCCGCTGACGCTGGATCTAACGTATCTGCACGGCAGCTGGCGATGACTATCGCAGGAGAAGATCAATGGACGATCGATTGCTGGAAGACTATTTGCAGGAGTTGAGATGGTTGCGTACCGCCAGCGGCGAGTTCGCCCGGCGGCACCCGCACGTTGCCTCTCGTCTGCGGCTGAGCGAATTTGATTGCCCGGATCCCCACGTTGAAAGGCTTTTAGAAGGTTTCGCCCTGCAAAGCGCCAAATTGCATCAGCGCCTTGATGATGGTTTTGGTGAACTGTGTGAATCGCTGCTGGAGCAGCTCTCACCTCATTCGATACGCCCTTTCCCTTCCACAGCTACCGCCAGTTTTACTGCGGATCCGCTGGCAGGTGATTTGAGTCAGGGTTACGCCCTTCCTGCCGGAACGCCGCTTTACGCGTTAACGCAAAGCGGTGAAACGATCTGGTGGCGTACCGCGCTGGCGCAAACGCTGTGGCCTATTGAGATTGACGATGTTACCTGGTGCGATGCGGCGCAGGCCCGGCAATTAACCGGGCTGACGCGGGCGCGCGGCGCATTGCGTATTCAGCTACGTTGTCTGCCGCCACATCAGTTTTCGACGTTGGCGGTTACACAGTTACGCATTCATCTCAGCGGTTCGCCGCAAATCAACGCCACGCTGTTTGATTTGTTGTACGCCCATGTCATTGGGCCGCTGCGCCCACATCCCATTGGCCTGCTGAATGCCGAAAAGATTTTGCCCTGCGAACCGGGCGTAGAGTCCAGCGTGCTGGCGCTCAGTGCCTGGATGAACAGCCCGCAGGCGCTGATGTATTTCGATTTGCCGCTGCCGCCTACGGGGGAGGGCGACGGCATGATCTTGTGCATTCCTTTCGATCGCGCTCCGCCGGGGGCGCAGCATATTCACTCGGGTGATATTCGTTTGGGGTGTGTGCCAATCGTTAACCTGTTCACCCGGACCTCTGAGCCGCTGATCGCCGGGCATATTCGCAGCGAGCATCGGCTGGTGGCCGATCATCATGATCAACATGTACAGATCTACCGTGTACAGACGCTGTGGATGAGCCGCCGTGAAGAAGCCTGGCGCGTGCCCGCATATTATTCCGCTCACGGGCATAGCGAGTCCCACTGGTTCTGGCATGCACGACGCAACCGCCAGCAGGGCAATGCGTTGTGGTTAACGCTGGTGGACAGCCGTTTCGACCCGTTTGCCCCGATTGAGGAAACGAGCCTGACGGCGACGCTCTGGTGCAGCAACGGTGAGCAGGCCGCACTGCTTTGTGCGGGAACGCCACTAACCTTTGAAGTACCTGGTCCGGTTGCGCAGGTGCATTTACTGGGAACGCCGACCATGCCTTCAGCGCCTGCGTTGCAGCGAGATGCACGTTGGAAACTGCTCTCAACGCTTGCGCTCAACCATCTCTTATTGAACGAAGGTCAGAGCGCGCTGGACTCGCTGAAAGAACTGCTGGCCCTGTATGCCCCTTCCTCTGCGTCACCCGCTGTCTGGCAGCAGATCAATGGCATCCGCGAGATGTGTTGCCAACGGGTGAGTGAGCATCGGGGGCGGGATGCCTGGCGCGGCTGGCATAACGGTATCAAGGTGACGCTGGAACTCGATCCACAAGCCTTTACTGGAAGCAGCCGACTGCTGTTTGCGGGCGTTATTGCCCGTTTCCTGGCGCGTAATGCCACCGCAAACTGCTTTATCCACACGATATTGCAAGACGAAGGAGAGGAGCTGTCGCTATGGACAGACGTCGAACAGACCACGCTGATAGCGTAATCGCCCAACTTAAGGCCGAGCCGTGGCGCTTCTCGCTGGAGCAGTGTGTCCGCATCCTGGAAGCGGCGGGTGAGACGCCCGAACTGCGGGGCGATCTGGGGCTGGCATTTAGCCCAGCGGAAGTCAGTTCGCTGAACGAAGACGTTGTGCAGGTGCGTAGCCTCGGGCCAGGGGGGGCGGATGGCGTATTGCCCTACGGCTGGCTGGAATGGCTACAGCAGGCGACGCAGGATAAAAACAGCGCACTGCAGGATTTTATATTTATGTTTCAACAGCGTTTTCTTCAACATCACTACCGTAGCCTGAGCCTGCATCGGCTGGCTATGCCTTACGCCAGGCGAGAAGATGCGCCAGGGCTTTCTGTAATGCGTGCGCTGTGTGGTTTCAGGCTCGACGCCATGGAAAAGTATGAATCTGCGCAGGTACAGAGTCTGCTGATGCAATGCGGCAACCTGCCTAATCGCAGGCGTTCTACGGCTGGATTTGTGGCGCTGGTCGAGGCCGTACTGAACGTCACCGTGCATGTCGAAGAGTTTGTCGGCCGCTGGCAGCCTTTGCCACAGGCATCAATAAGCCGGACGGGATGTCGGCTGGGGCGCAATAGCGTCGCCGGTCGGCGAATATGGAACCAGCATGCGGCGCTACGGGTGCATCTGCGTGCTAAAAACGCTACGCAGTGGCGCGAATTTTTACCCGGCAGTCAGGGTTTTCTCCAGCTCAGTAAGTTAGCGGAAATCTGGTTTGGCGCGGGAATAACGCTGGAATTGATGATGCGCGCAACCCTGACGCTGGATCATCGCTTAACCCGCACAGCGCCGCCGCGTCTGGGGTATACCGCGCAACTGGCAGGGCGCAAGCCCGCCATATTCCATTGCCAACAGCATCTTGAGGAGAACAGTAAATGGATTTGAAAGCGCTGGTACAACGACTGAACCCAATTTGTTTTCGTGCGCTGGAACAGGCCGCCGAACGCAGCCGGGCGCAGGGACACTGGTTCGTCGAGCCGGAGCATATGCTGCTGGCTTTACTGGATGATGAACACTGTGATTTAGCGTATTGCCTGAGCAACGCGGCTATCTCCACCGATACGTTACGTGAAGAGATCCAGCGTGCTCAGGCGCAGTTCAAAACGGGCTGTACGCGGATGCCGGTGTTTTCCGTACAACTGATAGAGCTATTGGAAGGGGCGATTTTGCAGGCGACGTTCCAGCGTATTCCTCTGGTTCGTTCGGCCTTATTGCTCCTGACCTTACTCACCCGAGAACGGCTGCGTACCCAGTTGGCGCAGGGAATGCCACTGTTGTTACAGCTTCCGGCTACGGAGCTGGAAAGCCAGTGGCAGAGTTGGTGCTGTAACTCCGTTGAGGAGGCCGCAGACCCTGGTAAGGGCGAATTACCGAAGCGTGAAGGCGGGGTATTGGATCAATACACGCACGATCTGACCCGTGACGCGCGGGAAGGGCGGATCGATCCGATCATCGGGCGCGACGCGGAGATCCGCCAGTGCATCGACATCCTGCTGCGTCGCAGGCAAAACAACCCGATCCTGGTGGGTGCGCCGGGGGTGGGGAAAACTGCCGTTGCCGAAGGGCTGGCGCGACGCATTGCCGAAGGCAGCGTGCCGCCGCCGCTGCGTGATGTCGCTCTGCTGTCGCTGGATCTTGGCTTGTTGCAGGCGGGAGCGGGCGTGAAAGGGGAATTTGAGCAGCGGCTAAAAGGCGTCATTGACGCCGTTAAAAAATCCCCGC
Organism: Citrobacter sp. 506; assembly: GCF_050434985.1. Lineage (NCBI taxonomy): Bacteria > Pseudomonadati > Pseudomonadota > Gammaproteobacteria > Enterobacterales > Enterobacteriaceae > Citrobacter > Citrobacter sp. 506. Next base: position 140,165 of record NZ_JBNDJN010000003.1, read on the forward strand.
AGCCGATCATTTTATTTATCGACGAAGCCCACACGCTGATAGGCGCGGGCGGTGCCGAGGGGGGCAGTGATGCCGCCAACCTGCTGAAACCGGCGCTGGCGCGCGGTGAACTGCGCACCATCGCCGCCACCACATGGCAGGAGTACAAAAAATATTTCGAGAAGGATCCGGCGCTGGACCGGCGTTTTCAGCGTATCCAGATCGAAGAGCCGGACGAGAACAGCGCGGTGATCATGCTGCGGGCGGTGGCCGATAAGCTGGAGGCGCACCACGGCGTGCAAATTCTGGATACCGCCATCCGCGAGGCGGTGCGCCTTTCGCAGCGCTATATCTCCGGTCGCCAACTGCCGGACAAAGCCATCAGCGTGCTTGATACCGCCTGTGCAAGAGTGGCGCTGGCGCAGCATGATGTGCCGCCCCAACTTGAGGAGATCCGTCAGCATCTGGCGGCCATTGAGGAAGAGAGCGAGCGCCTGAACCGCGAACTGCTGGTGGGCGTCGATCATCACGACCGGCTTTGCGAACTGGAAGCGCTGGCGGAGAAACTGCACATTCAGGCGCGGGAAGTGGAAGGACGTTGGCAGGATGAGCGTCAGCGGGTCGGTGAACTGCTGGCCGCTCGTCAACGGATGTTGGATCTCAGTGCGCGTCTGGACGATGATGAGGAACTGGAGCAAGAGCTGGTGGAGTGCGCGGCGCTGATCGGCAAACTGGAAACCGCCGCTGCCCAACTGCGAGATGAGGTGCCGCTGGTGCCGGACTGCGTGGATACCGCCACGGTAGCGGCGGTGATCGGCGGCTGGACCGGTATCCCTATCGGCCAGATGCTCACCGACGAAGCCCACGCCCTGCGCACGCTGGTCGAACGCATGAGTGAGCGGGTGATGGGGCAGCAGATGGCGCTGGAGACCATCGCCCAGCGGCTGCGCGCCTATCGCAGCGGCCTGACCGACCCGCAAAAGCCGGTCGGCGTGTTCCTGCTGGTGGGGCCAACCGGTGTGGGCAAAACCGAAACCGCGTATGCGCTGGCCGACGCCCTGTACGGCGGTGAACGCAATCTGATCACTATTAATCTTTCTGAGTACCAGGAGGCGCACACCGTCAGCCAGTTGAAAGGCGCGCCGCCGGGCTACGTGGGCTACGGCAGCGGTGGGGCGTTAACCGAAGCGGTGCGCCGTCGGCCCTATTCGGTGGTGTTGCTCGATGAAATTGAAAAGGCGCACCCGGACGTGCTGGAGGCGTTTTATAACGTCTTTGATAAAGGGGTAATGGAAGATGGCACCGGGCTGATTGTCGATTTCAAAAACACGGTGATGCTGGCGACCAGCAACGTCGGCGCGGAGTTAATTCTCGACACGCCTGCGGCTGAATTAAACGGCGAGCGCTTTAACGAAGAATTGGGTGAGGAGTTATTAAAACATTTCCGCCCGGCGTTTTTAGCAAGGATGACCACGGTGGCTTACCGGGCGCTGGATGAAGAAATATTAAAAGGGATTGTGTTGGCTAAACTGGAGAAATTATCACAGCGATATTTAGTGGCGACGGGGGAAAAATTAAATATGGAGGATGGGCTGGTGGAAAGGGTAATGGAGAAATGTAAGGGAGTAGGGGCCAGAGATGTTGATAATCTGGTGGTTGGGGAAGTGATGGGTTGATTTTTTTGTAAAGCTTAGTGGAGATTATTATGGTTGATTTTTCAGAAATTAGTACAGACAAAAAAAAGGAAAAATATTTTAAAGATTTCCAATTTCTGCCTTATGATAAAAATTGTGTTGCGTTAGCTATTACTGATGCTCTTGGGTACACTGAACATTATGGTGATAATGGGGTTTTTTATTTTTATTATAGGGTGCGTGAGTTATTGAGTGGTAATTTTAAATCATTAGAGTACCCTAATACGGTGACCAGAGTATTAAAATTCCTCAATGTTGATAGTATCTATCATAATAGAGAGTGGTCTTTTGTAAAAACAAATATTTTAACTAAGGCAAATGGTCGTTTTTTTGCAGTTAATACACTAGGTCATAATTTTGATGATAAAGGGGGGGCTTTTCATGCTTTTTGTATCCTTAAGGCGGATGGTAAAATAAATATATTAGGAAATAATTCCGAGAACTATGCTGAACAGATAAGCGATGGTCATAAAGTATCTGTGTGGGGGCCGATTCAGATAACCCCACATTAATATCTCCGTTCTCAATGTGAGATGCTAAGGTTTGGTACAAGTGAGTATTAGTAGGTATTTCACAAATATAAAAGGACTTCCCCATGCCCGATACCACCATAATAAAACTTACCACCCCGCCGTTAACCGGGCCAGACCATCTACATATCGTGATTTTAATGTAATAAAGCACCCTTAATGATGCTTATAAAGGTGCTTTTAATGGTCTATACTAAAAGCTCATCAACGAGGAAAAGACCATGCCATTTCATATCCTGACCAAAACCGCAGCCAGCATCACCGACCTGAAACGTAACCCAATGGGGACGGTTAACGCCGGGGAAGGCGAAGCGGTGGCGATTCTGAACCGCAATGAGCCTGCGTTTTACTGTGTGCCTCCTGCGGTCTATGCCTACCTGCTGGAGCTGGCTGAGGATGCCGAGCTGAACCGTATCGCCGACGAGCGAGAAGGTGGAAAGCGAATAAAGGTATCTTTAAATGACCTATAACCTGGAGTTTTTAGATGTTGCGCTCAAGGAGTGGCACAAGCTTTCCCCAACATTACGCGAGCAGTTCAAAAAGAAACTGGCGGAGCGGCTGGAAAATCCTCATGTTCCTGCCGCCCGTCTTTCCGGCAAATTACACCGTTACAAAATCAAGCTTCGCAGTGCCGGATATCGTCTGGTCTATCAGGTTGAGGACAAGCAGGTTGTCGTTCTTGTGATCGCCATAGGCAGACGTGATGGTGATGAGGTTTATCATCAGGCTAACCGGCGCTAGCGCTATCGTTGAAAAAGGATTTTCCCATGCCAGACACCACTATCATTAAACTTACCGCCCCGGCCCTAACCGGCCTTACCGCCGCGACCGCTTATACCGAATCGCAACTTAACGGCCTGACCACCGCCACCGTCGCCGTAACCACCTCCGCGCCGCTAACTCTCGACGCTGCGCTGGCGACCCATCTGACCGCCACGATAAACAGCACCGACTACGACGGGCTGATTGCCGAAGCGCACCAGCTTCCGGCGACCGGCAACGCCGATCGCTATCAGTTTGTCCTGCGTCCGTGGCTATGGTGGCTGACGCTTGCCAGCAACAACCGCGTGTTTCAGAACCTCAGCGCGCAGGAAATTGTCGAGAAGGTGTTTAAGGACGCCGGATTTACCGACTACACATTCAAACTCAAAACCAAACCGGCGAAGCGCGAATACTGTCTGCAATACAACGAAAGCGACTTCAATTTTGTCTCGCGACTGCTGGAGCAGGAGGGGATTTTCTGGTTCTTTACCCACGAGCAGGGCAAGCACACGCTGGTGCTGGCGGATGATAACAGCGCTTTCCCGCCGATAACGGGTGAGAAAAAGGTCAAGTATCAGGCCGCAGCAAGCGGCGCACGGGAAACCGGAATGATTCGTTCGGCAGAGCTGCGTTTGCAGGCCACCGCGCAGGGCTTCCAGAGCAGCGACTATAACTACGAGCAGCCGAAAGCGGCGCTGTTTGCCCAGACCGGTGAGAAGAAGGGTGGTATGCAGTATCAGCATCCGGGGCGTTTTAGCGTTAAAGCCGAAGGCGACGCGCTGGCGGCGTGGAAAGTGAACGCCCTGAAAGCGCAGGCGAAACAGCTGGTCGGCGAAAGCGACTGCGCGGCGCTGACCGCCGGGCACTGGTTTACTTTGACCGATCACGATGACAAAGCATTGAACATCGACTGGCTGGTCATCGCCGTCAGCCACGAATACGACGGCGAGCGCTATCGCAACCGCTTTACCGCCATCCCGAAGGCCACGCCGTACCGTCCGCTCGCCGTGACGCCGCAGCCTTTTATGCATACGCAAACAGCGGTGGTGGTGGGTAAAAGCGGAGAAGAAATCTGGACTGATAAGCTTGGTCGGGTGAAGGTGCAGTTCCCGTGGGACAGAGAGGGCAAAAACGACGAAACCAGCTCCTGCTGGCTGCGGGTCGCCACCGCCTGGAGCGGCAACGGCTTCGGCGCGCAGTTTATCCCGCGCATCGGCCAGGAAGTGGTGGTGAGCTTTATCGATGGCGACCCGGATAAGCCGCTGATTACCGGCTGTGTGTACAACGGCGCGAATGCCCTGCCGTATGCGCTGCCGACGAATCAGACCCAGTCAGGCATTAAAACCAAAAGTGAAAAAGGCTTCAACGAACTGCGCTTTGACGACAAAAAAGATGCCGAACTGCTGGCGATGCAGGCGCAGAAAGACTTCCAGCTCACCGTGCTCAACGACAGTAACACCACTATCAGCCACGATGAAATCCACAGCGTCAAAAACGATCGCACCCGCACCGTTGAAGAAGGCAACGAAACCGTCACCCTGAAAAAGGGTAATCGCACGGTCAAAATTGAGAAGGGCAGCGACACGCTGGAAGTAAAAGATAAACGCAGCGTGACGGTGAAAGGCGATCAGGAACACGCCATCGATGGCAATGAGACACATAAGGTAAAAGGTAACTACACGCTGAACGTCGACGGCAATCTGACGATTAAGGTCAGCGGTTCGCTTACCCCGGAGAGCGGCAAAACCCTGAAAGTGAAAAGCGGAGCGGATCTCAGCGCCAGCGCCGCATCGGGTCTGAAACTGGACGCCACCAACATCGCCAGCGAAGCCAAAGCCTCGCTGACGCAAAAAGCCGCGACGATAACCCACGAAGCAAAAGCCACGCTCACCAGCAAGGCCAGCGCCACCCAGACAGTGGACGGCGGTGGCATGTTGACCATCAAAGGCGGGATGGTGAAAATTAACTAATGCGTGAAGTGTTGGAACATCAGCAGGAGAGTACCTGCTTTCAGGCCGAGCTGACCGACGGTCTGCTGAACGGCGAAATGCGGATCGAAGAGCATGGTCGGCTGCTGTCGGTGCTGCGCTATCGGCAGGGCGCGTTGCATGGCGAGATTGAAAGCTGGCATGCCAACGGCCAGCTTGCCATGCAGCAGAGCTATCGCGATGGTCTGGCACAGGGCGTGGCGCGTTATTTTTCAGAAGAGGGGGCGCTGATACGTGAAGAGCAGTGGCTTGATGGTCAACTGCACGGTGAATGCTGCAGCTTTTATCCTTCCGGCCAGTTGCAGATACGCGAACAGTGGCGGCACGGGTTGCGTCACTCGCTCAGCGAGCAGTTTTACCCGGACGGCGCGCCAGCCCAGCGGCAATCTTATGAACAGGGAAAACAGAAGGGAGAAGTGGAGCGCTGGCTACCGGATGGGCGTGCCATTGATGCCCGTGGTAAAGCGCAATCGCGAATGAGTAAATGGACGGAGAGGCTGTGAAAAGCCTCTCCAGAGCGCGTGTTAACGCAAATGATGTACAACCTGGTTGCTGCTTCCGCGCCAGATTAGTGCCGGGTCTTTGAGATCCTGCACGTATTTGCCATCGACCAGCACGTTGATGAGATCGACAACCTGCATTTGCGCGGCGTTGAGTTCATCGAGCTTGTAGCCGGTCCACACCCAGATGTCTTTTCCCGGACACTCAGCGCGAATGCGCTGCACCAGTTGCAGAATATCCGGCACGTTTTGTGGATGCAGCGGATCGCCGCCGGAGAGCGAGATCCCCTGACGGTGAATACGCGTGTCGTTCAGATCGGCAATGATCTTGTCTTCCATCTCTTTGCTAAACGGCTGGCCGGAATTGAGCCGCCAGGTGCTTTTGTTATAGCAACCGGGGCATTCATGCACGCATCCTGAAACAAACAGGGTACAGCGAGTGCCGGGACCATTAACGATGTCGACAGGGTAATACTGATGGTAATTCATTTGCGCTTCTCATCCGTTTATCAATTCGCGCCATAGCTGCTTCGTGCGCCCGAGTCACTTACTTATGTAAGCTCCCCGGGACTTACTCATTTGCTGTCTTGCTATGACGTGAATTGCGTTGCGGAAATAATGGCCCGAAAAGCGTCGCATCGCCGGGCAATAAAATCGTCTAAATTAACCGATCTGCCCGTTCCCTAAATGCTTAACGCGGCGCTTCACTTCTTCCTGTTTGCCGGCGTTAAACGGACGTGCGTCCGGGCTGCCTAAATAACCGCAGACGCGGCGGGTGACCGATACGCGGGCGGCGTCGTGGTTACCACATTTCGGGCAGGTAAAGCCTTTGCTGGTGCACTCAAACTCACCAGTAAAGCCGCACTCGTAGCATTCATCGATTGGCGTGTTGGTCCCGTAATACGGCACGTGCTGATAGCTGTAATCCCAGACGTCTTCCAGCGCTTTCAGGTTGTGCTGAATATTCGGGTATTCGCCGTAGCAAATGAAGCCCCCGCTTGCCAGCGGCGGGTACGGCGCTTCGAAATCGATCTTGTCGTACGGGTTAACCTTCTTTTCCACGTCGAGGTGGAAGCTGTTGGTGTAGTAGCCTTTGTCGGTCACGCCCGGGACCACGCCAAATTCGGCGGTATCCAGACGGCAGAAACGGTCGCACAGGTTTTCACTTGGCGTGCTGTACAGGCTAAAGCCGTAGCCAGTCTCGTCTTTCCACTGATCGACCGCTTGGCGCAGGCGTTCCACAATGGCGATACCTTTGGCGCGCAGCTGCTCGCTGTCATACACATGCTTGTCGCCAAACAGCGCATTGATGGTTTCGTGAATACCGATGTAGCCCAGAGAGATGGATGCGCGACCATTTTTAAAGATTTCTGACACGTCATCGTCCGCTTTCAGACGCACGCCGCAGGCCCCTTCCATATACAGAATGGGCGCCACGCGGGCCTTCACGCCTTCCAGGCGCGCAATGCGGGTCATCAGCGCTTTACGCGCCAGCACCAGACGATCGTCGAGCAGTTTCCAGAAGGTGGCTTCATCGCCATGCGCTTCCAGCGCGATACGCGGCAGGTTAAGGCTGATAACGCCGAGGTTGTTACGCCCGTCGTGAATCTGTTCGCCGTTCTCGTTTTCCCACACGCCGAGGAAGCTGCGACAGCCCATTGGCGTTTTGAACGAGCCGGTCACTTTGACCACCTGATCGTAGTTCAGGATGTCCGGATACATACGCTTGCTCGCGCACTCCAGTGCCAGCTGTTTGATGTCGTAGTTCGGATCGCCAAACTTGTGGTTCAGACCGTCACGAATCGCGAACACCAGTTTCGGGAACACCGCGGTTTTACGATTTTTACCCAAGCCGGCAATACGGTTACGCAGAATGGACTGCTGGATCAAACGCGATTCCCAGCTGGTTCCCAGGCCAAAACCAAAGGTCACGAACGGCGTCTGACCGTTGGCGGTATGCAGGGTGTTCACTTCATACTCGAGAGACTGGAATGCGTCGTAGCACTCTTTCTCGGTACGGGAATGGGCATAACCGTCGGCGTCCGGGATTTGCCACTCTTCAGCGGTTTTACGATGTTTATTAAAGCTCTCGGTGACGAACGGCGCGAGAACTTCATCAATACGGTTAATGGTGGTGCCGCCATAAATATGGCTGGCGACCTGCGCGATAATTTGCGCGGTGACGGCGGTCGCGGTAGAGATGGATTTTGGCGGTTCAATCTCCGCGTTACCCATCTTAAAGCCCTGCGTCAGCATGCCTTTCAGGTCGATCAGCATGCAGTTAAACATTGGGAAGAACGGAGAGTAGTCGAGATCGTGATAGTGAATATCACCACGCTCGTGCGCCTGGACGACATCACGCGGCAGCAGGTGCTGACGCGCATAGTGTTTGGCAACGATACCGGCCAGCAGGTCGCGCTGGGTCGGGATTACTTTGCTGTCTTTGTTGGCATTTTCATTCAGCAGAGCAGAGTTGGTTTGCTCAACCAGACCACGAATTTCCTGGTTCAGACGGCCACGTTTTTCACGCTGGATATCACGGTCGTGGCGATATTCGATGTACGCACGGGCGAGTTGTTTGTACGGGCCAGACATTAACTGGTTTTCTACCGCTGTCTGGATCTCGTTGATATCGACCTTGCTGCGCTCATTCATCTGGCTACTAACGACTTCTGCGACGGTGGCACAGTAATCTGCGTCATCGACTCCCGCTGCTTTAGCTGCACGCAGAATGGCTTCTTTGATGCGCTCTGATTTAAACGGCACTTTACAGCCATCTCGTTTCATCACATGCGGTGTCATGATCACTCCATATTTATAAGAACAGGTTATCCACAGAGGTTGGGGAGGCCATCAGGGCTTTATTCATCTCTATTGCCAATGACTTCCCGCAATCCTGACCCACTTTATCCACAATTCCACCGTGAAGCGGTGCACTGTAGTTGTAGCAATTGTAGTCGATTAATACAACATATTGGGTCGGCGTGCATTTTAAGTTCTATATGTAGTGATTTGCATCAAGGATGTTTACGATTTATTTGATGTAGCGCAAAGTAAAAATCGGAGCGTACAGATGACGGGCACTACAGCCGATTGTAAATTGTGGGCAGAAAATTCTGATTAATTATTCAACAAAAACAGAAAGGTAAGCTGAGCGTAGGCATCAAAGCCCGGCAGCGTTATGCGTACCGGGCCTGAACATAATTGCAAGCTATTTTTGCAACCACCAGACGGCTTCAAAAGGACGCAGCGTCATGTCTGCGGGTTGGCTGGCGACCTCGGCATAGTTGTGCATCAGCACCTGCCAGTTGCCGTCGGTCTGGGTCGGCTGCCAGCTCTGGAAGGTATCGCTCAGATTAGCAATGACCAGCAGCCGCTGTCCTTGCCATTCACGTTGATAGCACCACAGATGCGGGCTGTCCGGTAGCAGATCCTGATAGTCGCCCCAGGTGATAACCGGCTCTGCTTTACGCAATGCGATCAGCTTCTGATAGGTATAGAACACCGAGTCGGTATCGCGCAGCGCTGCCGCCACGTTGATATCCGCTGCGTTGTCGCACAGATTGATCCACGGTTCACCCGCGGTGAAGCCCGCGTGTTTGCTGGCATCCCACTGCATCGGCGTGCGGCTGTTATCGCGCGATTTACAGGCGAGGATCGCCAGCAGCTCTTGCGCATCGCGCCCCTGGCCGTTCAGGGCGGCAAACATGTTATGGCTTTCCACATCGCGATAATCGGTAATCTGGCGGAAGTGCGGATTGGTCATGCCGATCTCTTCACCCTGGTAGATGTAGGGCGTGCCCTGCATACCGTGCAGCACCATCGCCAGCATTTTTGCGGCCGGAACGCGGTATTTACCTTCATCGCCAAAACGCGACACGATGCGTGGCTGGTCGTGGTTACACCAGAACAGCGCGTTCCAGGCCTGATTGTGCATGCCTTGCTGCCAGTGGCGAAACAGGGTTTTGAGCGCCACATAGTCGGGTTTGGCTAACGTCCACTTCTCACCGTTGGGGTAATCCACTTTCAGGTGGTGGAAGTTGAAGGTCATCGACAGTTCGCTGCCATCGAGTGCGGCGTACTGCTGGCAGTTTTCCAGCGTGGTGGAGGACATTTCTCCGACCGTCATCAGGCCGCGGGGCGTGAAGACGTCGCGATTCATTTCACGTAAAAACGCATGCGCGCGCGGGCCGTCGGTATAAAAACGCCGCCCATCGCCGTCGGGATCGCTCGGGAAGTCCTGATCTTTAGAGATAAGATTCACCACGTCGAGACGCAGCCCGTCCACGCCGCGATCGGCCCAGAACTCGCACACTTTTTTTAGCTCGGCGCGGACCGCCGGATTCTCCCAGTTCAGGTCTGCCTGCTCCGGAGCAAAGAGGTGCAGATAGTACTGCTCGCTTTCGGCGTGCCAGCCCCAGGCGCTGCCGCCAAATTTGGAGCGCCAGTTATTCGGGAGACTGTCTGGCGTGCCGTCGCGCCAGAGGTAAAACTGACGATACGGGCTGTCTTTATCCAGCGCCTCGCGAAACCAGGGGTGCTGGGTTGAAGTGTGGTTAAACACCATATCGAGAATAATACGGATGCCGCGCGCTTTCGCCTGCGCCACCAGTTCGTCAAAGTCTGCAAGCGTTCCGTAGGCCGGATCGACAGACATGTAATCCGCGACGTCGTAGCCGTTATCAACCTGCGGCGAAATATAGAACGGCGTTAGCCAGATGGCATCAACCCCCAGCGTTTGCAGATAGTCGAGGCGCTGCGTCACGCCGCGTAAATCGCCGGTGCCGCTGCCGGTGGTGTCCTGAAAACTCTTGGGGTAAACCTGATAGATGACGCCGTTTTGCCACCAGTGGGGAATATTCATGGTTGTTTCCTGGAAATACGATGGGGCGCAACTGCGCCCCGAAGAAAAGTTAGACAATTTGTAGTGTGCCCATACGGTGTTTACGCTGATAAACGAATGAGGTCAGTACCATGGGGATAACAATCGCAATGACCATTGCCATGCCAAATACCTGCCAGTAAGTCGGCTGGATGGAGAGGATGCCTGGCAAACCGCCGACGCCAATTCCGTTCGCCAGCACACCGTTCAGGCCGCACAGCAGTCCGGCGAGACCGGAACCGATCATCGCGCACAGCATTGGGAAGCGGTATTTCAGGTTGATCCCGTACATGGCCGGTTCAGTGACCCCGAGATAGGCGGAAATCGCGGCAGGAACGGAGATTTCACGTTCATTGTGTTTGCGACTGGAGATGATGATCCCGACTACCGCAGAAGCCTGAGCGATATTCGACAGTGCGATCAGCGGCCATACCGGCGTACCGCCCATGCTCTGAATCATCTGCATGTCGATAGCCAGCGTGGTCTGATGCACGCCGGTTATCACCAGCGGGGCATACAGGAAGCCGAACAGCGCCGCGCCAATCGGGGCAAAGCTGCCGGTCAGCAGGTGACGGACCGCAAACGCGACACCGTCGCCGATCATGCGGCCAAACGGACCAATAAAGGCGTGCGCGAGGAACACCGCGAGGATCAACGAGCACACCGGGACGATCACCAGATACAGATAATCCGGGACGATGCGTTTCATGCGTGTTTCAATAAAACCGAGCGCCAGACCGGCCAGCAGTGCCGGAATAACCTGCGCCTGATAGCCCACTTTTTCAATGCTGAACAGGCCGAAGTTCCACACTTCCGGTACCTGTTGACCGAGTAGATAGGCGTTCATTAGCTGCGGTGAAACCAGGGTCACGCCCAGCACAATACCGAGGATCGGCGTACCGCCCATTTTCTTCACTGCTGACCAGCAGATCCCGACCGGCAGATAGAAGAAGATCGCTTCGCCAATTAGCCACAGGAAGTCGTAAAGGGTTTTCAGCGAAGGGTGCATCTGCGCCAGCGTCTGCCCGTTGCTCATGGGCAGATCGCCAATCACATTACGGAACCCCAAGATCAAGCCGCCGCTAATCAGCGCTGGCAGCAGCGGGAAGAAGATCTCCGCAAAATGAGAAATCAGCTGTTCGTGCCATTTCATATTCTGCCGCGCGGCTTTTTTCGCCTGCTCTTTATCGGCGCTGGCCTGGCCGGTTGTCGCCAGCAGCGCTTTGTAGTAATCGCCTACTTCGGTACCAATCACCACCTGAAACTGCCCGGCGTTGGTGAAGCAGCCTTTGACCATCGGCAACTGTTCGATCTCTTTTGGCCTGGCATTCGCAGGCTGATTCAGCACAAAACGCAGGCGAGTAATGCAGTGACTTACCGTGGCGATATTGTCGCGCCCGCCTACCAGCTCAATCAGCCGGTCGATGTCTGCTTGTTTTATTTTGCTCATGATGATGTGTGTTCCCCGTAGGCCGGATAAGACGTTTTAGCATCGCCATCTGGCAACTCTCTCGTTGCTGTGGCCAGAGTATATCGTCGATGATTTTTTAAAAATGGGAACGTTCCCGAAACGCAGCGAAGATCACAAATTAACGCTCAGAAAGCGATCAGGAGAGGGTGGAAGGAATAACGATTTGTCGTAGTTCGCTACGGCCATTGATCTGCTCGATCAGCTGCGAGGCCGCTTGTCGTCCGGCTTCGGCATATCCTGGATCGACGGTGATAATTTCCGGATGGAGGAATTTCATCAGCGGCGTACTGCCCACGCTCGCCAGCTGTAGATTCTCAATTCGCTGCTCTTGCAGATATTTGCTGACACCAAGGGCGAGGGTATCCGTCGCGCAGACTAAGGCAGTGGTTTCCGGGGTGATGACGTTGGCGGCCTGCTCATAACCCTGCTTCATGGCAAGACCCGGTAGCGCGGCAACAGGATGCAGTTTGTGTTTCTTACAGAACGCCAGGTAGGCTTCATGGCGGCGCTTACCGGTGGTCACGTCGCTATGGGGAACGCCAAGAAAGCTGATATGGCGATGCTCGCGATCGTATAAACGCTGCATTAGGGTGCGAATGGCGCCTTCATCGTCATAGCAGACGGAGGCAAAGCCTTTGGCATCTCTTGCCAGCAGCACCAGCGAATCCTGCCAGGAGGCGAGCATGGATTCACTTATGCCGGTAAAACCAAACAGCACCACGCCGTCAATATTGCGGCGTCTGAGCATGCCGAGATGCTCTTCAACCAGCTCGGGCGAGAACTGGCTTTCCATCATGATCGGGTCGTAACCCTGCTCATAAAAGGCGGGCAGCATGGTTTGCACGGCGAGATTTTCCGAAAGCGAGTCCAGACGCGTGACGATGATCGCCACCACCTTGTCACTTTGTCCGCGCATGGCGCGTGCGGAGCGGGAAGGGGAAAAACCGTGCTGATTCATCACCGCTTCAACGCGTTCGCGGGTGCGTTCGCTCACGCCGCTTTCATTGTTAAGCACACGGGAAACGGTTGATTTTCCCACACCGCTTAAGCGGGCGATGTCTTTAATTGTCAGCCGGTTTTGCATCCTGTTTTCCCGTGTTGCGTGTGAAGTTATGCCAAATAGAGAATAACTTTACTCAAGCGCAGCGCAATGGGCAAAGTCTGGTATACGTTTGGTTTAGTTTCCATGGTTTATCATACTGCCATAATTGCCACAAACCTTATGGTTTTCTGCGTATAATCCGCAGCGCAAATCATTCACTTACCGGAGGCTATATGGATCCCGATCCCACCCCTCTCCCGAGATGGAGAAACTCCCCTTTCCGGTAAGCCTGTCTTTCACTGTCTTACCGGAGCAGTAAGACAGTGACGTTCTGACGTCCCTGTTGTGAATTTAATATTGCCATCAGGTAAGGCTTTGCCACGCCTGAAGGATTTACTGCGCCTGTTGAGACTGGCGCAGAGGGACTGCCTATGTTCAAAAATATTACTCGCCAGCTATTTGCCCGGCTAAACCGCCATTTACCACACCGTCTGGTGCATCGCGATCCGTTGCCTAATGCCCAGACCGTTGCCAGCACGCCGATCCCGCCATCGCTGAGCGAACATTGTCTGAAAATGGCGCTGATGGACGAAGCCGCGCTGTGGAAAACGTTTGGCGCGCACCCGGAAGGATTAAACGCCGCAGAAGTGGAAAACGCTCGCGAATTACATGGCGAGAACCAACTGCCGGCGCAGAAGCCGTCGCCGTGGTGGGTGCATCTGTGGGTCTGCTACCGCAACCCGTTTAATATTTTGTTGACCATCCTCGGTGCGATTTCCTATGCCACCGAAGATCTGTTTGCCGCTGGCGTCATTGCTCTGATGGTCGTCATCTCTACGTTACTGAATTTTGTGCAGGAGGCGCGTTCCACCAAAGCGGCAGATGCGCTGAAAGCGATGGTCAGTAACACCGCTACGGTGCTGCGCGTTATCAACGAGAAAGGAGAGAACGGCTGGGTTGAACTGCCGATCGACCAGTTAGTTCCCGGCGATATCATTAAGCTGGCGGCAGGGGATATGATCCCGGCCGATCTGCGTGTGGTGCAGGCTCGTGACCTGTTCGTGGCCCAGGCTTCGCTGACCGGTGAATCGCTGCCGGTGGAGAAAGTCGCAACCAGCCGCGACCCACAGCAAAGCAACCCGCTCGAATGCGATACCCTGTGCTTTATGGGCACCAACGTGGTGAGCGGCACGGCGCAGGCCATCGTGATTGCGACCGGAGCCAATACCTGGTTCGGGCAACTGGCGGGCCGCGTCAGCGAGCAGGAAAGCGAGCAGAATGCTTTCCAGAAAGGGATCAGCCGCGTCAGCATGCTGCTGATCCGTTTTATGCTGGTGATGGCGCCGATTGTGCTCATCATCAACGGCTATACCAAAGGCGACTGGTGGGAAGCGGCGCTGTTTGCCCTGTCTGTCGCGGTGGGGCTGACCCCGGAAATGCTGCCGATGATCGTCACCTCGACGCTGGCGCGTGGGGCGGTGAAGCTGTCAAAACAAAAGGTCATCGTCAAACACCTCGACGCTATTCAGAACTTTGGCGCGATGGATATCCTGTGTACTGATAAAACGGGTACCCTGACACAAGACAAAATTGTACTTGAGAATCATACAGATATATCTGGTAAGCCCAGCGAGCACGTCCTGCATTCTGCGTGGCTGAACAGCCATTACCAGACCGGGTTGAAGAATCTGCTGGATACGGCAGTGCTGGAAGGCGTGGACGAAGAATCAGCCCGCCAGCTCTCTACCCGCTGGCAGAAAATTGATGAGATCCCGTTTGACTTCGAACGCCGCCGCATGTCGGTGGTGGTCGCTGAAGAAACCGATGTGCATCAACTGGTGTGCAAAGGCGCGCTGCAGGAGATCCTCAGCGTCTGCACCCAGGTGCGCTACAGCGGTGAGGTTGTCCCGTTAGATGACAACATGCTGCGTCGGGTGAAGCGCGTCACGGATACGCTGAATCGCCAGGGGCTGCGCGTGGTGGCAGTGGCGACGAAATACCTGCCAGCGCGTGAGGGCGATTACCAGCGTATTGATGAATCAGATCTGATCCTCGAAGGCTATATTGCGTTCCTCGATCCGCCGAAAGAGACCACCGCGCCAGCGCTCAAAGCGCTGAAAGCCAGCGGTATTACGGTGAAAATCCTGACTGGCGATAGCGAGCTGGTGGCGGCGAAAGTGTGTCACGAAGTGGGGCTGGATGCGGGCGATGTGGTTATCGGTAGCAACATTGAAGGGTTAAGCGACGATGAGCTGGCAACGCTGGCCCAGCGCACCACGCTGTTTGCTCGTCTGACACCGATGCACAAAGAGCGCATTGTCACGCTGCTCAAGCGCGAAGGTCATGTGGTTGGCTTTATGGGGGATGGCATTAACGATGCCCCGGCGCTGCGCGCGGCGGACATTGGTATCTCCGTTGACGGCGCGGTTGATATTGCGCGTGAAGCGGCTGATATCATCCTGCTGGAAAAGAGCCTGATGGTGCTGGAAGAAGGGGTGATCGAAGGACGCCGTACTTTTTCTAACATGCTGAAGTATATCAAAATGACGGCCAGTTCTAACTTCGGTAACGTGTTTAGCGTGCTGGTGGCGAGCGCCTTCTTACCGTTCCTGCCGATGTTGCCGCTGCACTTACTGATTCAGAACCTGCTGTACGATGTATCCCAGGTGGCGATTCCGTTTGATAATGTCGACGAAGAGCAGATCAAAAAGCCGCAGCGCTGGAATCCCAGCGAGTTGGGGCGCTTTATGATCTTCTTTGGACCGATCAGCTCGATCTTCGACATTCTGACATTTTGCCTGATGTGGTTCGTCTTCCATGCGAATACGCCAGAACATCAGACGTTGTTCCAGTCTGGCTGGTTCGTGGTAGGCCTGTTGTCGCAAACGCTGATTGTGCATATGATCCGTACCCGCCGCGTGCCGTTCATCCAAAGCCGCGCCGCATGGCCGCTGATGCTGATGACGCTGGTGGTCATGGTGGTAGGCATTGCATTACCGTTCTCGCCGCTGGCCAACTATCTGCAATTGCAGGCGCTGCCGCTGAGCTACTTCCCGTGGCTGATTGCGATTCTGGCGGGCTACATGACATTAACCCAGCTCGTGAAAGGTTTTTATAGCCGCCGCTACGGCTGGCAGTAATCCTCAACTTCTTTGCAGGAGGGTGTTAATACTCTCCTGCATTTCTCTTTTTCATTCGAAAGATATTCTCCCGAAATATTGGTGTTTTATTTTTATTGAAATGCTAACGCGGGTAATTAGTATCAAATTGCCTTCTTTGCGTTGTTTTTTTATCAATAAAACGATCTGCGTTGCAAAAATGAAACAGCGTGCTAAAAATTATAAGCATCTGCGATTTTTTGTGAACGCAGTCATCGAAATAAATTGTTACACCAGTTAGTCTGCGCAGGTAACGTCGTTAAGAAAGTTTCTCGCTGCCCGTTTTTAATTCCGGCAGTCATTTGCTCTGCAAGCTATTCCTGTTAATGGATATTATGAACTTCTGGAGAAGGACAAATGAAACTGACAAAAAACCTGTTAAGTCTGTGTATTGGCGCGTCTGTATTACTGGCGAGTCATGCAACGCTGGCACAAACCTTTCGCGCCGCAGATGTGCATCCGGCTGATTACCCGAACGTTGTTGCAGTGAAACATATGGGGGAGAAACTTAGCGCCGCGACCGAAGGTCGTCTGGAGATCAAAACATTTCCAGGTGGTGTGTTAGGCGATGAAAAACAGATGATTGAACAGGCGCAATTAGGCGCCATTGATATTATTCGCGTCTCAATGACGCCAGTTGCCGCAATTCTCCCTGAAATAAACGTGTTTACCCTGCCATATATTTTCCGCGATGAGGACCATATGCATAAGGTTCTCGACGGCATGATTGGTCAGGAGATTGGCGACCGTCTGACAGCCAATACCAAATCACGACTGGTGTTCCTTGGCTGGATGGATGCGGGAACGCGCAACCTGATCACCAAGAATCCGGTAGTGAAACCGGAAGATTTGCACGGCATGAAAATCCGCGTTCAGGCCAGTCCGATAGCGCTGGATACCCTAAAAGCGATGGGCGCTAACTCCATTGTGATGGGCGTCAGTGAAGTATTTAGCGGCATGCAGACCGGCGTTATTGATGGTACGGAAAATAACCCGCCAACGTTTGTTGCGCATAACTATTTGCCGGTCGTGAAAAACTATACCTGGAGTAAACACTTTATTATTCCTGAGCTTTTTCTGTTCTCGAAAGCCAAATGGGATAAGTTAAAAAAAGAAGACCAAGAACTCATTATTAAACTGGCTAAAGAAGCCCAGGTAGAGCAACGTAAACTTTGGCAGGATTATAATGCGAAATCGCTGGAGACCATGAAAGCCAACGGTGTTCAGTTCCACGATATTGATACGGACTATTTCTATAAAGCCACGCAGTCAGTACGGGATAATTACGGTAAAGACCACCAGGATTTGATCAAACGTATTCAGGATGTGAAGTAATTCATCGGGTGGAGGATATCAATCCTCCGCCTGAGTCTTTTGATTAATTCGAGGTGATGATTATGGGTGAATGCTATTCATCGGTAATGGATTTTCTTTATCGAGTGTCAATGTGGATTGCCGGTATCGCATTATTGGTTATGGTCGCCATTATCCCTATTGGCATATTCGCGCGTTATGTCCTGAATAACGCGCTGTCATGGCCTGAGCCAGTCGCCATTCTTTGTATGGTGACATTCACCTTTATTGGCGCGGCGGTGAGCTATCGCGCAGGTTCGCATATCGCGGTAAGCATGGTGACTGACCGTCTGGGGGAATCTTCCCGCCGTTACTGCTCGGTAGTCGCAGACGTTATGTTAATGGCGATAAGCCTGTTCATTCTGTGGTACGGCTCCATGCTATGCCTCGAACTGTGGGAACAGCCCGTGGCGGAATTCCCAATTTTAAGCGC
Organism: Citrobacter sp. 506; assembly: GCF_050434985.1. Taxonomy (NCBI): domain Bacteria; kingdom Pseudomonadati; phylum Pseudomonadota; class Gammaproteobacteria; order Enterobacterales; family Enterobacteriaceae; genus Citrobacter; species Citrobacter sp. 506. The sequence goes on from NZ_JBNDJN010000003.1 coordinate 157,957, forward strand.
CGGGCAAAACTATCTCCCGTTGCCGATTGGCTCTGCTATTACGCTGCTGTTTATCGTTGAGAAGATCTGCCGTGGCTCGCAGTACCAACGTCCTGTTGTCATGCTGGGATCGACCAGCTAGTTACCGCCCCCATTTCAGAAAGGAAAGCAGATGGATGCATTTATTCTCGTCTTTACGCTCGGCATTATGCTGGCGATTGGGGTACCGGTAGCGTACGCGGTTGGCATTAGCGCCATCATTGGGGCCTGGTACATTGATATTCCGCTGGAAGCGGTGATGATCCAACTGACCAGTGGGGTGAACAAGTTTTCGCTACTGGCGATCCCGTTCTTTATTTTGGCCGGGGCTATTATGGCCGAAGGGGGCATTGCGCGGCGACTGGTAAACTTTGCCTATATTTTTGTTGGCTTTATTCGCGGCGGGCTGTCGCTGGTCAACATTGTGGCATCGACCTTTTTTGGCGCAATTTCTGGATCGTCGGTGGCCGATACCGCGTCTATCGGTTCGGTAATGATCCCGGAGATGGATAAAAAAGGTTATCCGCGCGACTTTGCTGCAGCGGTCACTGCCAGCGGCTCGGTGCAGGCGATCCTCACGCCGCCGAGCCATAACTCGGTTATCTACTCGCTGGCAACGGGCGGGACGGTGTCGATTGCCGCGCTGTTCATCGCCGGGATCCTACCGGGCCTGCTGTTAAGCTTCAGCCTGATGGTGATGTGCGTCGCTTTTGCGCACAAACGCGGTTATCCAAAAGGGGAGCGCGTACCGTTTCGCCAGGCGCTGAAGATATTCGTCGATACGCTGTGGGGCTTAATGACCGTTGTGATCATCATGGGCGGTATCTTGTCAGGTATCTTTACCGCGACGGAATCTGCGGCGATTGCCTGTCTGTGGGCCTTCTTTGTCACCATGTTTATCTATCGTGACTATAAATGGTCTGAACTGCCGAAGCTGATGTTCCGTACGGTGAAAACGGTCACTATCGTCATGATCCTGATAGGTTTTGCCGCCGCGTTCGGTGCCGTCATGACCTATATGCAGTTGCCGATGCGTATCACCGAAGCTTTCACCAGCATCTCGGACAACAAATACGTCATCCTGATGTGCATTAACATCATGCTGTTGCTGATCGGTACGCTGATGGATATGGCGCCGCTGATCCTGATTTTGACGCCGGTTTTGCTACCGGTAACCAACGCGCTCGGCATTGATCCGGTCCATTTTGGGATGATCATGCTGGTGAATTTAGGGATCGGCCTGATAACGCCGCCGGTAGGGTCGGTGCTGTTTGTGGCCAGTGCGGTGAGTAAGCAGAAAATTGAGCAGGTAGTGAAGGCGATGCTGCCGTTCTACTTCGTGCTGTTCCTGGTGCTGATGATCGTCACGTACATTCCGGCGATTTCGCTGTTCCTGCCGAGACTGTTTGGTGTGATGTGATAAATGCCCGGTGGCGCTCGCGCTTACCGGGCCTGCAAACTACGCTTGCGTAGGCCGGACAAGGCGAAGCCGCCATCCGGCACAAAAAGACTTAGCGACGAACGGCGATCGCTTCAATCTCGATTTTCACGTCTTTCGGCAGACGGGCAACTTCCACGCAAGAACGCGCCGGGAAAGTGGCGTTGTGCTCGGTGAAGAACGCTTCGTAGGTCGCGTTTACGGTTGCGAAATCGTTCAGGTCTTTAACGAAGACGGTAGTTTTTACGATGTCGCCCACTTTCAGGCCTGCTGCTTCAACGATAGCTTGTACGTTTTCCAGCGACTGACGCGCCTGAGCGGACACGTCTTCCGATACGGCACCGGTTTTCGGATCGACCGGGATCTGACCGGAAGTGATTACCATGCTACCCAGGTCAACGCCCTGAACGTATGGGCCGATTGCTGCTGGTGCATTTTCCGTCGCGATAGTCTTGCTCATGATTTCTCCTGAATTACAGCGGTAATAGAATGTTCCCGGCCATTATAGGGAGCCGGGAAATCATTACCAACACCAATTAGTTGGCCAGCACCACATAATGCGAAAACTCTTTTTCACAGTATTTGCATTTGAGTGCGATGTCGTCAGCGCGCTTTTTCACTGAAAAACTGGACGATACTGGTTCAGCATGGCTGATGCAGTTGCTGTTCGGGCAAACCAGCACGTTATCGATACGTTCAGGCAGGCTCGGACGTGATTTACCCACCACGTCATAATCGTCAATGCGGTTTACCGTTGCCTGCGGAGCGTACAGGGAGAGCTGGTTTACCTGCTCGTCGGTCAGGAACGTATTTTCGATTTTAATCAGGTCTTTACGGCCCATTTCGCCAGACGGCAGGTTCAGGCCGATGGTGATACGCTGGTCGGTTTCAGTCAGTTTGAACAACGTCAACAGCTTAAAACCAACCTGTGCGGGAATATGGTCAATTACGGTGCCACGTTTGATGGCTTCAACCTGCAGTTTGTTATCGTGTGTCATCTCTTTTTCTCCCTTACAGTGCCAGTTCGCTATTCAGTACCAGTGCCAGTAACGCCTGGCGGGCGAAGATGCCGTTGCCAGCCTGCTGGAAATACCAGGCGTGCGGCGTCTTGTCGACGTCGGTGGTGATTTCATCGATGCGCGGCAGCGGATGCAGCACCTTCATGTTCGCTCTGGCACCGTTCAGATCGCTGGCACGCAGAACAAACTGTGCTTTCACATTGGCGTATTCGGACGGGTCCAGACGCTCTTTTTGTACGCGGGTCATGTAGAGGATATCGACCTCCGCCATTACCTCTTCGATAGTGCCATGCAGGCTCCAGGCGATACCTTTTTCATTCAGCATATCCAGAATGTATTGCGGCATGGCCAGCGCATCCGGGGCGATGAAGTAGAAGCGGTTACCTTCGAACTTTGCCAGCGCCTGGGTCAGGGAGTGGACGGTACGGCCATATTTCAGGTCACCCACCATGGCGATTTGCAGATTGTCCAGGCGACCCTGCGTTTCCTGAATGGTAAACAGATCCAGCAGCGTTTGGGTGGGATGCTGGTTGGAACCGTCGCCGGCGTTCAGTACCGGCACGTTACCGGAGAACTCGGTTGCCAAACGCGCGGCACCTTCCTGCGGATGACGCATCACGATGGCGTCGACATAGGTGCTGATGACGGAAATGGTGTCGGCCAGAGTTTCGCCTTTTTTGCCAAGCGACGTGTTGCTGCTGTCAGAGAAACCCACCACGCTGGCGCCCAGACGGTGCATGGAGGTTTCAAAAGATAAACGGGTGCGGGTTGACGCTTCAAAGAAGCAACTGGCGATGACCTTATGTTTTAACAGCTCGGGCTGCGGGTTAGCTTTTAATTTCGCCGCCGTCGCGAGGACCAGATTAAGGTCATCGCGGCTGAGGTCGTTTATGGAAATGATGTGTTTTTGATAGAGCGGGTTAGCCATGTTTATCTCCTGACGCCTGGGCAAAAAAAAAGCCCCTCAATTGAGGGGCTCGGAATGGGTGATCAACGGAAAGAAAAACGGCAGGCCAGCGTCCTTTTTCAGACGCGGTAAGACAAAATGTCGTACACACTGAACCATACATCCTCCCGGCAAATTGTCCGCGATTATACTCAGCTCCGTTATGGGATCAAGCGAAAAATGCACTATTTATTCATCGCAAACGGTTCTTATGAATTTTAATTCATTTTGAATAGATAATTAATCTGCTTATGGATCAGGCCCGTTCGCTGTACCACCCGCGGCGCGACCCAGACAATACTGCTACCGGCAATGACGCCGAGAATTTCTGGCAACGCGTGATAATCGAGGATTCTGGCTACGGCGCGACCATAGCCAGCCGCCGTGTGGATGAGGATAAACTCGCTATTGTGTTCCACGCTGACCACCATTTCAGCAATCGATCGGGCAGCATCAGGCGCGGGTCGTGATTGCGGATTTACAGAATAAATTTTTTGCCCTTTTGTATTTCTTATTTTTATAGCACCGAGCAGTTTCAGCAGACGAGATACCGTTGACTGGCTAATCCCGGTGAAACCATGGTGTTGTAGATCGCGGCGAAGCGCTTCCTGAGACAGGTAGCTTTTTTCGCTAATCAGGCGCTGACAAATCGCCAACTGTTTCTGCTCTTTGGTCGAGTAATCATCGAATTCCTTCATAAAAACACCCTAAATTTATCATTTGTATCAATGCGATGGCGAAATTCACCACATTTGCAGTATCAATAACGGCTCAAACGGGCGGTTGTGCAGAAAAACGAGAGCGCGCTCAAAAAAGCCGTCGTGATCCGACGGCCAGCAGGACTACAGCATCGCGCCGATACTCAGAACAACCATGTTCAGCACCGTCAGAATTAGCAGCAGTGGTGCGACCCATTTCAGGTAGCGCACATAAGGAACACGAGCGATGGCCAACCCACCCATCACAACCGCTGAGGTGGGGGTAATCAGATTCACAATGCCGGAAGCGGATTGATACGCGGTGACGACCAGATCCCTTTGCACATGGGCGAAGTCAGCCAGCGGGGCCATAATGGGCATCGTGAGCACCGCCAGGCCAGACGAGGAAGGGACCAGGAAGGAGAGCAAGACTTCCAGCCAGTAAGTCACATTGATGAAAATGGTGGTGGACAGACCGGAGACTAAATTTTCGGCGCTGTGCAAAATGGTGTGGGTGATCATGCCGTTGTCCATCACCACGACGATACCGCGCGCAATGCCGATAATCAGCGCCACGCCGAGCAGATCCCGTGCCCCGTCAATGAAGGTACTGGTGAATGCTTCTTCACTCATGCGGGCAATCACGCCGACGATAATCGCAGATGCCAGAAAAACCCCAGATATTTCAGCCATCCACCAGCCGAGCACCGCGACGCCATAAATCATCACTGCAAAGGCGGCGGCGAATATCAGCAGGATCCACTTACGCGTAGCCGTGAATTCAAGATTGGTATTGGCGCGACTACCGAGAAAATGGGCACGGTTTTCCTCCATTTTATCGGCCACGATGGAAAGCTCAGGATGGCTGCGAACTTTCCGTGCATAGCGCATGACCCATACCACACAGATTACATAGCCGACGACCAGCAGCAGAATGCGCATCAGCATTCCCTGGGTGAAGGGGATCCCGGCGGCGTTAGCGGCGATAACCGTTGCGAAAGGGTTGATTGTTGAACCGAGGGTGCCGATGCCTGCGCCAAGCAAAACGGTTGCAGCAGCAACCAGTGGATCAAAGCGCGCAGCCATCATGACCGGAACCAATAAGGTGTAGAAAGGGAGTGATTCTTCCGCCATGCCGTAAATCGTGCCTCCGGCGGCGAAAAGTCCCATCAGGATGGGGATCATCCACTCTTCTTTGCCGTTCAGCCTGACCGTCACGCGTTCGATTCCTGCGTCGATGGCGCCCGTTTTGTTTACCACGCCGAGAAACCCGCCAATAATCAGGACAAACAACGCCACATCAATCGCGCCTGCGGTGTAGGTTTCGTGGTTATAAAGCCCGTCAATCGGAGCCAGCAGTACAGCCGTTAAACCTTGTGGATGCGCCTCTGTTGGGGCATAGGTACCGGCAACCGGCACTTCTTTGCCCAGGGTGGCATTCATCGCCATCTGGTATTTCCCGGCAGGGACAATCCAGGTCATAACGGCGACGAGCGCAATGAGAATAAACAGGATGGTATACGCGCTGGGAAATTTGAATTTGCCCATGATGTTCTCCGGATAGCTTGGGCATATGCCGCCATGCGACACATGCCCGCTGGGGTTAGTCGCCGAGTGTCGCTACCATGACCGCTTTGATGGTATGCATCCGGTTTTCTGCTTCGTCGAAGACGATGGAATGCGCTGACTCAAATACCTCCTCCGTGACTTCAAGCCCTTTCAGGCCGTAAGCCGCTTCGATTTCACGGCCCACTTTGGTGTGCTCGTTATGGAAGGCGGGCAGGCAGTGCATGAATTTCACATTGGGATTGCCGGTCGCATCGATGACCTGCTGGTTAATTTGATAAGGCGTCATCAGGCTGACGCGTTCTGCCCACGCCTCTTTGGGTTCTCCCATCGAAACCCAGACATCGGTGTAGAGAAAGTCCACGTCGTAAACGCCTTCCTCAACATCCTCTGTGAGCGTAATGCGCGCGCCCGTCACGCTGGCGATTTCACGGCATTCGGCAACCAGCGCCTCGTCCGGCCAGAAGGATTTCGGTGCGACCAGACGAATATCCATCCCCATTTTCGCCGCGCCGACCATCAGCGAATTGCCCATGTTATTGCGGGCGTCACCAAGGTAAGCGAAGCTCAGTTCGGGTAAGGTTTTACCCGGGGCGTGTTCCAGCATGGTCATCAGATCCGCGAGGATCTGCGTAGGGTGGAATTCATTCGTCAGCCCGTTCCAGACCGGCACACCAGCGAACTGCCCCAGTTCTTCCACGATCTCCTGGCCGTAGCCGCGGTATTCAACACCGTCATACATGCGACCTAACACGCGGGCGGTATCTTTCATCGACTCTTTATGACCAATCTGCGAGCCGCTTGGGCCAAGGTAGGTCACCTGTGCGCCCTGATCGAAAGCGCCGACTTCAAAGGCGCAGCGGGTGCGAGTTGATGTTTTTTCGAAGATTAGCGCGATATTTTTACCGACCAGCGTTTGCCTTTCGCGCCCGGCTTTTTTCGCCGTTTTTAACTCGATAGCCAGATCGATCAGGTACTGGATTTCCGTTGGGGTGTAGTCCAGCAATTTGAGAAAATTGCGATTTTTCAGGTTAACAGTCATGAAAATATCCTTATGTAGGCTGGATAAGGCTTCGCTTTACCCAGCAAAAAAAGCCTTAAGCGTTAACATCAGTGGCTTCGCGCCGAATTAGCGTGCCTTTGTCACCGGCGAGAATGGCCGAACCGTCAGCCAACGAGCCGATGCCAGCAATCCCGTGACAGTGAGAGACAAATTCCGCGCAAGCGGTGACTTTGGGGCCCATTGAACCGGCGTCGAATTGCATTTCGCCGAGCCGTTCCGGCGTAACCTTGGCCAGCGGGCGCTGGGTAGGTTTGCCCCAGTCGAGATACACCGCATCGGCATCGGTCAGGATCAGCAGCGCATCGGCGTGGATTTGTTTGGCGAGCAGGGCGGCGGAGAGATCTTTGTCGATCACCGCTTCAATACCGTGGTAGCCATCGGCTTTTTCCACTACCGGTACGCCGCCACCGCCGTTGCAGATAACCAGATGATCGCGGGCGATCAGTGTGCGAATGGCGTCACTTTCCACGATTCGTTTGGGTTGTGGAGAGGGCACAACACGGCGGAATGCTTTACCATCGGCTTTGAAAACCCAGCCTTTTTCCGCCTGTAACGCGTGGGCCTGGGGTTCGTCATAAATCGGCCCGATATATTTGGTGGGATTGCTGAAGGCCGGATCGTGGGCATCGACTTCAACCTGAGTCAGCAGGACACTAATTTCACGCTGTGGGAGCTGGTTTTTCAGGGCCTGTTGCAGCATATAGCCAATCATTCCCTGACTTTCTGCGCCGAGAATATCGAGCGGATAGGGGGTGACGTTGGCATACGCACTGTTTTGTAACGCCAAAAGTCCAACCTGCGGGCCATTGCCGTGTACCAGAATTACGCGCCACTGCTGCGTGAGTTGAGCGAGAGTTCTTGCCGCCAGCTCAATATTCTTGCGTTGGATGTCGGCTTCCAGCGGTTCGCCGCGTTTGAGTAGCGCATTGCCGCCCAGCGCCACAACCAGGGTAGGTTTGTTTTCCATAACGTCTCCTTAAATACCGTCGCGTTCCAGCGGGCAACTCATGCAGCGCGCACCGCCGCGCCCACGTCCCAGTTCGTCGCCAGGAATGGGTAAAACAGTGATGCCTGCTTTGTCGTATTTTTCGTTGGTCCAGATGTTGCGTTCGTAGCCCACCACAACCCCGGGGCGCAGCGTCAGAACATTGTTCGCGTCATTCCACTGTTCGCGTTCAGCTTCGAAGGCGTCGCCACCGGTGGTGATCAGATTGATCTGGTCGAGGCCAAGTGCTTTTTCGAGGGCATGTACCAGCGTACTTTCCTGGGTGCGTTTCAGGCCGCCACGCCCGTCTGGTGTCAGGGTCCAGCACTGGACATCCGGGCGCACCACTTCCGGGTAGACGGAGAAGGTATTGATATCGATGTGGGTCATGACGGTATCGAGGTGCATACAGGAGCGATGTTTCGGCAGTTCGACTGCGATGACGCGTTCTGCCTGGCGATGCTTAAATAGCGACTGGGCAAGGAACTCAATGCCCTGCGGCGTGGTACGTTCCGACATACCGATTAGAACTGCGCCGCGACCAATGACCAGCACATCTCCACCTTCTAATGTGGCGTGGTCGTAATTAATATTTTCATCGCCGAAATATTTAATAAACTCACCATCGGCAAATTGTGGATGCCAACGGTAAATCGCCCGCAAGTTATTAGTTTCTCGTTGACGTGCAGTTTTTGCCATCGGATTAATGGATACGCCGTTATATATCCAGCATGAGGTGTCGCGGGTAAATAAGTGGTTTGGTAATGGCTTCATAATAAAGTCATTAATATCGTGAGTATCGACCACCATATTTTTGATTGAGGCAGGAATTTCTCCGTATGTCAGCCCACCGCTTAAATGTCGGGCGAGCTCCCGGTGCTGCATATCTGCAAGCCAGGCGCGAATATCGGTGGCGAAAGCGGGGCCAAGGCGATAATCAGAAATTTGTGTATCCAGTAGCCAGCTTTTGGCATCGGGGATATCCAGAGTTTGTGTCAATAAATCAGTGAGTAACAGAACCTCAATTCCCTGTTGACGTAACGTGTTGGCGAAAATGTCATGCTCTTCTCCTGCACGTTCTACCGAAAGAACATCATCAAAAAGCAGTTCCTGGCAATTTGACGGCGTCAGCCTTTTTAGGCTGAGGTTAGGGCGATGTAGCATTACGCTACGTAATTGACCGATTTCAGACCCGACATAATGCTTTTCCATCATTATTCCTTTAATACGATTTTAAAAAATAAAGAGGAGGTGCCTGCAAATAATGTTTATTGCAGTCATGGTTTTTCAGCTGATTTCAGAATCTATATTTAGATCTTATCTGATATAGAAACGTGATTCATTTCACAGTCAGGTCGATGTTTGGCATTTGTTGTTTAATTTATGAGATGGCTCTGAGAATTTAAAAAATAAAAACATGAATAATTGAATTACTACGCAGGAATATGTCTTGTTATTTAGCTGTGTTAATTTTATGTACATATCTAAATATTTAATAAATTAAATAGTGCGTTGATTTTTATATGTTTTTATATATTTAATGAATTTTTATGCGAATCTATTATTTTATTATTTGTGCTGTAAGGTTTATTTCAAAATAAATATGACGATGAAGAAAGATAACGAAGGAGACGTAAACTGTGATCGATTGCTGGTTTTTCTAACAAAGCTTTTTATAACAGTGAGTTAGTGACTGAGTTGAAAAGTATGAGACGAAAGTTATGCAGAGTTTATGCATAACCTGTTGCTGGCTATTAGCAATTATTTAACATCATCAGCGATAAACATGCGTTGACGCAAAATATCGGCAAATAGCAGTGGTATGGCAGACCGTTTTTTCGTATAACAACCAAAATGAAACGATGTTTTAATTAAGGGGTTTGAAATGATTGTCGGCAATATTCACAACCTGGATGCCTGGCTGCCGGAAGAGCTGCGTCAGGCGATTGAGCACATTAAAGCGCACGTGACGGATGCGACGGAAAAGGGTAAGCACGACATCGACGGCGAACGTCTGTTCTATCTGATTGCTGAAGATATGACGGAGCCGTTTGCGCAGCGCCGCGCCGAATATCACGCTCGCTATCTGGATATTCAGATCCTGCTCAAAGGTCAGGAAGGCATGACTTTCAGCACGCAGCCTGCGGGCGCACCGGAAACTGACTGGTTGGCGGATAAAGATATCGCCTTCCTGTCGGAAGGCGAACAGGAGAAAACGGTGGTGCTGAACGAAGGTGACTTCGTCGTCTTTTATCCGGGCGAAGTGCATAAACCGCTGTGCGCGGTCGGCGCTCCGGCGCTGGTACGCAAAGCCGTGGTGAAAATGCGGGTAGCATAAACCGGTTTGCCGGGTGCGACTTATCCGGCCTACGGAAGCATGATGGTAGGCCGGATAGGGTGCGTCAGCATCGCCATCCGGCAATTCAATCGCGCAACGCTATTATTTGGAAAGCGTCGCGACCATCACCGCTTTGATGGTGTGCATCCGGTTTTCCGCCTGATCAAATACGATACTGGCGGGTGACTCAAACACCTCGTCGGTCACTTCCATGCCGCCGTGCAGACCATATTCCTGCGCCATTTGTTTGCCAAGCGTGGTTTGATCGTCATGGAACGCGGGCAGGCAGTGCAGGAATTTCACCTGCGGATTGCCGGTCAACGCCATCATCGCGCTATTAACCTGGTACTTACGCAACTGCGCAATACGTTCGGCCCATTTCTCTTTCGCTTCGCCCATCGATACCCATACGTCGGTATAGATGAAGTCCGCGCCTTTCACGCCCGTGGCGACATCTTCGGTTAGCGTTATATTGCCGCCGTTTTTCTGTGCCAGCGCTTTGCACTCCGCAACGAGGCTTTCCTCCGGCCAGCAGGCCTGCGGCGCGACCAGGCGCAGATCCAGTCCGGTTAACGCAGCGGCTTCCAGCATGGAATTGCCCATATTGTTGCGGGCATCGCCGGTGTAGACCAGCACCATCTCATTAAACGCTTTACCCGGCAGGTGTTCCTGCATCGTGAGTAAATCCGCCAGCAACTGGGTGGGGTGAAATTCGTTGGTTAATCCGTTCCAAACCGGAACTCCGGCATATTCCGCCAGCGTCTCGACAATTTCCTGACCGTGGCCCCGATACTGAATACCGTCGTACATACGACCGAGTACGCGGGCGGTGTCTTTGATCGACTCTTTATGACCAATCTGGCTGCCGCTCGGCCCGAGATACGTCACGCGTGCGCCCTGATCGTATGCGGCAACTTCGAAAGAGCAACGGGTGCGGGTTGAGTCTTTTTCGAAGATGAGCGCGATGTTTTTACCGGTGAGTTTAGCGACCTCGGTACCGTTTTTCTTATCCGTCTTGAGCTGCGCGGCGAGCTGGAGCAGTGACGTGAGTTCAGCAGAGGTGAAATCAAGCAGTTTCAAAAAATGTTTCTGATAAAACGCAGACATAGTTCCCTCACATGGCTTAGGCCATTTATTGAATTAAAATTCAATTTATATGGATGTTTATTCATTTGCAACCTTGTTTAACAAATCTTTCCTGGAAAGGTGGAGGCAATGACAGCGGTATGTGACAATAAGAGTATCGGCAGGACATTATGAGGAATGAGCCATGGCAAACCCGGAACTACTGGAAGAACAGCGTGAAGAAACGCGCTTGATTATTGAAGAGTTACTCGAAGATGGCAGCGATCCAGACGCGCTGTACACCATCGAGCATCACCTTTCCGCGGACGACTTTGAGACCCTGGAAAAAGCGGCAGTAGAAGCCTTCAAGCTGGGTTATGAAGTGACCGAGCCGGAAGAGCTGGAAGTGGAAGAGGGCGACACGGTTATTTGCTGTGACATCCTGAGCGAATGTGCTCTGAATGCCGAGTTGATCGACGCTCAGGTTGAGCAACTGATGAACCTGGCTGAAAAATTTGATGTGGAATACGACGGTTGGGGCACCTATTTTGAAGACCCGAACGGCGAAGAAGGTGAAGACGGCGACGATGAAGACCTCGTCGACGAAGATGATGACGGCGTGCGTCACTAAGTCATCTGCTGACCTACGGTAGCGTCTGCTGCCGTAGGCCAAGGATAACGTATGGATTACCTGCAAATACTCTCCCCGATCCACAACTTCCTGCACTGTAAAACGCCCCAGGCCTGGCTTGATAAAGCGCGAGCCCCGGCGAATCTCCCTCTGTTACTGACGGATCATCTCGTCTGCGAGCTGAAAGCGGCGCAAACGGCCATGCTGCTGGTGCGTAAGTATGTTGCAGATAAACAGGGATCGCAGGCGCTACTGGACTGGCTGAAACCCTATGAAGCGTATGCTTTCAGAGAAGGGGATGAACCGGATTTTATCGCGCTGAATAAACAGATTAGCAAAAGCGTAATGCCGCAAACTGACGACCCGTGGGGGCGTATGCTGATCGACAGTATGGTTTTGCTGATCAAAGAAGAGCTGCACCACTTCTGGCAGGTGCGTGAAGCGATGATGAGCCGCAACATTCCCTATGTCAAAATTACCGCCAGCCGTTATGCCAAAGGCATGCTCAAAGAGGTGCGAACCCACGAGCCATTAACGCTAATCGATAAACTGATTTGCGGGGCTTACATTGAGGCGCGTTCTTGTGAACGGTTCGCCGCGCTGGCGCCGTATTTGGATGACGATTTACAGGCATTTTATCTTTCGCTGCTGCGATCCGAGGCGCGGCACTATCAAGACTATCTGGCGCTGGCACAGCAGGTTTCTGCCGACGATATCAGTAGTCGGGTGCGGTTCTTTGGCGAAGTAGAAGCCGCATTGATTACTTCTCCCGACGATGAATTCCGCTTCCACAGCGGCGTGCCAGCCTGACTCTCTTCTCTGACGCGCGGCGCTAATCGTCGCGCGGTTTTACCTTTCCTGTTTCCATTAGCAAAATCTGGTGGCTGGAAATCGCTCGCTGCTGCCGTAATAATCAAAACACACGAAGGGGAAATATATCCCCGCAACAGAGACTGTTTTGCATAAGGATGGTTAATGAACTGGGCACACGTATTGTTGGCGGGTTATATCGGGGCGGTGATTGCTATCGTCGTTGGCATGTTTCGCAAAAAAGGCTGGCTGGGCAAGATCTCCGGCGCGGTGGTTTTTGTGGTGGCGATTGTCGCGTGGAATCTGTTTGATGTGCACTACCTGATCCCGCGCGAAAGCCCTGATTATGGGCTGTCGGACGCGCAGAAATTTGAAAATGCGATGCTGGCAATGCCTGTTTATCAGGTACTTAAAGAGCAGGAACCCGCGTTATGGCAGAACATCCTCAACCAGGCAACGCAACTGAAAGAAGCTGGGAAAAGCGAACAACAGATTATCGACGCTATTCAGCCGCAAATCCTGCAGGTACAGATGGCGCGTTTGCAGCAGGCACCCGATGCCAACGTGATTGAGTATATGAAAATTAACCTAGAGCAGATTGCGGCGGTGGCAAAAGTGGGCGATGACGAGTGTTTTCGCTTTCTGTTCCCGGCGGTGAAAGGCGGGATTAACCCGGTGCGTATTATTCCGCGGGAGCTGATGAATCGTCGTATGGCTAGCGACATGAGTATGATGCACGCGGCTTATGGCCCGAACAAACATACGGTTACGGCGCAAGAGAAACAGCTGGCGCTTCAGGATCTGCAATCCATCGGCCCGGGATTGGTACAGCGCTTTGGACCGGATATCCAGATTATGGCTGATCCGAGTAAAGGTGTGGGCAAAGAGAAAGTCGCTTGTGAAATGGTGCAGGATTTATGGTCACAGGTGCTGACGCTGCCAACCGCTCGCGCGGCTGGCGTCATTCGGCTGATGCTCTCCGCCGAAATGCAGTAACACAACCATTGCCCCTCCGGCTGAAGTCAGAGGGGTTTTAACATCCGCACTTCGCAATCTACGTGCCCGGTGCAGCCCAGCGCTTCGCTGATATGCTCAAACCCTAAATGTTCATACAGGCGGATTGCCTCGGTCAGAAACGCCGTGGTCTCCAGATAGCACTGTTTGAAACCCTGTTCACGGGCATGTTCGAGGGCCATCAGCGCCAGCTTTTTCGCCAGCCCCTGACCGCGTGCGCTCGACAGGAAGTACATCTTTTGCAGTTCGCAAATGTCCGGTTCGCTACATCCTAACGGCGCAACGCCGCCGCCGCCCACGACTTCACCGTTTTGCTCAACCACCCAGTAGGCCGCGCCCGGCTGGCTGTAAACCTGGAATAGTTCATCCAGATTAGGGTCGGCAACGGTATAGCCTTTATCGGCAGTAAGCCCGTATTCAGCGGAAACTTTGCGGATCACCGCAGCGATAGCGGCATTATCTGCTGCGGTGATTCGGCGCAGCGTAAGCGTGGAGGGTAGCACAACATTCATAATATGGCTCAATTCTAAAAATACACTTATATATTTATTTAATACCACTCTCTTCTGTCGGGTGCAAGACGTTCCTGAATCAGAAAAAATTAAAATACATTGGCTAATTAAAAATAGTATTGTAAACGAACCAGTAAATAAACACTGGTTTTTATTTTTTATCTTAATGGAATTTATATTAGGGATATTGTTCATGAATGATTTTGTTGGTGGTCGGGGAAATCAACGGCACACATTTATTTTTATCGGTAAGGGATGGCAGTACTTTATTATATGCCTTGTCAATTTTTTGCTGTGTTGTATTACTCTGGGTATTTATACGCCGTGGGCGATAGTGAAATGTCGGCGTTATATTTACGAGAATATGACTCTCAATGGCCAACCCTTTACCTATAAGGCGACAGGTGGCGCGATATTCGTAAGCTTCTTGTCGATTATGGTGGTTTATGGTGCCAGCATGAGTTCTATTGCTAACGGCAGCCCTCTCGTTGGTTTTACTTTGATTGGTTTACTGGTAGCTGTCCTTCCATTAATGACCATAAAAAGCCTGCAGTATCAGGCGATGATGACGTCGCTTAACGGTGTGCGTTTTGGTTTTGACTGCTCACAATTACAGGCGTGGCTTTTTTTACTGGTTGTGCCAGTGGTGCTTGCTGTGGTGAACTGGGGAGTGATTTATCTTCTGATCCTTGCCACCGACTGGGTTGAGGGCAGTACTGGAATGTTTATCAGAATAGCATTTATCGCGTTGGTGGGAATTGTGGGCATGGGTATCACCTACGGTATTACCTATGCAAAATGGATGCAGTTAGTGGGTAATGGCGGTAATTTTGGTATTCACCGCTTTACTATTAACGTCAATATGAAAGCAAGCATAGTGGGGTGTATTAAAGCCGTGCTGGTACTGCTGCCATTTGTTGTTGTGATTCTCTGGCTAATTGCCCCTATTTTTCTGCAAATGGTGATGTTGGCTGTGTTAGGCGTGGCCGACGACGAATTTATCCTGGAGAATCAGAGCAGAATAATGGCGAGCTATTTTCTCTATTTCGCCGGAATTATTGTGGTTGGAAGCTATTTATACACCACGCTACGTAATCTGTTCATGAATAACCTGGCTCTGGCCGAGGGCAAAATCCGCTTTCATTCTTCCGTCACTGCACATGGCCTGATCTGGCGTTTTGTACTGGTGTTGTTTATTTCAGGCATCACGTTTGGGCTAGCTTATCCGTGGATGAAAATGTGGCTGGTCAGTTGGCTGGCCAGTAACTCCCATGTACAAGGGGATTTGGATGCGCTGGAACTGACTGACCATACAGAGGCGTTGGAAACAGGTCCGGCGATGTGGGTATCACGTGGTGTGATGACTTACTTCCCGTTCATCTGATACAACAAGGCCGGAGCATGCTCCGGCCTTTAATACGTGTATAACGTCAACAGCTATTACAGCGCGGCGATGACCGCCTGCTGTTCTATCAGCTTCGCTTTCGCTTCCGCATAACCATCCAGCTTCTCACGCTCTTTGGCGATAACTGCTTCCGGTGCGCGAGCAACGAAACCTTCGTTAGAAAGTTTGCCTTCGATACGGGCAATCTCACCTTCGATTTTCGCCACTTCTTTCGCCAGACGCGCCAGCTCATCTTCTTTATTGATGAGGCCAGCCATCGGGATCAGCAGCTCGGCGCCGTCGATGATTTTGGTCACGGAGACTGGACCTTTGTCATCGGCTGGCAGTACGGTGATGCTTTCCAGACGCGCCAGGTTCAGCAGGAAGCTGCGGTTATCGTTCACACGGCGCATCGCATCAGCGCTGCAACCGCGCAGCAACAGTTCGAGCGGTTTACCTGGGGCGATGTTCATTTCCGCACGGATGTTACGTACGGCAACGATCGCCTGCTTCAGCCATTCGGTATCAGCCAGTGCGGCTTCATCAACCTGTGCGGCGTTATATTCCGGGAACGGTTGCAGCATGATGGTGTCGGCGGTAATACCGGAAATCACCTTCACGCGCTGCCAGATGGTCTCGGTGATGAACGGGATGATCGGATGCGCCAGGCGCAGCAGACCTTCCAGAACGGTGACCAGCGTATTGCGGGTACCGCGCAGTTCAGACTCGGAACCGCCGTTCATGACCGGCTTGGTCAGCTCCAGATACCAGTCGCAGAACTGGTTCCAGGTGAATTCGTACAGAATGCCCGCGGCGATGTCGAAGCGGAAGTTATCCAGCGCTTCGCGGTACGCTTTGATGGTCTGGTTGAATTCAGCAAGGATCCAGCGATCCGCCAGCGACAGGGTCATTTCGCCGCCGTTGAAGCCGCAATCCTGGTCTTCGGTGTTCATCAGCACGAAGCGGCTGGCGTTCCACAGCTTGTTACAGAAGTTACGATAACCTTCCAGACGCTTCATATCCCAGTTGATGTCGCGACCGGTAGAGGCCAGCGCCGCCAGAGTGAAGCGCAGTGCGTCGGTGCCGTGCGGCTCGATGCCGTCCGGGAACTGCTTCTCGGTACGCTTGGCAATCTTCTCGGCCAGCTGCGGCTGCATCATGTTGCCGGTACGTTTCTCCAGCAGTTCTGCCAGGGAGATACCGTCGACCATATCCAGCGGGTCAATGACGTTGCCCTTGGATTTGGACATCTTCTGGCCTTCGTCGTCGCGGATCAGACCGGTCATGTAGACGGTCTTAAACGGCACCTGCGGCTTGCCGTTTTCATCTTTGATGAAGTGCATGGTCATCATGATCATGCGGGCAATCCAGAAGAAGATGATGTCGAAACCGGAAACCATCACGCTGGTTGGGTGGAACTGACGCAGCGCGTCGGTGTTTTCCGGCCAGCCCAAGGTAGAGAAGGTCCACAGTGCGGAGGAGAACCAGGTATCGAGAACGTCTTCGTCCTGGCGAAGCTGAATGTCGGCACCGAGGTTGTTTTCCTGACGCACTTCGTCTTCGGTACGGCCAACGTAGACGTTGCCGTCGTTGTCATACCATGCCGGGATACGGTGACCCCACCACAGCTGACGGGAAATACACCAGTCCTGAATATCGCGCATCCAGGAGAAGTACATGTTTTCGTACTGCTTCGGTACGAACTGAATGTCGCCGTTCTCAACCGCTTCAACCGCCGGTTTCGCCAGCACGTCGGCACGGACGTACCACTGGTCGGTCAGCATTGGTTCAATAACCACGCCGCCACGGTCGCCGTAAGGTACGGTCAGGTCGTGCGGTTTAATTTCTTCCAGCAGGCCCAGCGCATCAACGGCGGCAACCACCGCTTTACGCGCGGCAAAGCGCTCCAGCTTCTGGAACTCAGCCGGGATTTCATTGGAATAAACGTCGGACTCTTCGCCTTTGGTGTCGTACACTTCCGCGGTTTCACGGATGTCGCCGTCAAAGGTCAGAATATTGATCATCGGCAGGCCGTGACGTTTTCCGACTTCGTAGTCGTTAAAGTCGTGCGCCGGGGTGATCTTCACGCAGCCGGTGCCTTTTTCCATATCAGCGTGTTCATCGCCGACGATGGGAATGCGGCGGTTAACCAGCGGCAGAACAACAAATTTGCCAATCAGATCTTTATAACGCGGATCTTCCGGGTTGACGGCCACGCCGGTATCGCCCAGTACGGTTTCCGGACGGGTGGTGGCGACGACCAGGTAATCTTTACCATCAGCGGTTTTCGCGCCGTCAGCCAGCGGATAGCGGATGTGCCACATTGAGCCTTTCGACTCGCGGTTTTCCACTTCCAGGTCGGAAATCGCGGTGCGCAGTTTCGGGTCCCAGTTCACCAGGCGCTTGCCACGGTAAATCAGGTCTTCTTTGTACAGGCGAACGAAGACTTCTTTCACGGCATTGGAAAGACCTTCGTCCATAGTGAAGCGCTCGCGCTCCCAGTCAACGGAGTTGCCGAGACGGCGCATCTGGCGGGTGATGGTGCCGCCGGATTCCGCTTTCCACTGCCAGATTTTGTCGATAAACGCTTCGCGACCGTAGTCGTGGCGGGTTTTACCTTCTTCAGCGGCAATCTTACGCTCAACCACCATCTGGGTTGCGATACCCGCGTGATCGGTACCGGCCTGCCACAGGGTGTTTTTACCCTGCATGCGCTGGTAGCGGATCATGGTATCCATGATGGTTTGCTGGAAAGCATGACCCATATGCAAACTGCCGGTGACGTTCGGCGGCGGGATCATGATGCAGAAGGACTCTTTGCTTTCATCGCCGTTAGGTTTGAAATAGCCCTGCTTTTCCCAGTGCTCGTAAAGCGGCTGTTCGATATCTTGTGGGTTGTATGTCTTTTCCATTATTTCCAGGTTGCCGTATTCAGGTTAAAACCAGCCACGCGGTAAGCTTTGTAGCGATCGCGTGCCGATTGTTTCAAAGAATCTTCGTAAGGGACGAAGTCTATCACTTCTGTGAAAGCGGTGGCAAAATCTGCAAAGCCAACGCGCAAACTGATAAGCAGGTCGCGCGGGCTGCTGTTGCGTTTCTCCGGCCAGGCAATTTCTACCGGTGCGCCGCCTCTGGGGCCTTCACCTGCCAGATTATGCGGAACAAAGCTTTCTGCCGGTCTTGCCCACAGGGCTTCATCCAGTCGAAGAGCCTGCTTTTCGTTTTCGCAGGCGATCAGCACGCGCTTGCCAGCACGCCAACGTTCTGCGGCAATTTCACACACCAACTGCTCGACGGCGCTTAAGCCATCGTGTTGCGTGTCATTGTCCAGAAGATAGAAAGTTGCGTTTCTCATATATGGGGCTTCTTCTGGTGAATTTAAATGCGTTGCCATGATGCACAACCGTAGGCCGGATGGCGTTGCGCTTATCCGGCCTACGGGTCTTATTGCTTGTGCTTACCGCCTTACTCTTCGCCGTTAAAACCGGCGCGATTGAGCAGGAACTGCGACAGCAGCGCCACCGGACGACCGGTTGCGCCTTTGGCTTTCCCTGAGCGCCATGCGGTACCGGCGATATCGAGGTGCGCCCAGTTGTACTTACGGGTAAAGCGTGACAGGAAGCAGCCCGCGGTAATGGCGCCGCCAGGACGTCCGCCGATGTTCGCCATATCCGCAAAGTTGGACTCTAGCTGCTCCTGGTATTCATCACCCAGCGGTAAACGCCACGCGCGGTCGCCAGCCTGTTCGGACGCACCGATCAGCTCATGCGCCAGCGGGTTGTGGTTCGACATCAGGCCGGTGATGTGATGGCCCAGCGCAATCACGCACGCGCCGGTCAGGGTTGCGACGTCAATCACCGCTTCTGGCTCAAAGCGCTCGACGTAGGTTAATACGTCGCACAGGACCAGACGGCCTTCGGCATCGGTATTGAGTACTTCAACGGTCTGACCAGACATGGTGGTCAGCACGTCGCCTGGACGATACGCACGGCCACCCGGCATGTTTTCGCAGCCTGCCAGCACGCCGACGACGTTGATTGGCAGTTGAAGCTCGGCCACCATGCGCATCACGCCATATACCGCTGCCGCGCCGCACATGTCGTATTTCATCTCATCCATGCCTTCGGCTGGTTTGATGGAGATACCGCCAGAGTCAAAGGTTAACCCTTTACCGACCAGCACGATCGGACGTGCGTCTTCGGACGGATTGCCTTTGTACTCGATGACCGACATCAGCGACTCATTCTGCGAGCCGTGACCGACGGCCAGATAAGAGTGCATGCCCAGCTCTTTCATCTGCTGCTCGCCGATCACGCGGGTTACAACATTTTTGCTGTAGCTGTCTGCCAGCTGGCGCGCCTGAGAGGCGAGGTAGGCGGCGTTACAGATGTTCGGCGGCATGTTGCCGAGATCTTTTGCTGCTTTAATGCCGGCGGCGATCGCCAGACCGTGCTGGATCGCACGCTCACCGCTGGTCAGTTCCCGGCGGGTCGGTACGTTGAAGACCATTTTACGCAGCGGACGACGCGGCTCGCTTTTGTTGGTCTTCAGTTGATCAAAGCTGTACAGCGTTTCCTGTGCCGTCTCAACGGCCTGACGCACTTTCCAGTAGTTATTGCGCCCTTTGACGTGCAGCTCAGTCAGGAAGCAGACGGCTTCCATTGAGCCAGTATCATTCAGCGTATTGATGGTTTTCTGAATGACCTGCTTGTACTGGCGCTCATCAAGCTCGCGCTCTTTGCCACAACCAATGAGGAGAATTCGCTCAGACAGAACGTTAGGAACATGGTGCAGCAACAGGGTTTGACCTGGTTTGCCTTCCAGTTCGCCACGACGCAGCAGTGCGCTGATGTACCCGTCGCTGATCTTGTCGAGCTGCTCTGCAATCGGAGAGAGACGGCGTGGTTCAAAGACACCCACGACGATGCACGCACTCCGCTGTTTCTCCGGGCTACCGCTTTTTACACTGAACTCCATGCACTACGCTCCTGAATCTTAAAGACAACGGCGGTGGCTACGGATAGAATTGCAAGCTTTCGTAACTCATACCCGCTGTTGCGGTGACTTCGTGTTAATCTTAACGTTATTACGGCATTGGCACGTCAGAACAATTTCTGAGAGGTGGATCCGTTGAGTATAATGATCTTAGCGACGATTTCGACGACTCAAGAGAATAAATGACGTTTAAGCCATGAAACAAGCTAAATTCCGGCAAAAGACGGGTTTTTACGGGCGTATTTAAAGTGATAATCATAAGATATCTGGTTCGGGAAACGCTCAAAAGCCAACTTGCGATCCTATTCATCCTGCTTTTGATCTTCTTTTGTCAAAAGTTAGTCAGGATCCTTGGTGCGGCGGTTGACGGTGATATCCCGGCGAATCTGGTGCTCTCGCTGCTGGGGCTGGGCGTGCCAGAAATGGCGCAACTTATCTTGCCATTAAGCCTGTTCCTCGGGCTGCTGATGACGCTGGGCAAACTGTATACCGAAAGTGAAATTACGGTCATGCACGCCTGCGGGCTGAGCAAGGCTGTCTTAGTAAAAGCGGCGATGGTGCTGGCGCTGTTTACCAGTATTATTGCGGCGGTCAACGTGATGTGGGCCGGACCGTGGTCCTCCAGACATCAGGACGAAGTCCTGGCGGAGGCGAAAGCGAACCCCGGTATGGCGGCGCTTGCTCAGGGGCAATTCCAGCAGGCGACTAACGGCGGCTCGGTGCTGTTTATCGAAAGCGTTGACGGCAGTAACTTCAACGATGTGTTCCTCGCGCAAATCCGCCCGAAAGGTAACGCCCGTCCTTCGGTGGTGGTAGCGGACTCCGGTCATCTTACCCAATTGCGCGATGGCTCTCAGGTCGTGACGCTGAACCAGGGTACGCGTTTTGAAGGGACCGCGCTGCTGCGCGATTTCCGCATTACCGACTTCCAGAATTATCAGGCGATTATCGGTCATCAGGCCGTGGCGCTGGATCCAAACGATACCGACCAGATGACCATGCGTACGCTATGGACGACCGACACCGATCGCGCCCGTGCGGAGCTGACC
Organism: Citrobacter sp. 506; assembly: GCF_050434985.1. NCBI lineage: Bacteria > Pseudomonadati > Pseudomonadota > Gammaproteobacteria > Enterobacterales > Enterobacteriaceae > Citrobacter > Citrobacter sp. 506. Next base: position 179,488 of record NZ_JBNDJN010000003.1, read on the forward strand.
TGGCGTATCACGTTAGTATTCACCGTATTTATGATGGCGCTGATGGTTGTACCGCTGAGCGTGGTTAACCCGCGTCAGGGTCGCGTACTGTCCATGCTGCCAGCAATGCTGCTTTATTTGCTGTTCTTCCTGGTTCAGACATCGCTGAAGTCGAATGGCGGCAAAGGCAAGCTGGATCCGGTGTTCTGGATGTGGACGGTTAACCTGGCGTATCTGGCGCTGGCGATTGTGCTTAACCTCTGGGATACGGTGCCGATGCGCCGCTTACGTGCCCGTTTTATGCGTAAAGGAGCGGTATAATGCAGCCTTTTGGTGTACTTGACCGCTATATCGGTAAAACCATTTTCACCACCATCATGATGACGTTGTTCATGCTGGTGTCGCTCTCCGGGATCATCAAGTTTGTCGACCAGCTGAAAAAAGCCGGGCAGGGGAGCTACGATGCGATGGGCGCCGGGCTGTATACCCTGCTCAGCGCGCCGAAAGATATCCAGATCTTCTTCCCGATGGCGGCGCTGCTGGGTGCTTTGCTCGGGCTGGGCATGCTGGCGCAGCGCAGTGAACTGGTGGTCATGCAGGCTTCTGGCTTTACCCGTATGCAGGTGGCGTTGTCGGTGATGAAAACCGCAATTCCGCTGGTGCTGCTGACGATGGCCATAGGCGAATGGGTGGCGCCGCAGGGCGAACAAATGGCGCGTAACTACCGTGCGCAGCAGATGTACGGCGGCTCGCTGCTCTCTACCCAGCAAGGTTTGTGGGCGAAAGATGGCGACAGCTTTGTCTACATCGAGCGGGTGAAAGGTGACGCCGAGTTAGGCGGAATTAGCATCTACTCCTTTAACGACAAGCGCCGTTTGCAGTCCGTCCGCTATGCCGCAAGCGCGACGTTTGACCCGGAGCAGAAGGTCTGGCGTTTGTCGCAGGTGGATGAATCCAACCTGACCGATCCGAAGCAAATCACCGGCTCGCAGACGGTGAGCGGCACCTGGAAAACCAACCTTACACCCGACAAGCTCGGCGTCGTGGCGTTGGATCCTGATGCGCTCTCGATTAGTGGTCTGCATAACTACGTGAAGTACCTGAAGTCGAGCGGCCAGGACGCCGGACGCTACCAGCTCAACATGTGGAGCAAAGTCTTCCAGCCGCTGTCTGTGGCGGTAATGATGCTGATGGCGCTGTCGTTTATCTTTGGTCCGCTGCGTAGCGTCCCGATGGGCGTGCGTGTGGTGACAGGGATTAGCTTCGGCTTTGTGTTCTATGTGCTGGACCAAATCTTTGGCCCGCTGACGCTGGTGTACGGCATTCCGCCGATTATCGGCGCGTTGCTGCCAAGCGCCAGCTTCTTCCTGATAAGCCTGTGGCTGATGCTGCGTAAGTCCTGATATTCGCCCCTCCCGCTGTGCGGGAGGGGCGCCTTCCTGCTAGCGTTTTCTCCCGCCCATCAAACTCCCCAACATGCCGCGGATTATCTGATTGGTGACCTGCCGCGCTGCGCTTTTCGCCACGCTCTGTACCACGCCATCGCGCTTGCCGCCGCGCGGTCCGGTGCTGCCAAACAGAATATCCTTCAATCCACCGAGAATACCGCCGTCCACATCGATCGCTTTACCGTTGGCGGGAGGTGTATTTTGCTGCTCGGTGCTGGCCTGCACGCCTTGCTGTAAACGCTCATAGGCGGACTCGCGGTCGACCTGTTCTTCATATTTACCGTACAGCGAGGAGTGATTAATCAGCCCGTTACGCTCGTCATCCGTCACCGGTCCCATCCGCGAGCACGGCGCAATCACCATCGCCCGTTCAACCACCGACGGGCTGCCTTTGGCGTCCAGAAACGACACCAGCGCCTCGCCGGTTCCCAGTTCCTGAATGGCTTTTTCGGTATCAAATGCCGGGTTGGCGCGCATGGTTTGTGCCGCGGTTTTCACCGCTTTCTGATCCTTCGGTGTGAACGCGCGCAGGGCGTGCTGCACGCGGTTCCCCAACTGACCGAGCACGTTGTCTGGAATATCTGACGGGTTTTGCGAGACGAACCACACGCCGACCCCTTTCGAGCGGATCAGGCGGATCACCTGTTCGATTTTATCCAGCAGCACCTGCGGAGCGTCGTTGAACAGCAGGTGAGCTTCATCGAAGAAGAACACCAGTTTTGGCTTCTCCAGATCGCCTGCTTCCGGCAGCTGTTCGTACAGTTCGGAGAGCATCCACAGCAGGCTGGCGGCGTACAGTTTGGGCATCTGGTAGAGCTTCTCTGCGCTGAGGATGTTGATCATCCCTTTGCCGCTGGCGTCAGTTCGCATCCAGTCTTTGATGTCCAGCATCGGTTCGCCAAAGAAGTGCGCCGCCCCCTGTTGCTCCAGCGACAGCAGTCCACGCTGAATTGCCCCGACCGAGGCGCTGCTGATATTGCCATATTGATTCTGGAAGGATTTGGCGTTATCGCCGATGTACTGGGTAATGGCTCGCAGGTCTTTGAAATCGAGCAGCAGCAGGCCCTGGTCATCGGCAATGCGGAAGATAATATCCAGCACGCCGGACTGCACGTCGTTGAGGTTCAACAAACGGGCCAGCAGCAACGGGCCGAGGTCAGATACTGTGGCCCGCACGGGGTGACCTTTTTCGCCGAAGATATCCCACACCGTGACCGGATTAGCATGCGGTTGCCAGTCGGTAATGCCGATATTTTTCAGGCGGGCGAGCAGCTTTTCAGAGGCCTGCCCTTCCTCGGCCACGCCGGTTAAGTCGCCTTTCACATCGGCCATAAATACCGGTACGCCAATTTCAGACAGCGATTCGGCCAGCTTCTGTAGCGTGACGGTTTTACCGGTCCCGGTCGCGCCGGTAATCAGTCCGTGACGGTTGGCCATGCCTGGCAGTAAAAACAGTTCGGTGTCCGGCGTGCGGGCAATTAGCAGGGGTGTGCTCATTGAGATTTCCTCCATTTATCTTGCCTGGAGTATAGGCAATGTCCATCAAAGAGAGTATGCGATGGCCGGAGAAAATGACTTAAAGCGTATTGCCGTGATAAATCTGGTACCCCAAATCCACGGTGTTGTGGTTATGGTCGTTGTTCTTGATTTTGCTCAGCAACATCTGCGCTGCCATGCGGCCAATGTCAAAACGCGGGGTGATCACGCTGGCGAGGCTTGGGATCATCTGCCTGCCCATTTCCAGCCCGTGGAAACCGGCAATCGAGATCTGTTCCGGAACGGCCAGATCGCGCTCGCGGCACAGCAGCAGCGCGCCCATCGCAATATCGTCGTTGGTGCAAAAAACGCCGTCTAAATCCGGATGCGCGGCGAGCGCGTCCCGCATCATCTGGGTGCCGAGATGGATGGACGAAATAGAACGCGGATTGACGCGCAGCGGCGCCAGACCCCGGCGCGTCATGGCATCGCAATAGCCGCGATAGCGCTGTTCATCGCGGACGTCGTCTTTCGAACCGAGATAGAGGATTTTGTGCCGCTGGCGTTTATCCAGCATGGTGCTGACCATATCAAACGCCGCCTGACGGTTATCGAAGCCTACTTCCATGTCCAGACGATCGCCCTGAATATCCATCAGCTCCACCACCGGAATGTTGGCTGAACGCAGAAACTTCACCGTGCGCAGGGTGTGATATTTCTCGGACAGGATAATGCCGTCGATATTGTATGACAGCAGATTGATTACCGACTCTTCCTCGGATTCCCGGTCGTAATTGTAGTTGGCGATCAGCGTCTGATAGTTATGGTCCGAGGTGACCGACTCAATGCCGGCCAGAATGTCTGCGAACAGCTGGTTTTGAAACGAGGGGATCAGCACGCCAAGCGTATAGCTTTGCGCATTCAGCAGCATCGCGGGCGCGCGGTTGGGGATGTAATTAATCTCCTCCATAATCTGCGCGATGCGTTCACCGGTTTCCTTTGCGACCTTTTTTGGCGAGCGAATGTAGCGGCTCACCGTCATTTTGGTCACGCCCGCCAGCGTGGCGATGTCTTGCAAAGAAATTCTGTGGTTCCTCATTTTCTCTCCAGTGCCGGGGAGCGCGGATCTGTGCTCCCCGGTGATGACCGTCTTAATGCAGAATGGCGTTCAGCGCCAGAACCCCCAGCAGCCCCATAATGGAAATCAGCGTCTCCATTACCGTCCAGGTACGCAACGTTTCCCCGACGCTGAGATTAAAATAGCCTTTAAACAGCCAAAATCCCGGATCGTTAACGTGGGAGGCAATCACGCTGCCCGCGCCGGTAGCCAGTACCATCAGCGCCGGGTCGGCGTGAGTGACGTTAATAATCGGCAGTACCACGCCTGCGGTGGTGATCGCCGCCACGGTGGCTGAACCGAGCGCAATACGCAGCAAGGCGGCGACCGTCCAGCACATCAGCAACGGAGAAAGCGACGTGCCGGTCATCAGGTGCGAGATATATTGCCCCACGCCGCTGTCGACCAGAACCTGCTTAAACGCGCCGCCCCCGGCGATGATAAACACAATCATCGCAATCGCACCGATAGAGTCGCCAATGATATCCATAATTTGCTCGATCGTACGTCCGTTACGTCGGCCAAGGGTAAAAATGGCGAGCACGATAGCGATAAACAACGCGACCGCAGGGTTACCGATAAATTCAAAGAACACCCGTACGCTGTTGGTTTTCGGCAGCGTGATTTCGCACACTGCGGCGACCGCCATCAGTATGACCGGGATTACCGCGGCAAAGATACTGTTCCAGAACGACGGCATCTCTTCTTCGGTGAACAGATGCGGGTTGAATAACCCTTCCGGCGGCGCTTTCTCAAAGCGGGTCAGCAGCTTAGAAAACAGCGGCCCGGCAACAATCACCGTCGGGATAGTAATAATAAAGCCGTACAGCAGGGTGGTGCCGAGATTAGCCTCGAAAATGGTGGCAATCGCGGTCGGCCCCGGATGCGGCGGCAGAAAACAGTGGGTCACGGACAGCGCAGCTACCATCGGGACGCCAACATACAGCAGCGGCAGGCCGGAAGAGGCCACCACCGTAAACACCAGCGGCAGCAGCAGAACAAAGCCGACTTCGAAAAACATCGCCAGACCCACCACCAGACCGGTGATCACCAGCGCCCACTGCACGCGTTTTTTACCAAACGTGCCAATCAGCGTGGTGGCGATGCGCTGAGCCGCGCCGGTATCGGAAATCAGCTTACCGAGCATTGCACCGAAGCCAAGGATCATCGCCAGACCGCCGAGCGTCCCACCGATCCCATTTTGTATTGAATGCAAAACGGCCTGGGCATCCATCCCTTCGGCAAAACCGACGACCGCCGCCACCAGGACCAGAGCAATAAAGCCGTTAACTTTAAAACCAATCATCAGGACCAGGAGCAGCGCGACGCCTGCCGCAATTATTATTAATGGCATAATCGTTTCTCTTATATCCCCGTCATACTGCAAGTTGCAGGTGTGTTGGCTACGCTCACTCACCCGAATCACTTACTCAAGTAAGCTCATCGGGTTCATTCACTTGCCGCCGTCCTGCAACTCGAATTATTTAGGGGTGGCCAAAAATGCAGCGCCTGGGCGCTGCGTGATGTTGCGTTGTGTTGTATCAGACGGCGACCAGCATGCCGCCATCGACAAACAACAGGTGCCCGTTAACAAAATCGGATGCTTTGGAAGAGAGGAAGACCGCCGCGCCAATCAGCTCCTGCGGATCGCCCCAGCGCGCGGCTGGCGTACGTTTGCACAGCCAGGCGGTGAAGGCTTCATCCTCGACCAGCGCTTTGGTCATCTCGGTTTTGAAGTAGCCCGGTGCGATACCGTTGACCTGGATATTGTGGCGCGCCAGCTCAACGCACATACCGCGGGTGAGCATTTTCACCGCGCCTTTCGAGGCGGCATACGGCGTAATGGTGTCGCGGCCCAGTTCGCTTTGCATGGAGCAGATGTTGATGACTTTCCCGGCCTGACGTTCCACCATCCGACGCGTTACTGCCTGCGAGACCAGGAACACCGCCGTCTGGTTAACGGCAATCACATCGTTCCAGTCCTGCTCCGGGAACTCGGTAAACGGATGGCGGCGCTGAATACCGGCGTTATTCACCAGCACATCGATTGGGCCAATGTCTTTTTCGATATGGTCGATGGCGGCATCAATGTCCTGTTTCTGCGTAACATTGAAGGGCGCGGCAACGGCGCGGATCCCTTCCTGTTGCAGTTTGGCGACGGCAGCCTCCGCGCGCTCCGGCGTAATATCATTGACGATAATCTGCGCGCCATATTTACCCAGCCCGGTCGCCAGTAAATAACCAATACCCTGGGCCGAACCGGTGATCAGAATATTTTTGCCATCCAGCGAAAAAAGATCGTTCATTATGTTCTTCCTTATTTTGTTTCAGCAAAAACGAGCTGGACTTTCGCTGCCTGGGTTTTATCTCCGGCAAAGATCAGCGCCTGTTCAAGCTCGGTAAACGGATATTCGGCGCTGAGTAATGGCAGCGGATCGATAACGTTATTCGCCAGCCACGACACCGCAGTGTTGAACTCGGTGGTAAAGCGGAACGAGCCTTTGAGCGCGATCTCTTTGCCGATCAGCATCATCATCGGGAAGTCCGGCACCGCGCCGCCCATGCCGACCTGCACCATCACGCCTTTCGCGCGGGTGACCTCCAGGCAGGTGGTGATTGAGGACGGATGACCAGAGACTTCGAAGCTGACGTCGAAGTAGCCTTTTTCTTTTTTCCACTCATCGAGCGAGTCCTGCTGCGGGTTAATCAGCGTGTCAGCACCCATCTGCTGGGCCAGCGACAGCGAGCGCGGGCTGATATCAGCACAGACAATTTCTGCTGCGCCGAGCGTTTTCACCGCGCTGACGATCAGGCAGCCGATAGGCCCCACGCCGGAGATAAACACGCGCTTGCCCTGCAGGTCTCCTGCTTCATGCGCGGCGTGGATCGCGACTGCCAGCGGTTCGGCAAAGGCCATGACTTTTTCATCGGCGTGCTGGGGGTAGGGGATGCACTGCGCGGTATCGACGGTTTTAAATCGGGTAAAGCCGCCGTCAACGTGGGGAAAATACATGGCGCTGCCAAAAAAGCGCATTTCCGTGCACTGGTTTTCTTCGTGCTGCAGACAGTATTTACAGTGGCCACAGGGCTTCGACGGATTAATAGCCACCGACTGACCTTCATGTAATTCTTTTGAGTCGCTGTGCACCACTTTACCAATAACTTCATGGCCTAAAATCATCGGTGCTTTAACGGTAAAATTACCGACTTTTCCTTCCTGATAATAATGTAAGTCGGAACCACAAATTCCGCCGCGGGTAATTTGTACCAGCGTTCCTTTATTATTCCATTCAATATTTTGGTCGGTAATGGCAACAGTTTTCTTACCCGCGACAACGCAGGATTGGGTTTTGACTTGCATAAATGCCTCACTGGTCAGGTAGTAACCTCGGCAGCATTTAAACGGTTTTGATTGTTATTATTTGTGATAAAGATCACGCTGGAAAATTGTTACACTACAATGTTACGCATAACGTGATGCGCCTTGTAAATCTGCTCAGCCACGCCAAAAAAAGGTGAATTCTGCAATGTGGAAGGCGTAGTATCGCGCCATGGAATATGAATCTGGAGTTTTTTCAATGGCCGGGGAAAGTTATATTTTGATGGGCGTTTCGGGTAGCGGTAAATCTTTAATTGGCAGCAAAATTGCTGCAGTATTATCGGCCAAATTCATTGATGGTGACGATCTCCATCCGGCCAAAAATATTGATAAAATGTCTGAAGGTATTCCATTAACCGATGAAGACCGATTACCGTGGTTAGCGCGATTAAATGACGCTTCATACAGTTTATATAAAAAGAATGAGACCGGGTTTATTGTCTGCTCGTCATTAAAAAAACAGTATCGCGATATATTGCGGCAGGGCAGTCCGAATGTGCATTTTTTGTGGCTGGACGGCGATTACGAGACCATTCTGGCGCGCATGCAGCGTCGGGCAGGGCATTTTATGCCGGTGGGATTACTAAAAAGCCAGTTCGATGCGCTGGAGTGCCCGCAGGAGGACGAACGTGATATTGCCCGCATCGACGTGAACCATGACATTGAGCATGTGACGGAACAGTGCCGCCAGGCGGTGCTCGCGTTTCGTAACGGGCAATAAGCCCAGCCCCTTGCGGGACTGAGCCTTGCATCAGAAGTCGGCTTTCAGCACCACGCGGTAGCGGGCTTTGCCGTCACGCACGTGCTGGATAGCGTCGTTAATTTGCGACATCGGGTACAGTTCGGTGGTGGGCGACACCTTGCTGCGTCCGGCAAACTTCATCAGCTTGCGCAGTTCGAACGGCGTACCGGTTGCCGAACCGGAGATGCTGCGATCGCCGGAAATTAAGGTGAACGCTGGCACCGGCAGCGGCTTCAGCACCGCGCCGACGGTATGGAAGTTACCGCCGTAGGCCAGTGCTTCAAAATAAGGCTGCCAGTCGAGATCGACGTTAACCGTGTTAATAATGAGATCGAACTGGCCCGCCAGCGCTTTTAGTGCATCCGGATCGCGGCTGTTAACCACCTTATCCGCTCCCATCGCCAGCACTTCCTGCTCTTTCGCCGGATTGGAGCTGAACGCGGTCACTTCGCACCCCATCGCGTGTAACAGCTTAATGGCGATATGCCCCAGGCCGCCGATGCCGATCACCCCAACGTGGCTGGTGGCGGTGATATGGTGCATCAGCAGCGGTTTGAACACCGTGATACCACCGCACAGCAAGGGACCCGCCGCCGCCAGATCGATGCTTTCCGGCAGCGGGATCACCCACTGCCAGTCGGCCCGCAGCTTCTCGGCAAAGCCACCGCGATTGAGAATAGTGGGAACGGAACCTTCCAGACAGTTAATCTGATTGCCGCTGATACAGGCGTCGCAATGCCCGCAGCTGCGCGCCGTCCAGCCAATGCCGACTCGCTGACCAACCTTCAGACCTTTATCTTGCGCCGCGCTACCAAGCGCTGCCACGCGACCAATCACCTCATGCCCGGCCACCAGCGGATACTGAGAGAACCCCCATTCGTTGTCGATCATCGACAAATCGGAATGGCAGATACCGCAGTAATCGACCTGGACTTCGACATCTTCCGGCTTAAGCTCGCCCGCATCATATTCATAGAGTTCGAGTTCGCTGCCCGCCGCTTTTGCGGCGTAGCTTTTTATCATCGACATCGTGTTTCCCTCAGTGTGGTGTTGAACTGGAAGTGTAGAGCATGGGGAAACGGGACGCTTCGCAGAAGGGGGATTAATAAGGGGGCAAACTGTGACGATGGTTGCAGGTGAGAAAGGGAATGCTGAAATTTTCAACACTTAGCGAGTCAGGCACACGCTGGTGCTTGCATGGTGGCGCATGACAGGTATAATCCACAACGTTTTCCGCATCCCTTCCGTGCCGGAGTGGCGAAATCGGTAGACGCAGTTGATTCAAAATCAACCGTAGAAATACGTGCCGGTTCGAGTCCGGCCTTCGGCACCATCGGAACATCAATAGACGTCAACGGACGTCTTTTTTTGTGCCTGAAATCCAGTATCCACAAGGCTTCCCTCGCTTTTTCACTCAACCTAAGTCAACCTGATTCAATCTACATCAACTTACTGATGCGGGTACAACTGCGGGTATATCGCGGTTCGATAATGTTTGTACCCACACAGAACCCTTGAAAGGATACTCATCATGGCTCTGAGTGATGTGAAGGTTCGTTCGGCTAAGCCTGAAGCAAAAGCCTATAAGCTGACTGATGGCGAAGGCATGGTTTTGCTGGTTCACCCGAACGGTTCCAAATATTGGCGTCTACGTTATCGTTTTGGCGGTAAAGAGAAGATGCTAGCGTTGGGGAAATACCCCGAAGTATCGCTGGCGGATGCCAGGGCACGCCGGGATGAAGCCCGTAAGCTATTAGCTCATGGCGTCGATCCCAGTGAGAACAAGAAAGCCGTTAAGGTAGAGCAGGAGCAAGAGGCAATAACGTTTGAAGTGGTTGCCAGAGACTGGCATGCCAGCAATCAGAAGTGGTCTGCATCGCACAGTACCCGTGTTTTGAAAAGCCTTGAAGATAATCTCTTTGCTGCTATTGGTAAGCGGAACATTGCGGAGCTGAAGACACGAGATTTGCTTGTACCCATTAAGGCGGTGGAATCATCCGGACGACTCGAAGTTGCCGCCCGTTTACAACAGCGTACTACCGCGATTATGCGCTTTGCTGTGCAGAGCGGCTTAATCGACTATAACCCCGCGCAAGAGATTGCCGGTGCGGTTGCTACGGCAAAAAGACAGCATCGTGCGGCTCTGGAGCTTAACCGCATACCTGAATTACTTCATCGCATTGATCACTATTCTGGAAGACCATTAACCCGACTTGCTGTCGAACTTACCTTGTTAGTTTTTATCCGCTCAAGCGAGCTGCGTTTTGCCCGCTGGTCAGAAGTCGATTTTGAAACGGCCATGTGGACGATTCCCGGTGAGCGTGAACCATTGGAAGGTGTAAAGCATTCTCAACGTGGTTCAAAGATGCGGACGCCCCATCTTGTTCCCTTATCGCGTCAGGCCTTAGCTATTCTGGAAAAGATCAAAAGTATGAATGGGAATCGAGAGCTGATTTTCGTAGGCGATCACGATCTCCGTAAGCCGATGAGTGAGAATACGGTGAACAAAGCTCTTCGAGTGATGGGCTATGACACAAAAACGGAAGTCTGTGGGCATGGCTTCAGGACCATGGCGTGTAGTTCACTGATAGAATCGGGCTTGTGGTCTAGGGATGCGGTAGAGCGGCAGATGAGCCATCAGGAGCGTAGCTCTGTTCGGGCGGCTTACATCCATAAGGCGGAGCATCTGGGAGAGAGGAGGCTGATGCTGCAGTGGTGGGCTGATTATCTTGATGCGAATCGAGAAAAAATCTTTTCTCCTTTTGATTATGCAAAAATCAATAACCCATTAAGCCAGAATAAGTAACTGTGCAAGAAAGCTGCTAGCAATAGTTGGCGCGAGTAGAACTAATCGGCTTTGAGGCTACAGTCACGCCTTGTGATACCTGACCCAGCTATCTAGTAATGATCGCTGAGTCAGGTATAAAAAATGTAAATGTATGATAGTCACAAATAAGCGATATCTTTAGGAAACTAACCCAGAAATCTAATTTCGTAGACGCTGATGAGAAAATCTAGATGGCTGATTTGCTCAAAGATATTTTCTTTGTTCGAAAACTGTGCAATCAGAACCGCTGAATGTCTTACTCATTGAACCCAACGTCAATTTTAGCTAATTTAGCTAAATTATCTAGCATGTCCACGGATGCCAGCCTTTATGAATGAAAACGAAATATACCATCGTATCCAGCAAGCGCTATCCGAAGCACCGCGTAATCAGTACACCGTTGAGCTGCATCTGCAAATGATCAAATATGCCGACGAACTGGAACACATTACGGCAAAAGCCTTTTGCGAAGGCACCGGTCTGAGCCAGAGTCTCGGCACCGAATTCAGCAAAATGCGTAACTTAACTCGTCGGCTGAAAGCCGCCGGACTGAACACCGATCTGCTGTAACCCGCTTACGGTACGTCATCGCACGAAACGAGATATTTAATGGCTATCAAGAAAACCGAACTCTACTCCTCCCTGTGGGCAAGCTGCGACGAACTGCGCGGCGGGATGGACGCCAGCCAGTACAAGGACTATGTGCTGACCCTACTGTTTATGAAGTATGTGTCCGACAAATATAAGGGCGATCCCGACGGCATTATCCTTATCCCAAAAGGGGCCAGCTTTGACGATATGATCGCGCTGAAGAACGATAAAGAAATCGGCGATAAAATTAACAAAATTATCCAAGCGCTGGCTGAAGAAAACGGTTTGAAAGGTGTAATCGATGCCGATTTTAACGATGAGGATAAACTCGGTAAAGGCAAAGAGATGGTTGATCGTCTGACGAAGCTAGTCGGCATCTTCGAAGGGCTGGATCTGTCCGGCAACCGGGCCGAAGGCGACGATCTGCTGGGCGATGCCTATGAGTACCTGATGCGCCACTTCGCCACCGAATCCGGCAAAAGTAAGGGGCAGTTTTACACACCAGCGGAGGTGTCGCGCGTTCTGGCGAAAGTGATCGGTATTACGCCCGATACGCCGCAGGATGCGACGGTGTACGACCCGACCTGTGGTTCTGGCTCGCTGCTGCTGAAAGTCAGCGATGAAGCCCGGCGCGGGCTGTCGATCTATGGGCAGGAGATGGACAACGCCACCAGCGCGCTGGCGCGGATGAACATGATCCTGCATAACAATGCCACTGCCGCAACCACTATTTGGCAGGGCAATACCCTGAGCGATCCGCAGTGGAAAGAGGCCAACGGCAAACTGAAAACCTTCGATTTCGCCGTGGCGAACCCGCCGTTTTCCAATAAAAACTGGACCAGCGGACTGGATCCGAAGAAAGATCCATTTGAGCGCTTCGTCTGGGGCGTCCCGCCGGAGAAGAATGGCGATTACGCCTTTTTGCTACATATTATCAAGAGCCTGAAAAGCACCGGCAAAGGGGCTGTGATCCTGCCACACGGTGTGCTGTTCCGCGGCAACGCTGAGGCGAATATTCGCGAAAACCTGATAAAACAGGGCTATATCAAGGGCATTATCGGCTTACCGGCCAACCTGTTTTACGGCACCGGCATCCCGGCGTGCATTATCGTGATTGATAAGGAACACGCCCACAGCCGCAAAGGCATTTTTATGATCGACGCCAGCCGGGGCTTTATCAAGGACGGCAACAAGAACCGCCTGCGCAGCCGGGATATTCACCGCATCGTGGACGTGTTTAACCACCAGCGCACGGTGTCCGGCTACAGCCGGATGGTGCCGTTAAGTGAAATTGCCAGCGAACAAAATAATTACAACCTGAATATCCCCCGCTATATCGACGGTGGCGAACCGGAAGATCTACACGATCTGACCGCCCACTTACAGGGCGGTATTCCGGCCCGCGATGTTGATGCCCTACAGGACTACTGGCGAGTCTTCCCTGCCCTGCGCGACGTACTTTTTACCGACGCTCGCCCCGGCTACTGTCGGGCGCAGGTAGAAGCCCAGCAGGTTAAACCGACCATTCTGGCGCATCAGGAATTTAAGGATTTTGCCACCCGCAGTCTGCTGCCGTTTAAGGCGTGGGAGAAAGAGGCGGCACTGAATGAGATCGGTAAGGGCGATAAACCTAAGGCGCTGATCCACGATATCGGCGAGATGCTGCTGGCGCAGTATGCCAACAGCGAGTTACTGAATAAATACAGCGTATACCAGATCCTCATGGACTACTGGGCCGACACCCTGCAGGACGATGTGTACGTGATCATGCAAGAGGGCTGGAAAGCCGCCGCGCAAATTCGCGAACTCCAGCCGGTAAAAGGCAAAGACGGAAAAAACGTCTGGAAAGAAGCGCACGATTTTGAGTTTGACAAGCGGCGCTACAAGGCCGACGTGCTGCCCCGTTCACTAGTGGAAATTCGCTGTTTCCCGCAACTACTGGACGCCCTAAACCGCGCACAGGAACATAGTGAAGAAGCGAGCCGTCAGTTAGCCGAGTATATCGAGGAGCAGGCAGGAGAAGACGATCTGCTGGCCGAGGCGAAGAACGATAAGGACAAGGTGACGCAAAAGCTGGTCAATGCTCGCCTGACTCAATTGAAGAAAACCACCGCCGACCCGGATGAGCTGGCGGCACTGACCCGCTGTCTGGCGCTGATTAAAGCAGAGGCGAATGCGAAAAAAGCGCTGAAATCTGCACAGGAAGCGCTGGATCGCGCGGTGTTTAAACATTATCCCTCATTAGATGAAGCGGCGATCAAAGTGCTGGTGGTGCAGGACAAGTGGCTGGCGACGTTGCAGGCCGGGATTAAAGCTGAGATTGAGCGTATCACCCAGCAACTGGCGGAGCGTGTGAAGGAACTGGAAGAGCGCTATGCCGAGCCGTTACCGGCGCTTGAAGCGTCCGTTGAAGCGTTGAGCGAGAAGGTGGCCGGGCATTTGCGGGCGATGGGGCTGGTGTGGTGATGGTGGATTTAATGGTGAGTGAGCAACAGTCGGATGCGGCGGAGAAAGGCGTGCCTGCGGGGTTTAAATTGACTGAGGTGGGGATTATTCCTGAGGATTGGGAGTGCAAATATCTCGGAGAACTTGGCGATATTGTTCGGGGAGGCTCTCCTCGCCCTGCAGGTGATCCTAAATATTTTGAGGGTGATTTTATCCCTTGGCTGACGGTTGCTTCATTGACGACAATCCCGGATGCCCAACAGATCGTTATGGCAACATCCTCGATGTTAACCGAATTAGGTTCTAAGCATAGCCGGACCTTAGAAAAAGGCACTCTTATTATTTCTAATAGTGGTGCAACACTTGGTGTTGCAAAACTTTTAGGAATAAAATGCTGTGCAAATGATGGTGTTGCTGCAATTATTAACCAACGAATCGGAAATAAATCATTTTTGATTCATTACATTAATACAATAACAAAAAGCCTTCATGACAAGATCGCAACGGGTAACGGACAGCCTAATCTAAATACTGATCTGATTAGACTTATTTCTGTACCTTTTCCAAACGAGCAAGAACAGGAAAAAATAGCAGATACGTTGTCTGATTGTGACAATTTTATTCTTAAACTAGAGCAACTAATCGCTAAGAAACAGGCCATCAAAACAGCCACCATGCAGCAACTGCTGACAGGTAAAACCCGTTTGCCGCAGTTTGTGTTGTGGGAAGATGGGGTTGCTAAGGGATACAAAAAGAGTGAATTGGGGGATATTCCTGAGGATTGGGATATTTCGACCTACGGTAAGGTTTTTTCATTTTTATCTACATCGACAAATGCAAGAAGCGATCTTTCTGATACTGGAGAGTACGGATATATTCATTATGGTGACATCCACACGAAGTGGAACAACAATTTGAATTTAGAGAATAGCTCCGTTCCCAGAATATCAAGCGACTTGGTATCTTCTTCGTTTATCGAAGAAGGTGATCTTATCATGGCTGATGCCTCAGAAGACTATGTTGGTATAGGAAAAAGCATTGAAATTCAAGGTGTAAGGGATAATATAATCGTTGCGGGATTACATACCTATTTGTTACGTGATGTGAACAATATATTTGTAGACGGTTTCCGAGGCTACCTACATTGTATTCGAGCCGTTAAAGCTAATATTGACCGACTGGCTACGGGTATGAAAGTCTTTGGGGTATCGAAGAATAACCTGAAAACAATCCCTATTCCTGTTCCTCCAAAAGAAGAGCAAACCGCCATCGCCGCCATACTCTCCGATATGGACAAGGAGATTCAGACCCTGCAAAAGCGTCTGGACAAAACTCGCCAGCTTAAACAGGGGATGATGCAGGAACTGTTAACCGGGAAAACTCGCTTAATATAGAAGGGAAAGCACATGGCTTATGACTACAGCGCTAATCTCAACCCGGAAAAAGCCCTGATCTGGCGTATTGTCCATCGGGACAATATCCCGTGGATACTGGACAACGGTTTGCACTGTGGCAACAGCCTGGTACAGGCTGCAAACTGGATCAATATAGGCAACCCAGAGCTTATCGACAAACGCGCCGGGCATCTGGTGCCTGCCGGGACGGGCGGGACGTTGCATGACTATGTGCCGTTTTACTTTACCCCCTTCTCACCAATGCTGATGAATATCCACAGCGGGCGCGGCGGCATTACGCAGCGCCCCAACGAAGAAATCATTATTCTGGTCAGCAGCCTGCGACACGTGGCGACGCAAAACGTCCCCTTCGTGTTTACCGACAGCCACGCCTACTATAACTGGACCAACTACTACACCCGTCTGGACGACCTGAATCAGATCGACTGGCCGATATTACAGGCGCGGGATTTCCGGCGCGATCCGGACGATCCGGCCAAATTTGAACGCTATCAGGCCGAGGCGTTAATCTGGCAGCACTGCCCAATCACACTGCTGGGCGGGATGATTTGTTACAACGATGGCGTCAGGTTACAATTAGAGCAGTGGCTGTCGCAACGCAATCTGTCAATGCCCGTTCACGCACGGGCCGGGTGGTATTTCTCATGATGACATATACACAAGGCAATTTACTGGACGCGCCCGTGGAAGCACTGGTGAATACGGTTAATACCGTCGGTGTCATGGGTAAAGGCATCGCGCTGATGTTCAAAGAGCGCTTCCCCGACAATATGAAAGCCTATGCCCTCGCCTGCAAGCAAAAGCAGGTTATGACCGGCAAGATGTTTATTACCGAAACCGGCGAACTGATGGGGCCACGTTGGATTGTCAACTTCCCCACCAAGCAGCACTGGCGCGCCGACTCCCGCATGGAGTGGATTGAAGACGGCTTGCAGGACCTACGCCGCTTTTTGATCGAAGAGAAAGTGCAGTCCATCGCCATTCCCCCGCTGGGCGCGGGCAACGGCGGATTGAACTGGCCGGACGTCCGGGTACGGATTGAATCTGCGCTGGGTGACCTTCAGGACACGGAAATCCTGATTTATGAGCCCACCGAAAAATACCAGAACGTCGCTAAGAGCACCGGCGTAAAAAAGCTCACGCCCGCCAGAGCGATGATTGCTGAACTGGTGCGCCGCTACTGGGTACTGGGGATGGAGTGCAGCCTGCTGGAAATCCAGAAGCTGGCATGGCTGTTGCAACGCGCCATTCAACAGCACCAGCAGGAAGATGTGCTAAAACTGCGGTTTGAGGCGCACTATTACGGCCCCTATGCCCCCAATCTGAACCATCTGCTTAACGCGCTGGACGGCACTTACCTGAAAGCCGAGAAACGCATCCCGGACAGCCAGCCGCTGGACGTGATCTGGTTTAACGATCGGGAAAAAGAACACATCAACCTCTGGCTGAATAACGAGGCCAAAGCGTGGCTACCGGCGCTTGAGCAGGTCAGCCAGTTGATTGACGGCTTTGAATCGCCGTTTGGTCTGGAGCTGCTGGCGACGGTTGACTGGCTGCTGACTCGAGGAGAATGCCAGCCCACGCTGGATTCAGTGAAAGAGGGCCTGCACCAGTGGCCTGCCGGTGAACGCTGGGCCAGCCGTAAGATAAAGCTCTTTGACGACAAGAATCTGCAATTTGCCATAAACCGCGTGATGGAGTTCCATTGCTGAACATTTAGGGAGAGCGCCCTTTGAGCACTATCGGCCAGCGCGAACGCGCCACACAGCAGCGTTTGATACAGTTTTTTGTTAAGGATTTAGGATACCGCTATCTGGGGCGGAGCGCAGGATATGCCGGTGACAGCAATATCGACACGGACATACTGAGTGCATGGCTGAAACGACGCGGCGTCAGCGATACCCTGATCACCCGCGTGCTTCGACAACTGGATTCCGCCGCCGCGCTGGGCGAAGGCAAGAAGCTGTATTACGCCAATAAAGAGGTCTATCGCCTGCTGCGTTACGGCGTAAAGGAAAAGGAAGGCGCGGGCGAGCAGAATCAGACCGTGTGGCTGATTGACTGGGGAAATCCCGAAGCCAATGATTTCGCCATCGCCGACGAGGTGACAGTCAAAGGTGAATACAGCAAGCGCCCGGATCTGGTGCTGTACGTTAACGGCATCGCGCTGGGCGTGATTGAGCTTAAACGCTCGTCTGTCCACGTTAGCGAAGGCATCCGGCAGAATCTCGATAATCAAAAGAAAACCTTTATCCGCAATTTCTTTACCACCATGCAACTGGTGATGGCAGGTAACGATACGCAGGGACTGCGCTACGGCACCATCGAAACGCCGGAAAAATATTATCTGGAGTGGAAAGAAGAAAATACCGGCGCATACACGCATAAACTCGACTTTCATTTAAGCCGCCTTTGCAGCAAATCAAGGCTGCTGGATATCGTCCATAACTACATGGCCTTTGACGCTGGAGTGAAAAAACTCTGTCGCCATAATCAGTTCTTTGGCGTCGAGGCAGCTAAACAGCATATTGCCCGTCGTGAAGGCGGGATTATCTGGCACACGCAGGGATCGGGTAAAAGCCTGACGATGGTCTGGCTGGCGAAGTGGATCCGTGAAAACGTACCCAATTCACGCGTGCTGATTGTGACCGACCGAACCGAGCTGGATGAACAGATCGAAAGCGTGTTTATGGGCGTGGATGAAGAGATTTATCGCACCTCCAGCGGCAACGACCTTATCGCGACGCTCAATCATCCTAACCCGTGGCTCATCTGCTCGCTGGTGCATAAGTTTGGTCGTCGTAGTGAAGCAGAAGACACCGCTGCAACCGACGACTTCATCACCGAGTTACAGCAATCCCTGACAAAAACGTTCCGCGCCAAAGGCGATCTGTTCGTCTTCGTCGATGAGTGCCACCGTACGCAGTCCGGCAAATTGCATAACGCGATGACCGCTATTCTGCCGGAAGCCCTGTTTATCGGTTTTACCGGCACGCCGCTGATGAAGAAAGATAAAAAGAAATCGGTGGAAGTGTTCGGCCCTTATATCCATACCTATAAGTTTGATGAAGCAGTAGCAGACGGCGTGGTGCTGGATCTGCGCTATGAGGCCCGCGATATTGACCAGTATCTGACGTCTGAGAAAAAGGTCGATGACTGGTTTGAAGCCAAAACGCGCGGCCTGTCAAATTTAGCCAAAACCCAGCTTAAGCAGAAATGGGGCTCAATGCAGAAACTGCTGTCCAGCAAGTCACGGCTGGAGCAGATCGTTAACGATATTCTGCTGGATATGGATACCCGTCCGCGCCTGATGGACGGACGTGGTAACGCCATGTTGGTATGCAGCAGCGTGTATCAGGCCTGTAAGGTTTACGAGATGTTCAGCCAGACCGATCTGGCGGGAAAAGTGGCGATTGTGACCAGCTTCCGTCCCGACGCGGCCAGTATCAAAGGTGAAGAAACCGGCGCGGGCCTGACCGAGAAACTGTTTAAATTCTCAACCTACCGCAAAATGCTGGCAGACTATTTTGAGCAAAGCGAAGAGAAGGTTGCCGGACGTATCGCCGAGTTCGAACGGGATGTTAAGCAGCGCTTTATTAATGAGCCGGGGCAAATGCGTCTGCTTATCGTGGTGGATAAGCTGCTGACCGGCTTTGACGCGCCGTCTGCTACCTATCTCTATATCGATAAAACCATGACAGACCATACGCTGTTTCAGGCGATTTGTCGGGTAAACCGGCTGGATGGGGAAGATAAAGAGTACGGCTATATTATCGATTATAAGGATCTGTTCCGTTCTCTGGATAAAGCGATAACCGATTACACAACGGGCGCGTTTGACGATTACGATCGGGATGATGTTGATGGCCTGCTGAAAAATCGTCTGGAGCAGGCAAAGCTGGATCTTGACAGCGCGCTGGAGGTGGTTCGCAGCCTGTGCGAACCCGTCAGGGCACCGCGCGATTTGCCGGACTATCAGCACTATTTCTGCGGTCAGTCGGGGGAAAACCAGACGATATTAGGCGAGAAAGAGGCGCTACGCCTATCATTCTACCAGAATGTCGCCCGCCTGCTGCGCGCTTACGCCAGCCTGGCAAATGAAATGCAGGAAGCGGGTTATACCGATGAGGAAGTGGAAAGCATACGCGACGAAGTCGCTAAATTCGAGAGACTGCGCTACGACATTAAACTGACCAGCGGCGATCTGCTGGACATGAAGCGCTTTGAACCCGCCATGCGCCACCTGCTGGATATGTACGTTCGCGCCGACGGTAGCGAAGTACTTATGGATTTCGAAGAGTTAAGCCTGATTGAGCTGATTGTTGAAAAAGGAGCAGCTGCAACCGCTGCTCTGCCGGACGAGATCCGCAACAATCAGGATGCGATGGCGGAAACCATCGAAAACAACGTGCGAAAAACTATCGTGGATGAAAACCCGGTTAACCCGAAATACTACGGGCGCATGTCGCTGTTGCTGGATGAGCTAATTACCCTACGCCGCCAGAATGCGCTTGATTATCAGCAGTATCTGGAACGTATCCGGGATTTGAGCAAGCAGGTCATACGTCCAGAACAAACCAACGGAGCATCCTATCCTGAAACAATGGATACGCAGGCAAAGCGCGCGTTTTATGATAACTTCGGTCATGACGAGGTGCTGGCAACCCTTATTGATACGACAATCCGCTATACCAAAAAAGCGGAGTGGATTGGCGATCGTTTTAAGGAACGAGAACTTGCCCGTGCACTGCGCGAAGAAACCGCCAGTTATAACGTCAATATTGATGACGTTCTTGAGCTTGCCCGCAAGCAAAAGGAATACCACTGATGCCGGTCATGCAGATAGGCACGCTGCGCTTACAGATCAATCGTAAAGCGATTAAGAACTTGCATATCAGCGTCCTGCCGCCTGACGGCAAAGTCCGCGTTTCAGCCCCGGAACACATGACAGAAACTGCGATACGAATGGCGGTCGCTTCCCGCTTTCGCTGGATCCGAAAACAACAGCAGGATTTCGCCAGACAGCCACGCCAGTCCGAGCGGGAGATGGTCAGCGGAGAATGCCACTATCTTTGGGGTCGTAAATATCGCTTGTTTGTGATCGAGCGTCAGGGACGTCATGAGGTGAAAATTGCGGGAAATAATAAACTCCAGCTTTATGTTCAGCCGGGAACCAGCAATGAAAATAAGGAGCTGGTATTAACCGATTTTTATCGGCATGAGCTGAAACGGCAGGTCGCTAAATTACTACCTGAATGGCAGGACAGAACCGGTGTTTCCCCGACGTTCTGGGGCATAAAAAAGATGAAAACCTTTTGGGGCACCTGTAATACCACCACAAAGCGAGTCTGGCTCAATCTGGAACTGGTTAAGAAACCACCTGAGTGTCTGGAGTATATTCTGGTGCATGAACTGGTTCATCTACTGGAGCGTCATCACAACGAGCGTTTCCGTATACATATGGACCGCTTGATCCCTAACTGGCGCGAGCGGCGAGATTTGCTCAATAAGATGCCACTGGCGTTTGAGACGTGGGACTATTAGTCGTTTCCTATTTTGCGATAGATGTAAACTTAAAGACTTATGAAGTTGTATATCTCAAGATTGGGGGGGATGCTTTCGTCAGCGATTAGGGGGTAACCGTATCAATTGGGCGGTCTTATAAACGAAAGCCAGCTTGTTGCCATCGGTGTCCCTGTAGGGCGTCCATCAAACTATTTGTGGTCGTGCCATCCTATTTATCAAAAGGTCTGCAGACCCTCAGTGCCGTCGTGTTATTACCGTTGAAAACGCCCAGCTACGCGACGTATTCATTCCTGCCACAATGGGTATAGCTCTGCATCTCCATGAACGGATAGTCGAATGTGAGGGCATGTGGCAGGTAGTTTGTTTTAAGCATAATGTAAGAAAACACAGGCCCTCCTTAATGGATTCAGGGGTGAGTGTAGATAATCAGCTCAAATCATTCATCCGCTTTATGAGCCCAGGCGGGCATTGCCGTCAGATAACGTTTTGCACGCTTCTGTGCTTCTTCCGGGCCGACTTTTTGCCAGGAATCAAGGAAGCTGGCTAAGCCTGATACCGCTTCTTCCCAGGGTTTAAGATTGCCGTTGCTGTCGCAGCAGTACGCACAATATTGATCGCTGGCACTGTCCGCATCGGGTGCCGACATCGGCATTCCGCAAGCCTGGCAGAACTGCTCATGTTGTGACATATGATGCTCCTTATGGTGATATCCTGATTAATAAACATACTGAATATGTATTGTGCAGGTGATGCATCAGATCAAAGCAAAGGCGAAGCCCCGGTATCTCCGGTCAGAAATACCGGGAACCTGTTGTTACCTGGCGATGAGCGCGAACACGCCCCAGCCAAAGTATTCCCGCGCGTACGTTACGTGGCGTTTCGGCGAGATTTTTAGCTCGGCCCTGACTTCGGCGGCGAAGTCGTCGTCAGGATTGGCTTCCAGCCAGCGGCGCATGGTCAGCCATTTCGCGGCCTCATACCGGTCCCAGCCTTCCTGGTCCGCCAGTACCATTTCCACCACGTCGTAGCCGAGGTCGTCAAACGCGCTGACAAGCCCTGGAAGTGTAAGAAAATCGCTTGTCGAGCTGACGCCACAGGCCAGGGCTATCTCGTCCGTTGCCGGTACCTGACGCCAGTAGGGTTCGCCGATAAGCATGATCCCGCCCGGTTTCAGGCTTTGCGCCAGCAGTTCAACCGTCCCGGCAAACCCACCGGCAATCCATGTCGCGCCAACGCAGGCGGCCACATCGCATTTCTCTTCTGCCACATATCCGGCGGCGTCGTTATGAATGAAATGAACCCGGCTGCTGACGTCGAGTTCTTCTGCGCGGCGTCTGGCCTGCTCGCTGAACAACTGGCTCATGTCGATACCGACCCCGGTAATGGCGTGATCGCGGGCCCAGGTACAGAGCATTTCCCCCGAGCCGCTGCCGAGGTCAAGAATGCGGGTACCCGGCTTCATGCGCAGCACGCGACCCAGCGTGGCGTACTTCTCTTCGGTGAACGGGTTGTGGATGCGGTGTTCGCTTTCACTGATGGTAAAAATACGTGGGATATCCATTATTTAATTCCTGTTATTGGGTTAAGCACCAAAAAGGGCACAACAAGATTGTTATTCACGCCAGTGCTCCGGTTTCATCAGGGCCTGCGCGCACTGGATGTGGCCGGTCACGTTCATGGGCTGAGCGGTGAGTGATTGCATCATCCAGCAGGCTTTGTGCTCCTCCGGGATGGGATAAGGTGCCGGATAGCCTTTGTCTCCGGCACAGGGCTCAAATCCATGTCTGGGGTAATAGGTGGCGTGGCCGAGAACAAATACCGTCTGGCAGCCCATCAACCTCAGGTGCTCAATGCCAGTGCTTATCAACCGTCCTCCCACGCCCATTCCCTGGTATTCCGGTATGACCGCCAGGGGAGCGAGGATATGCATCAGAGGTGAATCCATTTCTCCTTTGAAGGTCGCCCGGGTAAATAAAATATGCCCGACGGCTTTACCTTTATGTCGGGCCAGCAGCGATAACGCAGGGTGCTCGCTTTTATCTTCAAGTAAAGACGCCACTAAATCGGCTTCTTTGCTGAAGCCAAATGCGCGGGTTTCGACTTCCCGGATATCACTGGCATCACTTTCGTCTGTGATATGAAAAGTGAAGTGGTGTGCTGTCATAGAAACTCTCCTTAGCGATTATCGAGCTGTGCGCGAACATTATTGAGCCCGGTGGTGTTGATGCGATAGGGCTGGCCGTTAACGGACTTGATAAGTTTTTTGGTTTTGAGTTTTTTGAAGGTGACGAGGGTGCAGTCGGTGAGCAACAGCCCTTCGCGGGTGTAGCATTCAACGGCGGTGACGCGGCCAGACGTATCACGAACGTACGCAATACGGCCACCTTTGGCGAGAACGTGTAAGGTACGTTGTTCCTGACGGGATAAATTCATACTGGAAAACCTGTTTAATCATCATGTGCAAAACGTGCAAACACATAGCGGTGTCCGCATTCGATTTCGGCGCATTGATAATCAGTCCGGCCTGAAAAGGTCGGTAAGCTGATTATCGGATGATTACATTCTCCAGCATCAAAGCCTCGGGTAGAGTTGAAAGGTATTTACGGAGCGAATAATAACACGTAGTTTTAGCAGGGATATGTTTCAGTAGAAAAAGTGTGATGTACTTCGGAAATCGAACGCCAGCTCATTTACTGAAAAAAGGCAGGTGCACTGACGAATGCAGGTTTTAGTACCCCTTATATGGCCTCATTGGCTTTTCCCCTCCGGAGGTTATTCTCCTTTTGTTAAATCCAGAACATAAATATGCTCACCCTCTTCGATGCCTGAAAAGTTGAAGCCAATCCTGATAAGTAATTTTATTGAAAGGGTATTTTCCGGATTCACACCGGCTTTGATGAGTGAAAAACCGTTCTCTTTTATCCAGTCGATCGTGGCGGTAATTGCTTCAATTGCATATCCCTGGCGAGCATAAGCGGGACTGATGGTATAGCCGAGCCAAAACACATCGCATTGCTGACGTAAATAAATATCACCAATCAAAACCTGCGTCAGCTTGTTGACAATGGCCAATTGAATACCGCGAGCAGGTGTAAGAACTCCCAGCAACTCTGCTTCATAGTCCTCTTTTGTTAGCCCCTTAAATCCCTGATATTTCATCCACTCAGCATCATTACGATACACCATAAAACTTTCAATTTCGTGTGACTGAAATGGTCGAATGATGCATCTTGACGATATTATTTGCATAAGGCTTCCTGTTTAGTGATTCTCCTGCCCCAGTCTCTGCGACTACAAGAGTTACCGCCTGACGCTATGCCCGACGGCTACTCTCTGACTATGTCCGGTGCGTCGCCGCTTTCATACACAACACGAAAACTGTCAGTTTGATGTTCAACCCTCATCGGCATAGAACACAAACGCCAGCTTATTCCCGTCCGGATCGCGTACATAGGCACTATGGAATCCCTGTCCGTATTGTGGCCTGTGCCCCGGTGTACCTTCATCCCTGGCGCCCAGACTGATAGCAAGTTCGTACAACTGCTGGATGTGTTCAAACGAGTGGGTATTCAGTGCGACCATCGTGCCATTACCAACGCTCGCTGGTTGCTGGTTAAAGGGCCTGCCGACGCACAATCCGATGGTATGGTTATTGCAGAACGTCCCCCAGGATGCGCCTTCTTCATTACGGCCTGCCTTTGGATGTCCAAGCAATTCCATCAGCGGATCGTAGAATCTTATGGCGCGCTCTAGATCGTTAGTACCCAGCATCACGTAAGAAAACATAAACCCTCCTTAATCTCTTTTGCATTATTGCTCCTGGCAGCCTACCGGTGATACTGACAGCCCCTGGTGCTGCTTGCCCAGTTTAAGCAGACCGGAAACCAATAGATGACGGCTATACCGGCTAGCAGTGCCGCGTAGTGGAAGGTCATCCTGCCGCCAGCAGAAAGTAAATCCATCGAGTTGCATCACCGGAAAGAGTAAATGCGCTCTAAGCAAGAATACAGGCGGATATCGGCATCTCATAGGCCTGACAAAACTGTTCGTGCTATGTCATAACACGCACCTTCTGTCGTTTAATTGTCTACTAAATATACAGATTTGCTGCGCGGCGTTTAGCGGGTCAGATCAAGAGATGCTGCTGATAACATTATGAATATTGACTCAACTCATATGTCCAATGAATGCCGCTTTGATAGTCTTACTGTATCTCTTTGGTCGTTGACAGGATTGTAACGTTGGAAATCTTTTTTTAACCCGCTGAAAAATAACTCTTAAATATTTTTCATACAAAAAATTCATGGTCCGTTCAGTACGGATCCGATTTTGTATTGGTTAAAAAAGGTACGTTATGAAAGTTACATGGACTGTCACGCCTGTGGGGTATCAGCGCATTGCGAAACGATGCCCTTCTTGCAAGATTAAACGGGACTTCACGGCGTCAGGTGCATTTCGGGTTAATTCTCAAAAGAAGCTTCTGGATGTATGGAGTATCTATAAATGCACGCACTGCGATTACACCTGGAATATCTCCCTGTTTTCTCGTCTGCACGTTAGAAAAATTGACCGCCAGCTTTATCATCGGCTAATGACAAACGATGCCGCCACGGTACAGCACTTTGCAAGTGATATCGCGACGCTGAAGCGGAACAACGCAGAGCTATCGGGTCGGCTTGGCTTTACCGTTCAGGAGCGCTGGCAGTTAAGCATCACCGCCCACCAGCGGGTTCGCGTTAGTGTCAGGATCTCCCGTTCATTTCAGGTAAGTCTGCTGTCGATTTTGAAGCAACAGCTCATGCTGAGTGCAGGTGAAATTCTGAAAGGGGTTGAGGCAGGGCAGATCAGCGGCGTTACGATGAAGATGCTTAAATCGAGAAAGCTGAAGGCAGCGGAATATGAATTCCAGCTGTCTGCGGAAACGTTATATGCCAGGCGCAGGATTGTTCTGACGCATCGTTAAAAACATGAAGCTCCCCTGAGGTAATAAACGCCCGTGTGGTAGCGGTTCAACATAATGCCAAATAGGCCGGGGATAGGGGAGCTTCAGTTTTTCAGCTTCAGAATGGAGAACTTTAGTGAATGGGGTGATAAACGATATCGCTTGAATTGAGCCGAGTCTGAATGGTGCTTTAAGGATTGGGGTATCGGCAAAGGCGTAGCTTAATTGAATGGGTTGTATCATTGGCCGCGCGAATCCGTAATGCGCTGCTGTAACCATAATTCGACTTCGCTTTGCTTCCAGCGGGAACTGCGGCCCAGCTTAATTGGTCTCGGAAACAGGCCATCTTTTATCAGCTTGTAAAACCATTTATCTGTCAGCCCCGTTAGCTTCGTGATGAACCGCATATCCACCAGTTGATCATCGAGCAAAGAAATTTGTTCTGTCATGATGCTGTCTTCCATTGTGGGTTTATCCTGAGCTGGTGGGTGATTGCTCGTTACCACCAGCCCTTCCACATCAATGGATTGATACGTAAAAAAGTGCAGAACGTGAGTTATAGCGTGCGAGGACGCCCCAGTCCGCTGGGTGGCGGTACCTCACTGGCTCCGTAGTGATAGTGACCGTGCTTTTGTTCTTCTTTGGCAAGGTAGCTGATGATGTAGCGCAGGTTATCGATGGCTTCGGTATCATCGTAGTTCACTGGCCTATCAATACTGACTTCATAAGCGGGCTTGTATTCGCAGCGGTTGTAATAGCCTTCTCGTTGCGTGATTTCCCGCCATATTGTTCCGACTCTCTCAGCTATTGGGTAGGTAGCCTGATTAAGGTGCCTGTCGAGATAGAACACGATATGGGCATGGCACCCGTGGTCTACAGAGTTCTCGAGCACCCAGAAATACCCAGCCAGATTTGTGTGCTGCAGGGTGCGTTCAACCAGCATGCGCACCTCTCGCTCTGTTTCGTTCCATGAATGACGTTTAAAGCGCTCTGTACCTTTTTGATAGAACAGGTCGAGTCTGAGTGCCTGTATTCGGGAGTATCGGTTCAGTAGCTGATTCAGGTGGTCATTGAGTAGAGACAGTAGAAACCAGTTCATCGTATATTTGGGGTTAAAGGGGTAAGGTGTGTGCATTGATTTATCCTTTGTCTGGAGGAGTACAAAGGATTGGGATGAGATGTAATTTTTAAGAGAAGCGGGGATACGGCAGATACAGGGAGCCGTGTATCCAGGGGAATACAGGCAGGGTTGCTTGTTGGGGGAAGGAGCTATGGACAGGGTGGTATAGAAACAGGGAGTTCCCCTTAATTATACTAAAAACCCAAATGTTCATATCTGCTGGTGAACGATTCTAATGAGGTGAACAGAGGAGGATCCTAGAGTAAAAATCACAGGAATAACGCAGTAAAACATCAGAGTATTATCACAATAAAATCAGTAAGATATCAGTTAAAAATCAGTCATCCTTCAGGTCTGTGACCCGACTCCACCAACCAAAAAGGTACTCATGCTAATCTGTTTTTGGGAGTCAGAAACAGAGGGAAAGGCGATGTTGCATTACGATATGATCCGCAGCGAGATAATGTACCTAAAAGCGCTGGATAGTTTTTTCAATACAGATCACTCGTTACTGTGCAGTACTTATAATACGCCGGATGATTTTCGACGCTTGATCTCTCAGATACTTGAACGACATTTTCTTGGCGATCAGGACAGAATCAAAGCTGCGCGGAAAATACTTAAAGAATGGGCCGACCTGCAACTGATTGATAAAGATTATTTTGATTGTTTCAAAGGTTCAACAAGAGCATCGTGGTTTGCTCACCATTATATTTTTGAATACCCAGTAAAATCTGCAGGGTTGACACTTGGTGGATTGGGGAATGACGTCGGTTGTGCAGGTGGTTTTAATTCTCTTTTAATGGACGACAATATCTTCACAAATCTTGATTTCTCTAATTTGAATATTGATTTGGACGATATTGATTGGGATCTGATAACTAATCCACAGGCTACCGCTTCGAAAAAACCGAAACGTGTTTTCTCCCGATTTTATCTGAACGCGGGAGCAAGTACCTATCTGTACAACCCCACTCCGGTAACTGAGCGTGAACTGATCAACGGTATAATGAGGTACATTGATGAAGCTCCATGCTCCCTTGGAGATAAGATCTCTTATTTCAAAAAGCTGCATGATCGGTGGCTTGAGCAATACGATTTTTTTCTGACAGACTTTGACTGGATGTCCCGCGATGATGAAACTCAGTTAGTATATCTCTGGGACTATCTCAAAGGAAAAAAACGAATAGCAGGCTATCTTCGCCCATATAACACGTCTATGCGTTATGACATGATTATTGCGGCTATAGATGTGTGGAATGTCCAGCCTGAAGAGAAGCTGGAGTTTATTGAGAAGATGAAACATGCATGGCAGGCATCAAAATCTTATCGGCGATCCGCTAAATAGCTTTATGATCTCAGTGGTTTGTTCGTCTGATTTCTCTGTATTGTTATGTATCTGAATCGACCAAGGTTCTATAGCTACCTTTCTCTTGTCCCGTTATGTACAGAGCACATAGTCGAGGTATGGAAATTAGAACGTTTACTTCTGGCTCGAAGCATACAAGCTAGCTCTGAAGGTCCGCTATGAGCTGTGAGTTCAATGGGTCGATGCAACGCTATCCTCAATCAAGGGGGACGTTGTCATGAAACGAAGAACTCGGATTAACTACACGCCAGAGCAGAAGGCAATTATCTGGGACAGATATAAGCAAGGTGATTCCCTGCATGATATCGCCAGAATGTTCGACAGATATCATTCTTCCATTATGCCCACTATCCACCAGACAGGTGGCTACCGTCCTCCTGTGCGAAAACGGCACCGATTAGCGCTTTCGCTTGATGAAAGAGAGGAGATATCCAGAGGGCTGGTAGCAAAACTCAGTATCAGGGATATCGCCGCCAAATTATCAAGAGCGCCCTCAACGATTAGCCGCGAGGTCAGGAGGCACGGTGGTGCAAAACAATACCGTGCAGCAAAAGCCGATACTGCTGCATGGGAAAATGCGCGGAGACCAAAACCTTGCAAGCTAATTGAAAGCCCCGCATTGTGTAAAATCATTGCAGAGAAGATGCATCAGGACTGGTCGCCGGAACAGATCGCCGGTTGGCTGAAACGCTGTTATCCGGATAATCAGGAAATGCATGTGTCACACGAAACGATTTATAAAACGCTTTTTATACAAACCCGGGGGGCATTAAAAAAAGAGCTGCAGCAATGCCTCAGAAGCGGAAGAGCGGTTCGTAGATCCAGAACGTCATCGCTTAAAGGGAAAGGGTTAGGATCAATCCCGGATGCGATACCAATAAGCGAAAGGCCACCTGAAGTTGCAGACAGAGCCATACCAGGTCACTGGGAAGGCGACCTGATTCAGGGCTCGAAAAACTCCTATATCGTCACTCTCGTAGAACGTCATTCCCGTTTTGTTATGCTGGCGAAGATCAGAGACAACAAGACCATAACGGTTATCTCTGCACTCATCAGACAAGCCCGGGAATTACCTGTTGAGCTTTATAAAACACTAACATGGGATCGGGGGGCTGAAATGACCAGCCACACCCGATTTACTGTAGCGACAGACATTCAGATTTATTTCTGTGATCCTCAATCTCCCTGGCAACGCGGCTCAAATGAAAATACAAACAGATTACTCAGGCAGTATTTTCCAAAAGGAACTGACTTATCGGTTCACAGCCAACAAAGACTAAACAGTGTTGCCAGACAGCTCAACGAGAGGCCGAGAAAAACGCTAAACTATGAATCACCCGCAGAGCGATTCAATCAGTGTGTTGCATCCATCGGTTGAACTCACAACGAGAAGCGGACGTACAGGAAATCACTACACCCATTGTCGATATCCCACTCACTGTTCCAATTCAGTCATCGCCAACTCGGCAACTTTTATAGTTGTTGAAACCGTATCGTTACTTGAGAGGGACCAGGCGGTTGAAAGACCACACCATGCAATTATCCATTTGAGCATGCGTTCTCTGTCCAGATCAGCCATCCTGGTGACGATACTTAGACGCTGTTTAAATGTCTCCGGTACAGTCGCAACAGGAGGTACTGGATTACCAAGATCCGGATTAGTAAAAATATTAGCAAAGTCGAACCCGCGTTCACCTATTAGCCCTTTAGGATCAATGGCAAGCCAGCCAGATGTTTCAAAATCAAGCACATTTTCGTGATGTAAGTCACCATGCAATACAACCACATCTCGTGGAGAAGAAAGCAATTCTTCTGAAATTTCTGCGCAACGTGTCAGGATACCACCATACTTCAAGGCTGCTGGTTTTAGAGGATTAAACCATTCATGTAATGGCGTAAGCTGGGGCAACGGTGTTTTTACGAATGTATGAAGTCGGTTCGCAGTAATACACAAAATACGGCAAGCTGCATCATCCTTATCTCCACGGGACATTGCTGATAAAGACGCGGAACCAGTTGCTCTTGAGAGAAGAATTGCTTCATTTTCATGTGCAATCACTTGTGCCGCACCATTCCCTTCCCACCATGCCATTAGTGCATTACCGGCTTGTTCATCAGTATCATCCGTAACTTTTAACATAGCTTTAATACCATGTGCTGCTGTTTTGACCGGATATAACTGGGATGTATGAGTTATAAATGGAGTGCCATCAGGAATAAGGTTCCATCGATTTAGCCAGGGTTTTAACTTGAACGTATCCATAAAGTCTTCTTTAACATCCTTACAATTAAAGTGGGAAACTGGCATGCATTCAGGCATTTTAACCCATAGATGAAGCGCTTTCCTGCATGCTGTTTTCTAGTAAGGCAACTTCCGCTCATGGCACGAAGCGAACGAGCTTAAGGTCCGCTGTGAGCGAGAGGCGGACGTTATGAGACGTGTATAACATGTAGTATAAATACAAGATTCGATTATTTGCTTTCTTAACTTAAAATAAGTACAGAAAATACTTGCTTACGTAAGTTCTTTTAAGTTATATCTGCTCATTATTATTTAATAATAGGTCATTAATGCAAATAAATAAGGTGATTGTATGTTACATAAGAAAACAACACAAGAAAATGTAGCTTTTGGACTTGCTGTACTTAACTACTATCTTCGTTTCAATTCTAAAGCAAATTTACAGGACGCTAATGTAAGTTCAGAGGAATTGATAAGTAATTTAGTAAATATTCTGAATGGTCATAATTTTATCTGCACATCGGAAATTTCAGCAAATTATCCAGGAATAGATGCTATAGATAAAATAAATAGACTAGGACTCCAGATAACACATACAAAAACCAATTCAAAAATTAATAAAACAATAGATAAAATTCGCGACAACAAAGTTAACAATGACATTGGTGTACTATATTTCTTCATTACATCAAGAAGACAGAAGAAATACACGATCACAGCACAATGCCCAAATCTAAACGTCACAGTAAATAACATACTAGACTTTGATTCCCTGGCTGAACTGCTTTCGCAAAATCAGAATAAACTGGCTCAAGCAGAAGCAGAACTTATTAAAGCAATGCCTCGTCTCTACCAAGATGGAAAAGCACGATATGAGGTTATGTTTAATAGTATTCTTGTGGCTAGGAAGGAATTAGATAGAAGAGTATTCACTGCTGACAAAATTTTAGAAGAACCTGAAGAAATGCTTTCATCCCTTAGGGAAGTCAGAATCGTTATACAAAAAACAGGCATAATGAATGAAGCTAATTCTGTTGTATCTTCTTCATTTAAAAAAATAATCAACATTATAAATGACGCAGAGAGTCAAATTGCAAAAAAATACACGAGTGGATATAAAAAATATAGGGCCGGGATTTTTCCCTCGTGGGATTATCCTGATAAAGGAGATTGTTTGAACATTTTAATGGGAATAAGAAAAGACGTTTTAGACCAAATAGATAATGTTGACATTGAGATCAATAAACTGAAAGGGTTTCTTGGGATACAGTAACATTTAAATTTAACAATGCTTTATTAGCAATCTATTAATATGTAATAAGGTACAATTGGCGGGCAAGACAAATGTCCGCTTTTAGCACGAAGGTGGCAAGCTAACAGATGCCTAAGTCCACGGACGACGTAAAGCGGACATGTCGTCCGTAAAAAAACATTACCAAGATCTAAAATTTATAATGCAAGCTTTTTTTATCTAGCACTTTAAATTGCATTCAATTGAATGCAATTTTTCTAGAAAAAATTATCGATAATCTTCATCAAAATGAATTTTGACTTAATAAAAATTTTTATAGATTAACGCCCGCCGTTGATAAAATCGATGCCCTCTGTTTATCTTCACATTTATAACAAGCAAAATATTTAATTCTTTCCATATCTCCAGTAACATACGCGTCACAATGTGGACAGTTTATTGCAGACCATCCACGATCAAAACATGAAACGCAACTCCACTGTCCTTCAATGTAAAAAACAGAATCAGGGGTATGTTGACATTGATGACATCCAGCAATGACATCTCCACCAGGTTCCCACCAATCATCACCTGTTTTATACTTTGCTTTACACATTCTAATTAATAAATTTGTGTCTATTTTGTGGTTACATGTCGGACATTTATTAACATCATGGCTAAAAAACTCAAAAGGATTACCACATTGAGGACAATCTAGTGTATCCCGAACCTTTTCCAAAGCTACACCTTGTGATTCGCATACCAAGCATTCATAATCATCTCCCCACTTATGATTTTGATTAACTATGCCTGCAGGTAGATTACATTGATTGCAATTTACAACCTTTATTCCTTTTTTTCTATTTATTTCAATTTGTTGAGAGAGTTCAGTAAATCGTGCATTTAGAAACTCTTTCTGAGTGAGCATTCTTCTATGAATACGTTCTATGCTTTTCTGATGATCTATAAAAATGTCTTTCCAATCTACCGATAAGAGGTGATATAAATAATGCCAAGAAGACCATTGCTGCGCTACAACACCAGCTTTATTTGCTTTCTGATTTGAATATTCTGTATGTGCGAAATGAACAATTTGATTTCTGTGCTCACCCAACGCTTTGAAATTATCTATAATTTTATCATTAAGATTTATACCGAGAATAGTTCTTAGTCGCTTAACTGCTGCATCAAGGTAAACCGATTTAAAGTCACCCACACTAAAATTTTGACTATGTGCATTCCCTGGATCTTCTAATATAAGAGTCCAATGCTCTCGCATCAATCTTGCTTTTAAAAAAAGTTCAATAGCAGTATAAAAATCAATAATTGAGTTTTTAGGTCTTTTATCCAAATTATCAATTGATGCATCTAAAAAATCAATAGCATTAATTACTAATGATTTAAATAGCTCCTCATTTGACTGAGGTTTTTGTATAACAAATTTTCGAGCCATGCTTTATCCTCAAATTTAAATTTTTCTATCTAACACTACTCTAACGTTAAGTAACTGTGGTTATTATTTATCATGTAACGAAAAATATTTCAAACATCATATTGAAGATACATTAGAACAGAGCTTTACGTATTTAAACTTCTAATAGCAAATTATTCTATGAATCTATACTTTACAACTTTTTTATAACGCTGCCATGTCCGCTCTTGGCACTAAGCGGACATCGTTTAGTTCTAGACTGCACAAAGTCCTTTACGTGCTAATCTAAAATTCCAAATAATTTCAGATAGATATTATCTCCGTGAATCCCTGCCTTCCTGACTGGAAAGCGGGGTTTTTTATTTTTCACGCTGAGACTACTGTATGAATAAACCTGACGGCCTTCAGGCCTTTGAACAACCGCTCGCGTCGCTTCCGCGCACGCTTCGCCAGCTTATTCTTGAACGTATCCAGAACCTGACTCACTACGAGCCGGTGATTGGCATCATGGGCAAAAGTGGTGCTGGTAAATCCTCTCTCTGCAACGAACTTTTCCGGGGCGAGGTGTCTCCGGTGAGTGACGTGAACGCCTGTACTCGCGACGTACTGCGCTTCCGGCTGCGCAGCGGTCGTCACAGTCTGGTGATTGTCGATTTACCGGGGGTAGGTGAAAACGGGTGGCGGGATCACGAATACCGTGCCCTGTACCGTCGTATGCTGCCGGAGCTGGACCTGGTGCTGTGGGTCATTAAGGCCGATGATCGGGCACTAACTGTGGACGAGCAGTTCTGGCACGGTGTGATGCAACCTTACAGGCAAAAGGTACTGTTTGTGATTAACCAGGCCGACAAAATCGAACCCTGTCATGAATGGGATACCCTCACCAGCAAGCTTTCACCGCACCAACTGGAAAATCTTAAAGCGAAGCAGGCAGCGATTATGGCGATGTTTAAACTGCATCATCCGGTCTGTGTGGTGTCCGCCCGCACTGGATGGGGCATTGAGGAGATGGTGGCAGCCATGATGCGCTGTCTGCCTGACCGCGCCACCAGCCCGGTGGTGACACAACTGCAAGGGAGACTCTGCACAGAGCCGGTAAAGTCGCAGGCCCGTGACAGTTTCGGTGACGCTGTGGGCCGGGTTTTTGATACGGTTGAGTCATCGTCATTCCTGCCTGCGCCACTGAAAACGGTGATTCGTACCGTGCGTGATGCGGTGGTGTCGGTCGCACGGGCCGTCTGGGACTGGATATTCTTCTGATATCGCAATTTTCTCTGCGAATGATGAACTGGTTGTTAATGATTTGTTGATTGTGGACACGTCCTTTCCACTGCGTTTTATCATCAATTAAATCAGGGGAAGCATCATTGTCTGTCAGACGAGCGCCCACAAGGCTGGACTGCTCATAAAAAATAGTTCCGATGTTGTCCATACCCTGTCCACTCCTTCCTTTAAAGTAATCAGTATTAATTCAGAGAGTTAACTTCTCAGGAGAAATCTTTCATGACGCTTCAGGAGCGGCGACATGACCGGCTTGCTGTCAGGTTGTCGTTGATTATTAGCCGCCTGGTGTCCGGTGAAACTCTGTTTATTCGCAAACTGGCAACTGAATTCGGGGTGTCAGAGCGCACGCTGCGTCGTGACTTTCGGGAACGTCTGATGTATCTCGACCTGGATTATTACCAGGGGCAGTGCAGTCTGCGCTCGGATATTCACAGTACGCGGCAGGAAATAGATATTCTGACCTTTGCTCACCGCACGGGGCTGGCCGGGGTTTTCCCTGGCTTTGACCGGCGACTGATCAGCAGCCTGCTGGACTGTGATGATCGACCCTGTCTGGTATGGCATCAGGACAGACCTCATCCCCCGGCAGGAAAGCTCTGCTTCTACAGGCTGGTCAGAGCTATTTCGGGATGTCAGCGCATCACCGTTCTGACTGAAGGGGAGCGTCATGAGGCCATCGCACCTTACCGGCTAATCGCTCTTGACGGTTACTGGTATCTTGTCGCTGAACATAACAGGCAATTACGAGTCTTCCGGCTGGATGAGATTCATCTGGTAAGGCCATCGCGGGAAACATTTATTCGCAGTGAGCTTCTCTATCAGCTGTCGGAGGACAAACATTTTATCTCTGCCTTACCTCATTTCCGTTTTATTCAGCAGTCGCTGAATTCATTTTCTCCATCAGAAAGTCGGGGGCAATCCGGACAAACTGATTAGAGATGGTCTCCACAATTGAATGTAAGGTTAATCTAATGAAAAAATTGAAATTATTGTCTTTACTGCCAGTCATGTTTTTTCCCTTACTTATCGCAGGTAATGCTCACGCAGCACGTCCTTATAGCGGGTTCCTGCCTGCGGTAGTGAATAATAAAAGTGGAAATATATTCTGGTGTGATGCCCACCGACAGGTCAGAAAACTGTGTACAGCGACGGAAGTGGATTCAATGGGATGGTTTATTGTTGTTCGCTCGAAACCTTCCAGAGATTGTCCGGGGGGAATATGGGGGTGGATCACTCCCAGTAAAGACGATGTGGCAACAGGGTATACCATTACGCCAGGTAAAGAATTCAATCTCACCATGAAGGATATGTGCAGTCCCGATATGAAAGTAACGTTCCGCCCGAATAAAAAGGACCCTCGTTATGACGATCTTGTCGGGATTTATGCTGGAAAAGAAGCGTTTCGCTACAAACAAATAAAATAATCCAACTTTTTTTTCATTACTTTATTGTTTTAAACAACAAAAGCTTTATTACATGATTTGAGGACAACATTATGCGACTGCCTTACGTAATATTTACATTAGCTATGCTGGCTTCTGTATCAACAGCACAGGCTATTCCCAATATGTGGACGAGTGGTTTTGGGATGGGCGTGACCGAATATATCATTACCAGCCCGGAGAAGGTGGTGTTTAATCTGAACTGTACTGGCAATCCGGATGCGCAGAATATTCTGCAACACGGTGTTGATCTCACTCTGCCTGATGGAACATCAGTAAGTTCTCATGACGACGGGACGGAAATAACGGTCGTCATTGATAACAGTCAGTTCTCATTACCTTCATCCCTCGGCTGGAGGAATGGCGATAATGCCTGGGTGTCATTTATTGACGCACTGGGGCAGGCAGCAAATTTCGATGTTTATGTCAGCGATAAAAAAGTAGGCACTTTCAGTCCGGGTCTGAAGAATACGCAAAAAGAGCTGTCTGACCTCAGTGAGTGCCGGACCACACACTACAGCGATTAGTTACTTACATTTCAGTCCTCTCCACCTCGCAACACACCAGCACCAGATAGCAACAGGCCATGCTCCTTCGGGAACATGGCCTTTTTGTTTTTATTTCATTATCAGATAAGGAGTTAGCTATGCGATTAGCCAGCCGCTTTGGTCGTATAAACCAGATACGCCGTGACCGGCCTCTGACCCACGAAGAGCTGATGAGTCATGTCCCCAGTGTGTTCGGGAGTGACAAGCATGAATCTCGTTCAGACAGGTACACCTACATCCCGACCATTACCATCCTCAAAAGCCTGCAGCGCGAAGGTTTTGAGCCGTTCTTTGCATGCCAGACAAAGGTTCGCGACCAGAGCAAGCGGGAACACACCAAACACATGCTTCGCCTGCGTCGTGCCGGTCAACTGACCGGACATCAGGTGCCGGAAATCATTTTGCTCAACAGCCATGACGGCTCATCAAGCTACCAGATGTTGCCGGGGCTATTTCGAGGCGTCTGTACCAACGGTCTGGTCTGCGGACAGTCATTTGGCGAAGTGCGGGTACCACATAAAGGGAATGTTGTTGAGAAGGTGATTGAAGGGGCTTACGAAGTGCTCGGTGT
The DNA here is from genome assembly GCF_050434985.1 of Citrobacter sp. 506. Taxonomy (NCBI): domain Bacteria; kingdom Pseudomonadati; phylum Pseudomonadota; class Gammaproteobacteria; order Enterobacterales; family Enterobacteriaceae; genus Citrobacter; species Citrobacter sp. 506. The sequence continues at coordinate 216,614 of NZ_JBNDJN010000003.1, forward strand.
GTTTGACCGGGTGGAGGAGAAGCGCGATGCAATGCAGTCACTGGCACTGCCGGAACCAGCCCGGAACGCCCTGGCGAATGCCGCGCTGAAGTATCGCTTTGGTGAAGACCACCAGCCGGTCACGGTATCGCAGTTGCTGACCCCACGTCGCCGGGAGGACTACAGCGATGACCTGTGGACCGTATACCAGCGCGTGCAGGAGAACCTGATGAAAGGAGGTCTGTCAGGGCGAACCGCTCAGGGGAAAAGCAGCCGCACCCGTGCTGTTATCGGCATTGACGGCGATGTGAAACTCAATCGCGCCCTGTGGGTTATGGCAGAAAACATGCTCGAATTTTTCGGGCGTTAAACAACCGTTCCGGCATAAGGAGATAGTTTAATGGATACCCACAACCCTGAGTTTGCTGAGCAGGCAGCAATTACTGCCTCGGTAGTCGCTGACGAGTTACGTATCGGCTTCTGGCCAAAGCGCTTTGGATCTATCCCACAATGGATAACCCTTGAGCCCCAAATATTTGGCTGGATGGATCGTCTGTGCGCTGATTACAGCGGCGGCGTCTGGAGCTTTTACACACTCAGCAACGGCGGCGCATTTATGGCTCCGGAGCCCGACGGTGAGAAGTGGACGTTGTTCAACCCGATGAATGGAAACGATGCGGAGATGAGCGGAGAGGCTGCCGGTATAGCGGCCTGCCTGATGGCATACAGCCACCACGCTTGTCGCACCGAATGTGACGCGATGACTGAGCACTATTATCGCTTACGTGACTACGCGCTAAACCATCCGGAATGCAGCGCCATTATGCATCTAATCGACTGAGTAATACCTGACATGAATATCGCATTATCCCCGGTATCATCACAGCCTGAACTTTTTCCGCTGGCGGTTATGGCTCAACATGATTACCTGCTTACCGCGACATCCGGATTAACACCCTATGCTCAACGGACCATCCGACGCGCTACCAATCTGCTGGATAAATATCTGCGCCAGCCCGGTATATCCTTTACCTCAAGTACTGCTGCCCGTGACTGGCTTCGGTTACAGCTGGCAGGACAAGAACGAGAAGTGTTTATGGTGCTCTATCTCGATAACCAGCATCGTTTACTGGAGAGTGAAACGCTATTTGCCGGTTCGATTAACCATGTGCAGGTCCATCCCCGTGAGGTAGTGAAATCAGCGCTTCGTTTCAATGCTGCGGCCGTTGTGTTGGCGCATAACCATCCATCCGGTGATCCGGAGCCCAGCCAATGTGACCGCAACATTACGGGCAGGCTTAAAGAAGCGCTGGCACTGGTTGATGTGAACACACTCGATCATCTGGTTATCGGTTCAGATGGAATTGTGTCGTTTGCAGAGCGAGGCTGGATATGAGGGCACTTCAATGAAATCTACTGACTCAGAGAACGATTCATTTCTCAAGTGGGGTCTGAATCGTAATTTGACACCTTGCTTTGGCGCTCGTCTGGTACAGGAGGGAAACCGGCTGCACTATCTGGCTGACCGGGCCAGTATCACCGGTAAGTTCAGCGAAGCAGAATGTCTTAAGCTAGATGTGGCATTCCCGCATTTTATCAGCCAGATGGAATCGATGCTGACTACTGGTGAAATGAATCCTCGCCATGCCCACTGTGTCACCCTGTACCACAATGGTTTCACCTGCGAAGCCGATACCCTTGGCAGTTGCGGCTACGTATACATCGCCGTTTACTCCACCCATCGTTAACTACTTTCACAAGAGCAAATATGAAAACTCTACCTGCAACAAATCCGCAGGCGGCGAAGCTATGTCTGTCGCCCGTGGCTGTCTGGCAAATGCTGCTTGCACGCCTGCTGGAACAACATTATGGCCTGACACTCAATGACACGCCATTCAGTGATGAAACGGTAATTCAGGAACATATCGATGCCGGTATATCTTTGGCCGATGCCGTTAATTTTCTGGTGGAAAAGTACGGGCTGGTTCGTATTGATCGTAGGGGATTCAGCTGGCAAGAACAGTCCCCATATCTGCGGGCAGTCGATATTCTGCGGGCGCGGCAGGCAACTGGTTTATTGAAAAGAAATCGTATTAGCGCGGCACGGTGAACATTGGGAATAGCCTTCCTGATTCACACTGCAGCTTTCCTTACTTATTTAATTTACTCATTTCAAAAAGCACCTGCCGATGCTGGTTGGTGCTTTTACTTATATGGACGAAATATCATGCAAATAGAAGCTGTAATTTTAATTGGGCACATCATCGCAAAACACAATCCGGGAATGCTGGGCCGTCGTTGTTGATGGTTTTGACGCATACTACGAACAAGCTTATGATCCAGCATAATTTCTTTTCCTCATGAAGGGACGGGTATGGGCAACAGAATGTGGATGATCCGCGGTGACGGCGGCAAGCTCTATGACGATTTTCGCGATAAGCAAATTGTAGGCATCGGTTGGTCTCAGCTGGCTCCATTAGTCAAACCCGGCCTGTCTCGAGCCCAGTTACTCGCCTTATACCAGGAGGCTGATCCCTTAACAAAGCTCGGAACAGCCCGTTCTGGCGCATCGCAGGTCTGGCGTTTTGTGAATGAGATCCAAAAGGGTGATTGGGTTATTACCTATTCGCCAGCCAACCGTACTTATTTGCTAGGCAAAGTTACTTCAGACTTCCAGTATCATCCTGAATGGGTGGAAGAGGGGATGGGTATCGCTCGGCAGGTTAAATGGAATACTCAAGAAATCGACCGCGATAGACTGTCTGTTGCTACCAAAAACACATTGGGTTCTACGCTGACGGTTTTCCAGCTTCCAGAATATGCGCTAGAAGAGCTTTTACAGGATAAGAAACCCACTATAGATGTGATTACTCAGAATCCAGTTGCGATGGATGAAGATGAGGTTGTTTCTGATCCGCTTCGCGATATGGAAATGCTGGCGTTTGAGGGTATCAAAGATCGTATCAACTCTCTTGACTGGGATGAGATGCAAAATCTTGTTGCCGGAGTTTTACGCAGTATGGGCTATAAAACGCAGGTCTCACCTGCGGGAGCCGATCGGGGTAAAGACATCATTGCTTCACCCGATGGATTCGGTTTTGAAAATCCACGAATTATCGTTGAGGTAAAACATCGTAGGGAGCAAATGGGGAGTCAGCAGATTCGCAGCTTTATCGGCGGTCGCCATAAAGACGATCGCGGGCTTTATGTCAGTACGGGGGGCTTTACGAAAGATGCTCGCTATGAAGCCGACCGCTCGACGATACCTCTGACGCTCTGGACGCTTGATGATCTCGTCCGTGCGCTTATTGAGAACTACGAGCAAGTCGATATCGAGACCAAACTTTTGGTGCCTCTGAAGAAAACTTTCCTGCCTGCCTGAATCTTGCTTTGATAGCCATATCGGTGTTCTACTGATATGGCTTTATACCCACTCGCAATGTCTATTTTTTGTACGGTTTTTAACTTGTGGGTACAAGTGCGGGTATAACTATTTATTCCTGTTTATAAAAAACATTGATATCAGTCTATTAGGTGTGAAATTCGAGTCCGGCCTTCGCACTCACCCTCTAAACACCTCCTTCCTGTGCCACTCTACAAACCCTTCTTTTGGATAATTCTCGCGCATCATAGGCAGCGCTATCGATTTACCGTCGAAATCCCAGAACAGTCTGCCCACCATGCCGCTGCCATTAACTGCGGGTGATACCTGAACCCGCATACTCTCATCCAGCCCAATCGAACCTTTATCAAAGGCTTTATGGTGGATTGCACACAGCGCCAGTCCGTTTGAAATCTCGCACGGGCCACCATGCTGTTTCCATTTGATATGGGCCGCTTCAAGCGCAACTGAAGTGCTGTCGTGGCGCATATTGAAGCCACAAATGGCGCATTCATAGTTATAAGCACGCAGAACCTGCTGGCGGAACAACGGGTCCCGCTGTTTGCGGATTTGCAGGATATCAAACCCCAGTTCATCCGCGATTTCTTCCTGAATGCTTTCGGTGAAGTGCGCCTCGAGGATTTGCTGTGCCAGGGCGTTAATGAGGTTCTTGCTCTTTTTCAGTAGAGCAAAATGTTGTTCATCAAAGCCTCCGGCAACGTTATGCGTCACCAGTTCTCCGGCAGGGGGCTGTTTACTGCTGCCGGATGTTGAGCACTGCTCGGCGTTTTGTAGCTCCCAGAACCCATCGCCCTGTAAACGCCAGAAGGGCATATCCGGGCGGTACTGCGCGCGCTGTGGTCCAAATCGTTCCAGCAGGCTATGCAATGGGTCGCGAACTTCCGAACCGTAGTCAAACAGGCGACCGTGACCCTGCTGATAACCCGCCAGCACATGTAGCAGCAGCAAAGGTTTGTGCGGCGCACGCTGCTCGCCTTTACGCCAGATGGTGATGTCGGCAATTGCCTGTTGCAGGGTTTTACTGGAAGTCATTGATTTCATTATCAGGTAAATAATTGCGATGATGCTCGCAAAATATCACCTGATCAAGCAAAGACGGGTTGATGCGCTATCGACGTCACTTATTGGTATCAATTTGATAAAGCACTATGCGTGGCATGTTGTCTGACATCAACGACATCACTTTTATGTTTTCTGAAAAACACATACGCCACGGCAGTTACCGTTCCCCCACCAGGGTACGCAGGAGTACGATAAGCCTGCAAATTATTGCATATCGAAGGATCTCTGATGGACACAGTAGAGGAACTCAACGGAACATACTTTTATAAAGGGGTCTGTAACATTTCTGCAGGTGAGCTATTTTTCTGGATTTTTCTCGACAAAATTGATGAACAATTTGGGGGAATTAAAGATGTGGTAACAATGTCATGTATCATTCTTGGGTTACCATTGCTGAAAACACGGGGTAAACCATATGGGGCAACACAAGGCACATCAATTGCCTCCAAATATTCTCGTGAGTTTCTTAACGTAACATTGTCCGTCAGGCTTCCTACCATCACCAATGCCAGTATCAAATATTTAAAACCAATGATGACTAACAATCTGGGGGCATTCGTTGGACGAACAATTCCTGTGATTGGTTGGGCATTACTCGCAAGTGATGTCGCCCAAATTGTCTATAAAACGGTGAATACCTACAACACCATTGCCAGAGAGGAAGATCGCGTATGGTGACGGATAATGAGGTATTAGAATTTTTTCGGGGAGAGTTATCTCTCGCGGTAACGTTTACTTTCAAACCTATCCCGATTGAACTTGATACGCCGCTGCAAGGCTACGCTGAATGGGATGAATTACCGTATGCCATTGATGATTTTGGAGAGAAATATAACGTTGATGTTTCAGTAATTGATTTCGAGGCCTATTACCCGTGGGAAAGAGAATCGGTCTATAGAAAATGGTTTACCAAAGAACCCATCAAGCAAGTGTCAAAACCGCTTACTGTGCGTATGTTCGCAGAATCAGCCAGAGCAGGTCGCTGGTTATATGATTGATTACAAGGAGTGTTGAAAATGGCTGTACCCGTTCATTTATTTTTAAAAGATGATGGTGGCGCGATGATTCGTGGAGGCTCGGATGTCCGGGGACGTGAAGGCAGTATTGAGCTACGTGGTCTAACACATAACCTTAGCATTCCAACCGATGGTGCCACTGGAAAGCTAACCGGTACACGCCAACATGGCCCATTTCTCTTTGACAAAGAGATCGATTCCTCCAGCCCATACCTCTACAAAGCGGTTGCGACAGGTCAGACACTTCAAAGTGCGGAACTAAAGTTCTATCACATAAACGACGCAGGCCAGGAAGTGGAATACTTTAATACCCTGCTTGAAGGTGTAAAAGTTGTATCAGTGACACCAATCGTGCATGACACACGTACGGTAACGGGAACCGGACATTTGGAAAGCGTACAGCTGCGCTATGAAAAAATCACCTGGTGTATTGTAGATGGCAATATTCAATATACCGACGCCTGGAACGAACGTACTACGGCATAACAAAGATGACGCAATACATCCTAATAAAGGCGCCCACAGGCGCCTTTAGCAAGACCGTTACCCCTTCGCCGTTTTCCCCGCAATCACCCCGATAAACTCCAGCACCTGCTTTTGCTTACGCGCGGAGAGCTTTTCCACGGCGCGCAGGGATTTCATCAGTTCTGACTCTTCGGGTTCGGGCGTGCGGGCGGTTAACACAATGCAGCCTTGCATGACGCGCACATCGACGCGGGTGCCGGTGTCGAATCCGGCGGCTTTAAGCCACTGGCCCTTCATCACGATGGACGGAAACTGGACATACTTCACCGGCAAACGGCTGTAATCAGGATAACCGCTCGCATAACCCACCTTCAGGCAACGGTTATCTGCGACGTACACTTCTGGATCAAATGAAACTGCAATACAATGCGTATCAGTCATGGTGACTATTCTCCGATAATAGTTACTGCGATTAGCGATGCGGAGGTGTTGGCGCACCTTCGCATCGCGCTAATAAAACCCCTGTAAATTACCCCAGTAATTGGCGGGAAGTCCAGATGTAAATAAGATGAAATAAGCGCGATTAGCACGCTTTCGGAATAAATAGAAATCCTCTCTATCCCAATAAACATAGTATTATTCACCGTATAAATTCATTCATATCCCATCCTCCTGATACCTGCCATTTCCAGAAAATAACGCCCATCTGTATCAGACAAAAATGTGATCTAACTCACTGAATCAAATAGCAAACTCTGAAACAACACCGTTTTGTACACTTTGCTTTACACTTTTAGTGATGTGAATCACAAATATAAACCCGTGAAGTGATCCGACTCTCACAAAATGGGGTGTACTCATTCAGCAATACAGAATGAGCACAGCCTGGAAAGTTAAGTTTTCAGTATTTCCCCTCTCCACGGGGGCACCATCGCAAATGGCAAATCAACACGCAAAAAAAAACTTGTTGAATATGAACGGGTAAAAAAATGACGTGTGATTTGCATCACCTACATTTACAGCTTTTTAAATTATTGCCAGTGATTAATGTTGACCAGGCTATTTCCATAATCAATTAAATCTTGCATAGTGCCTCCACATTATTTCTCCCCCTGACTCAGGAGGCGAATAGTTATATTTCATCAGACTTTATTGATGAACCAGGTATGCTTTACTTCACATTAATACGTACATGACCACTGTTACTGGAGAAACAAAATGAATTATCCGGCAGAACCCTTCCGTATTAAAAGCGTTGAAACTGTATCTATGATCCCGCGTGATGAACGCCTTAAGAAAATGCAAGAAGCGGGATACAATACTTTCCTGTTAAATTCGAAAGATATTTATATTGACCTGCTGACAGACAGTGGCACCAACGCAATGAGCGACAAGCAGTGGGCCGGAATGATGATGGGTGATGAAGCCTACGCGGGCAGCGAAAACTTCTATCATCTGGAAAGAACCGTGCAGGAACTGTTTGGCTTTAAACATATTGTTCCTACTCACCAGGGGCGCGGCGCAGAAAACCTGTTATCGCAGCTGGCAATTAAACCGGGGCAATATGTTGCCGGGAATATGTATTTCACTACTACCCGTTATCACCAGGAAAAAAATGGTGCGGTGTTTGTCGATATCGTTCGTGACGAAGCGCACGATGCCGGTCTGAATATTGCTTTTAAAGGTGATATCGATCTTAAAAAATTACAAAAACTGATTGATGAAAAAGGCGCCGAGAATATTGCCTATATTTGCCTGGCAGTCACGGTTAACCTCGCAGGCGGGCAGCCGGTCTCCATGGCTAACATGCGCGCGGTGCGTGAACTGACTGCAGCACATGGCATTAAAGTGTTCTACGACGCTACCCGCTGCGTAGAAAACGCCTACTTTATCAAAGAGCAAGAGCAGGGCTTTGAGAACAAGAGCATCGCCGAGATCGTGCATGAGATGTTCAGCTACGCCGACGGTTGCACCATGAGTGGTAAAAAAGACTGTCTGGTGAACATCGGCGGCTTCCTGTGCATGAACGATGACGAAATGTTCTCTTCTGCCAAAGAGTTAGTCGTTGTCTACGAAGGCATGCCATCTTACGGCGGCCTGGCCGGACGCGACATGGAAGCTATGGCGATTGGTCTGCGAGAAGCCATGCAGTATGAGTACATCGAGCACCGCGTGAAGCAGGTTCGCTATCTGGGCGATAAACTGAAAGCCGCTGGTGTACCGATTGTTGAACCGGTGGGCGGTCACGCGGTATTCCTTGATGCGCGTCGCTTCTGTGAGCATCTGACGCAGGACGAGTTCCCGGCACAAAGCCTGGCTGCCAGTATCTATGTGGAAACCGGCGTACGTAGTATGGAGCGCGGAATTATCTCTGCGGGCCGTAATAACGTGACCGGTGAACACCACAGGCCGAAACTGGAAACCGTGCGTCTGACTATTCCACGCCGCGTTTATACTTACGCGCATATGGATGTAGTGGCTGACGGTATTATTAAACTTTACCAGCACAAAGAAGATATTCGCGGGCTGAAGTTTATTTACGAGCCGAAGCAGCTCCGTTTCTTTACTGCACGCTTTGACTATATCTAAATAATAATTATGGCCCCATCTCAGGATGGGGCTTTTTTGTATTTCTTTTCCATGAACAGGAAGCCTTTGCGGTGCCCGTTACCGTGACATAACTACAAAAGTAAACCCTGACTCCGACATTTTTATTATCCGCATGATGTACAAATGACAGCTGTAATTATAACGAATAGTCTACAGGAACATTTATCATGGATATTAATGCCATTGAGCGACAGAGTAGTACCCCCGGACTGATTAGCGGAACCATGTTGGTTATCGCGACCGTAGTGGGTGGAGGGATGTTTTCCCTGCCGATTGCGATGGCTGGCGTATGGTTCCCCGGTGCGTCAGTTATTCTTCTGTTTATCGCCATCATGATGTTATTAACCGGTCTGATGCTGGTCGAAGTTAACCTGCATTATGGCGCCGGTGCCAGTTTTAATACCTTTACCCAGGATTTATTAGGCCGAAAGTGGAATATTGTGGTCGGTATCGCTTTCGGTTTTGTGCTGTATATTCTGACCTATGCCTATATCTCTGGTTCGTCGGCGGTGATGGCGCAAACCGTGTTCAAATACAGCGGCGTGCGCTTTCCGGCGAATATCTCGGTGGTGATCGTCAGTATGCTGGTCGGGGCGATTGCCTGGTACAGCTCCTTGTTGGTTGGACGTATTACTACCGTGTTGATTATCGGTAAGTTTATCGCGTTCTTTGCCACCTTCTCTGGCCTGGTGGGTCATATCGAAGTGGCGAAACTCGTCGACAGCGTGGCGGTGGCGCTGCCCAATTCGCAGTACCTGCCGTATATCCTGATGACGCTGCCGTTCTGTATTATCTCGTTTGGTTTTCACGGTAACGTGCCGAGCCTGGTGAAGCTGTATGGCACGAGCGGGATCTCGAATATTACGCGTTCGATTATCATCGGCACGCTGTTTGCCCTGCTGCTGTATATCTTCTGGCTGGGCGTCACGATGGGCAACATCAGCCGTTCCTCATTCCCACCGATTATCGCCAAAGGCGGCAATATCGACGTGTTTGTCGAGGCTATCAGCGGGCTGTTCACCAGCCGTTATATGGATCTGATCCTGACCTTCTTCGGCAACTTCGCGGTTGCCAGTTCCCTGCTGGCGGCGACGCTTGGCCTGTTCGATTACATCGCCGACCTGTTTCACTTCCCGGATGACGGCATGGGTCGCCTGAAAACTGCGCTGGTGACCTACTTCCCGCCAGCCGCCGTGTGCTTCTTCTTCCCGAACGGGTTTGTCCACGCGATTGGTTACGCCGGTCTGGCCTTTACCATCTGGAGCGTGATCCTGCCGCCGTTCCTGGTGAAAGCGGCGCGGAAACGTTTTCCGACCGCCAGCTATACCGCGCCGTGTAATAACACCGTGCTCAATCTGGTCATTGTCTGTGGGGCGGTTGTCTATCTGACGGTTGTTCTGGACGTATTTGGTCTGCTGCCAACGTTTCGCTAGACGGAGTCAAAATGAAAAACGTGTTGTCTGTTCAGTCGTCAGTCGTTTATGGCTATGCCGGAAATAAAGCTGCCGTGTTGCCGATGCAGCTCTCGGGGATCGATGTCTGGCCGTTTTACACCGTACAGTTTTCCAACCACACCCAGTACGGGATGTGGCAGGGCATGGCGATGCCGCACGGCGAGCTGAGCGCCATCATCAGCGGGTTGGATGACCTGCAAAAACTGGCGCAATGCGATGCCGTGTTGTCCGGGTATCTCGGGGACAAACGCCATTGCGAAGAGGTGAAGCTCGCGGTCACCACCATTCGCCAGCGTAATCCCCAGGCGCTCTATTTTTGCGATCCGGTAATGGGCGACCCGCAAAAAGGCTGCATCGTCGCGCAGGGCGTGGAGTCCTTTTTTGTCGATGACGCCATTCAACTGGCGGATGTGATGGGGCCGAATCTCTATGAGCTGGGCGTGCTGACGGGCAGACAACTACGTAGTTTTGACGAGGTGGTGGCAGCGGCGCAGCAGTTGGTGGCGTGGGGCGTGAAGAAGGTGCTGGTGAAACATCTCGGCGACTGCTCGCGCGAAAAACAGGCGTTTGAAATGCTGCTGGTGACGGCGGAACAGACGTTACACATCGCCCGGCCGCTGTATACCTTTGCCAAAATGCCGGTGGGCGTTGGGGATCTGATTTGCAGCGTGATGCTGGCTTCACTGCTCAACGGTTATGAGGACAAGCAGGCGCTGGAGCGGACCACCAGTGTCGTCGACGCGGTGATGCGGCTGACGAAAGAGCACGACTCGTATGAACTGCGGCTGATAGACGCGCGTCACCAGATAATGGAGCCGCAAATTCGCTATCAGGCAACGGTGCTGTAGCGCCGTAAGGAGGCTCTATGTTTCTGACACTGCTACGATTTCAGCATCCGCTGATCTACCGTTTTGCATGGCTTCGTCTGTGGGTCAGGGTGTTAAGAGCGTGCGGGCTGCGTAAGTGAAAGGGGAGAACATTTTTCTCTGCTGCCGGATGCGGCGCTTGCGCCTTATCCGGCCTACAAATGAGCGTGAAACGTAGACCCGATAAGCGAAGCGCCATCAGGCATTAGCGCCAGGCATTACACGCGGAAGTAGCGTGGTGGGATCAACGCGGAAAAGGCGTCGAACTTCTTCACCATCTTTTTCCAGAACAACATAACAACAATCCTCGATTTGAAACATCGGCGCTATTTTAGTCAGCGCCGACAAATCGTAAAGCCAGTCGCTTCGTTTCGATCCTGAAGCGGTGTAAACCTTTTTGGTCACCGCGTCGTCAAATACGGTTGCCGTGAATTTGACGGGGTTGACAATGGATTACGCCATAAACCAGTAATAAAAGAGACCGACTTTCAGGCCGAGGATCACAATATAGGCGCAGCAGTATTTCATGGTGCCAGACATTATCTGGTTGGCCTGTCCGTCCATTTTGGTGGCTGAAACCGCAATGGCGATACTCTGCGGCGAAATCATTTTCCCCCCCGTTGCACCAGAAGTATTCGCCGCCGCGAGCCAGTTGGGATCGATATGCAGTTTACTGGCGGCAATGGTTTGCAGTTTGCCGAACAAAATATTCGAGTTGGTATCGCTGCCGGTAACAAACGTGCCCAGCGCGCCAATCACTGGGGCGAGGAAGACGTAGGAACTGCCGGTCAGATCGACAATCGACTGGGCCAGCGTGGAGATAATCCCGCTGAGATCCATCACCGTGGCCAGCGCGACAATCGCCATAATCGCCACAATGGAATTTTTAAGCTGGAAAATGGTTTTGATAAACACTTCCAGCATCCCGCGTGCGGACGCTCCCTGAATAAAACCGCCGATAAGGGTCGCAAAGATGATCAGCATCCCCGGCGTGGTCACCCATTCAACTTTCAGCGCCAGCGTGTTGCCGTCGGCGAGCGTGAAATGCAGCACCGAGGCCAGTTGGGACGCCGCGCCTTTGATCGTCGGGAACAGCGGTGAGCACAGCAGGATAAAAACAAAAATAAACAGATAGATAGAGCCTACGCGGAACAACACTTTTGCCGAGCGCGGCGTGGTTTCGCGGGTATGGCTGACCTCAATGCGCCACTCGGGATCGGTTTTCCCTTTGCGCAGGCGGCTGACCATCGCCACGGCAAACAAGCTGACCAGGCTACCGGCAAAGGCGGGCAATTCCGCGCCAAGATGAATGGCGACAAAATATTGCGGAACCAACGTGGTGATGCCGCAAATCAGCGTGATCAGAAATACGCCACGAATGGCTTTCAGGCCGCCGCCAATAATGCAGACAATGACAAACGGCAGCAGGATATTAAACAGCGCGAGCTGCAGAATAATGGTTCCGCCTAAGGTATACACCGGCAGGTTAACCTGTTCCGCCAGAATAGAAACCGGGATCCCGACCGCGCCGAACGCGGTGGGAACGGTATTCGCCACGAGAGAAGCGATCGCCGCCTTCAGCGGGTTGAATCCCAGCGCAATAAGAATGCCGATCGGAATGGCGACCGCCGTGCCATAACCTGCCGCGGCTTCAAGGAATCCGCCGAAGCACCATGAAATCAGTAGCACCTGAATACGCTTATCTTCGCTAATGCTGGCGAGAATATCGCGCAGAATATCCAGCGCTTTGGTTGCCTGCATGACGTTATAACTGAAGATGGCGCCGAGGATCACAATCACAATCGGCCATAACCCCTTCAGGGCGCCATAGCCTATCGCGGCTTTCAGATTCTGTACGGGCATTTCCCAGAATATGGCCGACAGCGCGGCAGTGAATACCAAAGAGATCAACACGGAATAATGGATGGGCATTTTCAATTTCAATATTAAAAATACCATCAGTAGTAAAGGAGAGAGTGCCAGGGCAAACATAAAATATTCGTTCATTGCTATTCCTGATTGGTTTATTAAACCTGATTTATATTTATGGTGGGGAGGCTACATTGCTGGGTTAATAAAGTATGTAAACTGAATCGCTTCAGTGAATAAAGTAATTATGATTTGTGGTTTTGTAACTATTGTAATCTTTTAATTAAAATCCAATGCCAGGTAAATATACTTAAGAGTAAGCTGAATACCTATAAATAGTTATATGATAACCTTTTTAATAATGCTGGTGATGAGAATAGTAAGCACCTGAAACTGTTTTTAAGGTGTTCATAACGCTGTGGTTTTAAATATAAAAATGTGAGCGAGACCGAAAGAAATAAACCTGGTTGTTGCATATGGGGGTTGATTAGGGGATTATTTGGTTTTGTCATACAAATGAAAATACAGACATATGCGACTGTCCTGACTTAAGAAGCGGAGAGTCGGCATCAAAGGAAAACGACCCGAGCATCACCATGAACCCAGGTATTAGTAAAAACAGCAAACAGAAAAACTGGGCGTGAAATACGGCTGAACCTTTGCTTGATATCGCGATATCAAGCGCAATAAACAGAAATGAAGCAATGGAGTAGTTATTGTGAATGTAAATTTCTTTGTTACCTGCATTGGTGACGCACTGAAATCACGGATGGCACGAGACTCCGTATTGCTGCTGGAAAAACTGGGTTGTCGCGTTAATTTCCCCGAGAAGCAAGGGTGTTGCGGTCAGCCAGCCATCAACAGCGGTTACATCAAAGAGGCGATCCCCGGGATGAAAAACCTGATCGCCGCCCTGGAAGACAACGACGATCCGATTATCTCGCCAGCAGGCTCCTGTACCTACGCGGTAAAAAGCTATCCGACGTATCTGGCCGATGAACCGGAATGGGCGCTGCGTGCCGAAAAAGTCGCCGCGCGTATGCAGGATCTCACCTCCTTTATCGTCAACAAGCTGGGCGTGGTGGACGTCGGCGCGAGCCTGCAGGGCCGCGCTGTCTATCATCCCTCTTGTAGCCTGACTCGAAAGCTGGGAGTTAAGGAAGAGCCGCTCACGCTGCTGAAAAACGTGCGCGGGCTGGAGCTGCTGACGTTTGCCGATCAGGATACCTGCTGCGGCTTTGGCGGGACGTTTTCGGTCAAAATGGCCGAGATATCCGGCGAGATGGTGAAAGAGAAAGTCTTACATTTGATGGATGCGCAGCCGGAATATTTGATTGGCGCAGACGTCAGTTGCCTGCTGAACATTGGCGGTCGACTGCAACGGGAAGGCCAGCCGGTCAAAGTGATGCATATTGCTGAAGTGCTGATGAGCCGCTGAGGGGAAAGAGATGTCGATAAAAACCAGCGATGTAGAATTTAAACTGCGCATTCGTCAGCAGATAGAAGATCCGATCATGCGCAAAGCCGTGGCCAATGCGCAGGAGCGTATTGGCGCAAATCGACAAAAAATGGTCGATGAGTTAGGCCACTGGGAAGACTGGCGCGATCGTGCCAGCCAGATCCGCGATCACGTGCTGAGCAACCTCGACGCTTACCTGTATCAACTCTCCGAGAAAGTGACGCAAAACGGCGGCCACGTCTATTTCGCCAAAACCAAAGAAGAGGCCACCGCCTACATTCTGCAGGTCGCGCGAAGCAAAAACGCGAAGAAGGTGGTGAAGTCCAAGTCGATGGTGACCGAGGAGATCGGCGTCAACCATGTCCTGCAGGATGCGGGAATCCAGGTGATCGAAACCGATCTCGGGGAATACATCCTGCAATTGGATCAGGATCCACCTTCGCACGTCGTGGTCCCGGCTATTCATAAAGATCGCTATCAGATCCGCCGCGTGCTGAACGAGCGTCTGGGGTATGACGGCCCGGAAACCCCGGAAGCTATGACCTTGTTCATTCGCCAGAAGATCCGCGAGGATTTCCTGAGTGCCGAAATCGGTATTACCGGCTGTAACTTTGCCGTGGCGGAAACCGGTTCAGTATGCCTGGTGACCAACGAAGGCAACGCGCGCATGTGCACCACGCTGCCGAAAACACACATTGCGGTGATGGGCATGGAGCGTATCGCGCCAACCTTTGCTGATGTGGATGTGCTGATCACCATGCTGGCGCGCAGCGCCGTGGGCGCTCGTCTGACGGGCTATAACACCTGGCTGACCGGCCCGCGTGAGGCGGATAACGTGGACGGACCGGAAGAGTTCCATCTGGTGATTGTCGATAACGGTCGCTCGCAGGTGCTGGGCTCTGAGTTTCGCGATGTGCTGCGCTGCATCCGCTGCGGGGCCTGTATGAACACCTGCCCGGCGTATCGCCACATTGGCGGACACGGCTATGGCTCTATCTATCCCGGCCCTATTGGCGCGGTGATTTCTCCACTGCTCGGCGGCTATAAAGATTTTAAAGACCTGCCGTACGCCTGTTCCTTATGCACGGCCTGCGACAGCGTCTGCCCGGTGCGTATTCCGCTGTCAAAACTGATCCTGCGTCATCGTCGGGTGATGGCCGAGGAGGGCATTACCCCGAAAGCCGAGCGACGGGCGATCAAAATGTTCGCTTATGCCAATAGCCATCCGGGGCTGTGGAAAGTCGGAATGATGGCGGGCGCGCATGCGGCAAGCTGGTTTATCAATGGCGGGAAAACCCCGCTCAAGGTTGGCGCGATTGGTGACTGGATGGAGGCGCGCGATCTGCCTGATGCTGACGGCGAGAGCTTCCGCAGCTGGTTTAAGAAACATCAGGCGCAGGAGAAAAAGAATGGATAACCGTACCGCGTTTTTAAACACCATCGCCCAGGCGCTGGGTCGCCCGCCGCGTTTCGAACCGCAAGCGGATGCCGCGCCGGTTAACAATTATGCCAACGAGCGCCTGACTGAACTTAGCCCGCAGCAGCGCTGCGATGCGTTTATCCAGTTCGCCAGCGAAGTGATGCTGGCCCGCTGTGAACTGACTCGCGAGGACCAGGCCGCAGAAGCAGCGCTACGCCTGTGTGAAGAATTGGGTCAGCCGGTAGTGCTGAGCGGCGACAGCCGACTGGTGGCGCTGGGCATCACCGAACGTTTGCAGCAGGAATGCAACGCCGTGGTCTGGGATCCGGCGCGAGGCAGCGAAAATATTACCGAGGCCGAGCAGGCGAAAGTCGGCGTGGTGTATGCCGAGTATGGCCTGACCGAGTCCGGCGGCGTGGTGCTGTTTTCCGCGCCGGAGCGCGGGCGTTCTTTGAGCCTGTTGCCGGAGTCCTCGATTTTCGTGCTGCGTAAAAGCACCATCCTGCCGCGCGTGGCGCAACTGGCAGAAAAACTGCATCAGAAAGCGCAGGCCGGTGAGCGTATGCCATCGTGCATTAACATTATCAGTGGACCCAGCTCGACGGCGGATATTGAGCTTATCAAGGTGGTTGGGGTGCATGGCCCGGTGAAGGCGGTGTATCTGATTATTGAGGATTGTTAAGGCAGGAGAAGAACCGCTCTGGCGCTGCGGGCCAGAGCGGTATCGATGTTATGCAATCATGCTGATGATCAACACGATTACCAGGCCAACCACGGAGTTCACCAACTCCAGCAGACCCCAGGTTTTCAGCGTATCCTTCACCGACAGGTCAAAGTAGCCTTTGAACAGCCAGAACGAGGCATCGTTGATATGGGTCAGGGTGTTGGAGCCAGCCGCCGTCGCCAGTACCAGCAACGCCGGATCGACGCCCACCAGTTGACCGGTTGCCGGGTCGAGAATGGCTGCGCTGATAATCCCCGCCGCCGTCATGGCTGAGACCACGCCCTGACCGGTTGCCAGACGAATAAGCACGGTTATCAACCACGCCATGATGTATGGAGAAATATTGCCGTGCGACATCAGCATGCCGATGGTATCGCCGATGCCGGTATCGATAATGGTCTGCTTCAGTACGCCGCCCGCGCCGATGATCAGGATCACCATGGCGATGCTTTTCACCGCGTTTTCAAAGGCGTTCATCACCCACTGCATGTCGTGACCACGCGCGGTACCAAACAGCACGAAGGCGACAATCATGGCGATAAACATCGCAATTGGCGAGGAGCCTAAGAAGTTGACCACTTCCCACGCCTGCGTTCCTTTCACCAGCCAGATGTTGGCGATGGTGGTGGAGATCATGATGATCGCCGGGATCAGCGGAACCAGAATAGAGATGCCGAAAGACGGTAGATTGTTCTGGTCAACCGGTACGTCGGCCTTCATGAATGACGGCGTCGGGCGATCGAGGTTGCCGAGGAACTTCGGCAGGATAATCCCGGCGCAGATCACGCTCGGAATAGTCACCAGAATACCGTAGATGTAGACCATACCCATGTCAGCGCCGTAGGCGTTAACCAGCGCGACCGGACCTGGCTGCGGCGGGAACAGAGAGTGGGCGGTGGTGGCTGCGGCAACGGCAGGAATCGCCAGCTTGAGGAACGGGATCTTCGCTTCTGCGGCAATGACGATCACCAGCGGCGCCAGCATAATAAACGCCACTTCATAGAACATCGCCAGGCCAAAAATCAGACCAATAATGATCACCGACAGCTGTACATAGCGCAGACCGAGTCGCGCCAGCAGCGTATGAGCAATCTGATGCGCCGCGCCGGAATCGACCATCAGCTTACCGATGACTGCCCCGAATACCACGATAATCGCCAACTCACCCAGCGTGCTGCCAAAGCCGGATTTCATGGTGTGCAGCAGCGCCATTAAGTCCATACCCGCCAGCATGCCGACCGAGAGCGCCGCCAGCAGCAGGGCGACCATCGAGTTTATTTTGAATCTTAGATTGAGCACCAGCATCAGACCGATGCCGAATACGACCCACAGAATATTGAGAACATGCATATAACGTCTACCTTTATTGGTTGAACTATTATGACTTTGGTTGAGATGTTATCCGTATTGGTTAACCATTGATGCGATGAATGTCACATTGCGTTACATGTTTACATCTTTACTGCGCTTCCTGGCCGCAAAATGGCGATCTAATCAGCAAAAATCGTGATTTGGTTAACCAATTAATTCCTTCAGGTTGACATGTCATACCAAAAGGAGGAATTTATGTGCCATATCGTCGAGTCCATAACGTAAATGAGGAATAAAAGATGGAACAGACATGGCGCTGGTATGGTCCTAACGATCCGGTCACCTTAGCGGATGTACGTCAGGCGGGTGCCACGGGCGTGGTCACCGCCTTGCACCATATCCCGAACGGGGAAGTGTGGACGGTTGATGAGATCCTAAAACGCAAAGCCATTATTGAGCAGGCGGGCCTGGTCTGGTCGGTCGTCGAAAGCGTACCGATCCACGAAGACATTAAAACCCGTTCTGGTAACTATCAGCAGTGGATCGCCAACTACCAGCAAAGCCTGCGTAACCTGGCCCAGTGCGGCATTCGTACCGTGTGCTACAACTTCATGCCGGTTCTCGACTGGACCCGTACCGACCTGGAATACGTCCTGCCGGACGGCTCCAAAGCGCTGCGTTTTGACCAGATTGAATTCGCCGCCTTTGAGCTGCACATCCTCAAACGTTCGGGCGCGGAAGCGGATTACACCGCCGAAGAGATTGCTCAGGCGAATGAACGCTTCGCCACCATGAGCGATGAAGACAAAGCGCGTCTGACCCGCAATATCATCGCCGGTCTGCCGGGCGCGGAAGAGGGCTATACGCTTGACCAGTTCCGCCAGCATCTTGCGCGTTATAAAGATATCGATAAAGCCGCACTGCGCGAGAACTTTGCCGTCTTCCTGAAAGCAATTATTCCTGTGGCGGAAGAAGCAGGCGTGCGGATGGCAGTACACCCGGACGATCCGCCGCGCCCAATCCTCGGCCTGCCGCGCATTGTTTCCACTGTGGAAGATATGCAATGGATGGTCGATACGGTCAACAGCATGGCGAACGGTTTTACCATGTGCACCGGCTCCTACGGCGTCCGGGCGGACAACGATCTGGTCGACATGATCAAACAGTTTGGCCCACGCATTTACTTCACCCATCTGCGCTCCACGCTGCGTGAAGATAACCCGAAAACCTTCCATGAAGCGGCGCATCTTAACGGCGACGTCGATATGTACGAAGTCGTGAAAGCGATCGTTGAGGAAGAGCAGCGCCGTAAAGCCGAGGGTAAAGAGGACCTGATCCCAATGCGTCCGGACCACGGCCATCAGATGCTTGACGATCTGAAAAAGAAAACCAACCCAGGCTACTCCGCGATTGGTCGCCTGAAAGGGCTGGCGGAAGTGCGTGGCGTTGAGATGGCTATCCAGCGCGCTTTCTTTAGCCGCTAAAGCGAGTTGCCGGTCACCTGTCTGGCCGGCTTTTTCTTTTCTCTTCCGTTGGTCATTCAACGGGTTCTGGAGTTCACGATGACAACGACAATTGCCAATAGCAACCTGCCGGTTGCTCGCCCTGCATGGGACAGCTCGCGCCTGCAATCCCGCATTGTTCACCTGGGATGCGGCGCATTTCACCGCGCGCATCAGGCGCTGTACACCCATCATCTGCTGGAAACCACCGACAGCGACTGGGGGATCTGTGAAGTTAACCTGATGCCGGGTAACGACCGCGTCCTGATTGAAAACCTGCGCAAACAGCAACTGCTGTATACCGTGGCGGAAAAAGGCGCGGACAACACCGTGCTGAAAGTGATTGGCTCGATGAAAGAAGCGTTGCACCCGGAGCTTGACGGCTGTGATGGTATTTTACAGGCTATGGCGCGCCCGCAGACGGCAATTGTCTCGCTGACGGTCACGGAAAAAGGCTACTGCACTGATGCTGCCAGCGGTCAGTTAGATCTCAATAACCCGCTGATTAAACACGATCTGGCGAATCCAGGCACGCCGAAATCGGCGATTGGTTACATCGTGCAGGCGCTGCATCTGCGTCGTGAGCAAGGGCTTGCGGCCTTTACCGTGATGTCTTGCGATAACGTGCGTGAAAATGGTCATGTGGCGAAAGTCGCGGTGCTGGGTCTGGCGCAGGCGCGCGACCCGCAGCTGGCGCAGTGGATTGAGGCTAACGCCACTTTCCCGTGCACCATGGTAGACCGCATTGTTCCGGCGGCGACGCCAGAAACGTTGCAAGAGATTGCCGACCAGTTGGGCGTGTACGATCCGTGTGCTATCGCCTGTGAGCCGTTCCGTCAG
This sequence comes from Citrobacter sp. 506, assembly GCF_050434985.1. Classification (NCBI taxonomy): domain Bacteria; kingdom Pseudomonadati; phylum Pseudomonadota; class Gammaproteobacteria; order Enterobacterales; family Enterobacteriaceae; genus Citrobacter; species Citrobacter sp. 506. Next base: position 236,594 of record NZ_JBNDJN010000003.1, read on the forward strand.
TGGGTTATCGAAGATAACTTTGTCAACGGTCGCCCTGACTGGGACAGCGTTGGTGCGCAGTTCGTTGCCGATGTGGTGCCGTTTGAAATGATGAAACTGCGTATGCTCAACGGCAGCCACTCTTTCCTCGCGTATTTGGGCTATCTCGGCGGCTATGAAACTATCGCTGATACCATGACAAATCCGGCGTACCGCAAAGCGGCGTTCGCGCTGATGATGCAGGAGCAAGCGCCGACGCTGTCGATGCCGGAAGGCACCGATCTTAACGCCTATGCGACGCTGCTCATTAAGCGTTTCAGCAACCCATCACTGCGTCACCGCACCTGGCAGATTGCGATGGACGGCAGCCAGAAATTGCCGCAGCGCCTGCTGGATCCGGTGCGTCTGCATCTGCAAAACGCCAGCGACTGGCGTCACCTGGCGCTGGGCGTGGCGGGCTGGATGCGCTACACCCGTGGCGTGGATGAACAGGGGCAGGCCATTGATGTTGTCGACCCCTTGCTGGCTGAGTTCCAGCGCATTAACCAACAGTTCCAGGGGGCCGAACGCGTGACGGCGCTGCTGGGGCTGAGCGGCATTTTTGGCCATGATCTGGCGGAAAACGCTGATTTTGTTGAGACAATTATCGCGACGTATCAACAGCTGTGTGAACACGGCGCACGTGAGTGCGTTGCGGCGTTAGGCGCTGACGCATAATCCCCGAAGTATGACGGGTCAATCAAAATGCTGATTTGGTTGACCCGTTTTCTGTTTTTGGCTTCCCGCAAATGCTATAGTTCAGGCGAAAAAACGTTTTTTGTAGGCTTGATAAGATGCGTCAGCGTCGCCATCAGCCAACGGCACAGGTGCCGGATGGCAGCGCATGTGCCTTATCCGGCCTACGGATCTGAATTGACGCATCTGACGGACATAACACGATGAAATCGAACACTTCTCAACAAAGACCCTACCAGGAAGTGGGTGCAATGATCCGCGATCTGATTGTCCAGACGCCGTACCAGCCCGGGGAGCGTTTGCCGCCGGAACGTGAAATTGCTGAGATGCTCAATGTCACTCGCACGGTGGTTCGCGAAGCGTTAATTATGCTGGAAATTAAAGGTTTGGTGGACGTGCGCCGCGGCGCCGGGATCTACGTACTCGACAATGCAGATGCGCAGACCATCGACAGTACGGATGTCAATCATTGCAATGACGCGGGCCCGTTTGAGCTGCTGCAGGCGCGACAGCTGCTGGAAAGCAATATCGCCGAATTCGCCGCGCTGCAGGCTACGCGTGAAGATATCGTTAAAATGCGCCAGGCGTTACAGCTGGAAGAGCGGGAGCTGGCCTCCAGCGAAGCGAACGGTTCTGAAAGCGGCGACATGCAGTTCCATCTCGCCATAGCCGAAGCCACGCATAACAGCATGCTGGTGGAGCTGTTTCGCCAGTCATGGCAGTGGCGTGAAAACAACCCGATGTGGATCCAGCTCCATAGCCACCTTGACGATACCCATTACCGTAAAGAGTGGATGGGGGACCACAAACAGATCCTGGCGGCATTAATCAAAAAGGATGCCCGCGCAGCCAAGCTGGCAATGTGGCAGCATCTGGAAAACGTCAAACAGCGCCTGCTGGAGTTTTCAAATGTTGATGACATCGACTTTGATGGTTATCTGTTTGATTCCTGGCCGCTGGATAAAGTTAACGCCTGATTTTCTTTCCTCTCCTATGCGGGCTGTTGCAGCCCGCGCGACACTTTTCAGCACAAAAGCTTATTGCATAACAACGCTTTTTTCTCGTCATGAACGTCACGTAAAAAAAGGTTTCCATCACCTCAGATGATGATTTTTCCTCCGTCGTTACGCGGTGAAAATTGATTTATATCAATTAAAAACAACTTATTTTTGCATGCGAAAAAATGCATTGTTTACCTTATTTTTACCTTTCCGTGCTTATTTTTAGACAAAATGGGTCTGTGTTAAGTGAGAATCAAACTGATTTCCGCGGTGGTCAGAGCGAGGCAGCCTGGAATAACAGTGCATAAAAACAGGCGCTTCACGGAAATGTAGACATTAATAACGGCACGTAACTTATTGGCTGTAATGATGTTTTGATTTGAGGTCATGTTTATTGTCAATAGTTCTGGCTTTTTTAATCAAATGAATAAAAGTGAATATATGTAAAGTTAAAATTACACATTATTCTATAATCAAGTTATCTTTCATTTGAAATGCTGTTCCAGTTTTTTGTCCGTTATTAACAGTTTCATTACTATTGTCACTGTATTTTGCCGTTGACATGTTTTTACACTGACTGCATATTTCATCGCCATAAGCGTGTTTGCGTTCAGGAGATGATAATGCCCTCTCGAGATTACCCCGATATTAGAAAGGCCAGGGGTACCCGTTCAAAAGATATGGTTCTTTTAAGTGCCCGTGTCGATACCTCTCTGTGGGAATATGTTCGTACGCTGGCATTTGAAACCCGTAAAAGTAAACAAGATATTATTGCCGAAGCAATAATGTTATATCGCTCTGTTAATGAGAGCGTAAACGAAGAATCTAAGTAATTACTCTCTGTTCGGGTTTTATTTAACCCAAAATGATATGTGTCTTGCCACTTTATTATTACCTTCATTGGTGTGTTAGAGGTTTTCCCCTTTTCCATAGGGGGCTTTTTTATGCGGGTATTCTGCCTTCATAACAAAGTTGATAGCAAAATTCACAATTAAAAGTGAGTAATAACATGAAAAAGTCAGCAGTGGCATTAGCTGTAATGGTATTAGGGGTAACCTCCGTTCATGCAGCGGAAATTTATAATAAAGATGGCAACAAACTGGATCTGTACGGCAAAGTAAAAGCGGTCCATTCCTGGACTGGCGGCACCGATGCCGACGGTACATACGCGCGTCTGGGTTTTCGCGGTGAGACACAAATCAACGATCAACTGACCGGTTATGGCCAATTTGAAAGTCAGTTTGATGCCTCTAAAGCAGAAGGTTCTCAGAATGGCGTCAATACACGTCTGGCGTTTGCTGGCCTGGATTATGGCCATGACGTTAGCTTTGACTACGGTCGTAACTACGGTATTGCTTACGACGTGGGAGCTTACACTGACACTCTTTCAGAGTTCGGCGGCGACTCCTTTGAAGATACTGACCGCTTCCTTACTACACGTACTGCTGGCGTTGCAACACTCCGCACCAAAAATCTGTTTGGAGCCGTTGATGGTCTGAACATTGGCGCGCAATACCAGGGCCAGGATGACACTAACATTAGCCCGGCAAAACAGCATGGCAATGGTTATGGCTTCTCCCTGGGTTATGACAATATTGCGGATTCCGGCATATCTGCGATTGCGGCCTACACCACCAGTGCGGTGACTGCTCTGCAGAAACGAAGCGGCTGGGATGGCGAAAACGCAGAGTTCTGGGGCGCGGGTCTGAAATATGATGCTAATGCCATCTACGTCGCGACCATGTACGGCGAGTCCCACAACCTGATTCAGGATGCGGATAAAGCTGAGCACTTTGAAGCAATGGCTGCGTATGTGTTTGATTTTGGTCTGCGTCCGAACGTGGGTTACGTTCACGCGCGTGACAACAACAATAATGACCTGACTGAATACGTAGCGTTGGGCACGGATTACTACTTCAACAAAAACATCGTGGCTGATGTGGGTTACAAAATTAACCTGCTCGACGGCAAAGACGACGACAACCAGGTTGTTGCAGGTCTGACCTATCAGTTCTAATTTGTTTTACTAGCATAAAAGGCGTCTTAGTTAAGACGCCTTTTTTACCTCTGCCGTGTTTAAACTGGCTGACTCTCTTTCACCTGTCCACCGCTAAACAGCCATTGCCAGATGCTCACTTTTACCCATGCGACCACGCAGAGAATCAGGTAAAAAAGTGGATTATGCGTAATGGTAACGTACATGACCTCCATTAAATCCACATGCAAATTACCGGCAATTGCCATATTGATAACAAAAATTGAGGCTACCGCGCTGGCCAGTAAAATAAATACGGCCTGAAGCTGGGTTATCTCTGGTAACCTGCCAGAGGCCCATTGCCATAAAAATGTTGTTGTTAACAGGAATATAAGAAACAATCCTAACGCGCCAAACAGGCCAAAGTCTTTATAATCTTTTAGCGTGCCAATTAAACCCACCAAAATAATTAACCCCAGTAGTATTTTTTTAAACCATGACATGTACTTTTCCCGAAGATAGTGTTGATGCTGAGTTAATATGTCCATTTTTACGCATTTTAAATTGAGTTTATAAATGAACAGCCGGGGATTATAAATTGTCTGGCGGGTAATTGCCGATTATTTGTGGTTTATTAAATGTTGACTTTTGATTGCGGACTAATCCTAAGATACCTGTTTATAAGGTTGTCGATTATACCCTTTTGGGGGAGGCGAAACGCTGTTTGTATAATTGTGCGAGGCTGATGAGTGCCGCAATAAACAAGGCGACGGCACCGCATAGCGTGGCGTTAACGATCGCTTGAGCGCCGCTTCCCAGCAGGCTGGTTAAGAGTGGCCCGAGTATTTGCCCAATGCCGTAAGTCAGGGTGACCAGGCCCAGCAGATTAATATTGCGCGGTACGCAAAGTTGACGGGCGAGCGGCATGACCAGCGAAGTGGTCCCCATAAACGTTGCGCCAAAACCCACGCTGCTTATCACCAGCAGCGGCAAGGAGTCGCTGGCGAGCGTCATGACCACGCAAGCGCTTTGGATCAGTAAATTCGCCGTCAGGCATTGCAACACCCCCCAGCGTCGGGCAGCCCACAGCCAGGCGAAACAACCCGGAATAATCGATATGCCGACCAACGACCAGAGATGGGCCGTCAGCAGCGGCGACCCGGCACTTTTCGCCATCAGTGGCAGGTATGTAGCGACAATGATGTAGCCAAATCCGGCTAATCCATACAGTAGCGCCAGCAGCCACCAGGACATAGGCTGATGCTCTGTTTTTACCGGTGCTGCGGCGGGGAGCGCATGGTCGCGAGATGGCAAGAGCATAACGAGTAGCACAAAGAACAGCGCGGAGGCTGCCGCTGCCCCCAGCCAGAGCGTGTGCGATGACAGCGCAAAATGCAGACCGCTGATGACATATTCATTGCCCAGCAAAATGCCTGCGCCAACTCCGGAGAACAACGCCGCGATCACGAAGGGATGCCGGGTATGATGCAGGACGATCATCGAACCAAAGATCATCATACCGGCACTGGCGACGCCTGCCAGAAAACGGATCAGCATCACCAGCGTGGGCTGCTTAACGCTTGCCATTGCCAGAATCAATCCTGCGGTAGCGAGCGCAGAAGTTAACAACATCGGGCGTAAACGTGAGGGAAGATGGAAGAGCCCGAAGGAGAAGAGCAGGCTTCCCGCCAGATATCCGGCGTAGTTGGCGCTGGCAATCCAGGAGAGCTGGTCAAACGTAAACTGACCTTCCGACAGCAGTACCGGGAGCATCGGCGTATACAGAAAGCGTCCAATTCCCATGCCCAGCGTTAAGACCAGCATGCCAAAGAGCGCGACGCTGATGGCATGACGATTTGAATCGGGGCTTCCCTGGGACATACGGACTCTCATTTCACGCTGTTAGTTTGATGATTGTTATATTACATGTGCAAATGATAATAAAAAGTAAAATAAAAACAGGGATTTTACTTTCTCCTTAAAAATTCGCCAGCGTCAGCAGGGAAGGAATTTGCGACAACAGATATAACACCAGCCCAATAGAACCGCCGACCAGCGTGCCGTTGATGCGGATAAACTGTAAATCTTTACCGATGTTTAGCTCAATTTGCTGCGACATATCGTGCGCATCCCAGCTTTTCACCGTGTCGCTGATGTGGCGCGTCAGGAAGGTGGCGAACTCCGGCGCAACTTTATACGCGGCCTGCTCCAGATGCCCATTCAGTGAGGCGCGCAGGGCGCTGTCGGCAACCAGTGTTTCGCCGAACCACTGTCCGGCGCTGGCGATGCGCTGCTTCACGCGCGAATCGTCAGCGTTAATGTCGGCTTTCACCCACTGGCGCAGGTCTGCCCACAGTTCGCCAAGATAACGGTTGAAGGCTTCGTCTTCCTTCAGATAGTTTTTCATGCTTTCGGCCCGCACGGCCATCTCCGGATCGTGTTTGAGCTTATCGATTAGCTTAAACGTGGCGCGATCGAAGGCGTGGCGGATCTGATGCGCCCGATCGTGGCTGATGTCATCCAGTAAGGAATTAACGGCATCAGACACCAGTTCGGCGCTGTGCTCGCCCAGCCATTCAGTCGGCAGGATCTTCGCTTTCAGCGGATGCTCGGTCTCCAGCCAGTGCACGATCTGTCGGGCGATAAACGCCCGCGAGCTGTCGCGCTGGAGCAGGGCGATAAGTTGGGCGATCAATGTGTCGAGCAACACCTGATGGCGATTGTTTTTGGTCATGCTTTCCAGCATCAGCGCGCTGGTACCGGAGAGATCGACCTTGTCGATGGCTTTGTGCACCGCCCGCTTGATCAGCCGCTGAATGCGGGCGTCGTCGGTGAGTTCGAGAAAACCGCTCATTATTTGCAGCAGATGCTGGCCAATTCGCTGGGCGTTTTCCGGCTGGCTGAACCAGTTACCGATCAACAACGCCGGTTCATGGCGGCGGATCAGGGCGATCAGGGACTGGGTGTCGAGAAATTTTTCCTGCACAAACTGACCGAGATTCTCCCCGATCCGATCCTTATTGCGCGGGATAATCGCCGTATGTTGCGAGATGAACGGGATTGGTACCCGACGAAAAAGCGCCACCACGGCGAACCAGTCCGCCAGCGCGCCGACCATCGCCGCTTCGGCGATCGCTTTGATCCCGAGCACCCAGAAGTTAGGCGGCAGAAACAGCGTGATGACGAAGGTAGCGGCGGCAATCAGCAGCAATGAGAGCGCCAGTCGCTTGGCGCGTTTGAGTTCAGCAATTTTATTCATAGGCTTAAGGATAGAGCCAGACGGGGGGATCGCGCAAAAAATGTGGAGCGCCTCCCATTTTCAGACGAGCAAAGCTTACTCCGGGATCCAGTTGTCCCAGGCGGGTAAGGGGCCGAGTTCCGCCACCAGAAAATCGATAAACGATCGCACCTTCGGATTGCTGTACTTACTGGGAAAATAGAGCGCATACAGGGCGTGGGTTTCGCAGGTGATGGTGCCGTCGAGCATCAGCGGCGTTATCTCTTCTTTTTGAATATGATCGCCAATCAGATAGGTGGGCAAATACGCCACTCCCTGATCTTCTAACACCGATTTCAGCAATACCAGACTGCTGTTGGCCTGGATTGGCATATGCAGTTTTAACTGATGCAGACGATCCTGTTCATCCGCCACCTTCAGCACCGGCGTGAGACCTGGGTAAACCAGGCAATCATGATTGACCAGATCGCTACGACGCTGGGGCATGCCTTTTTTGGCAAGGTAGCCGGGTGAGGCGCAGTACGCCCAGCGGACAGGCACCAGCTTGCGCATTGCGTAGTTCTGCGGTGGTGCGGTGGAGATTCGCAGGGCGATGTCGAAATCTGTTTCGTTCAGATTCACGAAGTTATCGTTGAGATCGATATACAGATTCACATCTGGGAACTGGGAACGATATTTATCCACCAGGTTCACCAGCCGGGAATAACCAAACGCAATTGAGCAGGTTATGCGTAATTCACCCTGCGGGCTGTGGTAATAACCGGAGGTGGTATTCAGCGTTTCATCGAATTCTTTCAAAAGCTTATTGGCGCGGTTAAAGAGATATTGCCCGGCATCGGTCAGGGTAATACTGCGGGTGGTACGTTTAATTAATGTCGTGCCTAACGTATCTTCCATTGCCGCCAGGCTTTTGCTGACCGCAGATGGCGAGACGTTGAGCTGCACCGCGGCTTCTGATAATCCTCCGCAGTCGACGATTTTAATGAAAAACTCCAGATGCTTGAGTGAAATCGGCGTACTCATAGTTTCCTTTTATTCACAAGTGATTTGCAAAAACGGTACGAATAGGCCGTTACATTCGCGTTTTAAACATGCAACTATTGAATCACAGGAAACAACTTGCTGGCAAAATGAAAAAATAACAACTTAGGTGAGTTACGTCACAAAATAAAAGGAGGCGAAACGGAAACTCATCACATTGTGAATTTAATCTCATTAAATATTATTCTAAAGGTACCGATTATGTGGTCACGACTCGAACCCTACAGATCGTCGATTATTTTATTAGTTGCTCTGGTGATTGGCGGCTTATTAGGTATTTATGCCCCCTCGTTTGCAAGTAAACTCCAGCCAATCGGCCAGATATTCTTAAATCTTCTATTTATGATTATTGTGCCGCTGGTGGGGATCAGCGTCATGTCTTCGATCGCCAGTATGACCGACCTGAAAAGGCTGGGGCGCATTATGGCGATTATCTTTATTGTTTCGATCGCAATGGCCTTTATTCCGGCTGCCGGGATCGTTGCGCTGGCGCTATGGTATAACCCGGCGCAGGGCGTCACTATCGATCTTTCGCAGTCGGTGCAGGCGGGCAGCGGTAAGATGGATTTTGTCAGCATGATCACGACCAGCGACTTTATCGGACTGTTTTCTAAGTCCAATATTCTGGCGCTGATTGTGATGGCGATTATTGCTGGTGTGGCGATTGGTCAATCGGATCAGGCCGGTAAGCGCATTGCGTCGCTGCTGGAAGATGCCAATACCGTGATCATGAAGATCGTCTCGATCATTATGAAGGTCGCACCGATTGGCCTGGGCTGCTATTTCGCTGCCACTATGGCCAGTCAGGACTCTGCACTGCTGTTAACCTTTGCTCGCGCCATCGGCCTGTTCATGGTGGCCACGCTGGTCTACTTTGTTTTTGGCTCGATTCTCTATTCGTATATTGGCGGCGGTATTCCGGCGGTCAAAGCCTTCTGGCGTAATGCGATTGAACCGTCTGCGACTGCGCTGGGAACCTGCTCTTCGCTGGGGACTCTCCCGGTAACGCTGCGTGCCGGTAAGGCGATGGGGATTAACCCGGAAATCGTTGATGTCTCCATTCCGCTACTGGTTAACCTGAACAAAGGTGGCGTGGCGATGATTGCCGCGCTGAAAATTGTCTTTATCTATTCCGTGCTGGGCATGGAGTTCACCACCGAGACCTTCTTCCTGACCATGCTGATTGCGGTGCTCTCCGCCATTATCGTCGGCGGCGTACCGGGCGGGGCATTCCTCGGTGAAATCTTTATCGTCACTACGCTGGGCCTGCCAATGGAAGCGATCCCGATGTTGGTAGTGCTGGGCACGATTACCGATGCGCCTGCCACACTGATTAACGTTATCCATGATTTGAATGCGGCGCAGATTGTTGAACGGTTCGCTGGAAAAAAGCAGACCAACACTGAAATAAACTCTACTGCTGCGGTGGTATAGGTTTCACACGGATTAAGAACAGGAGATGTTATGAAAGACGTAATGAAGCTTGAGACGCAATTGGTTGTTGCGGGTCGCGACAAACGCTACACCCAGGGAGCGGTGAATCCGGTTATCCAGCGCGCCTCTTCGCTGGTGTTTGATACCGTGAAAGACAAAAAATTTGCCACCGCCAATCGCGCAAATGGCGAGCTGTTTTACGGTCGTCGCGGAACCTACACCCACTTTGCCTTCCAGAAGGCAATGAGCGAACTGGAAGGCGGCGTTGGCTGCGCGCTTTACCCGTGCGGCGCTGCGGCGGTGACCAATGCGATTCTGGCGTTTGTCCAGGGTGGCGATCATATTTTGATGACGGGCGCGGCCTACGAGCCAACCCAGGATTTTTGCAATAAGATCCTGAGTAAATTCAATGTGGAAACAACGTATTACGATCCGTTGATTGGTGCTGGTATCGTTGATCTTCTGCGTCCGGAAACGAAAGTTGTATTCCTCGAATCGCCAAGTTCGATCACCATGGAAGTCCAGGATGTACCGGGGATGGTGAAAGCTATCCGCGCGGTTAATCCGGAGATTGTCATTATGATCGACAACACCTGGGCGGCGGGCGTACTGTTCAAAGCGCTGGAATATGGCGTGGATATTTCCATTCAGGCGGGAACGAAGTACACCATCGGTCATTCGGACGGCATGCTGGGCACGGCGGTGTCCAACGCGCGTTGTTGGGATCGTCTACGCGAGAACTCCTATTTGATGGGACAAACGCTGGATGCCGATACGGCCTACAACGGCAGCCGTGGATTGCGCACCCTAGCGGTACGTCTTAAGCAGCATCAGGAGAGCAGCATCCATATTGCCCGCTGGCTGTCGGCAAGGCCGGAAGTGGCGCGGGTGAATCATCCGGCATTACCGGAATGCCCGGGGCACGAGTATTTTCAGCGTGACTTTGCCGGAAGCTCAGGCCTGTTCTCGTTTGTGCTGAAAAAGAGACTGACCGACGAGCAGATGGCGAATTTCCTCGATAACTTCTCGCTGTTCCATATGGCCTATTCGTGGGGCGGATTTGAGTCGCTTATTCTGGCGAATCAGCCAGAAGAGCTGAACAGCATTCGCCCAGCCGGAGAGGTGGATTTCAGCGGCACCCTGGTCAGGGTGCATATTGGCCTTGAGGATATTGGCGACCTGATTGCCGATCTGGAAGCAGGGTTTGCGCGCATTGCTTAAGATAATGTGATGGTTGCCGGATGCGGCGCAGGCGCCTTATCCGGCCTATCACTACGACATAGGCCGGATAAGCGTCAGTGCCATCCGGCAGGTTAGTTTTCAGTGGCTAACGTTGTTGTTTCATGCTGGCGAACCCGTTTCAGTAAGCCTGCCAGGGTAAAGACGACAGCAATACCCGCCGCAACCGCCAACAGATGAAACGAAATCCTGCCGCCGTTAAACCACAGCCAACGTCCGATTTCGACAGAAACCGCCATCACCGTCAGGATGACCATATTCAGCGACGCCGAGACCGTACCCTTCGGTAAGTTGTTGGAAAACAGCGTAAAGCGGAACAGCGTCGGAAAGATCATACCAATGCCAAACGCATACAGGCTGGTTCCCAGCACCGACCACAACCAGACGTGCGGCCACAGCAAATTGCCGGCAATCAGCACCGCCAGTCCGCTCAGTTGAATGGGTGCCGCCCGCCAGATAAAGCGTGGCTGGGTTGGATCCTTCACAAAACGAACAACCACCATATTGGCGACGATCACCGCGCCAAACACCGGTGCCTGCGCCCAGGCGAACTCTGATGTGCTCAAACCGCCAGCGTCGATCAGGATCACCGGCGAGACCGCCACCCAGCTCATCATCGGGATATAGCTTAACGACAGCGTGGCTGCGCCAAACAAGAACACCCGGTTACGGAAAACCTCGCGGAAATCACGCAGTACGCCGCGTGCACTGAACGGCACCGCGCCGCGCTTAACGGTTTCCGGCATTGCTAACGCTAGCCCAATCAGGGCGATAAGCCCCATGGCGGCGATAATGGCGAACAGGACTTTCCAGTGTACAAAGTGCATCAGCGCTGCGCCGGAGAGCGGGCCGATAACTGGCGCAACCAGCACAATGGAGGTGATTATCGCCATTAACTTTATGGCCTTCGTTTGCCCAAACGCCTCCTGAACCGTGACATAGCCAACGGTAGCGATAAAGCAGATGCTGGTGCCCTGTACAAATCGGGCGACCAGAAATTGCGTCATTGAGGTGGTCAATAGCGTGGCAGCGCAGGCGAGCGTAAAAATTAACGCCCCCGCAATCAGCACCGGTCGACGGCCAATCCGGTCGGAGAGCGGTCCCAGCAGCCATTGCAGCGCCATGCCGCCAGCCAGATAGAGGCTCACCGCAGCGGGGGCCAGGCTGACGTCGGCGTTGAAATCACGCACCACATTGATGATGCCTGGCTGGATCAGGTCCGTCGACAGATAAGCGGCGAAGTCATATAAAATCAACGCGACAGGAAAAAATAGCGTCGTGGTGCGTTGGGAGAAAAACGCGAGAATCCGTTGCATAAAACAGCTCCTTTTCGGGAGAAAACCCTCAACGGGAATAGCGAAATTCAATACCGTCTTTGAGACGTCAGACCGATGACAGAAAAAAGCAGACTGCAAATGTACTGAATTTCATGTAATCAAAAACGCTGCCTGCGCGAGGCGCAAACAGGAGAAACGTTTTCAGACTCGGGTCAGAAAACGTAACGATTACAGGTAACAATCAGCACATCGCACCTCGGGAAGAATTGGTTGAATGGATAATAGCCACCCAAAGTGTAATGCGGATTGGATATTAATTAAACGAGTTTATCCGCTTTATTTGCAGAAAATCGTCACGCTTATCAGAAAGTGACGCTCTGCAGAAAACGCAGCGCGATCGCACTGCCGAAGACGATCAGCACGCCGCCGGCGATACGCTCAATCCACACGATCCCTCTGGTTAACCGTCGCTGGATCTGCGGTAAGCCGATGAACATCACGATCAGCAGATCCCAGAACAACACCACGCTGGTCATCCAGATCCCGCTCATGGTTTGTTGCAGCAGCGTCACCGACGGGCCGAGCAGGGCGGTCATTAGCGCCAGATAGAACAGCGCATTTTTTGGGTTGAGCAGCGACGAACCTAATCCCAGCAGCAGCTGTTTGCCAAATCCTGGACAGGTAGACTGGGCGTCTGCTCCGGTCAGGGTTTGCGGGCGGCTGCGTATCAGTAGGCTGCCAATCCATAATAAATAGAGCGCGCCCAGCAGCTCAATAACCGTAAACAGCAGGGGAAGCTGGCGCAGGATCCCCCAACCAATAATCGCCAGCAGGATATACAGCCCGTTGCCGATGGCGATCCCCACGCACAGCCCAGCGCTGCCGCGCATCCGGTAACGTACGGCGTAACCGACCAGTAAAAAGAAGTCCGGCCCTGGGCTGAGTAGTGCAACAAAATGCGCCAGCGCCAGCGCGGGAAAAGCAGACGGAAAAAGTTCAGCAAGCAGCGACATAGCGACCTCAGAAAATGAAACAGAGATCAGCGTACGCCTGACGCAACGCTAATTATTGTCTGATATTGATCGTCCCAGTGCGTACTGGCGCGGTGTGGCTGCTGTGTAGCGAACAAAGGTGCGATGGAAATGGCTCTGGTCGGCAAACCCGCTCTGGTAGCCGACATCGACAATCTCGTCCCCGGCCCGTAGCCGCTGACGGGCATAGTCAATCCTCACGATGTTCAGATAATTTCCCGGCGTCAGCCCGGTGTCCTGCTTAAAGGTCCGAATCAGCGTCTCTTTACGCATGTGACACTCATCTGCCAGCTCATCCAGCGAGGGTGGGGAGAGCAGACTGGACTGCAACCGCTCGCGCAGATACTGGCTGGTGACGCTTAGGTTTTCCGGTGTTACCGACTGCAATGGCAGCGAGCGCAGCAATGCTTGTGCGGCATCAGTTATCTGCGTCGTTTGCCGTTGCGGCATGAGCGCCACAAGGTGCATGTAGCACTGGAATAATTGCGGATCGCGGATAACAGGAGTGCGCGTACAAAGCCGTTGATTGCTGTTCAGCGCAGACAGATGGGCAAGACACCACCGGGCATCAAGATAAAGCATGTGATAGCTGCGAAATTGCCCGTTGACGGGATTACAGCTGTGAGGTGCCAGTGGTGGGATCACAATGAGATCGCCCACCTTCAGATGGTATTCCTTGTCATCGCACAGGCAGCAGGTTCCTCCCTCGAGAATTGCCCCAATCGAGAGCTGAGAGTGGTGATGGCGCTTATAGGCCTGCTTGCTGCGCCAGGTGCTGCGCAGCTCCAGCCACGGCAGTTGCTCATCACGCCAGAACGATTGTGGAATATCCCGGGTATGCGTCACATCGTGTCCTCCATGAAAGTGATGATTTGTTATAGCACAGGCCCTGCGGTGAAAAAGCGGGAATGTGCATTGAGGTCGTGATTCTGCGTGATACGTTCCAGACAAATGCAGACGTTACAAAGGGGCGTTTTTATCCCGGAAATCGCCTCGCAAAGAGAGAACGTTACAGGTGAGAGTGTGGTTTACCAGCGCTACAGTCACGGCATCTTATTTCCAGGTGATGGATCGCCATGAACAAAGCACCGACTTCCACCCCGCATGATGCGGTCTTTAAAACGTTTTTGCGCCACCCTGAGACAGCTCGGGATTTTCTACAAATACATCTTCCCGCTTCGCTGCGCGACCTTTGCGATTTTCAGACGCTGAAACTCAAGCCGGATAGTTTCATTGAAGAGGATTTACGTGCGCACTATTCCGATGTGTTGTGGTCCGTGAAAACGACGGAAGGTGATGGCTATGTTTATGTGGTGATTGAACACCAAAGCACACCGGATGCGCATATGGCATTCAGGTTGATGCGTTACGCGGTAGCGGCCATGCAGAAGCATTTAGATGCCGGGCATCAGCAATTACCGCTGGTGGTGCCGATGTTGTTCTATCACGGTGCGAAAAGCCCATATCCTTATTCCCTATGCTGGCTGGACGAGTTTGCCAACCCGAAGCTGGCTCGTCAGCTGTATGCTGTGGCGTTTCCGCTGGTGGATATTACGGTTATCCCGGATGACGAAATTGTGCATCATCGACGTATGGCGCTGCTGGAGTTAATCCAAAAACATATTCGTCAGCGCGACCTTATGGGGCTGGTCGAGCAAATTGTTTCCCTGCTACTTACCGGACTGACTAATGACAGCCAGATAAAGACGCTGTTTAATTATATTTTACGAACTGGCGATGCACCTCGATTCAGTGAGTTTATTCGTGAGGTTGCCGAACGTTCACCGCAGCATAAGGAGCACTTGATGACGATCGCCGACAGATTGCATGAGGCAGGGCTACAAAAAGGCAGGCTGGAAGGGTTACAGGAAGGACGACAAGAAGGGCTTATAGAAGGGCGACTTGATGAGGCGCTCCGTATTGCCCACACCATGCTGGCAGACGGTATTGATATCTGCACGGTACAAAAAATTACCCGGCTTTCCGCAGAAGATATTCAGGGTTTAAGTCATTAGATATGAGTTAAATCGCATAATCGCCTGCCCGGAATCACCGGCCGGTCCGATTTACTCTATCGCCATCTTTACCGCCTCGCCGAGCTTTTGCATCACTTCCTGATGCTTCTCGTTTGGCGGTAACGCGCAGTTGATGCGTACGCAGTTGCGATACTTTCCGGATGCGGAGAACAGCGATCCCGGTGCGACCTGGATTTTCAGGCGACAGAGCTGCTTAGCGACGCAGACCATATCGACCTGGAGCGGCAGCTCGACCCACAGCATAAAGCCGCCTTTTGGTCGGGTGACGCAGATCCCGCAGGGAAAATATTCCCGTACCCAGCAGGTGTAGATCTCCATATTACGCTGATAAATCTGGCGCATACGCCGGATATGCCGATGGTAATGACCTTCGCGCACAAAGGAGGCTGCTGCCAGCTGCGTAGCGGGAACGTTAGTACCAATGACGGCGTACTTCATGTGTAGCAGTTTGTTGTAATAGCGACCGGGAACCACCCAACCCACGCGCAGTCCTGGGGCTACGGATTTGGTAAACGAACTGCAGAGTATTACCCGGCCGTCACTGTCCCAGGAGTGGATCGTACGCGGGCGCGGATACTCTGTGGCCAGTTCGCCATACACATCATCTTCAAAAATGACGATGTCGTGACGCTGGGCGAGGGCGAGCACCGCCCGCTTACGCGCATCCGGCATAATGAACCCGAGAGGGTTGTTGCAGTTGGGAACCAGCAGCACGCCTTTGATCGGCCACTGATCCAGCGCCAGCTCCAGCGCTTCAATGCTGATCCCGGTATCCGGATCGGTTGGGATCTCAATCACCTTGATCCCCAGGCCGCGCAGTAGCTGCATTGTGCCGTAGTAGGTGGGGGATTCAACGGCGACAATGTCTCCTGGCTGACAAACCGCCAGCAGCGCCAGCGACATTCCGCTCTGGCTCCCGTTGGTTATCACAATATCATCGGCGTTGAGGACTGAACCGCTATCCAGCATCAGACGGGCGATCTGCTGGCGTAGATCCTGGCTGCCGGGAAGCTTGTCGTACCCCAGCACTGCCTTCAGGTTATGCTGCACTACGCGGCTGAGTTCGCGCCAGAGCGGTTTCAGGCTCGGTTGACTGACATCTGGCGCGCCGCTGCTGAAGGGGATCACAGATTTATCGCTATGCCCTTTTAGCATATCCAGCACCAGATCCCACTGCGTTATCTCGACCGGACGCTGCACCGGGCGCGACATCGGCGGCACGGGCGGCTGTGCCTTTTGTGGCGCGACAAAATAACCGGAACGCGGCTGCGGGGTGATCAGCTGTCGCTGTTCCAGCATCTGATACGCCTGCTGGACGGTGCTGATACTGACCCCGTGCTCCTGACTCAGGTTACGTACCGAAGGCAGTTTTTCGCCATGGCGATACAACCCCTGCTCAATGCGTTCGGCCAGCAGATTGGCCAGATGTTGATAACGCGTCATGCTGTATCCCTTATGGGTACCATACAGATTAAAAAACCAGTACAGATTGGCGTGAAAAAAGCGATGCAGAACTCTTTTTAACCAATCTGTATGTTAAATAAAAGTACTTTGTGAGTCTGTATTGCTTAGGGCCAAATCCGTGAAGATAAAGCCTCAGACAAGGCGGGGAGGCAAGGTATGGAATTTCATGAGAATAAAGCAAAGCAGCCATTTATTGGGTTTGTTCTGATCTGGCGGGCATATAAGGCGTGGAGGTTACGGGCGCAAACGCGGCGCGTATTGCAACAGATGAGTAATGAGCGGCTGCGGGACGTCGGGCTGCGACGCGATCAGATAGAGTGATTTTCTTCCATCGACAGAGGCTGGAGGGTTATCACCCGGCCTCTTTTGTATTCACATTATTTATCAATTCATGCTTCTGGATAGCCTGTTTCTTGATACTTATCCTGATAAGTATTATTTTCTTCTCAGCGATGAGGGGAAAGTAAGATGACGGAAGATGAACTGTTTGCCCGCCGTCCGATGGGGATGCGCATGGCAATGGTGGTGCGCCAGTGGCGAGCCATTATTGATGCTGCCATCACCGATACTGGCCTGACGCAGTCAAGCTGGACGGTACTGATGCAACTGTATCAACTGGGAGACAACGTCTCGGTCAGTGAACTGGCACAAATGCAGGGCATTGAACTGCCGCCGCTGATGCGCACCCTTTCGCAGCTGGAAAAGCAGGGCTATCTGCTGCGTTCCACATCGCCTTATGACAAACGCATCCGTCTGCTAACGCTGACCGCGCAAGGCCGCTCAAGGCTTGAAGAACTTAACCGGGTGATTGAGACATATCAACATCGCGTCACCTGCACCATTCCCGAAGCGGAGCTTGCCTCATTCAGCGCGACCTTAAATCAACTCGCCTGCAATTTGCGGACAATCCGCGAAGAAGACAATCAACACTAAAAACTATGATGACCCCAGAACAAAAATTTGCCCGTTGGGTAAGGGTGAGTATTGCCGCTTTCCTGGTAATATTCGCCTGGTTTATCGTTGCCGATATCTGGAGCCCGCTGACGCCGGACTCCACGGTGATGCGCGTGGTAACGCCCGTTTCCTCACGCGTATCCGGTTACGTCGCGCTGGTGGCAACGCTAACGATGTATTTCTGGTACACCGGGTGTTTTCAGATTGCCTGCTGCTTCCCCGTTATCTAATTATTCAGAATACGATTTATTTGTTCGAGAAATAAAGATGTATGAATTATAAATATTTTGAATTCTAATAATTGTGACTTTATGAACATATTTAATTTTACAATTAAATATGATAGGCGTAATTATTATATTTTAAAGGATGTAAATCATATGACATGGGAATATAAAGTATCGACAGGTATACTGAGCCATAACGGTAAATTAATTGCTTATTGCTACAGTGGTGCTGGTGAATCAAAGGATAAACCGAACTGTGAACACATACGTAACAAGGGCCCCATTCCACGAGGCGTTTATTTTATTGCTGGATGGAATAATCATAAAAGTCCCGCCGCTATTATCCTCGAACCTATTGCAGGGACAAATACTTTTGGCAGAGATCATTTCGAAATTCATGGTGATAAAAAAGGGCAGCCACCGGGAACGGCATCTGCAGGATGTATAATTATGAATGGACAAGATAAGCGCCAAACCATTTACGATTCGGGTGACACAATTTTGGTGGTAAGATAATGAAATTTATTTTTATCTCCTTTCTATTTATTCTTTCGGGTGCTCCCTGTGCTGCAGTGCATACTGCAGCACAGCTTCTGCAGATGATAAATGAAAAAGGAGCAAATACCGTTGTACACGAACTTTATGATGGCAGTGAGTCAGAATGGTGGAACCATATTATTCCTGAAATTAGCAAAGGTAATAATGACTGGTTAACGGTAGCAAGTGCTCTTGAATCCGGAGTTGATGCTAGTACGGCGGAAGATTTACAGGGGGCGGTCTCTGAAGCCATTCCACATAACCCAGTCGGTGTTCTGGCTATCCTCAACGATAACAGACCATTGCTGAATATTGAGAAGATATGCGCATTTACCTCTTACCCTGAGTCAGAAGAAGAAATGAATAAGCTATTTGTTAATTCCATCAGGGAAATGTATAAGATCAAAACGACAGAAGGGAAGCGGTGTATTGCGGTTATGATCAATAGTGTTGAGAATTCTATTCCATTTAACAAGGATTTATAAATGGTTATCCCCGGGTATATGTCATTAATCGATGATGCTGGCAATATTATCAAAGGTAGTGTAATGGTAAACGACCGTGAAAATCAGATCGAGATTTTAGGCCTGTATCATAATGTGAGCTACAACTCTGATTTGCATAATGGGAGGGTGTTGAATAAACGCCAACATCGTCCATTTTTAATTGAAATGGAAATTGATGCTTCTAGTGTGCTTTTGTACAAATCATTAAGTACCGGAGAAACATTAAGGAAAGTGGTTATTGACCTCTATTGAATAAATTATGCTGGTCAGGAAGAGGTCTATTTTACGATAACCCTGGAAAATGTGAAAGTCGTTACGCTTTTTTCACTGATGCACGATGTTAAAGATCCTTATTACGAAAAACAGACCCATCTTGAACTTGCTCAGCTCCGTTACAAGAAGATTACCTGGCACTATCATGATGGGAATATAGTCCACTATGATGATTGGGATTATCGCTTAGGGTCTTGAGTAAACGGCTCCGGATAAAATGATGTTACCCAGAGCTGTAATGCAATCAATACACGGCGCTTATACTCATGAGCGCCGTCTGGCATCCGGGCGGTACAGGCTTCGCCGAAATCACGTCGATAAACTCCTGCACCTGCTGTTGCTTACGCGCGGACAGCTTGCACACCCGACGCAGCGACTGCAGTAACGCCGGTTCTTCCGGTTCCGGCAGCTTGGCCGTCAGCACAATGCAGCCGGGCATCACTCTGACATCGAATTTGCAGCCGGTGGCGAAACCGGCTGCCTCCAGCCACTGGCCTTTCATAATAATTGCCGGAACATGCGTGTAATCCGGATAACGACTCGCATAAGTCACTATTGATAAGAAATATAAATCAGGCCGGATAAGCCATCCGGCAATAATCAAAACCTTAAGCAGGCAACGCGAAATGCCCCGTCGCCATATCAAACATCAGGCGGGCAAAGCCCTTAGCGCACTGCGGGTTCGATAAATACTGCAGCATAAATTCTTGTCGCGCTTCGTCACTGTCCATCACCGCGTCGTCTACCGCCTTGAAAAAACCGCCTAATATTGCCTGCTCGGGACTGTTATTCCTGATTTGTTTCATCACCGTTTCATTCTCAGTGATTTTATTAAACACGGTCATTGCGCTGCTGAGCATATCTTTATCCGTCAGATGGTCGGTGATAAACAGTTCATTCATTCGCGATAAAATATGCGACAGAAATTCCTCTTTCTTGTCTTTTGGTTTTGCCGTACCCACGTCGTTACTGGGATCAAGTGTATATTTCGCATCATCTTCTTGTAGTTTCAGATGTTGTTCGTGGATCTTTGATAAGCGATAGTGGCTCATCTCCACGTTACTGAGATCAATCTCGTCCTCTTCCAGATGTTGCTCATGCAACAGCGGGCGCAGATGGCGGGCAAACAGGCTTAGTTTCTCCAGATCTTTGTCATCGTACTCGACGATCTGCGACATAAACTCGTAGAAGCGAACAAAACTGCCAAGATCTTTCTTGAAAATCTCCAGACGATCTTTTTCCTGCTTGCAGGCGTTAAAGCTATTTTCCGCATTGGTAATTAATACCGTATCGCTTGTTTTTTTGGTGCGCTCAAACATCTCTTTTGCCATCAGGTAAGCATCGATTGCCAGGGCGTAACGCTTTTTCCAGCGTTCGACCGCCGGTTTGCAAATATTGCTGATTGCCGCGTTGGATTTATTTTTGCTGAAAAATGCTATGCAGAATTGCTCCACTTCATTCCACTGGAAAATCTGCGTGGCACGCAGTTTTTCAAACAAATCGAACACCTGCTGCGGATCGCTGACATCGGTCAGTTCCGCCGTCTGGTAATAAGGCTGGAACGCGCTGAGGATCTCGTCCGGCTCGTTATAAAAATCGAGCACGAAGGTGCCCGACTCCGCTTTGCCCGGATAGGTGCGGTTCAGGCGTGACAGCGTCTGTACACACTCAACGCCGCCGAGGGCTTTATCGACATACATGGCGCACAGCTTAGGCTGGTCAAAACCGGTCTGAAACTTATTGGCAACCAGCATGACCTGATAATCGTCGCTGTCGAAGGCTTTGCGCATGTCCCGGCCTTTCAGACCAGGGTTCATATTCATCTCGGTAAATTTCTGATTTAACAGCGCGAGGCTATTCTGGTCGCCTTCCTGGAATTCCACCTCCCCAGAAAATGCCACCATCGCGCTGATTTTCGGGTAATTGTTCTCGCTAATATATTTATCAAAGGCCAGCTTGTAGCGAACGGCGGCTTTACGCGAGCTGGTAACTACCATCGCTTTCGCCTGACCGCCAAGCAGGTGCATAACGTGTTTGCGAAAGTGCTCGACGATCACCTTCACCTTCTGCGAGACGTTGTAATCGTGCAGCGTGACCCACTGACTCAGCCTGACCTTGGCCCGATTGCTGTCGACTTCGCGGTCTTTATCTTCCAGCTTTTGCAGCAGCTGATACGCCACTTTGTAGTTGGTATAGTTTTTCAGCACGTCCAGGATAAAGCCTTCTTCGATCGCCTGGCGCATGGAGTAGACGTGGAAGGCAGCCGGTTTATTGGTTTTTGACGCAGGTTGTTCCGGATGCGGGCGGCGGCCAAACAGTTCGAGGGTTTTGGCCTTCGGCGTGGCGGTAAAGGCGTAGTAGTTCAGATTACTGCTGCCCTGACGCGCGGCGATGGTGACATCCAGAATATCTTCTGACGACAGCACCACGTCGTCATCCATCTCTTCGGTCATCAGCACTTCTTTTAGCTGACGGGCGGTGGTACCGCTCTGTGAGGAGTGCGCTTCATCGGCAATAACCGCGTATTTACGCTGTTTCAGGCTGACGCTGTTTTCGATGGCTTTCAGGACGAACGGGAAGGTCTGGATGGTGACGATAATAATCGGCTGCGAGTTTTCCAGCGCGCTGGCCAGCTTTTCCGATTTAGAACCATCACCTTCTTTATTATTGATGCGTCCGACCACGCCGTCAGCGTGTTCGAATTGCCAGATGGTGTCCTGAAGCTGGTCGTCCAGTACCGTGCGGTCCGTCACTACGATCACGGAGTGGAACTGTTTTTCTCCGTTCACGTCGTACAGACGGGAAAGCTGATGGGCGGTCCAGGCAATGGAATTCGATTTACCGGAGCCGGCGCTATGCTGTATCAGGTATTTGTAGCCGGTTCCTTCCAGCGTTGCGGCTTCCAGCAGCTTGTTGACCACGTCCCACTGGTGATAGCGCGGGAAAATCAGGCTCTCTTTCTTCGATTTCAGCCCGTTCCAGTCCTCTTTTTCTTCAATCTGCAAATGCACGAAGCTGGCGAGGATTTTTAATAAGTTATCCGGCAGCAGGACTTCATTCCACAGGTAGTCCGTGGCATAGCGGGTGGTATCTTCGGGAATATTGTTGCCCGCACCGCCCTCTTTGGTGCCTTTGTTAAAGGGCAGGAAGAAGGTGCTGTCCCCCGCGAGCCGGGTGGTCATAAAGACGTCGTACTGGCTGACCGCGAAATGGACCAGCGCCCCGCGCTTAAAGGTCAGCAGCGGTTCGGGTTTGTTGGTGGCCGGATCTTTCGCCAGACGGGTCTTTTTGTACTGCACAATCGCGCTATGCACCGTCTGTTTAAATTCGGATTTCAGCTCCAGCGTGGCGACCGGCAGGCCGTTGATAAACAGCACCAGATCGATGCGCCACTTTTTGGCTTTCAGGCCGGTTTCCGCAAAGGCGCAGTTGGAGGCATAGGGGCTATACACCAGCTCCGGTACGATGCGGCAGAGATTCTGCCGATAGCACGCCAGGGTTTCCGGGTTCAGATTGTGCTCGGGTTTAAACTGGCACAGGGAAAAACGGGCGTTGCGGATTTTCAGGCCGTGGCGCAATACGCCCAGCGTGCCCCAGCTGCGCGACTGGATATCCGTAGCGTTACTGTCGGCTTTTTTAAGCTGCGTAACCAGTGCGTCGAGGAAATGGCGCCCGGTATCGTTGGGATAGACGCGGACGAATTTCTCCCACTCCTGCGGTTGGGTGGATTGCACAAATTGTAATGTGTCCTGCACATAGAGCGCCCGTTCGCGATCGTAGCCGTCACCTTTGCCGATAATCCAGCCTTTTGCCACCATCTGCGCGATGATATCGTTTTGAAGATTGACCTCTTTGGCTATGTCGTTGCTCATGCAAAGGCCTCCGCGGGTGATTCTGCTTTGGCTTGTTCGCCCGGCGCAACCCAGTTGCGCACGTCGATTTTTCCGGTGACGGCGGCGGAGATCAGAGCGGTACGGCGTTCCTGGAGGAGTTGAATAATTTGTTGCTGTTTCTCCAGAAGATTATCAATTTTTGTGGTTTCTTGATCGAGAAAAACCGCTATTTTTTTCTGTTCGTTTGTCGGTGGCAGTAGCAGTGGCAATCTCCTGAAATCCTCAAATTTCATGGACTGTCTCAGACCCCCGCCCATACCATAAAAAACCTTAGTTGTATCGTATGAATGAAGTAACTGATATAAAAAATCGGGGGATATTCTACTCTTTGATTTCAGTTTTAAATATGCTGATGTAATAATCCCTTTTTGTTTAACTAAACCTACGCGTAAACTATTTTTATCGTTTTGTAGATCAGTTAATCTTAAAATAATATCTCTGCATTCAACAATTTGATAAGTATTGAAGGATTCTGGAAGTAGCCCATAGTTTGTATCCACATTTCTGGGAATAATTTTCCCATAACTTAATGAAAGTACGTTACTCTCTATACCATCGTAATTTTTTTTCATCGATGCTTCGCATACAGAAAATGTAGGCATTACTTCCCAGTGGGAGGGGATAGAGTCGACCCACTCAACACCAGAATCTTTCATCGGCACATTTGGATTTAGCCCTTTGGTCACCACATGGCTAATTTCTGTCTGACGCTTTAGCAGTTGCATAATCTCGATGCTGATCGCATCCAGATCCGCATCAATCTCCTCCAGCGGGCGCGGCGGCTGATAAATATAAAAATGACGGTTAAACGGAATTTCATAACCGATAATTCCGATATCGCCGTCTTTCGCATCACGCTTATCGGCGTTGATCCACGCATCCGCCACGTGCGGCAAGACTTCCGCTTTGAAGTAGCTCTCGATTAGCTCGCTGCTGGAAATAGCCGGATTCAGCGGCACATTCTCGTTATCGCGCAGGTCGCCATCCTGCTCAAACTCAACAACTTTTCCTTGGTAATCAAACGCGCCGTACAGCGGCTGAGCGGCCTCTTTCAGCACCTTTTTCACCACCGGTTCGGCATTCGGATTTTTGCGGGTGATGGCGTCGATAAGCTGCTTGTTCTCTTTGGCATCCAGCTTCACGCCTGCGGTGTTGAGCGCGCCCTTCAGCGTCAGCTGGAACTGGTTAAAGTCGTTGCTGATGACCTCTTTTCCCCCCGCCTGAGCGCCTACCGCTGCCTGAATACGCCGCGCTTTTTCCATTAACTCTCGCTGGAATTGCCACAGTTTGCTGTCGAACAGGTCTTTGATTTGCTTCTCTTTCAGCTCGGCAAACTCGGCTTTGATAATGGCGCGGGCTTCGGTTGCCAGTGTGGTGAAATCACCATAATTCTCATCCCGCCACTGCGAGGCAAATACTTCGTACAGGCGTTCCATCGGCGCATTAAACGGCTTCGGCGCGAAGCGCAAAGTGGCAATGGCCTCATCGGAAATCTGTGCCGACAGGCGTAGCGGACGCTCAATGGTTAACCGGCGGTAGCCAAAATCGGTGTTGTTGAAGATTTTGCTGGCGAAAGTTTTTGGCGCTTCGCTTTTCGCGGTAGCAGACTGGCGACCGCGGCTGGATTTTTGCTCTGGTGCTTTTTCCAGACCCAATACGTCCAGCGTGGTCGCACTAACTGACTCAATATCCCCGAAGGTGCGGGTAATCAGCCGGATATCCTCATCGCCCATTTGATGACGTTTCGACCCCAGCGATTTGCGCATCTTGTCGCACAGGTTGCTGCCGTCAATCAATTGAACCTTGCCCTTACGTTCTGCGATCTTTTTGTTGGATAAAATCCATATATAGGTGGCGATGCCGGTGTTGTAGAACATGTCCGTTGGCAGGGCGATAATCCCTTCCAGCAGGTCGGCTTCAAGGATGTAGCGTCGGATCTCGCTCTCACCGCTGCCTGCGCCGCCGGTAAACAGCGGCGAGCCGTTGAGGATAATGCCGATGCGTCCACCGCCGTTTTGCGCATCGCGCATTTTGCCGATCAGGTGCAGCAGGAACAGCAGTGAACCGTCGGAAACGCGCGGCAGGCCGGGGCCGAAACGACCGCTAAAGCCTTTCTGTAGATGCTCGTCGTTGATCTCCCCTTCAATCTTTTTCCAGTCCACGCCGAACGGCGGATTAGAAAGCATGTAATCAAACCGATCGGCCGGAAGCTGATCGTTAGAGAGGGTGTTGCCGAGCTTAATGCGGCTGACATCCTGACCTTTGATCAGCATATCGGCTTTACAGATGGCGTAAGACTCCGGGTTTAACTCCTGTCCGAAAGCACGCATGACCGCATTCGGGTTTAGTTCGTGCAAGTATTCCATACCCGATGAGAGAAACCCGCCAGTACCGGCGGTCGGGTCGTAAATCGTGCGGATAATACCGTCTTTGGTTAACGCATCATCGTCTTCCATAAACACCAGTGAGGTGGTCAGGCGCACGATATCGCGGGGGGTAAAGTGTTCTCCCGCTGTCTCATTTGAGCTTTCAGCAAAGCGACGGATCAACTCTTCAAACACAAAGCCCATTTCATGGTTGGAAATCGCTTCAGGGCTCAGATCGGTGGCCGCGAATTTTTGTACCACTTTATACAGTAGATTCGCGTCTTCCAGTTGCCCAACAAACTCGCTGAACTTGAAGTGATCGAAGATCTCGCGGGCATCCGTGGAGAACGATTGAACATATTTCTCCAGGTTGGCCTTGATACCGTTTTGCCCCATTTTGCTGAGGTCCATCGGTGAGGTGTTGAAGAATGTCAGATTGTCCGCCGCTCGCAGGATCATTTTCTCTTGTGCTTCTTCCGGCAGGTTCATTGACTGGATTTTTTCGACCTGAGCAAGCACGGATGGTTTGCTGCTTTCGAGTACGCACTCCAGGCGGCGCAGAAGAGTGAAAGGGAGAATGATGCGGCCATATTGTGACTGTTTGAAATCGCCGCGCAGCAGGTCTGCTACCGACCAGAGAAAGGCGGCCGTCTGGGAAAAACTTCCTGATGTCATAAATACAATCCTGGCCTCTGCTGTGAGGCTTTTTTTCAATGGTTAGATAGTCTCCTTTTTACCAGAAATTCGTAAGTTGATCATTTATAAAGGTTTTTTATAATTTTCGGTGATTTTTGGGCATTAATGATCATCCTAATGAATGTTTTATGAGGGGGGAGAAAAAATAGCGTTCTCCGTCGGTAAGAGTGCGACAAACGGTTGGGAATATATGCCGGATGGCGGCTGCACCTTGTCCGGCCTGTGGGCGTAGGTTTTGAGACATGGTGGGGAATTGTAGGCCCGAAAGCTGCGCGCCATCGGGCAATCCAGAATGAGGGTTACTTCTTCAACCCCGCAAACGCGGCTCGAATCTCGTCTTCCGGCAGGTTAATGCCGATAAACACCAGCAGGCTGTGCGGTTGTTCGTCGCCCCACGGGCGATCCCAGTCGGCGCTGTACAGACGCTGAACGCCCTGGAACAGCAGGCGGTTTGGCTCGTCTTCAATCCACAGCATGCCTTTGTAGCGCAGCAGCTTCTCGGCGGATTCCAGCAGCAGATTTTCCATTACCCGCGACACGTCACTGATGTTTACCGGGTAATCCAGCTCGACGACGATCGAGGAGATATCGTTTTGCTTGTCGGCGATAAAGTGGAAGCGTGGTTTGGCGCTGACCACGTTCTCCTCGAGCATGAAACCGTTGGTATCGAACAGCAAGGAGAGGTCGATATCACCATGCGTGACGGTATACACCGGGGCGCGGGCGTTGATGCGCGCCAGGCGCTCACGCAGTTTCTCGCTTTCACCCGCCACGTCGGTTTTGGTCAGCAGGATGCGGTCAGCGTAGCCCACCTGCGACTGGGCGATGGTGAACTGGTTCATCTGCTCGTCGGCATGTACCGCGTCAACCAGCGCAATCACACCGTCCAACAGGTAGCGTTCGCAAATCACTTCATGGGAGAAAAAGGTCTGGATAATCGGGCCGGGGTCGGCCATGCCGGTGCACTCGATCACCAAACGGTCGAAATGGATGGCGCCTTTGTCGAGGTTGTCGAGCAGATCTAACAGTGCGTCTTCCAGCTCACTGGAGCGGGTACAGCAAATGCAGCCGTTGGTCAGGGTTTTGATCTGCGTGGCGCGGTCGCCAATCAGCTGATCGTCCACCGAGACTTCGCCGAATTCGTTTTCGATAACGGCAATCTTATAGCCGTGCTGCTCGTTGAGAATATGGCGCAGCAGGGTGGTTTTACCCGCGCCAAGAAAACCGGTGAGTAGGGTAACTGCAATCGGGGTCATTCATTTCTCCTTCTAACAGCAACTGCTTCCGCCGCTACCGTAGCGGGCTTCCTGGCGCTCGCGGAAGAATTCTTCGTAGGTCATGTACGGCTTATCGGGATGGTTGGTCTTCATGTGCTCGACGTAGTTGTCGTAGTCCGGAATGCCAATCAGCATCTTTGCCGCCTGACCGAGGTATTTTTTTGCCTGACCTAAAGTACCAAACATAAACAATCCTGATAAGCGAAAAGCCCCGCCGAAGCGGGGCTGAATACGGTTAGTGATGTGAAGAGGTCTTCACGCCGCCTTCCGGCACCGGTACATACGGCGTCTCTTTATCAGAGCGACCGTTGATGGCGCGGGCTTTCTGCCAGGTACGGAACCCGTAGAAAATGATGCTGTACACCACCACCAGGAACAGAATACTCAGGCCTGCGTTGGTGTAGTTGTTGACGACGATGTGGTTCATGTTGGCAATCTGCTGAGCGGTCAGTTCGCCGCCGTTAGCAATCTTCTCTTTGTACTGATTCGCCATGAAGAAGAAGCCTTCCATCTGCGGGTTGGTGCTGAACAGTTTCAGACCCAGCGCCCAGGTGGTGCAGATAAGCAGCCATACAGCCGGAACAACGGTAACCCAGATGTATTTGGTGCGCTGCATTTTAACCAGTACCACGGTGCCCAGAACCAGTGCCACGGCAGCCAGCATCTGGTTAGAGATACCGAACAGCGGCCACAGGCTCTTAACGCCGCCCAGCGGGTCAACAACGCCTTGATACAGCAGGTAACCCCACAGGCCTACGCAGCCCGCAGTACCGATGATACCCGCAACCAGAGAGTCGGTTTTCTTCAGGAACGGAACGAAGTTCCCCAGTAAATCCTGCAGCATAAAGCGGCCAGAACGGGTACCGGCATCCAGTGCGGTCAGGATGAACAGTGCTTCAAACAGAATACCGAAGTGGTACCAGAAGCCCATATCAGCCATTGGCAGCACTTTGTGGAACACGTGAGCGATACCAACGGCCAGCGTCGGTGCGCCACCTGCGCGGTTCAGAACGGACGGTTCACCGATGTCTTTCGCGGTCTGCAGGATCTGCTCAGGCGAAATGACGAAGCCCCAGGAACTGACGGTCGCCGCCGCATGTGCGGTTACGTCTTTCAGCTGCGCCATAATCAGCGGGGCGTTCTCGCCGCTCATTTCATGCAGGTTCGGCATGGTGATGCCAAGGCCCGCAGGCGGGGTGTTCATTGCGAAGTACAGACCCGGTTCGATGATAGATGCAGCAACCAGCGCCATAATCGCCACGAAGGATTCCATCAGCATGGCGCCGTAACCGATAAAGCGCGCGTCGGTTTCACAGGCCAGCAGCTTCGGTGTGGTACCAGAAGCGATCAGCGCGTGGAAGCCAGAGACCGCACCACACGCGATGGTGATGAACAGGAACGGGAACAGAGCGCCTTTCCACAGCGGACCAGTACCATCAACGTACTGAGTCATCGCCGGCATTTTCAGTTCCGGGTTGAGGATAACAATCCCCACCGCCAGACCGACGATAACGCCGATTTTCAGGAAGGTAGCCAGATAGTCGCGCGGCGCGAGGATCAGCCATACCGGCAGCAGCGCAGAGATAAACGCGTAGCCGATCAGGGTAAAGGTAATGGTGGTGTCTTTAAAGGTCAGCGCCGGGCCCCAGTACGGGTCGTGAGCAATCACGCCGCCGAAGTAGATAGACGCAACCAGCAGCACAATACCAATCACCGACACTTCGCCCACACGACCCGGTCGCAGGAATCGCATGTAGATCCCCATGAATAGCGCGATAGGTACGGTTGAGCAGACGGTGAACACACCCCACGGGCTTTCAGCCAGCGCTTTCACCACGATCAGCGCCAGTACCGCGAGGATGATGATCATGATTAAGAAGCAGCCAAACAGCGCTATGGTTCCCGGGATCGGGCCCATCTCTTCTTTGATCATCTCACCCAGAGATGCGCCGTTACGGCGTGAAGAGATAAACAGCACCATGAAGTCCTGCACCGCACCGGCCAGCACGACACCCGCCAGCAGCCACAGCGTACCGGGCAGATAGCCCATCTGCGCGGCCAGTACCGGCCCAACCAGCGGACCCGCACCTGCGATAGCGGCAAAGTGGTGGCCAAACAATACGTTACGGTTGGTTGGAACGTAGTTCAGACCGTCATTGTTGATGACCGCCGGCGTGGCACGCGTCGGGTCAAGTTTCATCACCTTTTGGGCGATGTACAGACTGTAGTAACGATAGGCCACCAGATAAACAGAAACTGAGGCGACCACGATCCACAGGGCACTGATGTGCTCACCCCGACGTAATGCCACTACCGAGAGGCAGAATGCACCGATGATTCCGAGAATCACCCAGGGTATGTGCTTGAATATCTTTTTCGTATCCATAGTAAAACCTGGTATCTAATTAATAATTGGCCGAAGCCGCGTGGGTTTGATCTTGTGTTTGAGGAGGTAAATTGACTGCTATGTTGGGGGGATCTTGCCAGAGAAATACGCGCGTAAAGTAAGGTAAATAAGTGAGCGGTTATATGTCAGCTTAAGCGGTCCCAAGTGTCAGTGAGCGGTAAGCAATGGGGGAGAGTGGGGGAATTTATGTGATTGAGATCACTAATAAACTCGCTTAGCGCTTTGGCAGACGGCGTGGATCGACGAATCATCGATGCTGAGATCGATTCAACTAGCACAAATTTCATAAAGTTTTCCCTTTCCAGGCCGAAAATTCTGACATCTGTCTAGCGGAAAGAGAAAACATGTTAAAACGAATGAAGATTGTTACCAGCTTACTGCTGGTATTGGCGCTATTTGGCCTTTTACAGCTCGCCTCCGGCGGCTTGTTTTTTAACTCACTTAAGAATGACAAAGAGAACTTTACCGTTCTGCAAACCATTCGCCAGCAACAGTCTGCGCTGAACGCCACCTGGGTTGAGCTGCTGCAAACGCGTAATACCCTGAACCGGGCGGGTATTCGCTACATGATGGATCAGAGCAATATCGGCAGCGGTGCGACCGTTGCTGAGCTGATGCAGGTAGCCAGCACGGCGCTGAAACTGACGGAAAAAAACTGGGCGATTTACGAGTCGCTCCCGCGCGATCCGCGTCAAAGTGAAGCCGCTTTCCAGGAGATCAACCGCACCTATGACATCTATCACGGCGCGCTGGCGGAGCTGATCCAGTTACTGGGTGACGGGAAGATCAATGCGTTCTTTGATCAACCCACGCAGAGCTATCAGGATGGTTTTGAGAAGACATACATCAACTACATGCAGCAGAACGATCACCTGTATGACATTGCGGTAGCAGATAACAACAGCTCTTACAGCCAGGCGATGTGGGTACTGGTCTGTGTGCTGATTACCGTACTGGCGGCAATTATTGCGGTCTGGTTCGGCATCAAACTGACTCTTATCTCCCCAATGAACCGTCTGATCGACAGCATTCGTCATATCGCCAGCGGCGACCTGGTGAAGCGTATTGAGGTGGAAGGTTCCAACGAGATTGGCCAACTGGCGGAAAGCCTGCGTCATATGCAGGGTGAGCTGATGAACACCGTGGGTGATGTGCGTAACGGTGCCAACGCGATTTACAGCGGGGCCAGCGAGATTGCGATGGGCAACAACGATCTCTCCTCGCGTACCGAGCAGCAGGCTGCATCTCTGGAAGAAACCGCAGCCAGCATGGAACAGCTGACGGCGACCGTGAAGCAGAACGCCGAAAACGCGCGTCAGGCTAGCCATCTGGCCCTGAGCGCTTCTGAAACCGCGCAGAAAGGCGGCAAAGTGGTGGATAACGTGGTGCAAACCATGCGCGACATCGCTTCCAGTTCGCAGAAAATCGCCGACATTATCAGCGTCATCGACGGCATTGCCTTCCAGACCAACATTCTGGCGCTCAACGCCGCGGTAGAAGCTGCGCGTGCGGGCGAGCAGGGCCGTGGTTTTGCGGTGGTTGCGGGTGAAGTTCGTAACCTGGCCCAGCGTAGTGCGCAGGCCGCGCGCGAGATCAAGAGCCTGATTGAAGACTCGGTCAGCCGTGTGGATGTGGGTTCAACGCTGGTAGAAAGCGCTGGTGAAACCATGGATGAGATCGTCAATGCGGTAACCCGCGTGACCGATATCATGGGTGAAATCGCCTCTGCTTCTGATGAACAGAGCCGCGGTATCGACCAGGTCGGTCTGGCCGTTGCTGAGATGGATCGTGTGACGCAGCAGAACGCCTCGCTGGTGGAAGAATCCGCCGCCGCCGCTGCGGCGCTGGAAGAGCAGGCCAGCCGTCTGACCCAGGCCGTTGCCGTGTTCCGTATTCAGCATGACCAACAGCGCGCGCGTGACGTTGCTGCTGCTAAACCAGTTTCAACGGTCCAGCCGCGTAAAGCTGCGGTAACGGATGCCGGGGATAACTGGGAAACGTTCTAAGTTGGTAATGCCCGATAAGGCGTAGTCGCCCGCGGGCAATTAACGCAGCATCAGGCGCATGGCGCAGCGTAGTTCGTACGTCTGCCCGTGCGCCGCTTCGTCTTCTCTTTTCTGGCGCAGCAGTGCAGGAAGCGTCTCGTCAGCCAGCATTTCAAACCCCAATCGTGCGTACAATGGCGCATTCCACGGCACATCACGGAAGGTGGTCAGCGTGAGCGATGTATAACCCTTCTCGCGCGCCTGTTCGGCAACATAGCCAATCAATCTGCGACCAATACCTTTTCCCTGCCACTCCAGATGCAGTGAAAGTTCAGCTATAAACAGCGATGACCCCAGCGTTTCGGCAACTAAAAAACCGACCGGATGCTCGTCGACCTGCGCCAGCCAGCTCATGCCAGCAGCGGCAAATGCCCGATGCTGGTCAACCGATATAATCTGGTCGTCAGCAATCCACGCCAGTTCGGGGATGAGTAAAAAACGTTGCCCCGCAGATCGTTCGATGGCGGGAAGAGCGGCAGTTTCTGCCAGAGTGGTGGAGCGTAAGGTGATGTTCATTTGTCGAGCATAACATGCCCGATAAGCGCGGTGTTATCGGGCATCATGAGGATTAATCTTTACGCGGATCGCTGATGGGTTGGCGCACCAGGAAGATGTAGGCGAGGGCTCCCACCATGGTGACGCAGCCACAGATGATTAGCGCCAGACGGAAAGAGTTGGTGGTATCAACAATAAATCCGGTGACGATTGGTGCAAACGACGCGCAGATAAAGCTGGCAAAGTTCTGGATACTGCCCACGGAGGCGGTCATGCGTGAGGCGACGGCTACGTGGATCAGGCCCCAGCACGAGGTGCCGGCGAAGTGGATACAGAACAGCGCCATACCGATCAGTAAGACGGCGGCCATCGACGTTGTGGCCTGCGGCACGATGAAAGTGAAGGCCGCAGAACAGAACATCCCGGCGATAATACAAATTTTACGGCTCTTAATCGGTGCCATACCGCCTTTCACCAGCCAGTCGGTGACAAAACCGTTAATTAACATGCCGGCTGCGCCAAACAAGAATGGGATCGCCGCCATTAATCCGGTGCTTTTTAAATCCAGGTTGTAGGAGGTTTGCAGGTAGCCTGGCAGCCACGCCAGATATAACCATGCGGTGTAGTTGATGCCGCTAAAGCCCAGCATCATGCCCCACATAGTGCGGTTGCGGAACAGGCTGCGCCATTCAGCAAAGCTCAGCGGATCGCGGCGGGCATTGACGCTACCGGCATTCAGATACGCTTGTTCAGTGGCGCTCAGCGCAATCTGCTCGCGGTTGCGATACAGCATGTACCAGCCGATGGCGAGGAAAATACCCAGCACGCCGATGGTAATAAACATCCAACGCCAGCCCATCACCAGCATCATGGCAGCCAGAATCGGCGGGCTAATGGCAACACCGATGGTGGAAGCGGCGTTGAATAATCCCATCGGGCGACCGCGCTCTTTGATGTTAAACCAGTCGTTGATGACCTTTACGCCGCACGGGTTCATAGGCGCTTCGCCGATCCCCATCCCGATACGCACAAGCACAAACTGAGTGAAGCTGTGAACCATGCCAGACATCGCCTGAAACAGCGACCAGAAGAACATCCCCAGCCCCAGCATAATGCGCGGACCTTTGCGATCCAGCAGCGGGCCGCAGGGCAGTTGTGCAATACCGTAAGCGAGAGAAAACACTGACAGCAGTACGCCGATTTGCGTGGCGCTCAGCCCCAGTTCTTCACGAATCGTTAAGTTGGCGACCGACAGTGAACTGCGGTCGAGATAATTAATCACCGCAGCAAAAAATAATAAAATCATTGCTGTGGTCTGAATACGTTTTATTCGGCTACTGCGTTGCACCATGCCCTCAGGCGGAACGTTAATATCCGCAGATGACGACGTGCCAAACGAAGAACTCGGGTCGAGGGTAATATTATTTTTTTCCACGCCGGACTCCTGAACCTCAATAATTTATTTTCACACAGCCGGGCTGTGCAGTATTGAAAAATACCAGTGATGAATCAATTTGCTCATCACCGCTCACAAAAGTTTTTAATGCAGTCGACTTAGCGTGAGCATAGGCAAGCGGTATTTTTCCGGCGTTTTTATTTTTATAAAATCGTGCTCCCGGTAATGGTTTGCTGTTTTTTATCGGTACTTAATGAGCGGCGCTATGGCTTTGGTTGATGGAGCGAATCATCGATTGTTTGGCTGAATTCAAATGGTTACAGAGCGCCAGGGTGGCATCCAGGTCGCTGCGGCAAATCAGTGCGCTGAGGATGGTCATATGCTCATCAATGGCAATGATATTGCGCTGCTTGAGGTCGCTTTCATCCCACTGATAATGAAAGTGGAAAATCACGGAGATGATTTCAAGTGATTGATTAAAAAATATATTATCTGCTGCGGAGAGCAGTAAAGCATGAAACTCACGGTCTAACTGCGAGAACATACGAAAGCTGCTGCCGATGCTGTCGCGCAGGACCCGGTGACGCTCCAGCAGTGTTTTAGCCTGCAGCCAGCGCGGGTCATCGTCGGGCAGATTGAGAAAATGCTGCAGGGAATGGGTTTCCAGCATCTCTCTGAGTTCAAACAGCTGTTCCGCATAGGCCTGATCGAACTGCTTCATGCTCCAATGGCCGCGTTTTTCGTTTTTGATCAGATTGTAACGTTCGAATTTTAAAAGATATTCTCTCACCACCACCGGGCTGACCCCTGCAGCTCTGGCAAGCTGAAGTTCGGAGAAACTCTCCCCTGCGCGTAGCTGACGCTGGTTGATCATGGTGAAAAAAGCCTGCTCAAAAATCCGGTTTTGCTCAGTCATGGAGGCGGTGGTACAGGCAAAACCGTCGTCATGGTCGGGTTTACGTACGATGACATAGTGGCTGCCGACCTGGGTCAGCACGCCGCACTCGCCTAAGTGGCTCAGCATATGGCGCACGGTGGTGCGGCTGATGTTGTACATCTCCGCCAGCGCGCTTTGCGACGGGAGGGGGGAAGGGATATGACCACGCGCCATATCGTCAATCATCTGGTTAATCACATTGTGGCGTAAGTTCTGTGAACGGCTCATGGCTTCTCCTTTTTGCGTATTAAAACCCGATTTAAAACATTTTTATGCGCTGGGATTCACAGATTGTGTTTCTGCTTTCTCCGGCGTTTTTATTTTCGTTGATATCTGAGGCAACAAAAAAACAGGAGAGCAGAATCATGTCTACGATGAATACGTTGATTTGCCAGGAACCTAAAAAATTAGTCTGGAAAGAGCGTGAAATACCTATTCCGGGTGAGGGTGAAGCATTAATAAAAATTAAATCAGTCGGGATTTGTGGTACCGATATTCATGCCTGGGGCGGCAATCAGCCATTTTTCAGCTATCCACGTGTACTGGGTCATGAAATATGTGGGGAAATTGTCGGGCTGGGCAAAAATATACAGAATCTGAAAAATGGTCAGCAGGTGGCGGTTATTCCTTACGTGGCTTGCCAGCAGTGTCCGGCCTGTCTGAGCGGGCGCACTAACTGCTGCGAGAAGATTTCGGTGATTGGCGTGCATCAGGATGGCGGCTTCAGCGAATACCTGTCCGTACCGGTAACCAACCTGTTGGATGCGCAGGGAATTGATCCGCAGGCGGCGGCGCTGATTGAGCCTTATGCCATTAGTGCGCATGCGGTACGCCGGGCGGTGGTGGCTCCGGGTGAGCAGGTGCTGGTGGTCGGTGCTGGTCCGATTGGTCTGGGCGCGGCGGCGATTGCCAAAGCCGATGGCGCACAGGTGGTGGTCGCCGATACCAGTCCGGCTCGCCGGGAGCATGTGGTTTCCCGGTTGGGGCTCCCGGTTATCGATCCGTCTGCTGAAGATTTTGATGCGCAGTTGCGTAACCAGTTTGGCGGTTCGCTGGCGCAAAAGGTCATTGATGCCACGGGCAATCAGCATGCGATGAACAACACGGTGAATTTGATTCGCCATGGCGGCAGCATTGTTTTCGTTGGGCTATTCAAAGGCGATTTGCAGTTCTCCGATCCGGAGTTCCACAAGAAAGAGACCACCATGATGGGCAGTCGCAACGCCACACCGGAAGATTTCGCCAAAGTGGGCCGCCTGATGTCGGAAGGCAAACTGACCGCCGACATGATGCTCACGCACCGTTACGCGTTTGCCACACTGGCAGAAATCTACGAACGGGATGTGATTAACAACCGTGAGCTGATTAAAGGCGTGATCACGTTCTGAGAGGGTAAATGCGATGAAGACATTGAATCGACGTGATTTTCCGGGGGCAAGCTACCCAACGCGCGTGATCCAGTTTGGTGAAGGGAATTTCCTGCGGGCGTTTGTCGACTGGCAACTGGATATCCTCAACGAGCAAACCTTTCTGAATGCTGGCGTGACCATCGTTCGCCCGATCAATACCGATTTTCCACCGTCGCTGAATACCCAGGACGGGTTGTATACCACGCTTATTCGCGGGCTAAACGCGCAGGGCGAAGCGGTGAGCGAGGCGCGACTTATCCGTTCGGTGAATAACGAAATCAACCCGTATCAGGACTTCGCGGCGTATCTGGCGCTGGCCCACAATGCGGATATTCGCTTTGTGTTTTCGAATACCACAGAAGCCGGAATTAGCTATCACGCGGCAGACCGGGTCGATGATGCGCCGCCGGTAAGCTTTCCGGCTAAACTGACACGTCTGTTGCTGGAGCGTTTTAATCATTTTGAGGGCGCAGTGGATAAGGGCTGGGTCATTATCCCGTGCGAGCTTATCGACTATAACGGTGAGGCGCTCAAAACGCTGGTACTGCAGTATGCGCAGGACTGGCAGCTTCCCCCGGCGTTTGCCGACTGGGTGGCGACGGCAAACACCTTCTGTTCCACGCTGGTCGACCGCATTGTCACCGGCTACCCGCGAGAAGAAGCCGCCGCGCTGGAAGCTACGCTTGGCTATCACGATGCGTTTCTCGATACCGCGGAGCATTTTTACCTGTTTGTGATTCAGGGGCCGCAGTGGCTGGCCGAGGAGCTGAAGCTGGCGCAGTGCCCGCTGAACATTCGGATAGTGAGCGATATCAAACCGTACAAAGAGCGTAAGGTCGCCATTCTCAATGGCGCGCATACGGCGTTGGTGCCGGTGGCCTGGCTGTGTGGTCTGGAGACCGTCGGCGAAGCGATGCAGGATGCCGATGTCCGTCACTTTGTCGAGCGGGCGATTAGCGAGGAAATTATACCGGTATTGGATCTCCCGGCGGATGAACTGCGTGAATTTGCCGACGCGGTGAGCGGGCGTTTTCAAAACCCCTACATTCGTCACCAGTTGCTTTCCATTGCGCTTAACGGGATGACCAAATTCCGTACCCGAATTTTGCCGCAACTGCTGGCGGGCCAGCAAAATGGGCGCTGGCCCGTGCGGTTAACGTTCGCCCTCGCGGCGCTGCTGGCGTTTTATCGCGCAGAGCGGGAGGGAGAACGCTATCCGATACAGGATGATGAGCAGTGGGTTAGCCTGTATGCCAGTCTGTGGCCGCGAGTTGGCAAAGATTTAACGCTGCGTGAACTGGTGGATACTGTGCTCAGCGATGCGGCGCACTGGGGTGAAGATTTGACGTTGCTGCCCGGGCTTGCCGGGCAGGTGACGGCAAACCTGGAAATGATTCTGGTGCAGGGTATGCGCCAGGCAGTGAAAAGTCTGGAATAAGGTTGCCATGCAGCGCCCGGTGTGGTGTTGGGCGCTGTTTTTTTTCAGACAATAAATGCGGCTGGCTGTAAGGCTGATAGGCGAAGCGCCATCAGCCATTTCATGTTACGAGCCCTGAGCGACCACTTTGATTTCAACCATCCCGATCCCCAGCTTACGCGGCGAGTGGCCGAGAATATTGCCCTCGTTGGTGGCGACCGGATCGGGTGGGACAATCACCAGCGTATCGGCATCCGCCGGGTTATCAAAATGCAAGGTAGTGGTAGTGACATCATGGCCTAACACCAGCATCTGTTCCTCGTGGCCAACGCGTACGGGAATAGGGCGATTGGCGTTGTCGCCGAAGGCTTTCGCGGTGATGACCAGATCGAATTTCTTCGGCAGCGGGGCCTTGTACTCGATGGTCACCTCTTTGCTGAGCTGCGCATTGGACCAGCGCCCCCAGGATTCGGGGCGTGATATGCCGCTAAACTGTTTAACCTCTTCCGGCGCGCCCGCCACGTTGAAGACGAAGCTGTCGGCTTTGTAGCGAATGTCGTTATCGACAATTTTCAGCGTATCAACGTTACCTTTGTAGCGCTCCATGTCGATCACCGTGTCTTTGAACACGGTTTTACTTTTCCATTTGGCTTTGTCGACGTGCTGCACGATTTGCTGTCCGCCTAACTGGCCTTGCGATACGCACCAGTCGGTGGAGAGCGCCAGCTCCGGGGCCCATAGCTGCGCCATTTTGTAGCAGCGATCAACCCAGACAAAGTTATCTCGCGGCGCGAAATCTGCCAGTTGGAAGCGCAGCGGGGCCGAGTATTCGCTTTCCGGCAGCGGCTCGACGCGTTTGTCCGATACGCGTAGCAACAACGGCAGGCGGAAATGGCTGCCGGAGAAAGAGATCATGTTTTTGTCCTGGTCGACGGTGAACTCTTTCATCTCTTTCGGGAAATTCCACAGGCGAATGATATCGGGCTTCCACGCCAGCATTTTTTCTTTGATGTTCAGGAACACTTCCGACACGGATTCGCTCGACAAACTGCTGCGGCCAAGACCGATAAAGTTATCGCCACCGAGAATATCCAGTACCGTTGCCCCGTTATCCATCGTGTTACGCTTCACCGCCAGCGTCTCCTGCTGTGGCTGGTCGCCGCGCAGCACGAAGAACAGGTTGTTGCGATCCTGCTTGTTCAGATACTTCCATGCGGTGTTGTTCATCGCCAGATGATCGGAAGAAACCACGATAACGGTATCTTTGAACCACGGTGAGGCTTTGATCTTATTGATAAATTCGGCAATGTTTTCCTGGCTGCAACTGACCGCGCTGAAGGATTGGTTGGCCTTCCCGTCGATGTCATAACGTTTACGGTTGCAGCTACGTGAGATAAATCCATCTGGATGATGGGTATCCACGGTCAGCGTAAACAGTGAAAAGCGCTGGCCCGAACGTGAAAGCTCTTCGAATTTTTTCCATGCTTCATCCAGCACGGTATCGTCGTAGAAGCCCCAGTCGTTGCGATAGGCTGGGTCCGCAACCACGCTTTTTAACTCTTCCGCACCGTAGAGATGATCAAAACCGTGAGATTTCAGGAACACGTCTTTGCCGGCAAAGCGCAGGTTGGCTCCCTGCACAAAGTAGTTTTGATAGCCGGAGTTTTTCAGGATATCGCCCAGACAGATATTGTTGGGGAAGAAGCTGGAGACCGACGCCGAGGCGTTGCCTTCAAACGGCGCAAACAGCGGAATACCACACTGGGAGGCGACCATGCCAGCGATGGTGTAATCGGTACCCGGCAGTTGCATGGTATTGCTGAAATCCAGACCTTCGTTTTTCAACGCACCGAGTTCCGGGGTCAGATCCGGAAACGCGTCGTTGTTAAAATAGGTGCGCTCGAGGCTTTCGCCATAGATATAAACCAGATTCAGCTTCGGGTTGGGAATCGTTTTTGACGGCTCTTTATAATAGGTTGGGAAATCCGGATCGCCATCGCGCGACTGCGACTTTACCAGTTCGGTTATCTGGTGAAACGCCGGGCTGGCGTCTACGGAGGCCAGCGCCAGCAGCAGGGCCAGCAGACTGTAACCCACATGATGCGGATGATGGCGACGGCGGCGCAGAATCCAGCCGAGAGCGACAAAAACGGTCGTCAGGACCAGCGCAATCCCGACACCAGGTAAGATATATTTTCCAATTCCCGCGCCGGTCAGGCTGTTGGTCAGCGTGTACAGAACCGCGTCATTGATACCGTCGCCGGTGAAATAGTCACTGGCATACAGCGTGATATTCAAGACAATAAAAATCCCCAGCACCGTTAACGTGGCAGCAAACCACCAGGTATTGCGACCCGCTTTCCAGGCGTAAATCAGCACTGAAGCGAGAAACAGAGTGATGGAGATGAGTTCTGACAACGATCGATCCTCAGTAAACCGGGCAAACGCCTGGCAGGCTAATGATTTGGGGAAAGCACAATGTAATAGCGATGTTGCATTGCTGCAATTGTAGTGACATTAAATTACGTTGTTATTCAGAATTGGTTTAGATATGCGTGTTTTTTGCGGGGGATTTACTGATTATTTGACGTGTGAATTTTATGGGGAGCAGGTTGATGCCGCGCAGGGTATACGCGGCATGTCGTGCGTCAGGAAATGAAGTTCATACCCTGTTTTAACACCAGATCGCAGGCCTTGGTTTTTACCTGCTTCGCCAGCGAGCTGTTGCCAATTGTGTTCAGGTCCAGTTGTTGACCATCTTTGGCGTTGAGCAGCCCCTGAATGCCATCCATATAGTTGGTGTCTTGTTTCTGCTCCGGAGCACTGAGGCCCAGTTTATCCAGCACCTGGTTTTTGACGTTTTGCGTGTCGGTGACCGAGGCCAGTTTCTGTTTCGCGCAATATTCCAGGATCCCGGCGGCGTTATTCATGCTGCTGGAGGTCAGCGACTGATTGCTGCCATTCAGTAGACTGGTCAGGGAAGAGAGCGACGAGCCGCCCTGCGAGCCGGAGCTTTGTTTGCTCAGTTCGCTGGCCGCGCTGGAGAGCGAATCCTGCCAGGAGGCGGCGAAAACGCTGGTCGAGATGAGCGTGCTGGCGGCAAGCGCACAGCACAGCAGACGTTTGGTTGTTTTCATCATTATATGCAACTCGTGTTATGCCTTTTCAGCGCAGTATAGCGCCGGCAGTCTTAGGAGTGGTCCTAATACGTTAATACTCTTTACCGGTTACCCGACTACGGTAGCTTTCCCAGTTAAAAATCACCCACAGGCTGTTGCCAAGGCGCATACGGTCCATTACCCGCTCACCCAGCAGTTTGTTCATTTCATCCATATTGCTGTTGGTTAACATACCGGTCGGGCGTTTTGAAGACGAGCGGCGATCGACGATCTGGTTGATGATCACTTTTTCATAGCGGGATTCGGTCTGCACGCCGATTTCGTCGATCACCAGCAAATCGACATTGCTGAGATCGTTGAGTAGCTGTTCTTCGCTGGTTTCACGGTTGCTGAAGGTATCTTTCATGGCTGACATAATGTCCGCAACGGTGATAATCAGCACCGACTTGCCGCGCAGCAGCAGTTCGTTGCAGATAGCGGCGGCCAGATGGTTTTTGCCGGTGCCGGGCTTGCCAGAGAAAATAAAGCTGGCGATGTTGCCGTCAAACTCTTCAACGTACTGGCGAGCTTTGCTCAGGGCGTTCATCTGACCTTCGCATTCCACCCGATAGTTATCGAACGAACAGTTCTGATGCAGTGGACGAATACCGGAACGGTTGAATGTGCGCTGCATTTTCATAGCCCGGTTTTCACGGGCCAGCGCTGCGGCGCGAATTTCACCTTGCTCTTTTTGCCATGCCAGCAGCTCCTCGCCCGTTTTAAAGGCTGGCTCGACATTAGCCGGCATCATTTTTTGCAGACGTTTCATCAGGTCGCCAACGTTTTTCATCGTTATCCTCTAAAACCCGGTGGAATATGGTTGTCAGGCTCGCTGACACTGTTCACATCGCGCTTCGGCATTCCGCCATTGCTGGCCCGGCCAATCTGGATGCTGCGTGCCAGTTTTTGCTGCCACTGAATATGGTGAAAGACTTTGCCTTCGGCCTGCCAGTAGGCGACAAATGAGGCCAGTTCCTCGGCGGTGACCGGTTCTCTTAACGCCACGCCCCACAGGGCGGCCTGGCGCTGAAAGTCGGCATCGGGCTGCCAGTCAGCGTACATCGCAAATTTCCCCATTGGCACGACAACAGGAGCGGTTTGCGGCTCTTCATAAAATTGTGCATCCAGCGTCACATCGCTTCCCGGGCGTGACAGTTTCTCTTCAAGCGCCAACAACTCGGCCAGTCGTGCAGGCGTCACCGCGTAAAATGCTGGCGCGTTATTGGCGAATACGGCTACGGCACCGCCCGCAGACCTGGCCAGCACCGTGTGGTGATCGTGTAGTAAGGCGTCAATGCTAGTGACGTCCGGCGTCAAAATTTTGCTGGGCATAATGTTTCTCAATACTGAACAACAACCGAGAAGGGGACTGCTTTTATAGTAACACAGAGAAGAAGGAGAGCAGCAGATGAGGGGGCGATTCCCCTCTCTGCGAGGGCTAACAAAGCGTGCCGCTAAACGCGCGGGCGTTTGCGATACAGCCATAATCCCGG
The DNA here is from genome assembly GCF_050434985.1 of Citrobacter sp. 506. Taxonomy (NCBI): domain Bacteria; kingdom Pseudomonadati; phylum Pseudomonadota; class Gammaproteobacteria; order Enterobacterales; family Enterobacteriaceae; genus Citrobacter; species Citrobacter sp. 506. The sequence continues at coordinate 278,530 of NZ_JBNDJN010000003.1, forward strand.
TACGGATAGCCCGATGGAGAGCGCTCCGACAATTGATGAGGCTTTCAGGAAATTGGTCAACAGCGTGATCATCAGCGCTTCGCTGTAACCAAAATGGCCGATTTTTACCGCCGAGATCATGGCGGTATAGGCAGAGATCCCAGGGAACATGGGGATTACTGCCGCAACGGTGAAGACTTTCGGATGCGCCAGATACCAGCGTGACCACTGGATCCCAATGCAGCCCACCAGTAGCGACGCCATAAAGGTTGACCATTCGATATTAAATCCTGCGCTCATCATCACCATTCGTGAACCATGGCCGAGAGCGCCGAGTAACGCGCACCAGGGGAGCGCCCGATGTGGTACGTTAAATACCATGGCAAAACCAAGCGCAGGTATTGCCGACAGGATCATGTCCTGCATTAGCGCCAAAATGAAATCGATCACGCCCATCCGCGCAGCCCCCATAAGGTCATCGACATGACTACGCCAATGCAGGTCGCCAGCGTCAGCAGACTGGCAATAGCCCAGCGAGCGAGCCCTGTATTAATGTGTCCCTTAAACATATCCGCGACGGAGTTGATCAACGGAAAACCCGGAACCAGCAGCAGCACGCTGGCGGCCATGGCGATGGTTGGAGTGTGGTTAAACGTCGGCAAGGTCAGCAGCAGACCAGAAATCGAGGTTGCCACAAACGCAGTAATGCAGAAGTTGATTTGCGGGTGCAAATGTCGGGACGCCAGAATCTGGCGAATATACATTGCCACCATGCTGGCGAAAAAGGTGATCACCGCGCCATCCCATCCGCCATTATTGAGTTTACAAAAGCAGGCGCAGGACAAGCCGACCATAAAGGCGACCAACCATCTTGGATAGCGCAGCGGCTTAATCTGGCTAAAGCGTTTCTCAACGCCTTTAACATCCAGCAGTTTGTGTTCCGCCAGAATAACGATGTGCTGCACCTCCGTCACGACGTGCATGTTAATTCCGCGATCCTGATTTTTTCGCGTTGAAGTCAGGCACTGCCCGTCTTTAATGGTGGTCAGGACGATGGCGTTAGAGGAGATAGCGCTTTCTACGCTATCCATGCCAAGCGCCAGCCCGAGGCGGGTGGATAGCTCGTCAACCAGCGCACTTTCTGCCCCATGCTGCAGTAAAAAAAGACCGCATTGAATACATAACCGTGTAACCGTTCGCTGTGACGACTGCTCTGTTTGCATGACTCGCTCTGACTGAAAAGGATCTCTTTGCGTGGCGGATGTCTTCTTTTTATCATGAAGCATGATCCTGTTGGCTCTGGCTAAGATCAATCTTTGCGTCGAAAAAAGATGCAGATTGTACGTCTGATGCGTTTGCATACCTCACTTGCTTATCAATAAAGACAGCGCTTATGAAAATGTAGTGCTATTTATCAGGATGGAAAATACGTAAGCAACGCTAACGCTCTATTGTAGTTCTTTTAATTGTACAAAGAGTGTATTTATGAGTAATTATTGGCATGATGGTTCAATAGTTTGATGCTACTGGGATTGTAGCGGTGTAACTTTATTTATAAATAAAAGCCAAGGATAAACAATTCACCTCGTCTATTGTTTAGGGTTTCCTGTTAATTAATGTTTTTAATTTATCAGGGGATTTTTAATACGTGCGAATACGGACTGGTGAATGTGGAGGAGATATGTTGCCAGGACGCTGCAAAAACGCAATTATTATTAGTAAATTACCGATCGTACAAACCGGACTTAAAGGTGTAATGCAGGGGCAGTTCGCTGATTATGAACTTACCTACTGCCGCTCCGTCGAAGAACTGACGTTGCTGCAGCTGCGTTGTGCTGATTTGGTGATTGCTGATTTATCCGGAGACTGTAATCATCCACGTTCAGTCTGCGAACAGTATTATTCTTTATTATCTCAATACCGCGATATTCACTGGGTATTTCTCGTTTCTCGTGTTTTTTATCCGCTGGCCATTGAATTGCTGATGTGCCCTGTCAGTTCGCTGTTATCTGATGCCGAGACGATTGAAAGTTTGGTGAATGTTATTCACGCAGGAAATAGCCGTGCCGAGAGAATTAGCAAGTCGCTGCTCTCTCCGCCCGTGATGCCAGAATTAGCAGACCATAGCGCCCGCTCAATTGTACTTACCCTCTCGGAGAGGAAAGTGCTGAGACTCCTGGGAAAAGGTTGGGGAATTAATCAGATTGCGACATTGCTGAAGAAAAGCAATAAAACGATTAGCGCCCAAAAGAACAGTGCTATGCGCCGCTTGTCGATACATAGCAATGCAGAAATGTACGCCTGGATAAACAGTTCTCAAGGATCGCGAGAATTGAATTTACCTTCAGTTTATGGAGAAACCACGGAATGGAAAGCCGAAGCATCAAAAGAAACGTTGCGCTGGTAGAGAAGTGCGCGATGAGTAGCGTCGGTATTAAGAGCCTGTTTAATACCATGCCGGATAACCAATACGAACTTCATATCTTTTCGAGCCAGCCTGCATTTAGTCAGGTGATGTTAAAAACGTCGTTTTCGGCGGTTATTTTCTCCCTCTCTGCAATCAGAACCGATCGCAGGGCCGGGTTAGCTTATCTGACGGAATTGGCGGTAAATTTTCCGCGTATTCGCCGGGTGGTGATTGCTGATGATGACGCTGAAGCGCGATTAATCGGCTCTTTGTCGCCGTTGCCGTTAGATGGCGTTGTGAGCAAATCTTCTTCATTAACGGTACTGCAGGACGCGTTATTTACGGTATTGAACGGTCCCAACCGGGGAACCGAAGGTTCTAAAAACCATTGGTATATCAATCAAAGCCGTATGCTCAGTCCAACAGAACGAGAAATACTGCGCTTTATGTCGAATGGCTATTCAATGCCGCAGATCGCTGCTCAGTTAGAGCGGAATATTAAAACCATTCGGGCACATAAATTTAATGTGATGTCCAAGCTGGGCGTGAGCTCAGATGCCGGACTGCTGGATGCTGCAGATATCCTGCTGTACCTGCGTGCAGGTGAACCTGCACCTTTTCTACAGGCGGCTTCTTAACGGGTAATGTTAGATCGTTTCGTGCCGGGTTTCGTTATCGGCACGGAACGTGAATCATCCCTGACACACATCCACCCAGGTGGCGGAAGTCAGCTCAGCCATCCTTTCTGGCGTGATACGAACGGCGCTGTGGATGGCGCCTGCGGCGGGAAGCACTTCAGCGTAATGCTTCAACGAAACGTCGCAGTACACCGAAATCGGCGTTTCCAGTCCGAAAGGGCAAACACCGCCAACGGGATGGCCCGTCGCGTTAACCACTTCATCGCTACTCAACATCCGGGCTTTGGCACCGAAAGTGCTCTTTAGCTTTTTGTTATCCAGTCGGGCATCACCTTTGGCGACGACCAGAATAATGTCGTTCTTGACCTTCAGAGAAAGCGTTTTCGCGATCTGGCCAGGTTCGACGTTATGGGCTTTCGCTGCCAGATCGACGGTAGCTGTGCTCTGATCTAATTCGATAATCTCAATATCTGGTGCATATTGCGCTAAAAATTGGCGTACTGATTGCAAACTCATTCTTCTCTCCAAATCGCCTACAGGCAGCTCCATCCAGCAGAAAACCGCATGGCGTAATTTGTCATAGGGGCAAGCTCGCTGTAAATATTTTAATATAACAACATGGCAACATTGGCAGTTTTTCGATCATCTTCACAATCAAAGAAACCGGTTACAGTAACCGGTTGCAGAATGCTCAAATGGCGATTAATACTGAAGTTGTCACTTCCTCTGTATTACATAATAAGAGCCATCTATGAAACTGAACTCAAAATGCAGTAGCGCTGGCGTTCCTCCCGGCACGGTTGCGAAAAGTAGTAATGGGCTTTACGTGGTGGTGTTGATACCAGCACGGTTGCAGGGTTTTGCACAACGGGAGAACGGCTATGTCTACTAATCATGCTGTGTTTAATGTGATTTTCCGCTTCGTTGAAAATTACGTCAGCCCTGTTGCCGGGCGCATCTCTTCACAACGTCATGTGATGGCTATCCGTGATGGGTTTATTTCGGCGATGCCCTTTATGATCGTAGGCTCGTTTCTGCTGGTTTTCGCCTATCCGCCTTTTTCTCCGGATACCACCTGGGGGTTTGCACGTGCGTGGCTGGATATGGCGAAACAGTTTGAAGGCCAAATCCTCACACCGTTTGATATGACGATGGGGATAATGTCAGTCTACATATGTGCGGCTATCGCTTATAACCTGGGCAAGCACTATGTGAAGTCACATCAGCTAGATCCCTTCATGTGCGCGATGCTATCGATCATGGCTTTTTTGCTGATTGCTGCACCGAAAACCAAAGGCACTATGCCGGTTGATAGCCTGGGCGGTACGGGGATTTTCACTGCGATCCTGGTGGCTATTTACTGCGTTGAAATGATGCGCTTCCTGAAGGCGCACAACATCGGCATTCGTTTACCCGATCAGGTGCCGCCGATGATCAAAAACTCCTTCGATCTGCTGATCCCTGTGCTGGTGGTGGTACTGACGCTGTACCCGCTGAGTCTGGTGATTCAGTCGCAGTTTGACATGCTGATCCCGCAGGCCATCATGGCCATCTTTAAACCACTGGTGTCTGCAGCGGATTCTCTGCCAGCGATACTGCTGGCGGTGCTGATCGGCCATCTGCTGTGGTTTGCCGGTATTCATGGCGCGGCAATTGTGTCGGGAATGCTGCAAATGTTCTGGCTCACCAATCTCGGGATGAACCAGTCGGCGCTGGCGCAGGGCGCGCCTTTACCGCATATCTTTATGGAAGCGTTCTGGACGTTCTTTATTGTGGTTGGAGGTTCCGGCGCGACGATGGGGCTGGTGATTTGCTATCTGCGTAGCCGTTCGGCCCATCTACGATCGATCGGGCGTTTGAGCGTTGTCCCGAGCATTTTTAATATTAACGAACCGGTGATTTTCGGTACGCCGATTGTCATGAACCCGGTGTTCTTTATTCCCTTCCTGTTGGCCCCGATGGTGAACGCGGTGCTGGCCTGGGCGGCGATGAAGCTGGATTTAATTGGGCGGGTGATTTCAGTGGTTCCCTGGACGGCCCCGGCACCGGTTGGCGCGGCATGGGCGTTAGGCTGGGATTATCGTGCGGCCATTCTGGTTGTCCTGCTGGCACTGGTGTCTGCCGTCATCTACTTCCCATTCTTTAAGGTTTACGAAAAGCAGCTATTAGCGCAGGAAAAAGAAGAAGCACAGCGTATAGAAGAGGAAAATCAGCAGGTTGCATAACTGACGGGCGAGGGGCTACGGCTCCTCGCTTACTTCAGCGTGCAGTCACCGCATTGCTGGACATCGGGCAGGCGATAGCGCTGGCAGCAGGTTCTGCGCACTAACAGTCCCTCGCGCGGAACAACGGTACGCCACAGGGGATTATCCTGACCGCAGGAGAGTTGCTTCTCAAAAAAACAGGTCTGGCGCAGTGTGGTCAGCAGTTCTTCACCTAATAACGGCTTCATTTCCGTTAAATACCAGTGAATTAAATATCCGGTGTTGCTCCAGATAAGCTTCGCATTGATCTCGCCTGTCGCTTCCAGCGCCTGCACAACCGGCGTCAGCGCCGAGAGAATCAGTGTTTCCATGCGTTGCTGAGGAGACTGGGCCGTGACCTGGTGATCCTGATGCACGTCGATCCAGAAGCAGGCAGCACGGCCTGTTTCGTGGAATTCTACGTGCATGTGTTCAGGAGAGACGTCGATGGCCTCTTTTTGCGTCAGCAGGGCCACCATGAGCGGAGGCATCATCAGGCCGATATACCACTGCGCCCAGAGAGAAATCAGCGGCTTATTTTCGCGTGGCAGCGTGGGCTGATTGCGATAAATATGGTCCGAATAGACAGCCAGCAATGAACTTAACGTCGTTGATTGCGTCCATTCATGTAGCGTCATCGCACCTGGCACGGGCGTTTCGTCAAGACGAATGAAGTCCAGCAGGTGCTCACGGGTGTTGGCTATCGTTGCGCGTACGGCAGCAGCCAGCGAGGGTATCTTTGCAGGCAGAGGACTACGCCAGATGACATCTTCAACGATCGGTGCGGAACGATAAGCCATGTCGATATAAGGATGTTAATCTTAATGATAATGATTGCTAATCCTATAATTGACATTGAGCGATGGCAAGATCTTTGTCGCCATCCCGAGTGACACCGCACAGATAGCTCAGGCAGAAGGGCAGTTTACCCGCAGGTCATCGCTGACCAGCGTACTGTTGCGCCCAAGGCTCTTGGCCTCATAAAGGGCTTTATCCGCTCGGGCAACAGCGGCATCAATATCCTGCTCGACCAGAGGCGCAATACCAATACTCACGGTTACGTTGGTTGCCACGCTCTCGTTAAACATGTGAGGAATTTTAAGGTCGTACACCTTCTGGCGAATACGTTCGGCGGCAGCCTGGGCCTGCTGGGGATCGACCGCGGTCAGCAAAACCATAAACTCTTCCCCACCAAAGCGCGCCACCACGTCCCGGGAGCGCACGGAGTCACGAATCGCGGCAGAGACGCGGATCAGCGCCTGATCTCCCATCATATGACCGTAGTGATCGTTATAGGCTTTGAAATGGTCGATATCCAGCAGCAAGACGTAGTGCTTCGCGTTGCTCAAGGCCAACAGCGTATCGAGTCGGTGTTGCAGCCCCCGACGATTGTACAAACCGGTTAGCGGGTCGAGCATGCTGAGCCCGTTCAGGGTTTCCCGTTCTTCCAGCAGTTTATACATCAGCTGCTGGGCGAAGCCATCGTAGCGCTTTTGTATCACATGCTGGATGGCGATCCCGGCCATGGGCAGCGCCATAAAATAGATAATTCGCAAACCATGCTCGCTGCCATTCAGCCATAAACAGACGGCGACGGAAGGCAATGAGTGAAGCGTAAACGCGATGATATTATTGGCAAAAGCGATAGATCCAATAAACAGCACGCTGAGAAGCGCGATTAATAGAAAATAATAATCATTATGACCCAGTGCGTTATATTTCAGGAAAATATGTAATGCCCATAGCAAACCAAAAACGATTGAAATAAAAGGAAGATTAATTCTTTTATCCACATATTTCCTATGCCATGCCAGCAACAATGTACTCATCACGAGAATCAGCAATGCCGGTACTGACAACGCTTTGACGGCAAACAGGGGAAAAAAAAGCGTAAACAACGCGGAGACTGCGTTGAGTAGCAGAAACAATCGTAAAGAGAGTTGGTATTTTTTGGTGCGCAGAGCTCGCCAGGATTGTACTGTCATAGGTAAATATTGTTAGTTATCTGCAATGTACGAAGGTGTGTTGGTAAATAAAACAAATAACGAACGGGGTATCATTCGCAGAGGTTTTTATTGTTTTTAGTTGAAAAGCTAGCCGGCGAGCAATTTATCACCTTAAATTATTCATGTCATCAATCGTTAAGTAAAACTCATATAATTGATAGTGCCTCCCAGCTGACAAATGAGAAAATTTATCATATGATATTGGTTATCATTATCAATGTCATAGGTGGTACCATGTTGCAACGTACGCTGGGCAGTGGATGGGGTGTTCTGCTGCCGGGAATACTGATTGCCGGGATGGCATTTAGCGACCTGTCGGTCTACGTATGGAAGGCGATGATTGTATTAGGATTACTGTTGACTTCACTCATGCTGTACCACAAGCGTTTGCGGCATTTTGTCCTGTTGCCTTCATGTGCGGCGCTGATCGGCGGCATTGTTCTGGTGATGATGAACGGGAATCAGGGATGAACAAAACAGGGAAGAAAATCGAGAGGGAAATAAGATAATTGGTGCGAGGGGGGGGACTCGAACCCCCACATCCTAAGGACACTAACACCTGAAGCTAGCGCGTCTACCAATTCCGCCACCTTCGCACAGTCATCTTATTTTTTGATATCGCCTCGTTGGTGCGAGGGGGGGGACTCGAACCCCCACATCCTAAGGACACTAACACCTGAAGCTAGCGCGTCTACCAATTCCGCCACCTTCGCCCAGTGCGAGCAATATCAACGTGGATTATGGTGCGAGGGGGGGGACTTGAACCCCCACGTCCGAAAGGACACTAACACCTGAAGCTAGCGCGTCTACCAATTCCGCCACCTTCGCATACCATCGACACTCAAAAAAGTATCGTTACCACGGAGGCGCATTCTAGTGGTTTTCAACTTTTCGTCAATAGTTAATTGCCCAGGACGCGCTTAATTGATGTAAAAATGGGCGCTAAACGCAGGCCGTGTAAACGAAGTGCCACCCCGCATTTCGCAAACCCTGCCGGATGGCGGTGCAGGCACCTTATCCGGCATGGGATGGCCGTTCTACTTCTTCGCCTGACGCGTCATGATGGTGCGATAGACCTTGAAGCGACCGGTCTGCGCGATAACTTCGTGGAAGCCAAACACTTCATCCAGTACCTTCGGATAAGGCAGGAAGGCGTTCGCCACGATACGCAGTTCACCGCCGCTGTTGAGGTGGCGCACTGCGCCGCGAATCAGCGTTTGCGCGGCATCGAGGCTGGTCTGCATCCCATCGTGGAACGGTGGGTTGGAGATGATCATATCAAAGCGACCCGTCACGTCAGAAAAGACGTTACTGGCGATTACGTCTCCTTCAATACCGTTGGCAGCAAGCGTTGCGCGGCTGGCTTCAACGGCGGCGGCACTAACATCGCACAGGGTTAAGCGCACTTTTGGCGAGTGGCTGGCTAAGGCGACGGAGAGTACACCTGCACCGCAGCCGACATCCAAAACTTTGCCTTTGGTGTGCGGCGTCAGCGTGGAGAGCAGCAGTTGGCTGCCAACATCCAGGCCGTCACGGCTGAATACGCCCGGCAGCGTTTTGATGGTCAGATTTTCGGTCTGGTATTCATCCCAGTATTTTTCTGCATCAAAGACCGGCTGTTTTTCCAGACGACCATGGTACAGGCCACAGCGACGCGCGCTGTCGACTTTGTTCAGCGGCGCGTATTCGGCCAGCATCTGCTCTGCGCTACGAACGCCGCTGCGGTTCTCACCAACAACAAAAATATCGGTGCCCACCGGTAACAGCGACAGAATGTTCATCAACTGGAACTGGGCTTCCGGCTTATTCTTCGGCCAGTAGTAGATCAGCGTATCGCTATCGGCAACGTCATCGGCCTGCGCGACGAGGCTAAAGCGAACGTTGTCACCCATCTGGCGGTTAAGCACCTGCCAGTGGTGAAGCTGCTGAGTGTGCGCACGGCTGGCGGCGCATTCAAAATGGGCAGGCAGGTCATCCTGCAAATCACCGGCAAACAGAATACGGCTTTGTTCGAAATCATCACTGTGGCGCAGCAAGACTTCACTTGCCGGGGTAAAAGCAGACATGGAGTGCTCCTTAAATTGTACAGCGGGGGATTATAGTTGTTTGATGGCACGGATTCGACAAATTTGCTATATTTGCGCCCCTGATAGACAGGAGTGTTTCGCTATGACATCCCGACGAGACTGGCAGTTACAGCAACTGGGCATTACGCAGTGGTCATTGCGTCGTCCCGGCGCACTGCAGGGCGAGATCGCGATTTCAATTCCTGCGCACGTCCGTTTGGTGATGGTTGCTGCACAATTACCCGCACTAACTGAACCGTTGATGAGCGATATTTTACGCGCATTAACCGTCAGCCCGGATCAGGTTTTACAACTGACGCCTGACCGTGTCGCCATGCTGCCGCAGGGCAGTCGCTGTAATAGCTGGCGGCTGGGAACCGAAGAGCCGCTGCTGCTGGAGGGCGCTCAGGTCGAGAGTCCTGCGTTTAATGAATTACGGGAAAACCCCGCGGCCCGCGCCGCGTTATGGCAACAAATCTGCGCATATGAACACGATTTCTTCCCTCGAACCGACTGATTTACCTGCAGCATTTCAGATTGAAAAACGCGCCCACGCTTTTCCGTGGAGTGAAAAAACATTTGCCAGCAACCAGGGCGATCGCTACCTCAATTTTCAGTTGAGGGTTGACGACGTAATGGCCGCCTTTGCGATTACACAGGTCGTGCTGGATGAAGCTACGCTGTTCAATATTGCCGTCGATCCTGACTTTCAGCGCCGGGGCCTGGGGCGTGAGCTACTGGAATACCTGATCGATGAGCTGGAAAAGCGTGGCATTTTGACACTGTGGCTTGAAGTGCGCGCCTCAAATGCTGCCGCTATCGCGCTGTACGAAAGCCTGGGCTTTAACGAGGCGACGATCCGGCGCAATTACTATCCGACGGCCGATGGTCATGAAGACGCCATTATAATGGCATTGCCAATCAGCATGTAAGACAAGGTGTAATGATGAAGAAGTGGGACTGGATTTTCTTTGATGCCGACGAAACGCTGTTTACGTTTGACTCGTTTACCGGCTTACAGCGGATGTTTCTCGACTATAGCATTACCTTTACCGCTGAAGATTTTCAGGACTACCAGGCCGTAAATAAACCGCTGTGGGTGGATTATCAAAACGGTGCGATAACCTCATTACAACTCCAGCACGCTCGTTTTCAGAGCTGGGCTGAACGCCTGAAGGTTGAGCCAGGCCAGCTTAATGACGCCTTTATCAATGCGATGGCGGAGATTTGCTCGCCGTTGCCAGGGGCGGTTTCTCTGCTCAATGCGATTCGTGATAAAACAAAAATCGGTATTATTACTAACGGCTTTACGGCGTTGCAGCAAATCCGCCTTGAGCGGACGGGGCTGCGCGACTATTTCGACCTGCTGGTGATTTCTGAGCAGGTTGGCGTGGCAAAACCCGATCCCCGTATTTTTGACCATGCGCTGGAGCAGGCGGGCAATCCTGAGCGTTCTCGCGTACTGATGGTGGGCGACACCGCAGAGTCCGATATTCTTGGCGGCATTAACGCCGGGCTATCCACCTGCTGGCTAAATACGCACCACCGCGAGCAGCCAGCGGGCATTCAGCCGACCTGGACCGTGGCGTCATTAAGTGAACTGGAGCGGCTCCTGTGTAAACACTGATTGCCTCCCCCCCGTTGATGGGTAAAATAGCCGCAATTTTTCGTATTCAACTTGCACGGCCTGTTGCCGTGCTTACCTAAGAAGATTTGACTATGACGTTGTCTCCTTATTTGCAAGAGGTGGCCAAACGCCGCACTTTTGCCATTATTTCTCACCCGGATGCCGGTAAAACGACAATTACTGAAAAGGTACTGTTATTCGGACAGGCGATTCAGACCGCCGGTACGGTAAAAGGCCGTGGCTCCAGCCAGCATGCGAAATCTGACTGGATGGAAATGGAAAAACAGCGTGGTATCTCCATTACCACCTCTGTGATGCAGTTTCCATATCATGACTGCCTGGTAAACCTGCTGGACACCCCAGGGCACGAAGACTTCTCTGAAGATACATACCGTACTCTGACGGCGGTGGACTGCTGCCTGATGGTCATCGACGCCGCAAAAGGTGTTGAAGACCGGACCCGTAAGCTGATGGAAGTTACCCGTCTGCGTGATACCCCGATCCTGACCTTTATGAACAAACTCGACCGTGACATCCGCGATCCGATGGAGCTGCTGGATGAAGTCGAGAATGAACTGAAAATCGGCTGTGCGCCGATCACCTGGCCGATTGGCTGCGGTAAGTTGTTCAAAGGCGTCTATCACCTATATAAAGACGAAACTTACCTGTACCAGACGGGTAAAGGGCACACCATTCAGGAAGTGCGCATTGTTAAAGGTCTGAACAACCCGGAACTCGATGCCGCCGTGGGGGAAGACCTGGCGCAGCAGCTGCGCGACGAGCTGGAGCTGGTGCAGGGCGCGTCTAACGAGTTCGACCATGAGCTGTTCCTCGCGGGCGAAATCACCCCGGTATTCTTCGGTACCGCGCTCGGTAACTTCGGCGTTGATCATATGCTGGATGGCTTAGTGGAGTGGGCGCCTGCGCCGATGCCGCGTAAAACCGACACCCGCGTCGTTGAAGCCTCAGAAGAAAAGTTCACCGGCTTCGTGTTTAAAATTCAGGCCAACATGGACCCGAAACACCGTGACCGCGTGGCGTTTATGCGCGTGGTGTCCGGCAAGTACGAGAAAGGTATGAAAATGCGCCAGGTGCGCATTGGTAAAGACGTGGTTATCTCCGATGCGCTGACTTTTATGGCCGGTGACCGTTCTCACGTGGAAGAAGCGTATCCGGGCGATATTCTGGGTCTGCACAACCATGGCACTATCCAGATTGGCGATACCTTTACCCAAGGCGAAATGATGAAGTTCACCGGTATTCCGAACTTCGCGCCGGAGCTGTTCCGTCGCATTCGTCTGAAGGATCCGTTGAAGCAGAAACAGCTGCTGAAAGGGCTGGTTCAGCTGTCCGAAGAGGGCGCAGTGCAGGTTTTCCGTCCGATCGCTAATAACGATCTGATCGTGGGCGCTGTTGGTGTGCTGCAGTTCGACGTGGTGGTTTCACGCCTGAAGAGCGAATACAACGTTGAAGCGATTTATGAGTCGGTCAACGTAGCGACAGCACGCTGGGTAGAGTGTTCTGACGTCAAGAAATTCGAAGAATTCAAGCGTAAAAACGAAATTCAGCTGGCGCTGGATGGCGGCGATAACCTCACTTATATCGCGCCGACCATGGTTAACCTGAATCTCACCCAGGAACGTTACCCTGACGTTCAGTTCCGCAAAACGCGCGAACACTAATCGACCTTCAGGGCACGGTATCCGCCGTGCCCTACAACTTTTCCTGTCTTTTAAATCCCTTGCGGAATGTTCTTAAAACCTCTCGTTTTTCTTTTGTTTGCACGTTTTTTAGTCAATCTGGACTGCGATCACGAAATCCTGAACTATATTTAACAATGTGATGACATAAATGTCGGCGTTAAATGCTTTTTAGGCTGCCTGTTGCAGCTTCTATTGCTGATATTTATTCCACTTACAAGATTAGTTGCTGGCTCAAGCCGTTTACGGCAGAGCGCAGCTTTTAGCAAACATACAGGAATACATCGATGACAATGACAGGACTTAAGATTTCTAAAACGCTGCTGGCCGTGATGCTGACCTCCGCTGTTGCAACGGGTTCTGCTTATGCAGAAAACTCCACGACGGATAAAACGCAATCCGGCGTCGAAAGTGCGGGGCAGAAAGTCGATAGCTCCATGAACAAAGTCGGTAATTTCATGGATGACAGCACCATCACTGCGAAAGTAAAAGCCGCGCTGGTGGATCACGATAGCATTAAGAGCACCGACATTTCCGTTAAAACCGACCAGAAGGTGGTGACGCTAAGCGGGTTTGTTGAAAGCCAGGCACAGGCCGAAGAGGCCGTTAAAGTCGCCAAAGGCGTTGAGGGTGTGACCTCCGTTAGCGACAAACTGCACGTACGTGATAGCAAAGACACTTCTGTAAAAGGCTATGCGGGCGATACGGCAATCACCAGTGAGGTAAAAGCCAAGCTGCTGGCCGATGATATTGTCCCTTCCCGCAAAGTGAAAGTTGAAACCACCGATGGCGTGGTACAGCTTTCAGGAACCGTTGAATCACAGGCTCAAAGCGATCGCGCTGAGAGCATCGCCAAAGCGATTGATGGCGTGAAAAGCGTCAAAAACGATCTTAAAACTCACTAATTAGACTTAATTCGTCCTCCCGACGTTTGTCGGGAGGCGTGTTGTGCACCACACTGAAAATATCGCCGATGGGCAGCCTGAGTGCTCATATCAAGCGGTGACATTAACTATGGTAAAGGAGAAGCGCATGTTTCGATGGGGCATCATATTTCTGGTTATCGCGTTAATTGCCGCTGCACTGGGTTTTGGTGGACTGGCGGGTACCGCTGCTGGCGCAGCGAAAATTGTTTTTGTGGTGGGGATCATTCTGTTTCTGGTCAGCCTGTTTACAGGTCGTAAACGGCCCTAGCGACATCCCCTTTATTCTTCAAGTTAAAGGTGCGCTGGCTACGCGTGCTCGCCCGTATCACTTACCAGAGTAAGCAGATCGGGATTCACGCCCTTGCCGCCTTCTTGTGACTCGAATTATTTTGGGGATTAACCGTAAAGATAACTTGCTACTAAGCCAGTCCACCGGACTGGCTTTTACGGTTTTAGCATCAGGCAATTTGCGTTACTTTGTTGTTCTATTACAAAAACAACAGGAAGGCAGAGGTGGGGCAGAGAATACCCGTCACGCTCGGTAATATTGCGCCGTTATCGTTACGTCCGTTTCAACCAGGCAGTATGGCGCTGGTGTGTGAGGGCGGCGGACAAAGAGGCATCTTCACCGCTGGCGTACTGGATGAATTCATGCGCGCGCAGTTCAACCCTTTTGATCTCTTCTACGGGACATCCGCTGGCGCGCAAAACCTTTCAGCCTATCTTTGTAACCAGCCGGGTTACGGCCGTAAAGTCATCATGCGTTACACTACCCGACGTGAATTTTTTGACCCGGTGCGCTTTGTGCGCGGGGGAAATTTAATCGATCTCGATTGGCTGGTGGATTCGACCGCGTCCCAGATCCCGCTGGCGATGGATAACGCCGAGCGCCTGTTTGCCGCAGGGAAATCGTTTTATATGTGCGCCTGTCGGGGCGATGACTACACGCCAGGCTATTTTTCGCCGAACCGGCAAAACTGGCTCGATCTTATTCGTGCCTCCAGCGCGATTCCAGGGTTCTACCGCGCAGGGGTTGCGCTGGATGGTGTGAATTATCTCGATGGGGGAGTCAGCGACGCCATTCCCGTGCAGGAAGCGGCGAAGCAGGGGGCAAAAACGCTGGTGGTTATCCGCACCGTGCCTTCGCAAATGTATTACACCCCGCAGTGGTTCAAGCGTATGGAACGCTGGCTGGGCGAAAGCAGCCTGCAACCGCTGCTGAATCTGGTCCAGCACCATGAAGCCAGCTATCGCGCGATTCAGAGTTTTATTGAGAAACCGCCGGGCAAGCTGCGTATCTTTGAGATCTACCCGCCCAAACCGCTCCATAGCATGGCATTAGGAAGCCGTATTCCGGCGCTGCGGGAAGATTACAAGACCGGACGCCTGTGTGGTCGTTACTTCCTGGCAACCGTCGGCAAGCTGCTGGCGAAAAATGCGCCGCTGCCTCGTCAGACGCCGAAGATTGTGGTGCCGGGACCGGTCGTGGTTCCACCTGCGCCGGTGGCTAACGACGCTCACGCCCCCGTGGTGACCAATGCGCCTCAGGCTAACGACACGACGTTTAATAATGAGGATTTGGCGTGAGTTATCGTTTTATTGATACGCATTGTCACTTTGATTTTCCGCCGTTTACGGGCGATGAATCTGCCAGTATTCAGGGCGCGGCTGACGTCGGCGTGCAAAGCATTATCGTTCCGGCCACCCAGGCGGCAAATTTTTCCCGTGTACTGGCGTTAGCGGAAAATTACCCTCCATTGTTTGCCGCCCTGGGGCTGCACCCCATTGTTATTGAACAACATAGCGATGACTGTCTGGAGCAGTTGCAGCAGGCGCTGGATAAGCGCCCGCAAAAGCTGGTGGCGGTAGGCGAGATTGGGCTGGATCTTTATCGGGACGATCCGCAATTCGATAAGCAAGAGCGGCTGCTGGAAGCGCAGCTTAAGCTGGCGAAGCGTTACGAACTGCCGGTGATCCTGCATTCGCGGCGCACTCATGACAAGCTGGCGATGTACCTGAAACGCCATGCTTTACCGCGAACCGGCGTGGTGCATGGATTTTCCGGGAGCGTGCAGCAGGCCGAACGTTTTGTGCAACTGGGCTACAAAATTGGCGTGGGCGGCACCATTACCTATCCGCGCGCTAGTAAAACCCGCGAGGTAATGGCGCAACTGCCGCTGGACTCACTGCTGCTGGAAACTGACGCGCCGGATATGCCGCTCAACGGCTTTCAGGGACAGCCCAATCGCCCGGAGCAGGTGGTCAGAGTCTTTAATGTCCTCTGCGAGCTGCGCCTGGAACCTGCGGATGTTATCGCTGATGCGCTGTATCGCAATACGACGGCGTTATTTGATTTTTAATTGCCGGACGACGGATACGTCGCATCCGGCAATTACAGGTACAGCGCCGGGAAGATCAAATTATCCACTCCGCGCTCGCGCAATCCTTGCGCCAGTTGCTCCACATCCTCAGGCGTGGCGCTCGGCCAGTCCTTCGCTTCGCCGTACACCCCGTGCGCATGAAAGGCATTTAGCCGCACCGGAACATCACCTGAACGTTTGATAAACGCCGCCAGCGCATCGATATGCTGTAGATAATCCACGTGGTCAGGAATAACCAGCAGGCGCAGTTCCGCAAGTTTTCCCTGCCCAGACAAAAAGGTAATGCTTTGTTTAATCAGCGTGTTATCGCGGCCAGTCAACTGTCGATGACACGCGCTATCCCAGGCTTTTAAATCGAGCATTACGCCGTCGCATACCGGCAGTAGTTTTTGCCAGCCGGTTTCGCTCAGCATGCCGTTGCTGTCTACCATGCAGGTCAGGTGTTGCAACTGCGGATCGGTTTTGATCGCGTTAAACAGCGCCACGATAAACGGCAACTGGGTGGTCGCTTCGCCGCCGCTGACCGTAATTCCTTCAATAAACAGCACCGCCTTGCGAATATGCTGCAGCACTTCATCAACGCTCAGGGTTTGCGCCATCGGCGTGGCCTGCTGTGGGCACATGTGCAGGCAGGTATCGCACTGCTGACATACGTCGGATTGCCATCTCACTTTCCCCGCACTCAGGCTCAGCGCTTCATGCGGGCAATGCAGGACACATTCCCCGCAGTCGTTGCAGCGTCCCATCGTCCACGGATTGTGGCAATTTTTACAGCGCAGGTTACATCCTTGCAGAAACAGAGCCAGGCGACTGCCCGGCCCGTCGACGCAGGAGAAAGGAATGATCTTACTTACTGAAGCGCATCTGCTGTTCATGGCTAATCACGCGAGGTTGTCGTTCCAGAATGCGCGTATTGCGCGCGGCTTCTTCGCCCAGCCAGGTGGTGTTGGTGCGTGAACCTTCGGCGCGATATTTTTCCAGATCCGACAGGCGTACCATATAGCCGGTGACGCGGACCAGATCGTTACCACTCACGTTGGCAGTAAACTCACGCATCCCAGCTTTAAACGCCCCGAGGCACAATTGCACCAGCGCCTGAGGATTGCGCTTGATGGTTTCATCCAGCGTGAGAATGTCGCTGATCCCAGCGTGATAATACGCATGATGCGGTGCGACGGTTTGCAGGTGAGTGATCGGATCCGGCTCATCGCCGTAGGGCAGACGCGCGCCCGGCGTGGTGCCGATGTCAGAACTGATCCCTGACTGTGCGTGCAGCATTGCGCGCTGCTTCCAGCCAAATTTCACCGGGGTACTTTCTACAAACTCCGCCAGTTGGGCGCTGATGCGATAGCCGAGCTGATTGGCGACCTCGTCTTTTCCGTAGCGAGCATTCTGCCCCGCCTTATCGCACAGCAGATTCACCGCCTCCGCCAGGCCATACATGCCGAACATAGGGACAAAACGTTCGGGATCAATCAACCCTTCCTGCACCAGGAAGCTATTCTCAAAGAAATGTGATTTTTCATAGAGGAATTCACATCGTGAATCAATGATGGCGATTTGCTGCTGGCAATAGTGCGGTAGGGTGCGCGTAAAGAAGTCATCGACAGAGGTGCTGCGCTCTGCGATGGCTTTCAGATTGAGCCTGACCAGCGTGCTTCCACCCCCGGCGAGCGGCAACGAGTTGTAACAGCTGACGACGCCATACTGACCTTTTGTGAAAATTTTATCATTTTCGGGGCCGTTGGAAATGTGCGGCTTACTGCACTCGCAGATATTTTTCGCCACGTTGAGCAGCAGGTCGTCAGGTGTAATTTGCGGATCATAAATGAACGTCAGATTAGGCGAAACCTGCTTTAACTCTGCGTCTGCGCGTAAAATTGCACGGGTGACAGGCGTATCAGCGGGGCCGATATTGGCATGCATAAATGCGTCTGGCAGGGTTCTGTCGAGATAACGCCAGAAACGTTTTATTCGAATATCGATCTCATCTTGTGTTAGAATTCTAACATACGGTTGCAACAGAACGTCGAGCTGGCCGAGATAGACCGGCATCGAGGTGACTGACGGAACGTGGTGATACAGGATGGTGAGTAAGGATAACGCGTCATCAAGATCCCTGGCTCCTTCCAGTTCCAGCCATGAGGAACCGTTGGCCAGAAAACGCGCGTAGTCGGGTAAAACATAGCGCGGTTTGAACGGGGCATGACCTTCATACATATCGCAGATCACCCCGTCATCCAGCGCCTGGCGAGCCTCAGCAGGTAGTTGCGGGTAAGGCAGCGCGTTTTCAGCCTCCAGCGCCAGGAAGTGGCGTTTCTGCTCAGGGCTGAGCACCGGACTGGTCACGATTTGTTGGCAACGCTGTTGCAGCGCGAGTTCGCTTGAAGTGGGCATCGTTGATTCCTTTTTATCCCGAAGGTGTAACGCCATTGTAGAAAGCAACGCCGCCACAACCTTTGATCCGGATGCGCCTGATGCCACCGCATCCCTTCTTGAAAGGTGATTTATTTGAAGTAGATCTCATTAGAGTAATGCAAATCTGTATGTGGTTTTCATTAACTGTGATGTATATCGAAGTGTAATAGCGAGCGGATGTTAGAATACTAACAAACTCGCAAGGTGAAATTTTATACGGCGATGCCGTTGGAGAATGTTATGACCGATTTAACAGCAAGCAGCCTGCGTGCACTGAAACTGATGGACCTGACCACCCTGAATGACGACGACACCAATGAAAAAGTGATCGCGCTGTGTCATCAGGCGAAGACCCCGGTAGGCAACACTGCCGCTATTTGCATCTATCCGCGTTTCATCCCTATCGCGCGTAAGACGCTGAAAGAGCAAGGCACTCCGGACATCCGTATTGCAACCGTGACCAACTTCCCGCACGGCAACGACGACATCGAGATTGCGCTGGCTGAAACCCGCGCGGCGATTGCCTACGGCGCAGATGAAGTTGACGTGGTGTTCCCTTACCGTGCCCTGATCGCCGGTAACGAGCAGGTTGGTTTTGATCTGGTTAAAGCATGTAAAGATGCGTGTGCGGCGGCAAACGTGCTGCTGAAAGTGATCATCGAAACCGGTGAGCTGAAAGAAGAGAGTCTTATCCGTAAAGCGTCTGAAATCTCCATCAAAGCGGGTGCTGATTTCATCAAAACCTCTACCGGTAAAGTGCCGGTAAATGCGACGCCGGAAAGCGCACGCATCATGATGGAAGTGATCCGCGACATGGGCGTTTCTAAAACTGTAGGTTTCAAACCGGCAGGCGGCGTGCGTACCGCAGAAGATGCACAGCAGTTCCTGGCGATTGCTGACGAACTGTTTGGCGCTGACTGGGCCGATTCCCGTCACTATCGTTTTGGCGCATCCAGCCTGCTGGCGAGCTTGCTGAAAGCGCTGGGTCACGGCGATGGTAAGAGCGCAAGCAGCTACTAATTACTCGTCATACTGCAAGCCGCAGGTGCGTTAGCTGCACTCCCTCACCCCAGTCACTTACTGTAGTAAGCGCCTGGGGATGAGCTTCCTTGCCGCTTCCTGCGACTCGAATTGTTTAGAGTAATCATTCATTGCAGTGGGTTTTCCGCTGCATTTAACCTGATTTATCGGGGGTTACCATGTTTCTCGCACAAGAAATTATTCGTAAAAAACGTGATGGTCATGCGCTGAGCGATGAAGAGATTCGCTTCTTTATCAATGGGATTCGCGACAACACCATCTCTGAAGGGCAAATCGCCGCCCTGGCGATGACCATTTTCTTCCACGATATGACAATGCCTGAGCGTGTTTCGCTGACCATGGCAATGCGTGATTCAGGAACCGTGCTGGACTGGAAAAGCCTGCAACTGAACGGCCCGATTGTGGATAAACACTCTACCGGCGGCGTGGGTGACGTAACGTCACTGATGTTAGGCCCGATGGTCGCTGCATGTGGCGGCTATATTCCGATGATCTCCGGACGTGGTCTGGGTCATACCGGCGGTACGCTCGATAAACTGGAAGCCATCCCAGGGTTTGACATCTTCCCGGACGATGCGCGTTTCCGTGAAATTATTAAAGACGTGGGTGTGGCGATTATTGGGCAAACCAGCTCGCTCGCACCGGCGGACAAACGTTTTTATGCCACCCGCGATATTACCGCGACGGTGGATTCCATCCCGCTGATTACCGGCTCTATCCTGGCGAAAAAGCTGGCGGAAGGACTGGATGCGCTGGTGATGGATGTGAAAGTAGGCAGCGGCGCCTTTATGCCGACCTATGAGCTTTCTGAAGCGCTTGCCGAAGCGATTGTCGGCGTGGCGAACGGAGCGGGTGTACGTACCACCGCGCTGTTAACCGATATGAACCAGGTACTGGCATCCAGCGCAGGTAACGCGGTAGAAGTCCGCGAAGCGGTGCAGTTCCTGACAGGTGAATACCGCAATCCACGTCTGTTAGACGTCACGATGGCGCTGTGCGTGGAAATGCTGATCTCCGGCAATCTGGCGAAAGACGATGCCGAAGCCCGTGCGAAATTGCAGGCGGTGCTGGATAACGGCAAAGCGGCAGAGATTTTTGGTCGCATGGTTGCGGCGCAGAAAGGCCCGACCGATTTCGTCGAAAATTATGCGAAGTACCTGCCGACGGCAATGCTCAGCAAAGCGGTATATGCTGATACCGAAGGTTTTGTCAGCGCTATGGATACCCGTGCGCTGGGAATGGCGGTTGTTTCCATGGGCGGCGGTCGTCGTCAGGCTTCGGACACCATTGATTACAGCGTTGGCTTTAGCGACATGGCGCGTCTGGGCGACAGCGTAGACGGACAGCGTCCGCTGGCGGTGATCCACGCCAAAGATGAAGCCAGCTGGCAGGAAGCGGCGAAAGCGGTCAAAGCGGCAATTAGCCTTGACGATAAAGCGCCAGAAATTACACCGACAGTCTATCGTCGTATTACCGAATAACTGTATACTGATCTGATCGCTTTTTTGCGGCGCAGATGTTGGAGAACAAGATGAAACGTGCATTTATTATGGTGCTGGACTCCTTTGGTATTGGTGCGACTGAAGATGCGGATCGCTTTGGCGACGTAGGCTCAGACACTATGGGACACATTGCAGAAGCCTGTGCGAAAGGCGAAGCTGACAAGGGTCGCAAAGGTCCACTGAATCTGCCTAACCTGACCCGTCTGGGCCTGGTGAAAGCTCACGAAGGTTCTACCGGTAAAATTGCTGCTGGTATGGACGGTAACTCGGAAGTGATTGGTGCCTACGCCTGGGCGCATGAACTCTCTTCCGGGAAAGACACGCCGTCTGGCCACTGGGAAATCGCGGGTGTTCCGGTTCTGTTTGACTGGGGTTATTTCTCCGATCATGACAACAGCTTCCCGCAGGAACTGCTGGATAAACTGGTCAAACGTGCCAACCTGCCGGGCTACCTCGGCAACTGCCACTCTTCCGGTACCGTGATCCTGGATCAACTGGGTGAAGAGCATATGAAAACCGGCAAGCCGATTTTCTATACTTCCGCAGACTCCGTGTTCCAGATTGCCTGTCACGAAGAGACTTTTGGCCTGGATAAACTCTACGAACTGTGTGAAATCGCTCGTGAAGAACTGACCGAAGGTGGTTACAACATCGGTCGTGTTATCGCGCGTCCGTTTATCGGTGATAAAGCGGGTAATTTCCAGCGTACCGGTAACCGTCACGATCTGGCCGTTGAGCCGCCAGCACCGACCGTGCTGCAGAAACTGGTCGACGAGAAAGACGGTCACGTGGTTTCCGTCGGTAAAATCGCGGATATCTACGCTAACTGCGGCATCACCAAAAAAGTGAAAGCTACCGGCCTGGACGCGCTGTTCGACGCCACCATCAAAGAGATGAAAGAAGCGGGTGATAAGACCATTGTCTTCACTAACTTCGTTGATTTCGACTCTTCCTGGGGACATCGTCGCGATATCGCTGGTTACGCTGCAGGTCTGGAACTGTTCGACCGCCGTTTACCTGAACTGATGGAACTGGTGGGTGAAGATGACATTCTGATCCTGACTGCTGACCACGGCTGTGACCCGAGCTGGACCGGCACTGACCACACCCGTGAGCACATTCCGGTGCTGGTTTACGGCCCGAAAGTGAAACCAGGTTCTTTAGGTCACCGTGAAACTTTCGCGGATATTGGCCAGACGCTGGCGAGCTACTTTGGTACATCGCCGATGGACTACGGTAAAAACATGCTGTGATACCCGTTGTCTTTCGCGCTGTAGATGCGTTGACTTCATTCGCTCACCCCGGTCACATAGGTAATCTATGTTCCCGGGGGTTCCGAATTCGTCGCCTTCCTAAAACGCGAAATCCTTAGGGTATTTGAATTCGTTTTGTCGGTTGGGTAAGGCATTGCTACCCCCCCGACAAAAACAATAAATCAAAAGGGAACTGAAGATGGCAACTCCACATATTAATGCAGAAATGGGTGATTTCGCTGACGTCGTATTGATGCCGGGCGACCCGCTGCGCGCAAAGCATATTGCTGAAACTTTCCTCGAAGATGTTCGTGAAGTGAACAACGTTCGCGGCATGTTAGGTTTCACCGGTACTTACAAAGGCCGTAAGATCTCCGTTATGGGGCACGGGATGGGTATCCCGTCCTGCTCTATCTACACCAAAGAGCTGATCACCGATTTTGGCGTGAAGAAAATCATTCGCGTAGGCTCCTGCGGCGCTGTGCGTATGGACGTTAAACTGCGTGACGTGGTTATCGGTATGGGCGCCTGCACCGACTCCAAAGTAAACCGTATCCGTTTTAAAGATCATGACTTCGCAGCTATCGCTGACTTCGACATGGTGCGTAACGCAGTTGATGCGGCAAAAGCGCTGGGCGTAGACGCGCGCGTGGGCAACCTGTTCTCCGCTGACCTGTTCTACTCTCCGGACGGCGAAATGTTCGACGTAATGGAAAAATACGGCGTGCTGGGCGTGGAAATGGAAGCGGCGGGTATCTACGGCGTTGCGGCTGAGTTTGGTGCGAAAGCGCTGACCATCTGCACCGTGTCCGACCATATCCGTACTCACGAGCAGACCACTGCCGCTGAACGTCAGACGACCTTCAACGACATGATCAAAATCGCACTGGAATCCGTTCTGCTGGGCGATAAAGAGTAAGTGTTGTGATGCCCGGTAGCGCTGCGCTTACCGGGCTACAATCGATGTATGCCGGACCGCCATCCGGCATTTTCAGGCCAGCGTTTAGCTCACTGCACTGGCAATCCACGCTGACAGCTCGCGTAACTCTTTCTCCTGCTGTGGGAAATCAACCAGCAGCGCTTCGCACTCCTGTTGCAGCATATCCGCACGGTACAAACACCCCTGCAGACGACCCGCCAGCGCTTCTAACGGCGCGGGATTGAGGCTGTCGGTAAAGACCTGCGTACGGGTGATATGACCTTTTTCCACGTCGAAATGCAGCTCAACGCCGCCCCAGGTGAAACGCTCGTCCAGAAGGTGCGAGAACGCAGGCGCCTGACCAAAATTCCACTCCCAACTGCTCTGACGGGCAAAGGTTTCGGCAAAGTTCGGCAGATCCGGGGTTTTGTCCGGCGAGATAATTTCCGCTTCGACACGTTCGCCGTAGTGGGCAAAAAAGGCTTCCGTGATGGCCTGACAGACCTGTTGATGGGTGATGCCCGGCAACAGCTCCGTTAGATTCGCTACGCGTGAGCGAACCGAGGTGATGCCTTTGGCGGCGAGTTTCTTTTTATCCGGATTGAGATAGTTTGCCAGGCGGCTGAGATCGGCGTTCAACAACAGCGTGCCGTGGTGGAATCCGCGGTCTTTCGTTTCCCGATAAGCAGAGCCGGAAACTTTGCGATCGCCGTCTGGCGTTTTCACGACCAGATCGTTACGCCCGGAGGCGTCGGCGTCTACGCCCAGCGCGTTCAGGGCATGGAGGACAATAGCGGTAGAGATGGTTTTGTCGTACTCCGGTTTACCGGCCATAAAGGTAAAGCAGGTATTGCCTAAGTCATGGAACACCGCGCCGCCGCCGCTGCTGCGACGGGCGAGCCGCACGTTGTCTTCTTCCATACGGCGGGTATTACACTCTTTCCACGGGTTTTGCGCCCGGCCAATCACCACCGTATCGGCGTTACGCCACAAGAACAGGACGCGCTGCGTGGCGGGCATCTGGCGAAAAATGCACTCTTCGACCGCGAGGTTAAACCACGGATCGTAAGAGTCTGAGATAAGCAGGCGTAGTGTCGTCATGGTCGATTTCCTTTCTGTTATTACTCTTTCTTCTCGTTGTCTTCTTCCTGTACCGGTTTGTTGGCGGTCAGCAGGAAAGGGGATTGCTGCCAGCGGGTGCGCTTGCCTTGCAATAAGGTACGGGTGAGCACCACGCCAATTGCCAGTGACAGAAGCAGCATTAGGCGTAAGATGTTGGTGGTGTTATCCACCTGCTTGGCTTCGGTGGCGAGCGTGTGGGTATCCAGCGTCAGGCGTAGATAGCCCAGCGGACCATTTCTTCCCTGAATGGGCTCGACAATCTGCTGGTTAAAATAGCCCCCGGCTTTTTTGCCGTCCAACGCCAGTCGGTCTCGAACGTTGACGCTCTCACCGGTGCGTGTAATCAGGTCTCCCTTTTCATCGTAGACGCCCGCATCCAGAATACGGCTACTTTCCGTGAGCTGCGAGAGTACCGCTTTAATGCGTTTTTCATCCGGCGTTTCGGTACGCATCAGCGGGGCGACGTTCAAGGAGACCTGGCGAGCCAGCGTGCGCGCCAGCTCTTCGAGCTGCGGATTACGCTGCTGTTGGTGGCTTTGACTAAACCAGGACGCGCCCTGCATCAGAGCAACGAGCAGCGCAAGGCAGGACAATACAATCACTGCACGATGAAGTCGGAATTTCAGTTTTGTGCGAGCCATATTCCACCTGCTGAAAATTTGAGACTTAATGTTGCCAGAAGCGCTGGTTACAGGGTAGCCTCATGCGTTATTTTCCCCTGATGATTCCGACCCGAACGATTTTACAGGAGCTTTAATGCCTAACATTACCTGGTGCGATCTACCTGAAGATGTTTCTCTGTGGCCAGGTCTGCCTCTCTCTTTAAGCGGTGATGAAGTCATGCCGCTGGATTACCACGCGGGCCGCAGTGGCTGGCTGCTGTACGGTCGTGGGCTGGATAAACAACGGTTAACGCAATACCAGAGCAAACTGGGTGCGGCGATGGTGATCGTGGCGGCGTGGTGCGTTGAGGATTATCAGGTGATTCGTCTGGCGGGCTCGTTAACGCCGCGTGCGGCAAAACTGGCGCATGATGCCAAACTGGATGTTGCGCCACTGGGTAAAATTCCGCATTTGCGCACGCCGGGTTTGCTGGTGATGGACATGGATTCAACGGCTATCCAGATCGAGTGTATCGATGAAATTGCCAAACTGGCGGGAACCGGCGAAATGGTTGCCGAAGTCACCGAACGCGCGATGCGCGGCGAGCTGGACTTTACCGCCAGCTTGCGCAGCCGCGTGGCGACGTTGAAGGGCGCTGATGCCAATATTTTGCACCAGGTGCGCGAAACGCTACCACTGATGCCTGGCCTGACTCAGCTGGTGTTAAAACTGGAAACGCTCGGCTGGAAAGTGGCAATTGCCTCCGGCGGTTTTACCTTCTTTGCCGATTATCTGCGTAACAAACTACGTCTGACGGCGGCTGTGGCAAACGAGCTGGAGATCATGGACGGTAAATTCACCGGCAACGTGATCGGCGATATCGTCGATGCGCAGTACAAAGCCAACACCCTGACCCGCCTGGCGCAGGAGTATGAGATCCCGATGGCGCAGACGGTGGCGATCGGCGATGGCGCCAACGATCTGCCGATGATTAAAACGGCTGGACTGGGTATAGCGTATCATGCCAAACCCAAAGTGAATGAAAAGGCGGAGATTACGATCCGTCACGCTGACCTGATGGGCGTGTTCTGCATTCTCTCTGGCAGCATGAACCAGAAATGATTTAATTGCCTGATGGCAAAGTGACCGTAGGCCGGATAAGCGCCCACGCTGTCCGGTAAACGCGCTAACGAAAGAGGTAAAACGTGGCCAAAGCTCCAAAACGCGCCTTTGTTTGTAACGAATGCGGGGCCGATTACCCGCGCTGGCAAGGGCAATGCAGCGCCTGTCAGGCCTGGAACACCATTACCGAGGTACGCCTTGCTGCGTCACCAACGGTGGCGCGTAACGAGCGGCTCAGCGGCTATGCCGGGAATGCGGGCATCGCAAAAGTGCAGAAGCTGTCTGATATCAGCCTTGAAGAGTTGCCGCGTTTTTCCACCGGATTTAAAGAGTTTGACCGCGTGCTGGGCGGCGGTGTGGTGCCCGGCAGCGCCATCCTGATTGGCGGTAACCCCGGCGCAGGGAAATCAACGCTGCTGCTGCAAACGCTGTGCAAGCTCGCTGAGCAGATGAAAACCCTGTACGTCACCGGCGAAGAGTCCTTGCAACAGGTGGCGATGCGCGCGCATCGACTCGGTCTGCCGACGGCGAATCTGAACATGCTGTCGGAAACCAGTATCGAACAAATTTGCCTGATTGCCGAAGAAGAACAGCCGAGGTTGATGGTTATCGACTCCATTCAGGTGATGCACATGGCGGACATTCAGTCTTCGCCGGGCAGCGTGGCACAGGTGCGCGAAACCGCGGCTTACCTGACCCGCTTTGCCAAAACGCGCGGCGTGGCGATTGTCATGGTCGGCCACGTCACCAAAGACGGCTCGCTGGCCGGTCCAAAGGTGCTGGAGCACTGTATTGACTGCTCGGTGCTGCTCGACGGCGATGCCGATTCTCGTTTTCGTACTCTGCGTAGCCATAAAAACCGCTTTGGCGCGGTGAATGAGCTGGGCGTCTTTGCCATGACCGAACAGGGGCTGCGTGAAGTTAGCAACCCTTCCGCTATCTTCTTAAGCCGTGGCGATGAAGTCACCTCCGGCAGTTCGGTTATGGTGGTCTGGGAAGGCACGCGCCCGTTGCTGGTGGAGATTCAGGCGCTGGTCGACCATTCGATGATGGCGAATCCGCGTCGTGTTGCGGTCGGCCTGGAGCAGAACCGTCTGGCGATTCTGCTGGCCGTGCTGCATCGTCACGGCGGCTTGCAGATGGCGGATCAGGACGTGTTCGTCAACGTGGTCGGCGGCGTGAAGGTTACCGAAACCAGCGCCGATCTGGCACTGCTACTGGCAATGGTTTCCAGCCTGCGCGACCGACCGCTGCCGCAGGACTTAGTGGTCTTTGGCGAAGTGGGACTGGCGGGCGAAATTCGTCCGGTACCCAGCGGCCAGGAGCGTATTTCCGAAGCGGCGAAGCACGGCTTTCGTCGGGCGATTGTTCCTGCCGCCAACGTGCCGAAAAAAGTGCCGGAAGGGATGCAGGTCTTTGGCGTTAAGAAGCTTACGGATGCTTTAAGCGTGTTTGACGACCTATAATAAAATACCCGTCGTCTTTCCGGCGGTATTGGGTATTACGTTTATTTTTACAGCAGGAGGCTCTTGTGTCATTTGATTATCTGAAAACTGCCATTAAGCAAAAGGGCTGTACCCTGCAACAGGTGGCAGATGCCAGTGGCATGACCAAGGGATATTTAAGTCAACTGCTGAATGCCAAAATTAAAAGCCCCAGCGCGCAAAAGCTGGAGGCGTTGCACCGGTTTCTCGGGCTGGAGTTTCCGCGCCAGCAGAAGAATATCGGTGTGGTATTCGGTAAGTTTTATCCGCTGCATACCGGCCATATCTATCTTATCCAGCGCGCGTGTAGTCAGGTCGATGAACTGCATATCATCATGGGGTATGACGACACGCGCGATCGCAGTCTGTTTGAAGACAGCGCTATGTCGCAACAGCCCACGGTGCCCGATCGTCTACGCTGGCTGCTGCAAACCTTTAAGTATCAGAAAAATATCCGTATTCATGCCTTCAACGAAGAGGGTATGGAGCCGTACCCACACGGTTGGGATGTGTGGAGCAACGGGATCAAAACGTTTATGCAGGAGAAAGGGATCCAGCCTAACTGGATTTACACCTCTGAAGAGTCAGATGCCCCGCAGTATCTGGAACATCTGGGGATCGAAACCGTGCTGGTGGATCCCAAACGAACGTTTATGAACATCAGCGGCGGGCAAATCCGTGAGAACCCGTTTCGCTACTGGGAGTATATTCCTACAGAAGTGAAGCCGTTTTTCGTGCGCACTGTGGCGATCCTCGGCGGAGAGTCGAGCGGAAAATCGACGCTGGTGAACAAGCTCGCCAATATCTTTAACACTACCAGTGCGTGGGAATATGGGCGTGATTACGTCTTCTCCCATTTGGGCGGTGATGAGATGGCGTTGCAGTATTCCGACTACGATAAAATCGCCCTGGGACAAGCCCAATACATTGATTTTGCTGTCAAGTATGCCAATAAAGTGGCGTTTATCGACACCGATTTCGTTACCACTCAGGCCTTCTGCAAAAAGTATGAAGGGCGTGAACACCCGTTTGTGCAGGCCCTGATTGACGAGTATCGCTTTGACCTGGTGATCCTGCTGGAGAACAACACTCCATGGGTGGCGGATGGCTTACGCAGTCTCGGCAGTTCAGTTGACAGAAAAGCGTTTCAGTCGCTGCTGGTCGAGATGCTGCAGGAAAACAATATCAATTTTGTGCACGTTCAGGAGCCCGACTATGACGGTCGATTTCTGCGCTGCGTGGAGTTGGTGAAAGAGTTGATGGGCGAGCAGAGATAGCGTAAATGCCGGATGGCGTTGCGCTTATCCGGCCTACAAGTCGCACTAACCTCGTAGGCCGGATGAGGCGTAACGCCGCCATCCGGCGCTTAACGGTAATTACTTGGAAATACGCTTGTACTTAATACGCTTCGGCTCCAGCGCATCTGCGCCCAGCGTGCGTTTCTTGTACTCTTCGTATTCGGTAAAGTTACCTTCAAAGAATTCAACCTTACCTTCATCCTGGTAATCCAGAATGTGGGTTGCGATGCGGTCGAGGAACCAACGGTCGTGCGAGATAACCATCGCGCAGCCCGGGAACTCCAGCAGGGCGTTTTCCAGCGCGCGCAGGGTTTCGATATCCAGGTCGTTGGTTGGTTCATCAAGCAGCAGCATGTTGCCGCCAACCTGCAGCAGCTTCGCCAGGTGCAGACGACCGCGCTCACCGCCGGAGAGTTCGCCTACGCGTTTACCCTGATCAACACCTTTAAAGTTGAAGCGGCCTACGTAGGCGCGGCTTGGCATCTCGGTGTTGCCGATCTTCATGATATCCAGCCCGCCGGAAACTTCTTCCCACACGGTTTTGCTGTTGTCCATGGCGTCACGGAACTGGTCAACGGAAGCCAGCTTGACGGTTTCACCCAGTGTGATGGTGCCGCTGTCTGGCTGTTCCTGACCGGACATCATACGGAACAGGGTAGATTTACCCGCGCCGTTCGGACCGATGATGCCGACGATGGCGCCTTTCGGTACGGAGAAGCTCAGGTCGTCAATCAGAACGCGATCGCCGTAGGATTTACGCAGATTGGTGACTTCAACGACTTTATCACCCAGACGTGCTCCAGGTGGGATAAACAGTTCGTTGGTTTCGTTACGCTTCTGGTATTCGGTGTTGTTCAGCTCTTCAAAGCGTGCCAGACGGGCTTTACCCTTAGACTGACGGCCTTTAGCGCCCTGACGCACCCACTCCAGCTCTTTCTCAATGGATTTACGGCGAGCCGCTTCCTGAGACGCTTCCTGCGCCAGACGCTGATCTTTCTGCTCCAGCCAGGAGGAGTAGTTGCCTTCCCATGGAATACCTTCGCCGCGGTCAAGCTCCAGAATCCAGCCCGCAACGTTGTCGAGGAAGTAACGGTCGTGGGTAATCGCCACCACGGTGCCTTCGAAGTCGTGCAGGAAGCGTTCCAGCCACGCAACGGATTCGGCGTCCAGGTGGTTAGTCGGTTCGTCGAGCAGCAGCATGTCTGGTTTTTCCAGCAGCAGGCGGCACAGCGCGACGCGGCGGCGTTCACCACCAGAGAGGTTCTCAATTTTAGCGTCCCAGTCCGGCAGACGCAGGGCGTCAGCGGCACGCTCAAGCTGCACGTTCAGGTTATGACCGTCGTGCGCCTGAATGATCTCTTCAAACTTGCCCTGTTGCGCAGCGAGTTTATCGAAGTCGGCGTCCGGCTCGGCGTACTTTGCGTACACTTCATCCAGACCTTTCAGCGCGTTAACCACTTCGGCAACCGCTTCTTCCACGGATTCACGAACAGTATGTTCCGGGTTTAGTTTCGGTTCCTGCGGCAGGTAACCGATTTTAATGCCAGGCTGTGGGCGAGCTTCACCTTCGATATCGGTATCAATGCCGGCCATGATGCGCAGCAGGGTCGATTTACCCGCGCCGTTCAGACCAAGTACACCGATTTTGGCGCCAGGGAAGAAGCTCAGTGAGATGTTTTTAAGAATATGACGTTTCGGCGGAACGACTTTGCCGACACGATGCATGGTATAAACAAATTGGGCCACGTTGGACTCGCCTCTTTATTTATCCCGTCATACTTCAAGCTGCAGATGCGTTGGCTGTGAGTTACTCGGCTCATCCATGAGCCTCGCCCTTGCGGGCCGCTGCTCCGCAGCGTTCAAATCTGTTCCTGACAGATTTGTCGTTCCCCCCAGTCACGCACTTTTGTACGCTCAGGGGATTTACTCCCTCGCCGCCTTGCTGCAACTTGAATTATTCAGGGCTAATTATTGGTAAATAGTTATCAAAGGCGAAGTGTAGCCTTTTTCATTGCCCAATCCCAGCCAGCAGATCTCACTCGCAACAAAAGTAAAAAAGTGTCCGTGACGTGGCGCATTCTGCAATGTCTGGTTAGCATGAACTAATTAAGCGGCATGATGCTGCACAGACGTAACATGAGAAGAGGAAGAGCTTGTGGACAAAGCCAATCAATTTACCTGGCGCCTGCTGGCGGCCAGCGTATGTCTGCTGACGGTCAGTCAAGTGGCGCGAGCCGATTCCCTGGATGAGCAGCGCAATCGCTATGCGCAAATTAAACAGGCCTGGGATAACCGACAGATGGATGTCGTAGAGCAGATGATGCCCGGCCTGAAGAATTATCCTCTGTATCCTTATCTGGAATATCGTCAGATTACTGACGATCTGATGAATCAGCCCACCATTACCGTTACCAATTTTGTGCGCGCCAACCCGACGCTGCCCCCCGCGCGTACTCTGCAATCACGTTTCGTGAATGAACTGGCGCGACGGGAGGACTGGCGTGGACTACTGGCGTTCAGCCCAGAAAAACCGGGTACCACGGAAGCGCAATGCAACTATTACTTTGCGAAATGGAGCACCGGGCAAACCGAAGAGGCCTGGCAGGGCGCGAAAGAACTGTGGTTGAGCGGGAAAAGCCAGCCCAACGCCTGTGACAAATTATTTGGCGTATGGCGCGCCTCAGGAACTCAGGATCCGCTGGCGTATCTGGAGCGTATTCGTCTGGCGATGAAAGCCGGGAATACCGGTCTGGTCACGGCGTTGGCTGGACAAATGCCCGCGCAATACCAAACTATCGCTTCGGCGATCATCGCGCTGGCCAACGATCCGAATTCGGTGATGACCTTTGCACGCACCACTGGCGCGACGGATTTCACCCGACAGATGGCGGCGGTGGCTTTTTCCAGCGTGGCGCGTCAGGACGCGGAAAACGCCCGCCTGATGATCCCGTCTCTGGCGCAGGCGCAACAGCTGAATGACGAGCAAACCCAGGAGCTGCGCGACATCGTCGCCTGGCGTCTGATGGGCAATGACGTTACCGATGAACAGGCCAAATGGCGCGATGACGCCATTATGCGCTCGAATTCCACCTCGCTTGTGGAGCGACGTGTACGCATGGCGCTGGGAACCGGCGATCGTCGTGGTCTGAATACCTGGCTGGCGCGTCTGCCAATGGAAGCAAAAGAGAAAGATGAGTGGCGTTACTGGCAGGCGGATCTGCTGCTTGAGCGCGGGCGCGAGGCGGAAGCCAAAGAGATCCTGCACCAGCTCATGCAGCAGCGCGGTTTCTATCCGATGGTGGCGGCACAGCGTCTGGGTGAAGAGTACGAGCTGAAAGTGGATAAAGCTCCGGCAAACGTTGACTCTGCGCTGACTCAGGGACCGGAAATGGCACGTGTGCGCGAGCTAATGTACTGGAACCTGGACAATACCGCGCGCAGTGAATGGGCGAATCTGGTCACCAGTCGCACGAAGTCTGAGCAGGCTCAGCTGGCGCGTTACGCGTTCAACAATCACTGGTGGGATCTGAGCGTACAAGCGACAATCGCCGGTAAGCTGTGGGATCATCTGGAAGAGCGTTTCCCGCTGGCCTACAAGGATCTGTTTACACGCTACACCAGCGGCAAGGATATTCCGCCAAGCTATGCGATGGCGATAGCGCGTCAGGAAAGCGCCTGGAACCCGAAAGTAAAATCGCCGGTTGGTGCCAGCGGGCTGATGCAGATTATGCCGGGCACGGCGACGCATACGGTGAAAATGTTCTCGATTCCAGGTTACAGCAGCCCGAGCCAACTACTGGATCCTGATACCAACATCAACATTGGTACCAGCTATTTACAGTATGTCTATCAGCAATTCGGTAATAATCGCATTTTCGCGTCGGCGGCCTATAACGCCGGACCGGGGCGCGTTCGCACCTGGCTTGGTAATAGCGCGGGTCGTATCGATGCTGTCGCGTTTGTCGAAAGCATTCCATTCTCTGAGACGCGTGGCTACGTGAAGAACGTGCTGGCTTACGATGCGTACTATCGCTATTTCCTTGGTGATAAACCGGAGTTGATGAGCGACGCAGAATGGCAACGTCGTTACTGATCGTGTCGGTTGTGTTATGCTATCGTACTCGTTAAAGAGTACAAAAGGGGGAGGCAAGCACGCTTCCCCCGCAACGATGGCGATAACTTATGACTCAGCAATCACCCTATTCGGCAGAGATGGCAGAACAGCGTCACCAGGAGTGGTTACGTTTTGTCGATCTGCTTAAACACGCCTATGAACAAGACTTACACCTGCCCCTGCTCAATTTGATGTTAACGCCGGATGAGCGCGAAGCGCTGGGCACGCGCGTGCGTATCATTGAAGAGCTGCTGCGCGGCGAGATGAGTCAGCGCGAGCTTAAAAACGAGCTCGGGGCGGGGATCGCCACCATTACACGGGGGTCGAACAGCCTCAAATCTGCACCGGTGGATCTGCGTCATTGGCTGGAGCAGGTGCTGCTAAAAAATGCCTGATGGCGCTTCGCTTTCAGGCCTAATTATGTGGCGCGGTTGTGGCCGGATAAGGCGAAGCCGCCATCCGGCACAACGCTATAAATACACTGCGTTATGAAACGGGCTGAGCGCCAGAATCACCGCCTGGTGGTAGACGCTTGAGCGCGTCAGCTTGCCCGCGGTAAAGACGCCGATAGCGCCCTCTTTACGGCCAATCTCATCAATACCCGTGTAGTCCGACATCACCGGACCGAGCGCTTCGCCCTGACGGACTCTGGCGAGAATGACAGCCGGCAATGGCAGCGTGGCTGAACGGGCTTCGCCGCGCTGGACGCCATTATCAATCACCACCCAACTGAAGGTCGCATCGTCGTCAATTCCCGCTTCAATAGCGACCCAAAAATCAGCCTGCGGGTGCAGACGGCGCGCATTATCAACGCGATTTCGTGCGCCAGTGCGCGTTTCCTGGTTTCCGAAAGGTTGTTCCGGCACGCCACTCTCGACGGCGACGGGTTCAATATGGCAGGATCCTTCCCCGAAAATCTCTTCAAATGCCCGCAGAATTGCCTGAATTTTGGCAGGATTGGTGGTCGCAGAGATAACCTTGTGCATAATTAAGCTCAGTTTGAAAATTCATCGCATCGCAGTATAACGGAAAAAAAGCATGTTACAGGTATACCTTGTTCGCCATGGCGAAACGCAGTGGAACGCCGAGCGACGTATTCAAGGCCAGTCAGACAGCCCACTGACCGCTAAAGGTGAACAGCAAGCCATGCAGGTGGGCGAACGCGCCCGCACGTTTGGTATTACGCATGTCATCAGCAGCGATTTAGGTCGTACACGACGCACCGCAGAAATCATCGCCCAGGCCTGTGGCTGTGATATCACCTATGACTCACGTTTGCGCGAGCTGAATATGGGCGTGCTGGAGCAACGCCATATCGATACGCTGACGTCGGAAGAAGAGGGCTGGCGTCGCCAGTTGGTGAACGGTACGGTGGAGGGGCGTATTCCTGAAGGGGAATCGATGCAGGAACTGAGCGATCGCGTCCACGCGGCGCTGGCATCCTGTCTGGAGTTGCCGCCGGGGAGTCGTCCGCTGCTGGTCAGTCACGGTATTGCACTGGGTTGCCTGGTGAGTACGATTCTGGGATTACCGGCATGGGCTGAACGTCGCCTGCGTCTGCGCAACTGTTCTATTTCTCGCGTCGATTACCAGGAAAGTTTGTGGCTGGCGCCGGGATGGGTAGTTGAAACGGCAGGGGACATCTCACATCTGGACGCCCCTGCGTTAGACGAACTGCAGCGCTAGCGGCGAATCGGAATCAGGAATTCGCAGCGCAGGTTGATCGGGCGATCTCCCGCTTTGGCATCTTCTGCCGGGTAGTATCGCTCGATATCCTGCCCTTTACGGCGCGTCAGGTTCAGCATTGGCATGCATGTGCCATAAACCGTCAGGATAAACTCCTGTACGCCGGTCCCCAGCCCTTCATAGGTAAACATCACATACTCGCCGCCCTGTAGCAGGATAGGCTGTGCCGACGGCACATAACCATTGGCCTGTTCCGGCGTCAGTGCTGTGGTGTAAAACACTTCCTGCTCATCATCTTTTTCGAGGCTCGGACGCGTTTCGTTCAGCCCGTACAGCACCGGTGGGATTGCAGGAGCCTGGCTAAGGAAGTCGCGCCAGAACTGAATTCGCATTTCATGACGGAAATCTGAAATCTGCTCCAGCGAGCAGGAATAGCTTTGCGTGGTGCCAAGCAGTTGCGTATCTTCCAGCGTGACAAACTCGTGCGCAGGCATGGCAAATTCACCCAGTCGCATAGGCGGGCGAATACCAAACGCGCTCCATTCCGGCGAACGGCGATACAGCGCAGGCGTCTGGGAAAACTGTTTCTTGAACGCGCGGGTAAAGGTTTGTTGAGAGTCAAAGCGATATTGCAGCGCAATATCCAGAATTGGGCGTGCAGTCAGGCGCAGCGCCACTGCGGATTTCGATAAACGACGGGCGCGGATATAGGCGCCAATAGCATGGCCCGTCACGTCCTTAAACATTCTCTGCAGGTGCCACTTGGAATAGCCTGCTTTTGCCGCCACATTGTCAAGCGACAAAGGCTGATCCAGATGACCTTCCAGCCAGATTAATAGGTCGCGAATAATGCCAGCCTGATCCATAAAATATCCTCATCCTTTCAACAACGAGTACCTGACGTCAGGTATGAGGATAATAGCATTTTTTGCTGTTTTAGCATTCAGTGTTTTTTTTGCTCATAAATGCTTTTTTCGATCATTCGAAAGCGTGATTATTGTAATCCTGTGATCTGTATACGTTTTATCTTAGAATGTCGAATAATTACACAGAGTAACTTTTAAAAATGGTAACAATATGAAATATAAGAGCTTAATCATTTCCTCAATTCTGCTGATGTTGGCGCAGGTCGCCCATGCGGAGCAGATTGGATCTGTCGATACGGTGTTCAAAATGTTTGGGCCGGATCATAAAATTGTGGTCGAAGCGTTTGACGATCCTGATGTTACCAACGTGACCTGCTACGTGAGCCGGGCGAAGACCGGCGGCATCAAAGGTGGGCTGGGGCTGGCGGAAGATACCTCCGATGCCGCCATTTCCTGTCAGCAGGTGGGGCCGGTAGAACTGAGCGACAGAATCAAGAACGGCAAAGCGCAGGGCGAAGTGGTATTTAAAAAACGTACCTCGCTGGTGTTTAAATCCTTACAGGTCGTGCGTTTTTACGACGCGAAACGTAATGCACTGGCCTATCTGGCCTATTCAGATAAAGTGGTCGATGGATCGCCAAAAAATGCCATCAGCGCGGTGCCCATCATGCCGTGGCGGGAATAACAAGGAAGCAAAATGCAACAACCGTTGATCTGGTTGGTTGAGGATGAGCAGGGCATTGCCGATACGCTCATCTACATGCTGCAGCAGGAAGGTTTTAGCGTGGAAGCGTTTGAGCGTGGGTTACCTGCGCTGGAGAAATCTCGCCAGCGTTGTCCTGATGCGATCGTTCTGGATGTCGGACTACCGGATATCAGCGGTTTTGAACTGTGTCGACGCCTGCTGGAGCGGCATCCAGCGTTGCCGATCCTGTTTCTGACCGCGCGTAGCGATGAGGTGGATCGCCTGCTGGGGCTGGAAATTGGCGCGGATGACTATGTTGCCAAGCCTTTCTCACCGCGCGAGGTGTGCGCCCGCGTGCGTACGTTGCTGCGGCGGGTGCAGAAATTCTCTGCTCCTTCATCGACGACGCGCTGCGGCGATTTTGAGCTTAATGAGCTGGCCGCGCAGATTACCTGGTTCGGCAAGCCGTTAAACCTGACGCGCTATGAATTTCTGTTGCTGAAAACGCTGCTGTTGTCGCCGGGGCGCATTTACTCACGCCAGCAGTTGATGGATTTAGTCTGGGCCGATGCACAGGACACCTTTGACAGAACGGTCGATACCCACATTAAAACGCTGCGCGCCAAGCTGCGGGCTATCAACCCTGAGCTTTCCCCCATCAATACGCATCGCGGTATGGGATATAGCCTGAGGAGCGTCTGATGCGCATTGGCATGCGTTTGTTGCTCGGCTATTTTCTGATTGTTGCCGTCGCCGCCTGGTTCGTTTTGTCGATCTTTGTGCAGGAAATTAAACCAGGCGTCCGCCGGGCGACCGAAGGCACTTTGATTGATACCGCCACGCTGCTGGCTGCGCTGGCGCGCGATGACTTGCTCTCTGACTCTCCCGCCAACGGCAAGCTGGCGCAGGCATTTTCGCAACTGCATAACCGCCCATTCAGCGCCAATATCAGCGGCATTAACAAAGTCCGTAATGAATACCATGTCTACATGACGGACGCGCAGGGTAAAGTGTTGTTTGATTCCGCAAACCAGGTTGTCGGTCAGGACTATTCTCGCTGGAACGACGTGTGGTTAACCTTGCGTGGGCAATATGGCGCCCGCAGTACGCCGCAAAACCCGAACGATCCGGAAAGTTCAGTGATGTACGTGGCCGCGCCGATCGTAGACGGCGGACGTATTATCGGAGTGCTTAGTGTCGGTAAACCGAACGCGGCGATGGCGCCAGTGATTAAACGCAGTGAACGGCGGATGCTGTGGGCCAGCGCCGTATTGCTGGGCATTGCCTTAGTGATTGGCATCGGGATGGTATGGTGGATAAACCGCTCCATCGCCCGGCTGGCGCGCTATGCCGACTCCGTTACCGAGAATCGCCCCGTCCCACTGCCTGATTTAGGCAGCAGCGAGCTACGTAAACTGGCGCAGGCGCTGGAAAGTATGCGACTGAAGCTGGAGGGCAAAAACTACATTGAGCAGTATGTTTATGCATTAACGCATGAACTGAAAAGTCCGCTGGCGGCCATTCGCGGCGCGGCTGAGATTTTGCGCGAAGGTCCGCCGCCGAACGTGGTTGCGCGCTTTACTGATAATATTCTGACGCAAAATACGCGTATGCAGGCGCTGGTCGAAACCCTGTTACGCCAGGCGCGACTGGAGAATCGACAGGACATTACGTTGACGGCAGTGGCGGTAGATGCGCTGTTTGCTCAGCTCAAAGAGGCGCGTAGCGTGCAACTGGCGGCAAAAAACATCACGCTTACCATTATGCCTTCATCGCTTAGCGTCGCCGCCGATCCTGCGTTACTGGAGCAGGCAGTGGGGAATTTGCTCGACAACGCTATCGACTTCACGCCACAGGACGGGACGATTACGCTGAGCGCGCATCAGCAGGATGAACTGGTCACGTTGCAGATAATCGACAGCGGCAGCGGGATCCCCGACTTCGCGTTGCCGCGTATTTTTGAGCGTTTCTATTCGCTGCCCCGTGAAAATGGGCATAAGAGCAGCGGTTTAGGGCTGGCGTTTGTCAGTGAGGTTGCGCGACTGCA
This sequence comes from Citrobacter sp. 506, assembly GCF_050434985.1. NCBI lineage: Bacteria > Pseudomonadati > Pseudomonadota > Gammaproteobacteria > Enterobacterales > Enterobacteriaceae > Citrobacter > Citrobacter sp. 506. The sequence goes on from NZ_JBNDJN010000003.1 coordinate 316,663, forward strand.
CGAGGGGACGGTGACATTGTGCAACCGACCACAAGGCGGCGCACAGGCCTCGTTTACGCTTCACGCTCACTTCACATAACTTCAAATTCTCCGCACATAGCTGTTCTACCTTGCTGATATTGCAAAGGAGAACGCTATGTTTAAATCACCCCTGTTTTGGAAAATAGTCACCTTAGGTGGCGCAATACTGCTGCTGTTAATCCCGCTGACGATGGTCAGGCAGATCATCGTGGAGCGATCGGATTACCGCGATGAAGTCGAAGATGCTATCCGACAGAGCACCAGCGGGCCGCAAAAGATGGTAGGACCGCTGATAGCCATTCCGGTAACGGAACTTTACACCTCACTGGAGGATGGCAAAGAAATCCAGCGTAAGCGTAGCTATATCCATTTCTGGCTGCCGGAATCGTTGGTAGTTGAGGGGAATCAGAACGTTGAAGCGCGTAAAATCGGTATTTATGAGGGCCAGGTCTGGCACAATGATGTTTCGGTGAAGGCTGAGTTTAACGCCGAACGGTTGAGTGATTTAAATCATCCAAATATCAGCATCGGCAAACCGTTTATTGTGGTTGGCGTGGGGGACGCGCGTGGGATTGGCGTGGTAAAAGCGCCGCAGGTCAATGGAACGTCGCTGGCCGTTGAGCCTGGGACGGGGCTGGATGGACGTGCGCAGGGGATCCACATTCCGCTACCCGATGCGAGCTGGGCTGAGCAAAATCTGAGCATGGCGTTGTCGCTTAATTTGAGCGGAACCGGCGATTTCTCCGTCGTTCCGGTTGGACGTAACAGTGAAATGACCTTAACCAGCAACTGGCCACATCCCAACTTTCTTGGGGACTTTCTCCCGGCTAAGCGCGAAATTAGCGAATCAGGATTCAAGGCTCAGTGGCAAAGCAGCTGGTTTGCGAACAACCTCGGCGAGCGCTTTAACGACGAAAAGATTGGTTGGCAGGGCATGCCAGCGTTTAGCGTCGCCGTCGCCACGCCTGCAGATCAGTATCAGTTAACGGACAGGGCAACAAAGTATGCCATCCTACTGATTGTGCTGACCTTTATGTCTTTCTTCGTACTTGAAAGTATGACCAATCTGCGCCTGCACCCGATGCAGTATCTGCTGGTGGGGCTATCGCTGGTAATGTTTTATCTGCTGCTGCTGGCACTGTCAGAACACATCGGTTTTACGGCGGCGTGGATAACGGCAAGTCTGGTGGGGGCGTTGATGAACGGTGTGTATCTGCAGGCGATATTGCAGGGCTGGCGGAACAGTATTTTGTTCACCGTGGCGCTGCTGGGGTTGGATGGTGTGATGTGGGTGCTGCTACGTTCACAGGATAGCTCTTTACTGCTGGGAACCGGCGTGCTGTTGTTCGCGCTGTGTGGGGTCATGTTCCTGACGCGTCATCTTGACTGGCACTCGCTGGCACAGCCAAAAACAAAGCCAAAATCTACAGAACTTCCAGAGCTTCAGCCTGCGCAGAGCGACGAATTTCGCTTGTGGAAATAGGGCAGTAGGGGAAATGAAAAACGGCGCATAAAGCGCCGTTTTTATACCAGTGAGGATTGAATTAATCCTGCAGGTCGCCGCAGAAACGGTAGCCTTCACCGTGAATGGTGGCGATGATTTCTGGCGTATCCGGCGTTGATTCGAAATGCTTACGAATGCGGCGGATCGTCACGTCAACGGTACGGTCATGCGGCTTCAGTTCGCGACCGGTCATTTTTTTCAACAGTTCTGCGCGAGACTGGATTTTGCCCGGATTCTCACAGAAGTGAAGCATGGCGCGGAATTCGCTGCGTGGCAGTTTATACTGCTCACCGTCAGGACCAATCAGAGAGCGGCTGTTGATGTCCAGCTCCCAGCCATTGAACTTGTAGCTTTCGACGCTACGGCGTTCTTCGCTGACAGTACCCAGGTTCATGGTACGGGACAGCAGGTTACGAGCACGGATAGTCAGTTCGCGCGGGTTAAACGGCTTGGTGATGTAATCGTCTGCGCCGATTTCGAGGCCGAGAATTTTATCGACTTCGTTATCACGGCCCGTCAGGAACATCAGCGCAACGTTAGCTTGTTCGCGAAGTTCGCGTGCTAACAGCAGGCCATTTTTCCCAGGCAGATTGATATCCATAATCACAAGGTTGATATCATATTCAGAGAGAATCTGATGCATTTCCGCGCCATCTGTCGCTTCGAATACATCATAGCCTTCTGCTTCGAAAATGCTTTTCAACGTGTTGCGTGTTACTAACTCGTCTTCAACGATAAGAATGTGCGGGGTCTGCATGTTTGCTACCTAAATTGCCAACTAAATCGAAACAGGAAGTACAAAAGTCCCTGACCTGCCTGATGCATGCCGTAAATTAACATGATCGGCGTAACATGACTAAAGTACGTAATTGCGTTCTTGATGCACTTTCCATCAACGTCAACAACATCATTAGCTTGGTCGTGGGTAGTTTCCCTCTGGACCCGACAGTGTCAAAAACGGCTGTCATCCTAACCATTTTAACAGCAACATAACAGGCTAAGACATGCCGGACACCCAATAAAACTACGCTTCGTTGACATATATCAAGTTCAATTGTAGCACGTTAACAGTTTGATGAAATCAACGTATCCAAATGTTTGCTTTCATCACAAAATTGCAATATTACAACTAGTTGCACGAGCAAATTAATAAATGTAATGAATCCAACCGGTGCGATCCATTTTAAATTAAATTATCATGGATAAACAGAGGGATATGCAACTTTTGTTAACATAAAAAGCAATAGTACACCCGGGAAATAGTTTAGCATTTTTTAATGGATGCGAAATGCTTTTTCAGTGATTTCTGTTAAAAATATGTAAATTCGCACTGCGTAATATGTTGAAGCACGTCACATTTTTCCTTGCAGACTGGCCAAAAAGAGTATCGAAATGCGTTTAACAATTATTCTGGTTGCCCCCGCCAGAGCGGAAAATATTGGTGCGGCTGCCCGCGCTATGAAGACTATGGGGTTCACCCAATTACGCATCGTTGACAGCGAAGCCCACCTGGAACCCGCCACGCGATGGGTCGCGCATGGTTCTGGCGATATTATTGATAATATTAGCGTTTTTTCAACGTTGGCGGAGGCGCTGTACGACGTAGATTTTACCGTCGCGACCACTGCGCGTAGTCGGGCGAAGTTCCATTACTACGCTACCCCGGTCGAACTGGTTCCTCTGCTGCAGGAAAAATCAACGTGGATGGATCACGCCGCGCTGGTTTTTGGTCGTGAAGATTCAGGGCTGACCAACGAAGAATTGGCCCTGGCGGATGTACTCACCGGTGTACCTATGGTGGCTGACTATCCTTCACTCAATTTGGGGCAGGCGGTGATGGTGTATTGCTATCAATTAGCAGGTTTAATACAACAACCCGTCAAAAACATTGAGGTGACGGATGAGCTTCAGCTACAGGCATTGCGCGCGCGCGTTTTGCGTTTATTAGCCACGCTGAACGTTTCTGACGACATCAAGTTGACGGACTGGCTGCAACAGCGAATGGGTCTGTTAGGGCAGCGAGATACGGCAATGTTGCACCGTTTTTTACATGATATAGAAAAAAGCATCACGAAATAAAATATCGACCTGCATTTGTTGTGTGGTGTTTTGCTCTGGATTCAAGTAGGGGTGACATACTGTATTGGTCGAAACTAAAAGGGCAAGCAGTCGCTCGTGAACAAGTTTCGGAATGTGACCAATTTAAAAATTTATTGACTTAGATCAGCAGATACTTTAACCCTAAAAGAATACAGGACAGATAATAAATAATTACAGAGCACACAACATCATGAAACGCATCAGCATCACCATTACCACAACCATCACCATTACCACAGGTAACGGTGCGGGCTGACGCGTACAGGAAACACAAGAAAAAGCCCGCACCTAAACAGTGCGGGCTTTTTTTTCGACCAAAGGCAATGAGGTAAACCATGCGAGTGTTGAAGTTCGGCGGTACATCAGTGGCAAATGCAGAGCGCTTTCTGCGGGTTGCCGATATTCTGGAAAGCAATGCCAGACAGGGGCAGGTCGCGACCGTTCTTTCTGCCCCCGCAAAAATTACCAACCATCTGGTGGCGATGATTGAGAAGACCATCGGTGGTCAGGATGCTTTAGCCAATATCAGCGACGCCGAACGCATTTTCTCTGAGCTGTTGGTGGGTCTTGCCGCCGCGCAACCGGGTTTCCCGCAGGCTCCGCTCAAAGCCTTTGTTGAACAAGAGTTTGCACAGATTAAGCACGTCCTGCACGGTATCAGCCTGCTGGGTCAGTGCCCGGACAGCATCAATGCTGCGCTTATTTGCCGTGGTGAAAAAATGTCGATCGCCATCATGGCTGGCCTGCTGGAAGCGCGCGGGCACAACGTGACGGTCATCGACCCGGTAGAGAAATTGCTGGCGGTAGGCCATTACCTCGAATCTACCGTTGATATCGCCGAATCTACGCGCCGCATTGCCGCCAGCCGTATTCCTGCGGACCATATGGTTCTGATGGCAGGATTTACCGCCGGGAATGAGAAAGGAGAGTTAGTGGTGCTGGGGCGTAATGGCTCTGACTACTCTGCCGCCGTACTGGCCGCCTGTTTGCGCGCCGATTGTTGTGAGATCTGGACCGATGTCGATGGCGTATATACCTGCGATCCGCGCCAGGTACCCGACGCCCGACTGCTGAAGTCGATGTCTTATCAGGAAGCGATGGAGCTTTCTTACTTCGGCGCTAAAGTGCTGCACCCGCGCACCATTACCCCTATTGCCCAGTTCCAGATCCCGTGCCTGATTAAAAATACCGGCAATCCACAAGCGCCCGGCACGCTTATCGGTGCCAGCAGTGATGATGACGATTTGCCGGTAAAAGGGATTTCTAACCTCAATAACATGGCGATGTTTAGCGTCTCCGGCCCTGGGATGAAAGGCATGGTGGGGATGGCGGCGCGTGTTTTTGCCGTGATGTCGCGCGCGGGCATCTCGGTGGTGCTGATCACCCAATCCTCTTCTGAATACAGCATCAGCTTCTGCGTCCCGCAGGGCGACTGCGCGCGTGCGCAACGCGCCATGCAGGATGAATTCTATCTCGAGCTGAAAGAAGGCTTGCTGGAGCCGCTGGCGGTGACTGAGCGTCTGGCGATCATCTCGGTCGTTGGCGATGGTATGCGCACGTTGCGTGGCATCTCGGCGAAATTTTTTGCCGCGCTGGCTCGCGCGAACATCAATATCGTGGCAATCGCCCAGGGCTCGTCTGAGCGTTCCATTTCGGTAGTGGTGAATAACGACGACGCGACCACTGGCGTGCGTGTGACCCATCAGATGCTGTTCAACACCGACCAGGTGATTGAAGTATTTGTCATTGGCGTTGGCGGCGTGGGCGGTGCGCTGCTGGAGCAGCTTAAACGTCAGCAAACCTGGCTTAAAAAGAAGCATATCGATTTGCGCGTGTGTGGTGTGGCGAACTCGAAGGCCCTGCTGACCAACGTCCATGGTCTGAATCTGGAAAACTGGCAGTCGGAGCTGGAAAGCGCGAAAGAGCCTTTCAACCTGGGGCGCTTAATTCGTCTGGTGAAAGAATATCATCTGCTCAATCCGGTGATTGTCGACTGTACGTCAAGTCAGGCGGTCGCGGATCAGTATGCGGATTTCCTGCGCGAAGGCTTCCATGTGGTCACGCCGAACAAAAAGGCCAACACGTCGTCGATGGATTACTACCATCAGTTGCGTTTTGCAGCGGCGAAGTCTCGTCGTAAATTCCTGTACGACACCAACGTAGGCGCGGGCTTGCCGGTAATTGAGAACCTGCAAAATCTGCTCAGCGCGGGCGATGAACTGCAACGTTTCTCCGGCATTCTTTCTGGTTCGCTGTCGTTTATTTTCGGCAAGCTGGATGAAGGCATGAGCTTCTCCGAGGCCACCACCATGGCGCGTGAGCTGGGCTATACCGAACCCGATCCGCGTGACGATCTATCCGGTACGGACGTGGCGCGTAAGCTGTTGATCCTGGCCCGTGAAACCGGTCGTGAGCTGGAGCTTTCTGACATTGTTATTGAGCCGGTCCTGCCAAAAGAGTTTGATGATTCCGGTGATGTTTCCGCGTTTATGGCGAAATTGTCGCAGCTGGATGACGCCTTTGCCGCGCGTGTGGCGAAAGCCCGTGATGAGGGGAAAGTATTACGCTATGTTGGCAATATTGAAGAGGATGGCGTCTGTCGCGTGAAAATAGAGGCCGTAGACGGCAACGATCCGCTGTTCAAAGTGAAAAACGGTGAAAACGCGTTGGCGTTTTACAGCCACTATTATCAGCCGCTACCGTTGGTTCTGCGCGGATACGGCGCGGGTAACGACGTGACGGCGGCGGGCGTATTTGCCGACCTGCTACGTACCCTTTCATGGAAGTTAGGAGTCTGACATGGTGAGAGTTTATGCCCCGGCTTCCAGCGCCAATATGAGCGTCGGGTTTGATGTGCTCGGAGCGGCGGTAACCCCGGTGGACGGTTCGCTGTTAGGCGATGTGGTATCCGTTGAGGCGGCTGACCATTTCAGCCTCAACAACCTCGGTCGCTTTGCCAATAAGCTGCCGCCTGAGCCGCGAGAAAATATTGTCTACCAGTGCTGGGAGCGATTCTGTCAGGAGCTGGGTAAAAGCGTTCCGGTGGCGATGACGCTGGAAAAAAATATGCCGATTGGTTCCGGGTTAGGCTCCAGCGCGTGTTCCGTTGTGGCGGCGCTGGTCGCCATGAACGAGCATTGTGGTAAACCGCTCAACGATACGCGCCTGTTGGCGATAATGGGTGAGCTGGAAGGGCGTATCTCCGGCAGTATTCATTACGATAACGTCGCCCCGTGCTTTTTGGGCGGTATGCAGTTAATGATCGAAGAAAACGGCATTATCAGCCAGCAGGTGCCAGGCTTTGATGAGTGGCTGTGGGTACTTGCGTATCCGGGGATTAAAGTGTCGACGGCAGAAGCGCGGGCGATTTTACCTGCGCAGTATCGCCGCCAGGATTGTATCGCCCACGGGCGGCATCTGGCTGGGTTTATCCATGCCTGCTATTCCCGTCAGCCAGGGCTTGCCGCGAAGCTGATGAAAGATGTCATTGCTGAGCCGTACCGTACCCGCCTGCTGCCAGGCTTTAGCCAGGCGCGTCAGGCGGTAGCGGAAATCGGGGCGCTGGCCAGCGGAATCTCCGGTTCGGGGCCGACGCTGTTCGCTTTGTGCGACAAGCCGGATACGGCGCAGCGTGTAGCAGACTGGCTGGGTAAAAATTATCTGCAAAATCAGGAAGGCTTTGTTCATATTTGCCGGTTGGACACGGCGGGCGCACGGGTACTGGGATAATCAATGAAACTGTATAATCTGAAAGATCATAACGAACAGGTCAGCTTTGCACAGGCCGTCACGCAAGGGCTTGGCAAGAATCAGGGATTGTTTTTTCCGCACGATTTGCCGGAATTCAATCTGTCAGAAGTCGATGAGATGTTGAACCAGGATTTCGTTAGCCGCAGCGCGAAGATCCTTTCCGCATTTATCGGTGATGAAATCCCACAGGAGATTCTGGAACAGCGCGTGCGTGCGGCGTTTGCCTTCCCGGCACCGGTTGCTCAGGTTGCCGTGGATATCGGCTGTCTGGAGCTGTTCCACGGCCCAACGCTTGCATTTAAAGACTTTGGCGGGCGCTTTATGGCGCAGATGCTGACGCATATCAGCGGCGACAAACCGGTCACCATTCTGACGGCGACCTCTGGAGACACTGGTGCGGCAGTCGCACATGCCTTTTATGGCCTGAAAAATGTGCGCGTGGTGATCCTTTATCCGAACGGCAAGATTAGCCCATTACAGGAAAAACTGTTCTGTACACTGGGTGGCAATATTGAAACCGTGGCGATTGATGGCGATTTTGATGCCTGTCAGGCGCTGGTGAAACAGGCGTTTGATGACGAAGAGCTGAAGGTAGCTTTGGGGCTGAATTCGGCTAACTCAATCAACATTAGCCGTCTGCTGGCGCAAATCTGTTACTACTTTGAGGCCGTGGCTCAACTGCCGCAAGAGGCGCGTAATCAGCTGGTTATTTCCGTTCCCAGCGGCAACTTTGGCGATCTGACCGCCGGGCTGCTGGCAAAATCACTGGGCTTGCCGGTGAAGCGTTTTATCGCGGCGACCAACGTCAACGATACGGTTCCACGCTTTCTTGCACAAGGTGAGTGGGCGCCGAAAGCGACTCAGGCGACGTTGTCGAATGCGATGGATGTCAGCCAGCCAAATAACTGGCCGCGGGTGGAGGAACTGTTCCGCCGTAAAATCTGGCGTCTGAATGAGCTGGGTTATGCCGCTGTTGACGATGCCACTACTCAGGACACGATGCGTGAGCTGCATGAGATGGGGTACACCTCAGAACCGCATGCGGCGGTGGCTTACCGTGCGCTGCGTGACCAACTGAACCCTGGCGAGTACGGCCTGTTCCTCGGCACTGCGCATCCGGCCAAGTTTAAAGAAAGCGTTGAAGAGATTCTTGACCTGACGCTGGCTCTGCCAAAAGCGCTGGCGGAACGCGCGGACCTGCCGCTGCTTTCTCATCACCTGCCTGCTGATTTTGCTGAACTGCGCAAGCTGATGATGACCCGCGGTTAACGGTTGTGCCCGCTGGCGCTTTGCTTAGCGAGCCTACAAAACCTGTCGGCCGGATCGGGCGTTCGCCGCCATCCGGCCTTTTTACTACTGCTCCTGGCGCTTAAACACCAGTTCGCCATTTCCTGACGCTTCTTCATCAAAGAAATAGCCTTCGCTGTTAAAGGCGGTCAGCTGTTCTGGCTGCGTTAAGCGGTTCTCAATAATGTAGCGACTCATCAGGCCGCGCGCTTTTTTGGCATAGAAGCTGATGACTTTGAACTTGCCGTTTTTCTCGTCGAGGAAGACCGGTTTGATAAGCTCCGCATTGAGCTTTTTCGGCTTCACGGATTTAAAATACTCATCCGAGGCGAGGTTAATCACTACGCTGTCGCCTTGCGCTTCCAGCGCTTCGTTAAGTTTATCGGTGATGGTATCTCCCCAGAACTGGTAGAGATCTTTACCTTTCGCATTGGCCAGACGAATACCCATCTCCAGACGGTAAGGCTGCATCAAATCCAGCGGACGCAAAACGCCGTACAGCCCGGACAACATCCGTAAGTGTTGCTGAGCGAAGTCGAAATCCGCTTCGCTGAAGGTTTCAGCCTGCAGTCCGGTATACACGTCGCCTTTAAACGCCAGAATGGCCTGGCGCGCGTTTTCCGGCGTGAAGTCAGGCTGCCAGTCATGGAAACGCGTGGCGTTCAGATCCGCCAGCTTGTCGCTAATTCCCATCAGCTTGCCAATTTGCGGAGCAGAGAGTTGGCGCGCCACGTGAATAAGCTGCTGAGAGTGATCCAGCAGTTCGGGCAATGTATGACGTGTCGTTGCCAGCGGACTTTGGTAGTCGAGCGTTTTTGCAGGTGAAATCAGAATCAGCATATCCAGTCCTTGCAGGAAATTTACTGCGACTTTAGCAAAAAAAACGACAGAATTGATCGATGGTTGCGATTGACGCGCTATCCGCGCGGCGTCTCATCCCAGCTTTCGGGCGCAAGTTGTTGTCTGATATCAGGATAACGGCGCGGATCGAATTCTGGGCGCACCCCGAGTTTGCGTTGGCGTAGATAGTCGCAGGCGATCGTCTGCACAACCGGTGAAAGCAGCAGAATCGCCGTCAGGTTAGTGATGGCCATACACGCCATAATGATGTCCGCCAACTGCCAGACCAGCGGAACGCTGACTAACGTTCCGCCGATAACGGTGCTCACGGTGGCGATCCGTAATAGCCAGATGACGCGGATATTGTCCAGCTTCAGGAAAACGAGGTTGTTTTCCGCATAGATGTAGTTGGCCACGATAGAGCTAAAGGCAAACAGAATCACAATTAACGCCACGAATCCGGCACCCCATTCTCCCGTCACTGAAACCATCGCTTTCTGGAGTAACTGGATGCCTTCCATCGGTACATAGCTGGCGTCATTACCCGCCAACAGAACAATCATCGCGCTGGCCGTACAGAGAATCAGCGTATCAACTAATACTCCGATCATTTGCACAATGCCTTGTGCCGCAGGATGCGGAGGCCAGGATGCTGCTGACGCGGCCGCGTTCGGAGTTGATCCCATTCCGGCCTCATTAGAAAACATACCGCGTTGAAAGCCGCTGGCAATGGCCTGGCTTAGTGTATACCCGGCGGCACCGGCTGCGGCTTCCTGCCAGCCAAAGGCACTTTTTATAATGGTCATGATAATGCCGGGGAGCTGTCCGAAATGCCACAGACAGATGACGATGCTGCAACCGACCCACAACAGCGCCATCATCGGAACGAACCATTGCATCAGGCGGGCAACGCCTTTAATGCCGCCAATGATTGCCAATAATGACACTATTGCCAGTGCGATACCGGTAAAGAGGGGAGGGATATCAAAAGCAAAGGTCAGCGCATGAGAGACCGAATTTGCCTGAACGCTGTTAAAAATCAGACCATAAGCAATGAGTAAAAAGATGGCAAAAAGAACGCCCATCCAGCGCATGCCCAGCCCACGCTCCATATACCACGCAGGACCGCCGCGAAACTGTCCCTTGCTGTCGCGCTCTTTATACAGTTGGGCAAGAGAGCTCTCGGCAAATGACGTCGCCATACCAATGATCGCCGAGACCCACATCCAGAACACGGCTCCCGCGCCGCCAGCGGCAATCGCCAACGCCACGCCCGCCAGATTTCCGCTACCGATACGTGCGGCAAGACTGGTGCATAAAGCCTGAAAGGAAGTTAAACCGCCCGGCTGCGGGCTGATGCTGTTTTTAAGACTTTTGCCAAACTGGCGAATATAGCGAAACTGAATAAACCCTGTACGCCAGGTGAACCAACATCCTGCGCCAAGCAGGAGGTAGATCATCACCGATCCCCAGAGTATTTCATTAATAAATGAGAAAAAATCAGGCATTAACATCCCTCTTGTTGATGCCGGTAAGCGCGAATATTCCCATGTAAGCGCTACCAATAATCGACCAGTATATACCTTATAAGGTGATTGATTACGGGAGTTTATCATAACAATCGTTATATCCCTTAATTGCGCATCACAGGCTTGGCGATGCGTAATCAGGGCTGAGCGGCTGGTCGGACAATCCAGGCGGTTGCGCTGAGAGTGCGTCGTGCTATCATCAGGGAAGATCGGTTACATCCCCCTAACAAGCTGTTTAAAGAGAATCGCTATCATGACGGACAAATTGACCTCCCTTCGTCAGTTCACCACAGTAGTGGCCGACACCGGAGACATCGCGGCAATGAAGCTGTATCAGCCTCAGGATGCCACAACTAACCCTTCTCTCATTCTTAACGCAGCGCAGATCCCGGAATACCGCAAGCTGATTGATGACGCTGTAGCCTGGGCTAAGCAGCAGAGCAACGACCGTGCGCAGCAGGTCGTCGACGCGACCGACAAGCTGGCAGTAAATATCGGTCTGGAGATCCTGAAACTGGTCCCAGGTCGTATCTCCACTGAAGTTGACGCTCGTCTGTCCTACGACACCGACGCGTCCATCGCTAAAGCAAAACGCCTGATCAAAATGTACAACGATGCTGGCATCAGCAACGATCGCATCCTGATTAAACTGGCTTCAACCTGGCAGGGCATCCGTGCCGCTGAGCAGCTGGAAAAAGAAGGCATCAACTGTAACCTGACTCTGCTGTTCTCCTTCGCGCAGGCGCGTGCATGTGCAGAAGCTGGCGTATATCTGATTTCTCCGTTCGTTGGCCGTATTCTTGACTGGTACAAAGCCAATACCGACAAGAAAGAGTATGCACCGGCAGAAGATCCGGGTGTGGTTTCCGTAACGGAAATCTACGAGTACTACAAACAGCACGGTTACGAAACCGTAGTTATGGGTGCGAGCTTCCGTAACATCGGCGAAATCATTGAGCTGGCAGGCTGCGATCGTCTGACGATTGCTCCGGCACTGCTGAAAGAACTGGCGGAAAGCGAAGGTGCTATCGAACGTAAACTGTCTTTCTCCGGCGAAGTGAAAGCGCGCCCTGCACGCATCACCGAAGCTGAGTTCCTGTGGCAGCATAACCAGGATCCGATGGCTGTAGACAAACTGGCGGACGGTATCCGTAAGTTTGCTGTAGACCAGGGTAAACTGGAAAAAATGATCGGCGATCTGCTGTAATCATTAGTGCGTGGCCCTGATATGGGTCACGCTACCTCTTCTGAAACCTGTCTGTCCTTCCCTTCGCAGTGTATCATTCTGTTTAACGAGACTGTTTAAACGGAATAATCATGAATACTTTACGCATTGGCCTGGTTTCCATTTCTGACCGTGCTTCCAGCGGCGTTTACCAGGATAAAGGTATCCCGGCCCTTGAAGAGTGGCTGGCGTCAGCCCTTACCACCCCTTTTGAGCTGCAAACGCGATTGATCCCGGATGAACAGGCGATCATCGAACAGACCTTATGCGAGCTGGTTGATGAAATGAGCTGTCATCTGGTGCTGACTACCGGCGGAACGGGTCCGGCCCGTCGTGACGTAACGCCTGATGCGACGCTTGCCGTAGCCGACCGTCAGATGCCGGGCTTTGGTGAGCAGATGCGCCAGATAAGCCTGCACTTTGTGCCAACGGCGATTCTTTCCCGTCAGGTTGGCGTGATTCGCAAGCAGGCGTTGATCCTGAATCTGCCTGGGCAGCCAAAATCGATCAAAGAGACGCTGGAAGGTGTGAAAGATGCCGACGGTAAGGTTATCGTGCCGGGTATTTTTGCAAGTGTACCGTATTGTATACAGCTATTAGATGGGCCGTATGTGGAAACCGCAGCGACTGTTGTAGCATCTTTTCGTCCTAAAAGCGCAATACGCGATACAAAAGCCTGAAAGTAGCCCGATCGTGACATAAGTGCCAATGACAGTGGAGTATTGAATTGTTTACGATATAGTAATTTTTGCTTTACATATATCGACGAACAGATTCAATTACTTCACTGACTCATGGTTTGCTATGTCACAACACACTCGACCGCTGAATCGCCAGGATTATAAAACCCTTACGCTTGCTGCCCTTGGTGGTGCGCTTGAGTTTTATGATTTCATTATCTTTGTCTTCTTTGCTGCTGTTGTTGGCGAGCTCTTCTTCCCCGCAGACATCCCTGAATGGCTACGTCAGGTGCAAACCTTCGGCATTTTTGCCGCCGGCTATCTGGCGCGTCCGCTGGGGGGCATCATCATGGCGCACTTTGGCGATCTGGTCGGGCGCAAGAAAATGTTCACCCTGAGCATTTTGCTGATGGCGATACCGACGCTGGCGATTGGTCTTTTGCCTACTTACGCCTCAATGGGGATCCTCGCGCCGCTGCTGTTACTGCTGATGCGTATTTTGCAAGGCGCTGCCATCGGCGGAGAAGTTCCGGGCGCGTGGGTGTTCGTGGCGGAGCATGTACCGGAGCGTCGCATCGGCATTGCCTGCGGAACGCTGACTGCCGGCCTGACGGTGGGAATTTTGCTGGGGTCGGTGGTTGCGACGCTGGTGAACACCAGCCTGACGCAGCAGGCGGTGCATGATTACGGCTGGCGTATTCCTTTCCTGCTGGGGGGCGTGTTTGGGCTGGTGGCGATGTACCTGCGTCGCTGGCTGCAGGAGACGCCCATATTTCTCGAAATGCAGCAGCGTAAAGCGTTGGCGCAAGAGCTACCGGTGAAGTCAGTGGTGAGCAAACATAAAAAAGCGGTGGTTATTTCAATGCTGCTGACCTGGCTGCTATCGGCTGGGATTGTGGTGGTGATCCTGATGTCACCAGTCTGGTTGCAGAAGCAGTATGGCTTTGCGCCGGCGCTAACGTTACAAGCCAACAGTGTCGCTACCATTATGCTGTGCGTCGGTTGCCTGCTGGCTGGGTTTATTGTCGATCGGGTCGGCGCCAGCAAAACCTTTATTGTCGGCAGCCTGATGCTGGCCTGTTCAAGCTGGTTTTTCTATCACCTGACCGGCAGCCATCCCCAGCATTTGTTCCTGTTATACGGGCTGGTGGGGTTATGCGTTGGCGTGGTGGGGGCTGTGCCTTATGTGATGGTGCGGGCATTTCCGGCGGAAGTCCGCTTTACCGGAATATCCTTTTCTTACAACGTGTCGTACGCCATTTTTGGTGGTCTGACGCCAATCGCCGTCACGATGTTAATGAGCGTGTCGCCAATGGCTCCGGCCTGGTATGTGCTGGCGTTATCGCTGGTAGGGCTAGGTTTGGGGATTTGGCTGCGACAGGATCTTTATCATCGCGATTCGAGCGTACAGGCAGAGTTACAGCGCTTGTAAGGAATATCCCCCCGTCAGGGGGGGATAGCATCAGATTAGTGCGCTTCACCAATCGGCAGGATGGTACGGCCAAACTGTTCGTTCAGCACTTCACCCATCGCCAGGTAAATGGCGCTTGCGCCACACACTAAGCCTACCCAGCCAGCAACGTGAATGATCGCTTCGTTACCCGCAATGTTGCCAACGGCCAGCAGGGCGAACAGCACAGTCAGGCTCAGGAACACGAACTGCAGCATGCGCGCGGCTTTCAGCGTACCGAAGAACATGAACAGAGTGAACACGCCCCACAGACCGAGGTAAGCGCCCAGGAACTGACTATTGGTTGCATCCGCCAGGCCCATTTTCGGCATCAGCAGGATCGCAACCAGCGTCAGCCAGAACGAACCGTAGGAGGTAAAGGCGGTTAAACCGAAGGTGTTGCCTTTTTTATATTCCAGCAGTCCGGCAAAAATTTGCGCGATACCGCCGTAGAAAATGCCCATCGCCAGAATAATAACGTCCAGAGCGAAGAAACCCGCGTTGTGCAGGTTAAGCAGAATGGTGGTCATGCCAAAGCCCATCAGGCCCAGCGGTGCCGGATTAGCCAACTTAGTGTTGCCCATAATTCCTCAAAATCATCATTGATTGAATGGTGAAATAGTTTCCCCGAATAACGATCGCTGTCTTCGGGGCGCGGCATGATAATCAGGGGAGAAGGCACTGTCTATGATCTAACGAAGGGAAAATGAATTATTTTCCCTGTGATGGGCATCACACTAGCCAGTTACGGCGGTGCTGCTCAGCAGAAGGCCCATAAGCAGGCTGGCGGAAAGGGTTAACACAGATTTCATGGAGTTTCTCTTTGACGGCTGCAAAAGTGTGTGACTTCAGACCAGATTACCGTCGTCATAAAAACGATTCATGCTCGTAATCTTTTATTTTTATTGCAATTTTCATGTGAATGGCTTTCCTGATTTAATTGGTTTTATGAATTAATTCTGGTTGGCGACTATTCATTTTTCTCTCTTTTTGCCTTTTTTCTGCGAATTTATTGCCACAAGGCTAAAAAAATTTTTCATGCCCCCCTTGATGACGTGGGTTACGACCCCATCTTGTAGACAACCGCAGTGGTGAGTCTGAAAAAAAACGATTCAGGGTAGTTGAAACCGCACGTTTCGCCCTTATTACAGATTCACAACCACATGATGACCGAATTTTTAGTGGAGACGTTTAGATGGGTAAAATTATTGGTATCGACCTGGGTACTACCAACTCTTGTGTAGCGATTATGGATGGCACTACTGCACGTGTGCTGGAGAACGCCGAGGGCGATCGCACCACGCCTTCTATCATTGCTTATACCCAGGATGGTGAAACTCTGGTTGGTCAGCCGGCTAAACGTCAGGCAGTGACAAACCCGCAAAACACCCTGTTTGCGATTAAACGCCTGATTGGCCGCCGCTTCCAGGACGAAGAAGTGCAGCGTGATGAAGCCATCATGCCGTACAAAATCATCGGTGCTGACAACGGTGATGCATGGATTGACGTAAAAGGTCAGAAAATGGCACCGCCGCAGATTTCTGCTGAAGTGCTGAAAAAAATGAAGAAAACGGCTGAAGATTACCTGGGTGAACCGGTAACTGAAGCAGTTATCACCGTACCTGCATATTTTAACGATGCTCAGCGTCAGGCAACCAAAGACGCCGGCCGTATCGCAGGTCTGGAAGTAAAACGTATCATCAACGAACCAACCGCAGCTGCACTGGCTTACGGTCTGGATAAAGAAGTCGGCAACCGTACTATCGCGGTTTATGACTTGGGTGGTGGTACTTTCGATATCTCTATTATCGAAATCGACGAAGTTGACGGTGAAAAAACCTTCGAAGTTCTGGCAACCAACGGTGATACCCACCTGGGTGGTGAAGACTTCGATAGCCGTATGATCAACTACCTGGTTGACGAATTTAAGAAAGATCAGGGTATCGACCTGCGTAACGACCCGCTGGCGATGCAGCGTCTGAAAGAAGCCGCTGAGAAAGCGAAGATCGAACTGTCTTCCGCTCAGCAGACCGACGTGAACCTGCCGTACATCACTGCAGACGCGACTGGTCCGAAACACATGAACATCAAGGTGACCCGTGCGAAACTGGAAAGCCTGGTTGAAGACCTGGTCAACCGTTCTATCGAGCCGCTGAAAGTTGCTCTGCAGGATGCTGGTCTGTCTGTTTCCGACGTTCAGGACGTTATCCTGGTCGGTGGTCAGACTCGTATGCCGATGGTACAGAAGAAAGTTGCTGAGTTCTTCGGTAAAGAGCCGCGTAAAGACGTTAACCCGGACGAAGCTGTAGCAATCGGTGCTGCCGTTCAGGGTGGTGTATTGACCGGTGATGTGAAAGACGTGCTGCTGCTGGACGTTACCCCGCTGTCTCTGGGTATCGAAACCATGGGTGGCGTGATGACTGCACTGATCGCGAAAAACACCACTATCCCGACCAAGCACAGTCAGGTGTTCTCTACCGCTGAAGACAACCAGTCTGCGGTAACCATCCACGTGCTGCAGGGTGAACGTAAACGTGCCGCTGATAACAAAGATCTGGGTCAATT
Organism: Citrobacter sp. 506; assembly: GCF_050434985.1. Taxonomy (NCBI): domain Bacteria; kingdom Pseudomonadati; phylum Pseudomonadota; class Gammaproteobacteria; order Enterobacterales; family Enterobacteriaceae; genus Citrobacter; species Citrobacter sp. 506. The sequence continues at coordinate 333,614 of NZ_JBNDJN010000003.1, forward strand.
TAACCTGGATGGCATCAGCCCGGCTCCGCGCGGTATGCCGCAGATCGAAGTTACTTTTGACATCGATGCCGACGGTATTCTGCACGTTTCCGCGAAAGACAAAAATAGCGGTAAAGAGCAGAAGATCACCATCAAGGCTTCTTCTGGTCTGAACGAAGAAGAAATTCAGAAAATGGTTCGTGAAGCAGAAGCGAACGCAGAATCTGACCGTAAGTTTGAAGAGCTGGTTCAGACCCGTAACCAGGGTGACCATCTGCTGCACAGCACTCGCAAGCAGGTTGAAGAAGCAGGCGACAAACTGCCGGCTGATGACAAAACTGCCATCGAGTCTGCACTGACCGCGCTGGAAACTTCTCTGAAAGGCGAAGACAAAGCGGATATCGAAGCGAAAATGCAGGCGCTGGCACAGGTTTCCCAGAAACTGATGGAAATCGCTCAGCAGCAGCACGCACAGCAGCAGGCTGGCGCAGCAGGTGCTGATGCTTCTGCAAACAACGCGAAAGATGACGACGTTGTCGACGCTGAGTTTGAAGAAGTGAAAGACAAAAAATAATCGCCCTTTGAACGGGTAATTACTGGCACGGGCGAAGAGGTTTCCTCTCCGCCCGTGCACGCATGTTAGGGGCAGATAAAAAGAGATGGCTAAGCAAGACTATTACGAGATTTTAGGCGTTTCCAAATCAGCGGAAGAGCGTGAAATCAAAAAGGCCTACAAGCGCCTGGCCATGAAATATCACCCGGACCGCAACCAGGGTGATAAAGAGGCCGAAGCCAAGTTTAAAGAGATCAAAGAAGCGTACGAGATCCTCACCGATGCGCAAAAACGTGCGGCTTATGATCAGTACGGCCATGCAGCGTTTGAGCAAGGCGGTATGGGCGGTGGCGGCGGTTTTGGCGGCGGGGCCGACTTCAGCGATATCTTTGGTGACGTGTTTGGCGATATCTTTGGCGGCGGTCGCGGTCGTCAGCGCGCCTCACGTGGTGCTGATTTACGTTACAACATGGATCTCACTCTGGAAGAAGCCGTGCGTGGCGTCACCAAAGAGATCCGTATTCCGACGCTGGAAGAGTGTGATGTTTGCCACGGCAGCGGTGCGAAGGCGGGCACGCAACCCCAGACCTGTCCAACCTGTCACGGTTCTGGTCAGGTGCAGATGCGTCAGGGCTTTTTTGCCGTACAGCAGACCTGTCCACACTGTCAGGGCCGCGGTACGTTGATTAAAGACCCGTGCAACAAATGCCATGGTCATGGTCGCGTTGAGAAGAGCAAAACGCTGTCCGTTAAGATCCCGGCTGGGGTTGATACTGGCGACCGTATTCGTTTAGCGGGTGAAGGTGAAGCCGGTGAACATGGCGCGCCAGCAGGCGATTTGTACGTTCAGGTGCAGGTAAAACAGCACCCAATTTTCGAACGTGAAGGCAATAACCTGTACTGCGAAGTGCCGATTAACTTTGCGATGGCAGCGCTGGGCGGCGAGATTGAAGTGCCGACGCTGGATGGTCGCGTGAAGTTAAAAATCCCGGGCGAAACGCAGACCGGCAAACTGTTCCGCATGCGTGGTAAAGGCGTTAAGTCAGTACGCGGCGGCGCACAGGGCGATCTGCTGTGCCGTGTGGTGGTTGAAACCCCGGTAGGCCTCAACGACAAGCAGAAGCAGTTGCTGAAAGATCTGCAGGATAGCTTTGGCGGCCCGACCGGCGAGCAAAACAGTCCGCGCTCTAAAAGCTTCTTCGATGGTGTGAAGAAATTTTTTGACGATTTGACGCGCTAATTCTCGACTCAATTATCTTTGATAAAAAGCCTGGGACTGAAAAGTTTCAGGCTTTTTTATTTTTGTTTTCCGTTCGGAAAATCCTGAACGACTTTATTTGAATAGCTCGTTAAAACCGATCTATTCATCATGAATAATCTAATTTTAACGAGCTTTCTGAAGGTGTAAGATAGTATTTACGAAGTATTCACCCAATAGAGAGAATAAAAGTGAAACATCTGCATCGTTTTTTTAGTAGTGACGCCTCAGGGGGCATCATTCTGATCATCGCTGCCGTGGTTGCTATGCTGATGGCAAATATCGGGGTTACCAGTGGATGGTACCACGCCTTTCTGGAAACGCCCGTTCAACTGCGGGTTGGCGCGCTTGAGATCAACAAAAATATGCTGCTGTGGATCAATGACGCGTTGATGGCGGTGTTCTTCCTGTTGATCGGTTTGGAAGTGAAGCGTGAGTTAATGCAAGGTTCGCTGGCCAGTCTGCGCCAGGCTGCGTTTCCGATCATTGCCGCTATCGGGGGCATGATTGTCCCGGCGCTGCTGTATCTGGCATTCAACTATGCTGACCCTATCACCCGTGAGGGTTGGGCGATCCCGGCGGCAACGGATATCGCTTTTGCATTAGGCGTGCTGGCGCTGTTGGGCAGCCGTGTCCCGCTGGCGTTGAAAATCTTCCTGATGGCGCTGGCGATAATCGATGACCTCGGCGCTATTGTGATCATCGCGTTGTTCTACACCAGCGATCTCTCGCTGTTGTCGCTGGGCGTTGCCGCGTGCGCGATCCTTGTCCTGGCAGCATTGAATCTGTGCGGTGTAAGACGTACCGGTATTTATATTCTGGTTGGCGTAGTGCTGTGGACGGCCGTACTGAAGTCTGGCGTGCATGCAACTCTGGCGGGCGTGATCGTCGGTTTCTTCATTCCGTTGAAGGAAAAACACGGGCGTTCACCGGCGAAGCGTCTGGAGCATGTTCTGCACCCGTGGGTGGCATACCTGATCCTACCGTTGTTTGCCTTCGCTAACGCGGGTGTCTCACTGCAGGGCGTCACCATTGATGGACTGACCTCGGTGTTACCGCTGGGGATCATTGCTGGCCTGTTAATCGGGAAACCACTGGGTATCAGCCTCTTTTGCTGGTTGGCGTTACGCTTCAGGATGGCGCAATTGCCGGAGGGAACGAATTTCCAGCAAATTATGGCGGTCGGCATTCTGTGCGGCATTGGCTTTACGATGTCGATTTTCATCGCCAGCCTGGCGTTTGGGACCGTCGATCCTGAGCTGATTAACTGGGCGAAACTGGGGATACTGATCGGTTCTTTGCTGTCGGCGGTAATAGGTTACTGCTGGTTACGCACCCGGTTGAACGCAGCAGCCTGACGGGATAACCCTTTCGTGACAATTTTCAGGGAGAGTGTATGTCTCATATAAACTACAACCACCTGTACTACTTTTGGCATGTATATAAAGAAGGATCTGTGGTTGGTGCAGCAGAGGCGCTTTATCTGACACCGCAGACCATTACCGGGCAGATTAAAGCGCTTGAGGAACGCTTACAGGGAAAGTTGTTCAAGCGGAAGGGGCGTGGACTGGAGCCCACCGAATTAGGCGAATTGGTTTTTCGTTATGCGGATAAGATGTTCACGTTAAGCCAGGAAATGCTGGATATCGTGAACTATCGCAAAGAGTCGAATTTACTGTTCGATGTCGGCGTAGCGGATGCGTTGTCCAAACAGCTGGTCAGCAGCGTGCTGAATGCCGCAGTCGTTGAAGATGAACAAATCCATCTGCGTTGTTTTGAATCAACGCACGAGATGCTGCTTGATCAGCTCAGCCAGCATAAACTGGATATGATTATCTCCGACTGCCCGATCGATTCTACGCAGCAGGAAGGGTTGTTCTCAGTGCGGATTGGCGAATGCAGCGTGAGCTTTTGGTGCACCCAGCCATTGCCTGAGAAACCATTTCCGGCCTGCCTCGAAGAGCGTCGATTGCTGATCCCAGGGCGCTGTTCGATGCTCGGGCGTAAGCTGCTGAACTGGATTAACTCCCAAGGGCTGAACGTTGAAATCCTTGGCGAGTTTGATGACGCCGCGCTGATGAAAGCGTTTGGCGCAACGCATAACGCTATTTTTGTTGCGCCTACGCTTTATTCCCACAATTTCTATGCCGATGATTCAATTGTTGAAATTGGACGCGTAGAGAATGTAATGGAGGAGTATCACGCCATATTTGCGGAAAGAATGATCCAGCATCCAGCGGTGCAGCGTATTTGCAATGCGGACTACTCGGCATTATTTAAGCTGCAATCAACCTGATCGTCGTAATGCTTCCGGCTGCGGTGGTTGCCTACAGCCGGAAGGATTCTATAGCTTTAATAAATTCCGGTATTTACCACTTTCGCGGATAAATACCGGAATTCTGTTCAGTGGTGCGGCATAGCGCAGCGTTTGTCCTCCCGCATAACTCTCGCCGGTCACAAGTTCCGTCCATGTTTCCCCTTCTGGTAGCCAGATGTCACGTTCACGCATACCTTCGTGCATGACGGGCGCAATCAGTAGGTCGGGGCCAAAACAGTACTGATCGGTAATTTCCCAACTCCTTGTCTGCTCTGGGAATTCAAAAAACAGGGGGCGCATTACCGGCGCATTGCGTTCGTGCGTTTCCACCATCAGAGCTTTGATGTACGGCTTTAGCTTTTCACGCAACGTCAGACAGCCGGTCAAAACTTCACACACCTCCTCGCCATAGCTCCACACTTCGTTCGCCGCACCGGTCGGGCATTGGGCAATACCATCACGGTAAGCATGTTCCGGTAAAATCTGCGGATCGCGGTTACCGTGCAGACGCATCACCGGGCTAAAGACGCCCCACTGAAACCAGCGAATCAGCAACTCATGAAATTGCGGGTCGTGAATATTACCGCCATGAAAACCACCGATATCCGTCGTCCACCACGGTATCCCCGCGATTCCCATATTGAGTCCGGCGGCAAACTGATTGCGTAGCGATCGAAACGAAGAGTGGATATCTCCGGACCAGACCAGCGCGCCGTATTTCTGGCTCCCGGCCCAGGCGCAACGTAGCAGGTTGATAACCTTGTCTTCGCCATCGGCTTTCATGCCATCAAAAAAGGTTTGGGCGTACATTCGCGGGTAGATATTGCCCACTTCCAGCACTGGCCCGGCGTGATAGCGATAGTTGTCGTAATCGTAAACGCTGAACTCAGGTTCAGCTTCATCTAACCAGAAGAGCTTCACGCCTTTATCGTAATAGTTGCGCTTAGCTTTACCCCAGACGTAGTCACGAGCGCCTGGATGAGTGGCGTCAAAAAAAGTGGTATTGCCGAGGAAATCCATATTGATCGGTATTCCGCGTTCCGTTTGCACCAGCCAGCCGTTTTCATGCATCTCCCGATAGCTCTCGGTGCGGTTATCCACCGTCGGCCAGACAGAGACCATCAGCTCAATGCCCAGTGATTTTAGCTCGGCGATCATGGCGCCGGGATCGGGCCAGTCGCGCTGGTCGAACATCCAGTCCCCCTGATTTGGCCAGTGGAAGAAATCGATAACGATAACCGAGATGGGCAAGTTGCGTCGTTTATACTCGCGGGCGACCGCCAGCAGCTCTTCCTGAGTACGATAGCGGAGTTTGCACTGCCAGAAACCCATGGCGTAATCCGGCATCATCGGCGGTGTGCCAGTAGCAAGCGCGTAAGCCTGGCTGATTTCTGCGGGGGTATCGCCAGCGGTGATCCAGTAGTCCAGTTGTTCGCTGACCTGAGCTTCCCATTCAGTGACGTTGTGGGCGAAGGTTACGCGACCAACTGCTGGATTGTTCCATAAAAATCCGTAGCCCAGACTTGAAAGCATAAATGGTACTGAGGCTTGGGAGTTACGCTGTGCCAGCTCCAGAACGCACCCTTTAAGATCCATATTGGCCTGCTGATACTGGCCCATGCCATAGATTTTTTCCCCTTCGGCGGCTTCGAAGCGGGCTTTAATCGAATATTTTCCTCCCGGAATAGGGCGGAATTCGCGCCCTTCAAGGTTTAGGGCGCTGACGTACTGACCGTGTGAAGACTCGTCCTCACCGATTTCGCCCCGCAGACGCCAGAACTCCTGCAACAGGGGCTTATGCGAATGGCGGTAAAAGGTGACTTGCCCTTTTTGATTGACGACAGCGATAATTTTACCGTTAGTCAGCGTCGCCTGGTGGTGCTCATAAACAATATGGCAGAGGCTTTCTGCGACGGGCTCATTCAATGCCCAGTCCTCATTTCTCATTACCGGTAGATGACGGCCGCTGCGCACGCGTAGGCTGTTCTCGCCCCAGGGTTCAATCCACAAATAGCGATCGTTTTGCTGCCAGACCAGGCGACGCGGGTCATGTTGCACAAATGGCATGGTGGTGCCTCCCGTATTTCGAGGGTGAAGGTAAGGTATGTTATTGATTGATGGTTACCAGATCGTGGCGAATCTTCTCTTCCATCGCTTCGTATTTACGGAAGAAAAGCAGCGGGATCGCCGCGAGCGTGAAGAGCAAGGCAGGCGTCCAGATAAAGGCCCAGGTAATTCCTTCCAGACCTGCAGCGTTCTGGGCGTGGTTCGGAACATAGCCAAAACTGTTCATGATCCAGGCGGCGAAAGCGGTACCTAGGCCACTGCCCATCTTGATGCAGAAAGTACTGCCGAAGGCGATAAGAATGCCGGTAGCCTTGATACCCGTTTTCCATGCGCCGAAGTCGACGGCGAAGCCCAGCATGGCAAACGGCATTGAGCAGGCGATTCCGCTGCCGATATTTCCGAGCACCCAGGCAGCGATGAGGAAAGGAATGTTGTCCGCCGCCAGCCACATCAGGACGCCGCCTAAGGTGGCGACCAGTAAGCCGCCTACCCATATCCAGGTTTTAGCCAGGTATTTGCTAAAGAAAGGAATGGCGATGATAAACAGGATCTGAATTGTCGCCAGGCTGTTAATCAGCGGAACCAGATCTTTGCGGTCAAGGTTGTAGGTTAGATAGTAGACAATCGTCGTGGAGCGCTGCTGCAGGGCGATCCAGAAGATCAGGTTTGCCAGCACCATCAGGATCCATGGCCAGTTACCTTTCATCGCCGTGAAACTTTTTTTCATCGGCAATCTTGGTTCTTGCTGTATTTTATCCGCATCCATTTCACGGATATTTTTAAAGGCGAAAAGCGTTAGTGAACAGGATATGACGGCAAACAGAATCGCCGTATAAATAAATCCTGTATGATCGTTTCCGTTACCTAAAAATGCAACAAGGGGCAATGCAGTGGCATTCATTAATAAAACCCCAATTTGCCCGCCGGTCATTCTCCAGGAATTTAATACCAGCCGCTCCTTGGGGGATAGGGTCATCAGGGGTAATATTGCGCTGAGTGGTGTATTAAGTCCGGTAAATAAAATGCTGGCAATCATGTAGGATATTGCTGCATAGATGGCTTTTCCTGTCATACTGATATCGGGAGACCAAAATGACAGCGCGCTGAATACACCAAAAGGCAGCGGTAACCATAAAAACCAAGGGCGGCATTTACCGTAACGCGAACGCGTCTTATCGATGATGATTCCCCAGATGGGGGCGTCTATACCATCTACAATACGCGCCAGTAGCAGGATAACCCCGGCTACGGCGAGGCTGATACCCGCAACGTCCGTGTAGAAATATAAGATGTAGGTTGAACCGAAACAGTACAGTAGATTACCTGCCACATCTAAAGAGCCGTAGCTAATACGCTGTAGTAAAGATAATGATGCTGACCCGCAAGACTGGGTATCCTCAATAACAGAACTCATAATGATAACTCCGATATTGGTGCGATACGCCCAGAAAAACAGCTTTTACTTTCTAAGCAATAGGGTGTTTTTTATTTTTTGTTTCCAGAAAACGTTAGCCTTTGGATTGAGATAGTGGTTAATTGGTTTTATGAAAAATAGTTAACTCTGGCATCGTGATCAATTATCAAATCTTACTTCAGGATTGCGTTTATTCGTTTTTGGATGAGTAATTATTTCATTTGTTATGGTGGTCACAATTTCATCTACAATGAAATTAAAAAAGTTAAACAGTGAAAGAAAATAACTTTCATGTACCTGGTGAGGTGGCGGACTGAAAGGAGGAGCGGGCAGGAGGAGTACTGATCAAGATCAGTGAATGACGGTTGCTGTCGAATCAGGCTGTAAACGACAGGCATAAAAAACCCGCTTACGCGCAAGGCCGCGCCGCTTAAGAGAACGGTATTGGGTTGTGGGAGGGGGGTTACTCGGCCAATCGGTACACTGCGCCCTGCCACCTTATGGCAGGGTTACTGGCGTGTGCTGAGCAAAGTGGATGTGCCGGAGAAAAAATTTTTAAGATCAAACAGAAAGTAATTTCCTGAGACCCTCCAGCCCGCTTCTTACCCTATCTCATAACCTGTTTTATACAGAAAATGAGATCTCATCAAATCGATATCTCATGGTTTCAAAGCGTTTGTGATTAGCACCCCTCGCATAATGGGAGCATTACATAGGTGTCCCACCGGACGTATGGGACACACTATTTCTTCTATGACTCATTAACGAGGTAAGCATTATGACTAACAGCAAACTGGTACAAAATGATTCGCTCAGTACAAAAGAGTACGAGCAGAACGGATTTGTGGCGGCCACGGAAACCAATGAGTTTAGCTATACATCGGCGCGTGTTGCGAAGGTAGCCTATAACGAGTACAAGCCCAACGAGTTTAAAGTGTCCGGTTACTGGACGGACTGGTCGCAATATGACGGCCGTCTCGATGGTGATTTCGCGCCTTCCAGCTGTGGGCGCGGCGTTGACCTGGCGTTATTAGACCCCTTTGCTTACGATAAAATTACGCTGGGTTTCTGCGGGATCGTCGGCGATACCGGCGAGAAAGCGACGACCATCAACAATGCCGCAGTCGACTTCCAGCGTACGCAATGGCAACCCACTTTTGTCGATGCGTGGGGAGATGTTGCCTCCTACCGCAACTGCGGCTTTGCGGGCTGGGTAAGCAATGATTACATGGCGCTTTTCCATCAGTACGATGCACAGGGCGTTCTGGGGGGGTTACGCGATGTACAGAAAAAGAACCCGAATCTCCATCTTTCAATGAGTATCGGCGGCTGGACCATGAGCCAGGCGTTCCACTTTATGGCTAAGGATCCACATAAACGTGCGCTATTCTGCGACGGCCTGACCGATCTGTTCACCCGATTCCCGATGTTTAGCGAAATCGATCTGGATTGGGAATATCCGGGTGCCCCGGGAAATACCGGTAATACCTACGATGATACTGACGCACCAAATTTTGCTGCCTTGATTAAGGATGTGAAAGCCGCGCTGAATAAAATCAATCGCAGTGATGTGAAAATTAGCGTTGCCGCGGCTGGTGACATCGAGAAACTGAAAAAAGCCAATATTCCAGCGCTCATTGATGCGGGGGTCTGGGGCATTAATTTAATGACCTACGACTTCTTTGGTACGCCGTGGGCTACCGAGCTGGCGCATCATACCAATCTCTACCCGAATGGCAGCGCGAATAACTGGAGCGTAGAGACCGCCGTTAATTATCTGGAGTCGATTGGGGTGCCGCTTAAACAGGTCTTTATCGGTTATGCCGGTTATAGCCGTAATGCCCATGATGCGACGATCCAGAGCGTATCTCCGCTGAAAGGAACTTACACGCCAGGATACGGCACGACGGTCGGAACATTTGAATCCGGCTCAACGGAATGGTACGACCATATCGCAAATTATCTTGATCTGGAAAACCAGACCGGTCGCAATAATTTTATTGTTTACACCGATGAAGTGGCGGATGCGGATTTCCTGTATAACCCACAGTCTAAAGTCTTTATGTCGCTGGATACCCCGCGCACCGTGAAGGCCAAAGCCGAGTACGTAAAATCCCGCGGCCTGGGCGGCCTGTTTACCTGGACGGCGGATTTGGATCGTGGCCCGCTGGTGAATGCGGCTCGCGAAGGGCTGGGCTGCGAAATGACGCGGCAAACTGTTGATATGAGACCGTTCTATTTTAAAGGTATTACAAAGTAAGCGCTCATGTCCCCCTGTAAAGGGGGACATTTTCGGCTGTCTCATCGTGTAAAAAACATAGATAAGTAAATAAATATTGTGTATCAGGTGAATTATTATTTTGGATTGAATAAGTAAATTTATATTACATTTTATGACATTGCCTTCTTATTTTTAGATTTTTTTATGGTTTTTTACATCAGGTTTGACAATTCTCTCAGTTAGATGATTATTTTTGGTACTAAAATAATGCATCTCAATAGTTAATGGATTTTCAAATGGTTACATCATTCATGATTGGAAATGATTTATTGTTTGATACAAGTGAAATGGTTCTTCATCATCTTAAGGATGGGGAAAGTATTCATTTATCCGGCGTGAAAGGTCGCTGTTTGAAGTGTCTCATCTCACATACCCAACAAGATATAACGACAAAAAAGCAAATTTGCGATGAGGTATGGGGACAATTTGGTTTATTCGCCAGCGATAGTACGTTATTGCAGACGATTTATGCCTTGCGGCGGGATTTGCGGGATATAGAGATGACGGATTTAATCGTGACCCATCCCCGACTGGGCTACCAGATCAATCCGGCCTATAGCGTTACACCGGTTGCTGAATTAGGCGCTGAAAAAAATGAACCTGCTGCCATTGAGGTATTTTCCTGTCCTTCTGACACTGATATTCTCAGTGCTCATTATGAAATTCAGAAAAAAACCGAAGGCAAAAAAACAGACGTTGCCGTTAATCTCTCCCTGCATAAGGCGAGGGTTATTTTAGCGTTCCTGACATTTGTATTGACTACAGTATTAGTACTCCTGACAGTGTTTTTCTACAGGGAAGAGTTACGTCTTCATAATGGCGGGAAAAACCTGTATTTAAATCCTGAAACGGGAAAAGATAGTCATGGACAAAAAGGATTTATCCTGTGCCAGTGCAATAAGTACGATACAAGCGAAAATTGCAAAAATCATGAATATATATGTAAAAAAGTGACTTCATGATATTTTTCGTTACGTAATGCAACTTAAGTTTATTATGCGTTTGGTGGATAAGGCGAGAGCGTCATCTTGCCACCGAAAAGCTCGGTTAACCGTCGTTCGGCAAGATGATGCGTCCAGTGATGAGCCGGTTAGATGAAATAATGCCTCAAGCGGTTCATCACGGAATTTCCAGCAGGTCTGATTAATAGAGTTGGCAGCCAGAGAGCCATCCAGAACAAGCTCGAGTTTTGTCACCGCATCGGTGATGTAGAGATCATAATGAAGCTCATTCCGATAATTAACCAGATAACAAGTTCCGCGGAGAGTTTATGCTTTCTGATACTGGCTTTATCTGTGGAGCGAAGGACCTGAGAGACATTCAGGAGGTATTGAGTGCCGAAAAGAGGAAAGAGATTCGGGTTCAGCCCAAATTGTATCGCATAGCGACAGGTTGAAAGTATGAAAAAGCCCCATCAAAAATGATGGGGCTTATTGTGCTACGCTTGCGTGATTTTTTTCACAAAGCGACAACAAGCAGGCGATTAAGCCAGTTTGTTGATCTGTGCAGTCAGGTTTGCTTTATGACGTGCAGCTTTGTTTTTGTGGATCAGACCTTTAGCAGCCTGACGGTCCACGATCGGTTGCATTTCGTTAAATGCTTTCAGTGCAGTAGCTTTGTCGCCAGCTTCGATAGCTGCGTATACTTTCTTGATGAAAGTACGCATCATAGAGCGACGGCTAGCGTTGTGCTTGCGGGCCTTTTCAGACTGAACGGCGCGCTTCTTAGCTGATTTGATATTAGCCAAGGTCCAACTCCCAAATGTGTTCTATATGGACAATTCAAAGGCCGAGGAATATGCCCTTTTAGCCTTCTTTTGTCAATGGATTTGTGCAAATAAGCGCCGTTTAAATTGCAGCACTCGTTGCGTAGTGATGGCGCAGGATTCTACCAGCTTGCGGGGCGTGAATACAGCCTTTCCACGAGAAAAATTGCATTGGTGTGCCCGTGAAGGGCGTCAATTTGTTTCATAACGATGAAAACCATCCTCTTTCTGTTTCGTAGAAACAATCGCCGGTTAACGTTGAACGCGGTACAGGGTATACTTTCACGATTTTCACTGTTTTGAGCCAGACATGAAGCTGATACGAGGCATACATAATCTCAGTCAGGCCCCGCATGGGTGTGTGCTGACTATTGGTAATTTCGACGGCGTGCACCGTGGCCATCGTGCGTTGCTGCAGGGCTTACGGGAAGAAGGGCGCAAACGCAATTTACCGGTGATGGTGATGATTTTCGAGCCGCAGCCGCTGGAGCTGTTTGCGACGGACAAGTCACCTGCGCGCCTCACCCGCCTGCGGGAAAAACTGCGTTATCTGGCGGAGTGCGGCGTTGATTACGTGCTGTGCGTGCGTTTTGACAGGCGCTTCGCGGCATTAACGGCGCAGACCTTCATCAGCGATCTGCTGGTGAAGCGCCTTGGTGTACAATTTCTTGCCGTTGGTGATGATTTCCGCTTTGGCGCTAGCCGTGCGGGCGATTTCTTGTTATTACAGGAAGCGGGCGCTGAGTATGGTTTTGATATCACCAGCACCCAAACCTTCTGTGAAGGCGGTGTGCGCATCAGCAGCACCGCGGTACGTCAGGCGCTGGCGGAAGATAACCTGCAACTGGCTGAAAGCCTGCTTGGGCATCCTTTTACTATCTCAGGACGCGTAGTTCACGGTGACGAGTTAGGGCGCACTATCGGTTTTCCGACGGCAAACTTACCGCTTCGTCGCCAGGTTTCTCCGGTGAAAGGGGTTTATGCGGTTGAAGTAATGGGGCTGGGTGACAAACCTTTACCCGGCGTCGCCAACATCGGCACACGCCCAACGGTAGCAGGCGTACGCCAACAGTTGGAAGTGCATCTATTGGACGTTGTAATGGACCTGTATGGTCGCCATATAGATGTAGTACTGCGTAAAAAAATACGCAGCGAACAGCGATTTGCCTCGCTGGATGAACTAAAAGCGCAGATTGCGCGTGATGAGTTGACTGCCCGTGAATTTTTTGGGCTAACAAAACCGGCTTAATGCCTATACGAGTTTTAAATACGGAACCGAGAATCTGATGAGTGACTATAAATCAACCCTGAATTTGCCGGAAACAGGGTTCCCGATGCGCGGCGATCTCGCCAAGCGTGAACCGGGAATGCTGGCGCGTTGGACTGATGATGACCTGTACGGCATCATTCGTGCGGCCAAAAAAGGCAAAAAAACCTTCATTCTGCATGATGGCCCTCCTTATGCGAATGGCAGCATTCATATTGGTCACTCGGTTAACAAGATTCTGAAAGACATTATCGTGAAGTCCAAAGGACTCACGGGATTCGACTCGCCTTACGTTCCGGGCTGGGACTGCCACGGTCTGCCTATCGAGCTGAAAGTAGAGCAGGAATACGGCAAGCCGGGCGAGAAGTTCACCGCCGCTGAGTTCCGCGCCAAATGCCGTGAATACGCAGCGACGCAGGTTGACGGTCAGCGTAAAGACTTTATCCGTCTTGGCGTGCTGGGCGACTGGTCGCATCCGTACCTGACCATGGACTTCAAAACTGAAGCCAACATCATTCGTGCGCTGGGTAAAATCATCGGTAACGGTCACCTGCACAAAGGTGCGAAGCCGGTGCACTGGTGCGTTGATTGCCGTTCCGCGCTGGCGGAAGCGGAAGTTGAGTATTATGACAAAACCTCCCCGTCCATCGACGTTGCGTTCCACGCCGCCGATCAGGACGCGGTAAAAGCGAAATTTGGCGTTTCTGACGTCAATGGCCCGATCTCACTGGTTATCTGGACTACCACCCCGTGGACGTTACCGGCGAACCGCGCAATCTCTCTGGCGCCTGATTTTGACTATGCGCTGGTGCAGATTGACGGGCAGGCTGTGATTCTGGCGAAGGATCTGGTTGAAAGCGTCATGCAGCGTATTGGTGCGGCTGAATACACTATTCTGGGCACCGTAAAAGGCGCCGAGCTGGAACTGCTGCGCTTTACCCATCCGTTTATGGGCTTTGACGTGCCGGCTATTCTTGGCGATCACGTTACGCTGGATGCGGGTACCGGTGCGGTCCATACCGCCGGCGGCCACGGCCCGGATGACTACGTCATTAGCCAGAAATACGGTCTGGAAATCGCTAACCCGGTTGGCCCGGACGGCGCATATCTGGCGGGTACCTATCCGGATCTGGACGGTGTGAACGTCTTTAAAGCCAACGACAAAATCGTTGCGCTGCTGAGCGATAAAGGCGCTCTGCTGCACGTTGAGAAGATGCAGCACAGCTACCCGTGCTGCTGGCGCCACAAATCGCCGATCATCTTCCGTGCGACTCCGCAGTGGTTCGTCAGCATGGATCAGAAAGGTCTGCGCGCGCAGTCGCTAAAAGAGATCAAAGGCGTGCAATGGATCCCGGATTGGGGTCAGGCACGTATTGAATCGATGGTTGCCAACCGTCCTGACTGGTGTATCTCCCGTCAGCGTACGTGGGGTGTGCCGATGTCTCTGTTTGTTCACAAAGATACCGAAGAGCTGCATCCGCGTGCTATCGAACTGATGGAAGAAGTGGCCAAACGCGTTGAAGTTGACGGCATCCAGGCGTGGTGGGATCTCGATCCGAAAGATATCCTCGGCGATGAAGCTGACCAGTATGTCAAAGTCCCGGATACGCTGGACGTGTGGTTCGACTCCGGTTCAACCCACTCATCCGTTGTGGACGTGCGTCCTGAGTTTGCAGGCCATGCGGCAGATATGTATCTGGAAGGTTCTGACCAGCACCGCGGCTGGTTCATGTCTTCTCTGATGATCTCCACTGCAATGAAGGGCAAAGCGCCATACCGTCAGGTACTGACCCACGGTTTCACCGTTGATGGTCAGGGTCGTAAAATGTCCAAGTCTATCGGTAACACCGTAAGCCCGCAGGACGTAATGAACAAACTGGGCGCGGATATTCTGCGTCTGTGGGTCGCTTCTACCGACTATACCGGCGAAATGGCCGTTTCTGACGAAATCCTGAAACGTGCTGCCGACAGCTATCGTCGTATCCGTAACACCGCGCGCTTCCTGCTGGCGAACCTGAACGGGTTCGATCCGGTAAAAGATATGGTGAAACCGGAAGAGATGGTGGTGCTGGATCGCTGGGCGGTAGGTTGTGCACAAGCGGCGCAGGAAGAGATCCTGAAAGCTTATGAAGCCTATGACTTCCACGAAGTAGTACAGCGCCTGATGCGCTTCTGCTCCGTAGAAATGGGTTCGTTCTACCTCGACATCATCAAAGACCGTCAGTACACCGCGAAAGCGGACAGCGTGGCGCGTCGTAGTTGCCAGACTGCGCTGTTCCATATTGCAGAAGCGCTTGTACGCTGGATGGCGCCGATCATGTCCTTCACCGCCGATGAAATCTGGGGTTACCTGCCGGGCGAGCGTGAGAAGTACGTCTTTACCGGTGAATGGTACGAAGGTCTGTTTGGCTTAGGCGAAACCGAAGCGATGAACGATGCCTACTGGGACGAGTTGCTGAAAGTGCGCGGCGAAGTGAACAAGGTCATCGAGCAGGCACGTGCTGATAAGAAAGTCGGTGGTTCGCTGGAAGCGGCGGTTACTCTGTACGCTGAACCAGAACTGGCGGCGAAACTGACCGCGCTGGGCGAAGAGTTGCGCTTTGTTCTGCTGACCTCCGGTGCGACGGTTGCGGATTATGCAGCGGCTCCTGCTGACGCTCAGCAGAGCGAACTGCTCAAAGGTCTGAAAATCGTACTGAGCAAAGCCGAAGGTGAGAAATGTCCGCGCTGCTGGCATTACACTACCGATGTCGGCCAGGTGGCGGAACATGCAGATATCTGCGGACGCTGTGTCAGCAACATCGCCGGTGATGGCGAACAACGTAAGTTTGCCTGATGAGTAAGCCTCTATGTTCAACAGGACTACGCTGGCTGTGGCTGGTGGTAGTCGTGCTGATTATCGATTTAGGCAGCAAATACCTGATCCTCCAGAACTTTGCTCTGGGGGATACGGTGTCGCTGTTCCCGTCGCTTAATCTGCACTATGCGCGTAACTATGGTGCGGCGTTTAGCTTCTTAGCCGACAGCGGTGGCTGGCAACGTTGGTTCTTTGCCGGTATCGCCATTGGTATTTGCGTTATCCTGATGGTGATGATGTATCGCTCGAAGGCGACGCAGAAGCTAAACAACATCGCGTATGCGTTAATCATTGGCGGTGCGCTGGGCAACCTGTTCGACCGCCTGTGGCACGGCTTCGTGGTTGATATGATTGACTTTTACGTCGGTGACTGGCATTTCGCGACATTCAACCTTGCCGATACGGCGATCTGTATCGGTGCGGCATTGATTGTCCTCGAAGGCTTCTTACCGTCGAAAGAGAAAAAAGCCGCATAAAAAAATGCCGGATGGCGCTATGCTAATCCGGCCTACAATATACTGCGATCCTTGTGGGCCCGGTAAGCGTAGCGCTATCGGGCAAACAGGCGGCAGCAATTTTAAAGAGCAACCTGCATGTCTAAATCAGTACAGAGTAACAGTGCGGTGCTGGTGCACTTCACCCTTAAGCTCGACGATGGCTCCACCGCAGAGTCAACCCGCAATAACGGCAAGCCTGCGCTGTTTCGCCTGGGCGACGGTTCTCTGTCTGAAGGACTGGAACAACACCTGCTGGGGTTAAAAGAAGGTGATAAAACCACTTTTGCTCTGGAGCCGGATGCCGCCTTCGGCGTGTCCAGCCCGGACTTAATTCAGTATTTCTCGCGTCGGGAATTTATGGACGCGGGCGAGCCAGAAATTGGCGCTATCATGCTCTTTACCGCAATGGACGGCAGTGAGATGCCTGGTGTGATCCGCGAAATCAACGGTGACTCGATCACGGTTGATTTCAACCATCCGCTGGCCGGGCATACCGTTCATTTTGATATTGAAGTGCTGGAAGTCGAACCGGCACTGGAGGCGTAAAATGCAGATCCTGTTGGCCAACCCGCGCGGTTTTTGCGCTGGCGTAGACCGCGCTATCAGCATTGTGGAAAACGCGCTGGCTATTTACGGCGCACCGATTTATGTCCGTCATGAAGTGGTGCATAACCGCTATGTGGTGGATAGCCTGCGCGAGCGCGGCGCTATTTTTATTGAGCAAATCAGCGAAGTACCGGATGGCGCGATCCTGATTTTCTCCGCTCATGGCGTGTCTCAGGCGGTGCGTAACGAAGCCAAAGGCCGCGACCTCACGGTTTTTGATGCGACCTGCCCGCTGGTAACGAAAGTGCATATGGAAGTTGCCCGCGCCAGCCGTCGCGGTGAAGAGTCAATTTTAATTGGTCACGCCGGGCATCCGGAAGTTGAAGGCACGATGGGCCAGTACAGTAACCCGCAGGGGGGAATGTATCTGGTCGAATCACCTGAAGATGTGCTGAAACTGAATGTAAAAAATGAAGGCAAATTGTCCTTCATGACGCAGACTACTCTCTCCGTTGATGACACCTCTGACGTCATTGACGCGCTGCGAAGCCGTTTCCCGAAAATTGTCGGGCCGCGCAAAGACGATATCTGTTATGCCACGACCAACCGCCAGGAAGCGGTCCGTGCGCTGGCAGAGCAGGCCGATGTTGTGCTGGTGGTCGGCTCGAAAAACTCTTCTAACTCCAACCGTCTGGCTGAACTGGCCCAACGAATGGGGAAAGCGGCGTATCTGATTGACGATGCGACCGATATCCAGGAAGCGTGGGTGAAAGAAGCCAGGTGCGTGGGCGTGACGGCCGGTGCCTCGGCGCCTGATATCCTGGTGCAAAACGTGATTGCTCGCCTGCAGGAGCTTGGCGGTGGGGAAGCTATTCCACTGGAAGGGCGTGAAGAAAACATCGTTTTCGAAGTACCGAAAGAGCTGCGTGTGGATGTTCGTGAAGTAGAGTAAGTCTTTCCGGTTACGATTATGAGAAGATGCCAGGCTTAACGTCTGGCATTTTTTTATGGAGAAACCATGCGCTTACCGATCATTCTTGATACCGATCCCGGCATTGATGATGCTGCCGCTATTGCCGCCGCGCTGTTTGCCCCTGAGCTGGATCTGCAACTGATGACCACGGTAGCAGGTAATGTGTCGGTGGAAAAAACCACCCGTAATGCATTGCAACTGCTGCACTTCTGGAATGCGGATATTCCACTGGCGCAGGGGGCATCGATGCCGCTGGTGAGACCGCTACGAGATGCCGCTTCCGTACACGGTGAATCAGGTATGGAAGGGTATGAATTTGTCGAACACGACCGCCAGGTGATGGCAAAACCTGCCTTCCAGGCCATTCGCGATGCGTTGATGCATGCCCCGCAGCCTGTGACGCTGGTGGCAATTGGCCCCCTGACCAACATTGCGCTGCTGCTGACTCATTATCCTGAATGCATATTCAACATTCACCGTCTGGTGATTATGGGCGGTTCTGCCGGGCGCGGGAACTTCACGCCAAACGCCGAGTTTAATATTGCTATCGATCCCGAGGCCGCCGCAAAAGTCTTCCAGAGCGGGCTGGAGATTGTGATGTGCGGGCTGGATGTCACTAATCAGGCCATGCTCACCCCTGACTATCTGGCGACGTTGCCGCAGCTTAACCAGACGGGAAAAATGCTGCACGCGCTGTTTAGCCATTACCGTAGCGGCAGTATGAATACGGGGCTACGAATGCACGACCTGTGCGCTATTGCCTGGCTGGTGCGCCCGGAACTGTTTACCCTGCAGCCGTGCTTCGTGGCGGTTGAAACCCAGGGGGAATATACCTCGGGTACGACGGTGGTGGACATTGAAGGACGTTTAGGGCATCCGGCAAATGCCCAGGTCGCGCTAGGGCTGGACGTTGAGGGGTTCCAGCAGTGGGTGGCAGAGGTACTGACGCTGGCACCTTGAGGCTGTGATCCGGCCCGCAATATGCAGATAGCGATAGCAGGTTAATCGATTAATCTGCTAATCTGATCCTGTTGTTCTCCTCGGGCCGGAGACACATATGAACCTTTCTTTTATCCAGCCACCGCAGGTGGCGTGGGCAAGCGGCGCTTTAGCTGATGGCCTGTTATTGCGTAAATCCACCCGTATTGAGGATCTTCCAGACGTTTTTGCCGATGAACACGCCCGTCAACAGCTGGCTGGCGAGCAGGTCGTGTATGACGTCGAGATGCTGGATACCTCTCCCGCTGAAGGTGAACTCTACACCGGCGTTACCCATCTTTACCCTGGCCGGGTCGGCTGTGAGTATTTTATGACCCGCGGGCATTTCCATGCGCGCCGCGAACAGGGGGAAGTCTATTTTGGTCTGCGTGGCACCGGTTTGCTGCTGTTGCAAACTGAGCAGGGCGACGCGAGGCTGGAAAAAGTATTCGCGGGATCTGTCCATATTATCCCCGGCTTTACCGCGCATCGGTTAATCAACACCGGGGAAGAGGTTCTGTCGGCGCTCGCCGTATGGCCAGGGATTGCGGGTCATGATTATGTAGCGCTCGCCAGCGGCTTCAGAATAAGGGTCTTTGAGGAACATAAGACGGTTCAGGCGAAGGAGGTACAGAATGGGTGACTTAGCGCATTCTTACGGCCTGGATATGACGGTCCATCATCACCCGCTTGGTTTTAGCTATGGGGATGAGGTTACCGGGCCGATGCCGGAGATTCGTCAACTTGACCAGATTCGCGCCTCGCTGCGCGATCCGCACTGTGAAGGGCCGCAAGAGGTGTATGCCATAGCGATGGATGTGGCGCGAATGCAGGATCGCGAAGAGTTGAAAAAGCGGATGCTGTTGTTTGGCGTGGTGACCTATGCGGCGGGACGGCTGGGAGAAGAGCCGGTGCGTAGTCAAGGACATATTCATCGTATTAGTCAGCACAGCGGCTGGTCTCCGCCAGAGCTTTATGAAATCTGGCAGGGAAAAGCGATCATTTATATGCAGGAATATGTTGAGGACGACCCAGGCCGCTGTTTTGCTGTAATTGCCGGGCCCGGTGAGAAAGTGTTGGTACCACCCGGTTGGGGGCATGCGACTATATCCGCAGACCCGGATGTACCGTTAACCTTTGGCGCGTGGTGCGATCGTGAATATGGTTTTGAGTACGACGCCGTGCGTGCGCATAAAGGACTGGCATGGTATCCGCTGCTGCAGGGCAACAACGTTATCTGGCAGCATAATCCGCGTTACATCCCTGGACGACTGCAGGCCGTTACGCCCAGACAATATACGGAATTCTCGATTACCTCCGCACCTGTTTATCAACAATTCATCGAGGACCCGGCGCGTTTCCAGTTTATCTCACGCCCGGACAAGCACCCCGAGCTATGGCAAAACTTTCATCCATAAAAAAACCGGGGCATAGCCCCGGTTGTACCGTTTTCTGTGTGTTATCCCGCAAACAGGCCCGTGGCAACGCCGAGGGCGGCCAGTATCAACAGTAAAATCATCGCTTTCACTGGTGATACACCGCGCTTGGCCATCAGATACCAGGTACCAAGAACCACAATCAGCGGCAGTAACTGCGGGAAGATACCGTCCAGCATCTGTTGAACATGGATATTCACCCCATCTTTGGTAATAAACTCCAGTCCGGTGCCAAGTTTAACGTAGCTGGCCGCCACGCCCCCCATGACAAACACACCCAGCAGCGATAACGCTTCACGCAGACGGGCAGACTTGCTGCTCACCAGCATTTCCACCGAGCCAGAACCCATTTTGTAGCCTTTCAGGAACAAGAACCACGAACCGGGAATGATGATGGCCAGCCAGGCAACGGTATAAAACAGCGGCCCCAGAATGTTACCGCCGGCCGCCAGGGCCATACCGATGCTGAGCAGGATAGGGATCAGCATGCCTGGGATCATTGAATCGCCGATCCCGGCAATAGGGCCCATCAGGCCAACCTTCAGGGTATTGATGGTCTCCCCATCGATCGGCTCACCGTTCGCTTTTTTCTCCTCCAGCCCCAGCACCATGCCGTTTACGATCGCGCCTATCTGGGGTTCCGTATTATAGAATGAGGCATGACGGCGCAGCATTTCAGTACGTTGGGCTGCGTCGGGATAGAGCTTTTTCGCCACCGGAAGCATACTCAAACAAAAGCCAAAAGATTCCAGACGTTCAAAACTCATCGATGACAAGTTGTGCATCATCCATGCGCGCCAGCAGCGGCGAAGATCTTTACGCGTAAGTGTACGTTCTTCCATCAGAATTCATTCTCATCATCATCGGCTACCGACTTTGCATTCGCGGCCTGCGGCGGTTCCGGTTTGTAGTTGTAATGGATCAACGCCAACAGCGAACCGACGATCACCAGCGCGACCATGTTGAGTTTTAAAAATACGATGCAGACAAAACCGACGAGGAAGTAGATCAGCATGGTGTAGTTTTTGATGATCTGCTTCAGCAAAATCGCGATCCCGACGGCGGGTAAAATGCCGCCCAGTACGTTCATCGTTGACAGAACTATTTTCGGCAAGCTGTCCATAAAACCGCTGATATATTGCGCGCCGAAGTAAACCGCAATAAAAGTTGGAACAAAACGCAGGACAAAGTTTGTCACCTGTGGCCAGATGGCGCTGTTCAGGTAAATACCGCGTTCGTCGCCCCGTTCCAGCGCCACATCTGCCCGGTGATTCCAGAAAGAGTTCAGTACCATCATCGCGTTAAACAAAATGGTTCCGGCGATACCGATGGTCGCCGCCAGCGCGACCGCGACCTCGGGGCCTTTTCCTGAAAGGATCCCTAAGGCGATTGCGGGGTAAGCGACAAAGTTGAGATCGGCCGGCATCGAACCGCCAGGCGTTACCATCGCGATATATACCGCCTGAACCGCGACGCCAATCATGATCCCGGTTTTAATGTCGCCGAGAATAATCCCGACCAGCATTCCGGAAATCAGCGGGCGGGTGATCAGATACCAGCCGCCGGTCAGCCCCAGAAGCCAGGGACTGCTGAGGGCGCCGAGATAGCAAAGTATGCCAATCAACGTAGCTTCGATAATCATCGTGCGCTCCTTATTTCAGCTTCTGACGTGCGTCCTGCCAGCTGTAGCAACTGGCATCAGGAACCAGGCGAAACTCAACCAGGTGTCCATGTTGCGTCAGCCAGTCAAAGGCGGCAATTTCATCCCCGTTGACCGACTGATTCGGGCCGATGGTGGTGGTATCAGCACGCGCGCTCATCGGACCTACATTAATCTTGCCGTTGGCATTTTTCAGGCTGATACCTGCTTCTTCAATGCGTTTGAGCGTGACGGGGGATTTGCCAATGACGAAATAACGTTTCTCGCTGGCAATGACTTTTGGCAATTTTTCAATCGCGGTGGCGGTATCAAACAACCAAACTTTGGTGTCCTGTACGGCGCCTTTCATCACCGAAGAGAGCAAAGGGTCGGCCGCGACGGCGTCGTCTATAGCGACGATCCCATCACAGGGCAGCTCTTTGGCCCAACGTGTCACGAGCTGCCCATGGATTACGCGGTCATCGATACGTACAAAAGAAATACTCATAGTGGTTTCCTTTAAAAATCGTCGGACTGAACGGATAAAACCGGGGCGGCTTTAATCAGCGTGGGTATCGTCAGCGCCAACAGCTCGACGGCTGCGGCGTGAACATCCGTTAAATGGCAAATCTCCTCGCTTTGTAACAGCATCGGGAAATTGACCCCCGCTACGACGGCAACGGGAGGAACCGTTTGTGAAGAAAAAGCATGATGGCAGGCGACATTCCACGGCGTACCGCTTTGCATGTCACACAGCACCAGTACGCCGTCAGCGTCTTTTCCGGCACTGGTGAGAACCTGAGAGAACGTCTCTTTAAACCCTTCGATACCTGCCTGTTCACTCAGCGTGACGGGGTAAACATGCGGTAATTCTCCATAAACCATACGACCGCTGGCGAGAAGCGCGTCTGCCAGGGGACCATGGGTGGCAACAATTACGTTAATCATGCGCTTATCCTCTAACCCAGGCTTTAATCGTGGCGAGCTGTTGACCGACGCCTTTGCCAAACGGTGAAATACGATATTCTCCGACGGCGGCAGGGATGATAAAGGTCTCTGCATAGTTGACGACAAACGGGGGAAACGCACCGCTCGGGCTTTCAACAACGGCCTGCGCACCTTCGACCAGGTTCAGGACGTTGACGCCGCCATGGGTATGGTGAGTGACCGGTGCCGTAAACCAATGGCGACGCGTTTCGATAAATTCGCGTTCGTGCATTCCGGTTCTTTCTTCCCGCCAACCCTCTCCTTCAGCCAGGGGTTCAATACGGTTGACGAGATTGTCGTGCACCCATTGCGTGTCGCGCTGCCAGTCAATAACCTGCTGACCGTGATCCAGATGCACCGGACGCGGTAATCCGTCTAACCCTAAGCGGCCCCAATCCCACAGCTTGAAGGTGAAGATATAGGGCGTTGCGCTGATCTCCAGCACCATGGTTCCTGCACCCGAGCAGTGTACGGTTCCGGCGGGGATCAGGAAGTGATCGTGTTTATGTGCAGGGATCTGGTTAACGAATCGTTCATCATCAAAGGTTTTTTCGCCACGACCCGCGGCCCGGAGGTCGTCGAGCATATCCTGTGGTGCGATCCCGGTTTTGGTCCCGAGATACACCACGGCGTCCGGCTCGGCTTCGAGAATGTAATAGCTCTCATCCTGTGTATAGTGCATACCAAACTGCTGTTGAATGTACTCCGTGAGCGGATGAACCTGAAAACTCAAATTCTGGCCGCCAATAGTGTCGAGGAAGTCAAAACGGATCGGGAATTCCGCGCCAAAGCGCGCGTGAACTTTTTCACCCAGCAGGGGGCGGGGACAGGTCAGTACCAGATCCTGAGAGGGGATCTCGATCCGCACGTTGCCAAAACGCAGTAACAGGCTGTTTTCCTCGGGCACGCAATCAAAACACCACGCGTAATTGGGGGCTGAGGGATCGAGATCGAAGCGTTGTTTCATCCATTGCCCGCCCCAGACGCCTGGGTCAAAGAAAGGGGCAACGCGAAACGGTTGTTCGGTGGTTTGTTGCAGACCGGCGCGTAACGCGTCGCCGCTGACCATCGCGGGACTATTTTCTACCGTGGTATCGAGCAAATAATCGGCGCGTTTGAGTAACGGCGTTTTATGTTTGTCGAATACCCGCCATTCAATGAAAAAAGCACGTTTGTAACGACGAAGAATATCTTCATCCTGGTTTTCTGCACCCCAGTTACCCAGCCCGTTATGACGCATACGCTGTTGAATTTCCCAGCGCGGAAGATCGGCATAAACCAGTACGTCACCAGGGTGTGCCAGCGCAGCGCCTGAGCCGTACACGACAACCAGCCCTGAGGTAACGGCATCAATCTGTTGGCGGAGTTGGCTGAGTTTGTCGCTATCAAAAAATTCATCCAGGTGATGACAGGAGAGAACGCCGAATACGCGATCGTCGGTAAGGTTACGCGCCAGTAAATCATGCAGGGCCTGCTCATCGCGGCGGGCGGATTCAATATTCAGCACCAGTGCGGTATCTAATGTCGTAACAAGCTGTTGCTCCAGCTCGTCAAGCCGCACGCCCGGATAGCAATCCACGATCAATACGGTTTTGGCGGCGGTAGAAACCCTGGTGTTAAGCACTGAATGAATTGACGACCAACCCTGCCAGGCGTGGTTGTCATAGCCCTGAACGTTAACCTCAGGGAATTTATTATAGGTTGTACGCATATTCTGTCTCCGTGTTGGCTTATTTAAGATTAATCGATTAACCTTATTTTCATAGTGTGGTTAACGCGATTAACCCGCCATAATCAGAATCCAGTGCGGTGAAATGCACGTTAGCGTGATGTGAATCACACGTAAAAAGGCAATGTTTCGGTTATTCGATTAACCTTCGAAATAAACAGGAGAGGTCATGACTACAGTCACGCTGGCGCAGGTTGCTGAACGCGCGGGAGTCTCCACGGCAACCGTTTCAATGGTGTTGCGTAACCGGGGGCGCATTTCTCAGGCCACACGTGACAGGGTGCTCAAAGCGCTGGACGATGCCGGCTACGTTTATAATCAAACCGCCGCCAACCTGCGTAACCGGAGCAGTAATCAGGTCGGATTGTTGTTACACGATATCACTAACCCTTTTTACGGTGAGATGACTGCAGGGCTAAGCCATGAGATGGAGCGACATGACCTGCTTCTGTTTCTGGCAAACAGTGAAGAGTCAGGAGAAAGGCAGCAAAAATTTGTCGACTCGTTGATGCGCAATAATGCCTGCGGCATGGTGCTCTGCGCGGCGCGCGAAACACCGACCTCCTTCTTCGAGGCGCTGAAAAGGCGCAATATTCCCGCCATCATGGTGGTTCGCCCTCTTAGCGACCCTGATTTTGATTTTGTGGGAACCGACAACTTTCTCGGTACGCAAATGGCCACCACCCATTTAGTCAAAATGGGGCATAAGAATATTGCGTTTATCGGTGGTAGCCCAAGTTCCGGGAGCCGGGCACAGCGTATCGGTGGATTCACCAGCACGTTGCTGGAGCAGGGAATATCGCCGAATCCGCAATGGATAGTGGCGACACAGGCCAGCCAAATTGACGGCGCAAAAGTGGCAGAGTCGCTTCTTATGCGGTTCCCGGAAATTACCGCCGCCGTTTGTTATCAGGATATTGTGGCGCTTGGGGTTATGCAGGCATTACGTAAAATGGGGCGTGAACCAGGGCGCGATTTTGCGCTGGTGGGGTTCGATGACATCACTGAAGCGGCGCTGGTACAACCTGCGCTCACCACCGTGTCGGTGGCCGCAAAAGAGATAGGTCGCAAGGCTGGGGAGCTACTTTATAGTCGCATTCAGGGAAATGACGAACCTCCGAAACGCATTATTCTGCCACCTGCGCTGGTGGTCAGAGAATCATGTGGTTTTCGCTGATCGTCATGCCTTTTACTGATATCTCTCCCTGTTTATCATTAAATTCTAATTATCGACGTTTTCGGCTGGCGGCGCAGCGATGTGCTGGTTAATCTGAAAACGATTTACGTAAAATTAACAAAAGAGAATAGCTATGCATGATGCACAAATCCGCGTTGCCATCGCGGGAGCCGGAGGGCGCATGGGGCGTCAGTTGATTCAGGCCACTCTTGGCATGGATGGCGTACAGCTCGGCGCGGCGCTGGAGCGCGAAGGTTCTTCTTTGCTGGGAAGCGATGCCGGAGAGTTAGCGGGAGCCGGTAAAACGGGCGTTACCGTGCAAAGTAGTCTTGAGGCGGTGAAAGATGATTTTGATGTTTTCATCGATTTTACTCGCCCAGAAGGCACGCTGGCGCATCTGGCGTTTTGCCGCCAGCACGGTAAAGGGATGGTGATTGGCACCACTGGCTTTGATGACGCGGGCAAACAGGCTATTCGTGATGCTGCGCAGGACATTGCTATCGTTTTCGCCGCGAACTTTAGCGTTGGCGTTAACGTCATGCTTAAGCTGCTGGAGAAGGCGGCGAAAGTGATGGGTGATTACACCGATATTGAGATTATTGAAGCCCATCACCGTCATAAAGTGGATGCGCCGTCAGGCACTGCGCTGGCGATGGGGGAGGCGATTGCCGGGGCGCTGGATAAAGATTTAAAAGAGTGTGCCGTCTATTCGCGTGAAGGTTACACCGGTGAGCGCGTACCCGGTACGATCGGTTTTGCCACGGTGCGGGCGGGAGATATCGTTGGTGAGCATACCGCGATGTTTGCCGATATTGGCGAGCGCATTGAGATCACGCATAAAGCCTCCAGCCGCATGACCTTTGCCAATGGCGCAGTACGATCGGCAATTTGGCTGAAATCAAAGTCAAACGGTCTTTTTGATATGAAAGATGTGCTTGATTTACGCAGTTTATAACTTTTATTACCCTTCGTGATGTGGTTATTGTAATCATAACGATTTGATTACATAGGGCAATATTTTATTGCCCTTTTATTTTTCCGCTTTTTAATTTGATTTTTTATTTAATGGCCTGTTTTTTGGTGTTTTGCAGGGTTATTTTGTTATTTCAATGTAAATTTTGACCAAATGGTCCACTTTTATCTGTCGCGCTTCCTGTTTTTACACTCTTTATCTTCCGCAAGCGTTTTCCACCCCAAGTTAGCTGATCTTTTTGCCTGTTAAATCGTGTGTTTTATCCCAGTGGCGTAAAATAATAATAAAAAATGCCCTTTTGGGTAGACTTTTACGTGGGCTATCTCTAGAATGCCGCCGTTTGCCAGAAATCCATAGGTAAGCAAATTTGCATTGATTCATGAGGTGTTAATGAATTAATATGCAAATAAAGTGAGTGAATATTCTCTGGAGGGTGTTTTGATTAAGTCAGCGCTATTGGTTCTGGAAGACGGAACCCAGTTTCACGGTCGGGCCATAGGGGCAACAGGTTCGGCGGTTGGGGAAGTCGTTTTCAATACTTCAATGACCGGTTATCAAGAAATCCTCACTGATCCTTCCTATTCCCGCCAAATCGTCACTCTTACTTATCCTCATATCGGTAATGTCGGCACCAATGAAGCCGATGCAGAATCTTCTCAAGTACATGCGCAAGGCCTGGTCATCCGCGACCTGCCGCTGATTGCCAGCAACTTCCGCGATACCGAAGATCTCTCTTCTTACCTCAAACGCCATAATATTGTGGCAATTGCCGATATCGATACCCGTAAGCTGACGCGTTTGCTGCGTGAAAAGGGCGCACAGAATGGCTGCATTATCGCGGGTGATAACCCGGATGCGGCGCTGGCGCTGGAAAAAGCGAAAGCCTTCCCGGGTCTGAACGGCATGGATCTGGCGAAAGAAGTGACCACCGCGGAGCCTTATAGCTGGACGCAAGGTAGCTGGACGCTGGCCGGTGACCTGCCGGAAGCTAAATCCGCCGATGAACTGCCGTTCCACGTAGTGGCCTACGATTTTGGCGCTAAACGTAACATTCTGCGTATGTTAGCGGATCGCGGCTGCCGCCTGACGGTTGTGCCGGCGAAAACCTCTGCTGAAGATGTTCTGAAGATGAATCCGGACGGTATCTTCCTGTCCAACGGCCCTGGCGATCCGGCGCCGTGCGACTACGCGATTACCGCGATTCAGAAATTCCTCGAAACCGATATTCCGGTATTTGGCATCTGCCTCGGCCATCAACTGCTGGCGCTGGCAAGCGGTGCGAAGACCATTAAGATGAAGTTTGGCCACCACGGCGGCAACCATCCGGTAAAAGATATTGATAACAACACCGTGATGATCACCGCTCAGAACCACGGTTTTGCGGTCGAGGAGGCCTCCATGCCTGCCAACCTGCGCGTGACCCACAAGTCGCTGTTCGACGGCACCCTGCAGGGGATTCATCGTACCGACAAACCGGCGTTCAGCTTCCAGGGGCACCCTGAAGCAAGCCCGGGTCCACACGACGCTGCGCCGCTGTTCGACCACTTTATCGAGTTAATTGAGCAATACCGTCAGTCCGCGAAATAATCAGGAGTAAAAGAGCCATGCCAAAACGTACAGACATAAAAAGTATCCTGATTCTGGGCGCGGGTCCGATCGTTATCGGTCAGGCGTGTGAGTTTGACTATTCCGGCGCGCAGGCGTGTAAAGCCCTGCGTGAAGAGGGTTACCGCGTTATTCTGGTGAACTCCAACCCGGCGACCATCATGACCGACCCGGAAATGGCCGATGCCACCTACATCGAGCCGATTCACTGGGAAGTGGTACGCAAAATCATTGAGAAAGAGCGCCCGGATGCGGTGCTGCCAACCATGGGCGGTCAGACGGCGCTGAACTGTGCGCTGGAGCTGGAACGCCAGGGCGTACTGGCTGAGTTCGGCGTGACCATGATTGGCGCGACGGCGGATGCCATTGATAAAGCGGAAGACCGTCGTCGCTTCGACATCGCGATGAAGAAGATTGGTCTGGACACCGCGCGTTCAGGCATCGCTCACACCATGGAAGAAGCGCTGGCGGTTGCCGCTGACGTCGGCTTCCCGTGCATAATCCGTCCGTCTTTCACCATGGGTGGCACCGGCGGCGGTATCGCCTACAACCGCG
The DNA here is from genome assembly GCF_050434985.1 of Citrobacter sp. 506. Classification (NCBI taxonomy): domain Bacteria; kingdom Pseudomonadati; phylum Pseudomonadota; class Gammaproteobacteria; order Enterobacterales; family Enterobacteriaceae; genus Citrobacter; species Citrobacter sp. 506. Next base: position 362,467 of record NZ_JBNDJN010000003.1, read on the forward strand.
AAGAGTTTGAAGAAATTTGCGAACGCGGTCTGGATCTTTCCCCAACCAACGAACTGCTGATTGATGAATCGCTGATTGGCTGGAAAGAGTACGAGATGGAAGTGGTGCGTGATAAAAACGACAACTGCATCATCGTCTGCTCCATCGAAAACTTCGACGCGATGGGCATCCATACCGGTGACTCCATCACCGTTGCGCCAGCCCAGACGCTGACCGACAAAGAATATCAAATCATGCGAAACGCCTCGATGGCGGTACTGCGTGAAATCGGTGTTGAAACCGGTGGTTCTAACGTCCAGTTTGCGGTAAACCCGAAAAACGGCCGTCTGATTGTTATCGAGATGAACCCGCGCGTCTCCCGCTCCTCGGCGCTGGCGTCCAAAGCAACCGGCTTCCCGATTGCTAAAGTCGCAGCCAAGCTTGCGGTAGGTTACACCCTCGACGAACTGATGAACGACATCACCGGCGGGCGGACTCCGGCTTCGTTTGAGCCGTCCATCGACTACGTTGTGACGAAAATTCCACGCTTCAACTTCGAGAAATTTGTTGGCGCTAACGACCGTCTGACCACCCAGATGAAATCTGTCGGTGAAGTGATGGCGATTGGCCGCACCCAGCAAGAGTCTCTGCAAAAAGCGCTGCGCGGTCTGGAAGTGGGCGCGACCGGCTTCGACCCGAAAGTAAGTCTGGATGACCCGGAAGCGCTGACCAAAATCCGCCGCGAGCTGAAAGACGCGGGCGCCGAGCGTATCTGGTACATCGCCGATGCTTTCCGTGCTGGTCTGTCCGTCGATGGCGTGTTCAACCTGACCAACATCGACCGCTGGTTCCTGGTGCAGATTGAAGAACTGGTGCGCCTGGAAGAAAAAGTCACAGACCTTGGTATCAACGGCCTCGACGCTGACTTCTTGCGCGTACTGAAGCGCAAAGGTTTCGCCGATGCGCGTCTGGCGAAACTGGCCGGCGTACGCGAAGCGGAAATCCGCAAGCTGCGTGACCAATATAACCTGCACCCGGTCTACAAGCGCGTGGATACCTGCGCGGCAGAATTTGCCACCGACACCGCTTACATGTACTCCACTTATGAAGACGAGTGCGAAGCGAATCCAACTCAGGATCGTGACAAGATTATGGTGCTGGGCGGTGGTCCAAACCGTATCGGTCAGGGCATTGAATTCGACTACTGCTGCGTACACGCCTCGCTGGCGCTGCGCGAAGACGGTTACGAGACCATCATGGTCAACTGTAACCCAGAAACCGTTTCTACCGACTACGATACCTCTGACCGTCTGTACTTCGAGCCGGTAACGCTGGAAGACGTGCTGGAAATCGTGCGCATCGAGAAGCCGAAAGGCGTTATCGTGCAGTACGGCGGCCAGACTCCGCTGAAGCTGGCGCGCGCGCTGGAAGCGGCAGGCGTGCCGGTTATCGGCACCAGCCCGGATGCTATCGACCGTGCGGAAGACCGTGAACGCTTCCAGCAGGCGGTTGACCGTCTGAAGCTGAAACAACCGGCTAACGCCACCGTGACCGCCATTGAAATGGCGGTTGAGAAGGCGAAAGAGATTGGCTACCCGCTGGTGGTGCGTCCGTCCTACGTTCTCGGCGGCCGCGCGATGGAAATCGTCTACGACGAAGCCGACCTGCGTCGCTACTTCCAGACCGCGGTCAGCGTTTCTAACGATGCGCCGGTACTGCTGGACCGTTTCCTTGATGACGCGGTTGAAGTGGACGTGGACGCCATCTGCGACGGCGAAATGGTGCTGATTGGCGGCATCATGGAGCACATCGAACAGGCGGGCGTGCACTCCGGTGACTCCGCATGTTCTCTGCCTGCGTATACCCTGAGCCAGGAAATTCAGGATGTGATGCGCCAGCAGGTGCAGAAACTGGCCTTCGAACTGCAGGTTCGCGGTCTGATGAACGTCCAGTTTGCGGTGAAGAATAACGAAGTTTACCTGATTGAAGTGAACCCGCGTGCGGCGCGTACCGTTCCGTTCGTCTCCAAGGCAACGGGCGTACCGCTGGCGAAAGTTGCAGCGCGCGTGATGGCCGGGAAAACGCTGGCACAGCAGGGCGTCACCAAAGAAGTTATTCCGCCGTACTACTCGGTAAAAGAAGTGGTGCTGCCGTTCAACAAGTTCCCGGGCGTTGATCCGCTGTTAGGGCCAGAAATGCGCTCTACTGGTGAGGTGATGGGCGTGGGCCGTACCTTCGCGGAAGCGTTCGCCAAGGCACAGCTCGGCAGCAGCTCCACCATGAAAAAACAGGGTCGTGCGCTGCTCTCCGTTCGCGAAGGCGATAAAGAGCGCGTGGTTGACCTGGCGGCGAAGCTGCTGAAGTTTGGTTTCGAGTTGGATGCGACGCACGGCACCGCGATTGTGCTGGGCGAAGCGGGTATCAATCCACGTCTGGTGAACAAGGTGCATGAAGGCCGTCCGCACATTCAGGACCGTATCAAGAATGGCGAGTACACTTACATCATCAACACTACCGAAGGCCGTCAGGCTATTGAAGACTCCAAGCTGATTCGCCGCAGCGCACTGCAGTACAAAGTGCATTATGACACCACCCTGAACGGTGGTTTCGCAACGGCGATGGCGCTGAATGCCGATGCTACCGAGAAGGTGACCTCGGTTCAGGAAATGCACGCGCAGATCAAAAAGTCATAAAAAAAAGGCCCGGTGATAATTGCGCTAACCGGGCCTGCAATATAATTTGGAAAGGGTTTCTGTAAAGAAACCCTTTTTTATCTCTCATAAGGTCATTCCTGGCCAACCGTGTTTCCATAACCACATTTTCAATGTAATAAGCACGATATTGCTCACACTAATCAACATTCAAGTCGCATACTATCCCTTATATCCACAATTTTAATATGGCTTAGTTTTTATTAATTTGGACAGGCCGTAGCCAGATTTTTAATTTGTGAAATGGTGTGCTTATGTGTGAAAAATATGTTGAAAGACCGCTTTATTTGTTAATTGCTGACTGGATGATGGCTGAAGATCGTTGGATCACAGCAAAGGAAATTTCCCGCCATTTTGATATTGAACACTGCAAAGCAATTAATACGCTCTCTTATATTCTGTCGGAAGTGGGAGAAATTGTTTGTGAAGTTAAGATGATCCCTAATCAAATTGCAGGCCGCGGCTGCCAGTGCCAGCGTTTGGTGAAAGTCATCAGTATTGATTCTCATCTCTACAGACGATTGAATCACAATTTGCAGGAAAAAAAGGTGAGTGTGGCGAAAACGCCGCGACTGCCAGCGGTTCCCCCAACAGAGCTTAACCGTGAGCAGAAATGGCAGATGATGCTCTCCAAGAGCATGCGTCGATAATGGTGATTTGCCGGATCGGCGTGAGCGCTTCTCCGGCATAAATTACCGTGCTGATTTTGGCTTTACGTCCGTCGTGCCTTTCAGGCGCGGCCGGTTTTTTTCGACCTGCGTTAATGGCAAGGTTTCGTGTAGTCCTGTTTGGCAGCGGATTACAAGGTCCTGATATTCTTTGGTGTTCAGCCGTTTCCAGTCCAGCTCCTGGTCCGTGACTTCACGCAGTACGCGAACCGGTGAACCAACCAGCATCTGCCTTGCCTCTCCCTGAAATCCGGCTTTGACAAAGCTCATGGCGGCGACAATGCTCTCTTCGCCAATCACCGCGCCGTCCATAATCACGCTGTTCATGCCAATCAGCGCATCTCTGCCCACCACGCAGCCGTGCAGAATTGCGCCATGGCCGATGTGTCCATTCTCATGCACGATAGTGTCGGTGTCGCAGTAGCCATGCATGATGCAGCCATCCTGCAGGTTAGAACCGGCTTCCAGAATCAGGCGACCATAGTCACCGCGCAATGAGGCGTGTGGACCAATATAAACCCCGGCCCCCACAATGACATCGCCAATCAGCACAGCGCTGGGATGGACATAGGCATCCGGATGTACCACCGGAATCAGGCCCTCAAAGGCGTAATAGCTCATTGTCTTATCTCGGTTTTATTGCCGGATTGCGGCGTAAATACCTTATCCGGCATAGGCACATTAACGACCTTTCCATACCGGATCGCGTTTTTCCGCAAATGCCTGTGGTCCTTCGAGCGCATCTTCCGAGTGCAGCACCGATGGATAGTGCTTCAGCACACCGCTGCGGATGTACCGGTAGCCTTCTTCCACCGGCATTTCGCTGGTCGCACGGTAAATCTCTTTCAGCGCGGCGATAGCCAGCGGGGCGCTATTTACCAGCTGCTGCGCCAGTTCGCGCGCGCTATCCATCAGTTCGCTCTGGCTGACAACGCGGTTGACGATGCCCCAGCGCAGTGCTTCTTCGGCGCTCATTCGTCTGCCGGTCATCACCATTTCGTTGACGATAGCTGGTGGCAGCAGTTTAGGTAGACGCAGTACGCCGCCGCTGTCAGGCACGATCCCGAGTTTTGCTTCCGGCAGCGCGAAGCTGGCATTTTCCGCACAGACGATAAAATCCGCCGCCAGCGCCAGCTCAAAACCGCCGCCAAACGCGTAGCCGTTTACCGCGGCGATGACCGGCTTATCGAGGTCGAAAATTTCGGTTAAACCAGCGAAGCCGCCTGGGCCAAAATCGGCATCCGGCGCTTCACCTTCGGCCGCCGCTTTTAAGTCCCAGCCCGCAGAAAAGAATTTCTCTCCGCCGCCGGTGATAATTGCTACGCGTAATTCCGGGTCATCACGAAAATTAAGAAAAGCTTCCCCCATTGCAAAGCTGGTTTTAGCGTCAATGGCATTGGCTTTAGGCCGGTCAAGGGTAATTTCCAGGATCGGGCCGTTACGGGTCAGATGTAATGATTCACTCATAGTTCATCTCCAGATAATTAGGTTTCCCGGCCGGAGGAATTCCGACCGGAAGGGTTATTTCAGATTTTTTTTGATTATTTTTCCTGAACAATTGCGCGGCAGGTCGGTTCTTATCTCCATAAAAGAAGGAACCTTGAATTTCGCCATATTGTTTTCGCAGAAGCTGAAGAACTCAGCTTCGCTTAATGTTTCGCCCTCATTAAGGACGACAAAAGCTTTAATGGCTTCATCACGGATCGAGTCTTTAATACCGACAATCACAATGTCCTGAATTTTCGGATGCGCAGAAATAATATTTTCCAGCTCGACGCAGGAGACATTTTCCCCACCGCGTTTAATCATGTTGCAGCGTCTGTCGACGAAATAAAAAAAACCGTCCGCATCCTGGTAACCCGAATCACCGGTATGTAACCACCCTTCAGGTTCCAGCGCTTTGGCAGTAGCGTCGGGTTGCGCGTAGTACTCTTTGAAGATTGTTTTTCCCGGCACGCCTTTAATGCAGATTTCGCCAATTTCTCCGGCGGGCAGGGGACGGTTGTGATCGTCACGGATTTCGGCTTCATAGCTAAAACCCACGCGACCAATAGAAGGCCAGCGCCGTTTGTCTCCAGGGCGATCGCCAATAATGCCCACGATGGTTTCGGTCATACCGTAGGAGGTCAGCAGTCTGACGCCAAAGCGTTCGATAAAGGCATCTTTTTCCTGTTCGGATAAATTGAGATAGAACATCACTTCGCGCAGGTGATGCTGTCTGTCCGTTGTGGCTGCGGGTTGGACCATCAGCGTTCTGATCATCATCGGGATGCATTCGGTGACCGTCGCCTGATATCGACGCACCTGATCCCAGAACGCCCTGGCGCTGTACTTCTCCACCAGCACAAAGGTGCTGCCTGCGGAGAAGGCAGCCATGGCAGCCGTACACTGACAGTCTATATGGAAAGCGGGCATCACCGTCATATAGACGTCATCATCGCGCAGAGCGATTTGCCAGGAGGTGTAGTAGCCCGCAAAGCGCAGGTTGTAGTGGGTAATCACCACCCCTTTAGGCCGCGAGGTGGTGCCTGAGGTAAACAGAATTTCCGCCGTATCGTCAGTGGATAACGCAGGCGTATAGCACAGATTAGTCGACTGGCGGGCTTGCAGTTGGGTAAAGTGGCTCACGCCGTCGTCAACCGGAAGCTGCTCGCCAATCAGACAGATATGATTAAGCGGAGTGGTATTTTCCAGCCGTATCTGGCGGTACATAGGATAAAACTCGGCACTGGTGACCAGCAGGCTCACCTGGCTGTTTTGCAGGATCCAGGCGCTCTCTTCGCCCAGCAAGCGGGCATTAATCGGCACCATAATGGCGCCAATTTTTGCCAGTCCAAACCAGCAAAAGATAAATTCCGGACAGTTATCCAGATGCAATGCGACCTTGTCGCCCTTGCGGATCCCTAAGGAATGGAAAAGGTTCGCCGTGCGGTTTATCTCTTCATTGAGCGAGGCATAGCTATACTGCCGAACGATTCCTTCGCAGGATTCGAAAATTAACGCCGTTTTATCTCCGTACACCCCGGCCAGGTCGTCCCACATCTGACGTAAGTTTTGTCCGCCAACGATATCCATAATGCTTTATCCACTGAAATCAGGCGTGAGCGCTAACCAACCAGCGGGTCAGCGCGTCGCGTTTATTCCTCAACTCTGGCCAGGCCTTTGCCGACCAGCTCATTTATGTCTGCTTCGCTATAACCAATGTTTTTCAGAATGGCGGCGGTATCCATGCCGTGTGACGGCATGCCACGCCAGATTTTCCCTGGGTTGTTTTTAAATTTCGGCATGATGTTCGGCCCTTTGCAGGTGCGGCCGTCCATCGTTTGCCACTGAGTAATGGATTCACGGGCAACGTACTGCGGGTTGCCTTCCAGTTCAGGAATGGTCAGTACCTTCGCGCAGGCGATATTCAGCTCAGCAAAGCGCGCCTGGACTTCGGCGATGGTGTGCTTTGCCAGCCAGGCGTCCAGTTTCTCTTCCACGAGCGGGCCGTAAGGGCATTCCACGCGATGGATAAGCTGGGTGCCTTCCGGGACTTCCGGTGTGCCAAGAATGTGGGCGAGGCCAATATCCTTGAAGCACTCGTTGATTTGCGTGATGCCGACCAGCTCCATGACGATATAGCCATCGGCGCATTTATAGAGACCGCAGCCAGCGTAATACGGGTCTTTGCCTTTGGTCATGCGTGGACAAATTTCGCCACCGTTGAAGTAGTCCATCATGAAGTACTGACCCATGCGCAGCATCACTTCGTACATGGCGATATCAATGCTTTCACCCTTACCCGTTTCGCGTACTTTGTGCAGGGCTGCCAGCGCTGCTGTCGTCGCGGTCATCCCGGAGAAGTAATCGGCGGTGTACGGGAAGGCAGGCATCGGCTGATCAACATCACCGTTTTGGATCAGATAGCCGCTGAACGCCTGCGCGATGGTGTTATATGCCGGAAGATTGGTGTACTCCTCGGTACCAAACTGGCCGAAGCCGGAAAGGTGGGCGATAACCAGTTTCGGGTTATGTTCCCACAGCACGTCATCGGTAATACCGCGGCGAGCAAAGGCCGGGCCTTTACTGGCTTCAATGAAAATATCGGTGGTTTCCATGAGCTTCAGAAACGCTTCCCGGCCTTCATCTTTGAAAATATTCAGCGACAGGGCGTGCAGGTTGCGGCGTGAGAGCTGTGGATAGTTAGGTTGCACGCGGATGGTATCGGCCCATGCGACGTTTTCAATCCAGATAACCTCAGCACCCCATTCGGCGAACATCTGTCCGGCGAACGGGCCGGCAATTTCGATCCCTGAAAAAACCACGCGTACCCCGGCAAGTGGGCCAAAGGTTGGCATTGGTAAATGATTCATAATTTTGCTCCTGGCATTTTTTGTAGGCCCGGTAGGCGCAGCGCCACCGGGCATGTTGCCGGATGGCGGCGTAAACGCCTTATCCGGCCTACGAATCGTGCTGAATTAGCGGTATTGCTTGAGTACCGCACGACCCAACGTCAGGATCTGCATTTCATCAGAGCCACCAGAAACACGGTCAACGCGCAGATCGCGCCAGAAACGCGTGATGCGATGGTTACCCGCGATACCTACACCGCCCAGCACCTGCATGGCGGTATCGACCACTTCAAACGCAGCGTTGGCGCAGAAGTATTTGCACATTGCCGCATCGCCCGAAGTAATGGTGCCGTTATCCGCTTTCCATGCCGCTTCAAGCAGCATGTTTTTCATGGAATTCAGTTTGATCGCCATATGCGCGAACTTCTCCTGAATCAGCTGGAAACGGCCGATCGTTTCGCCAAACTGCACGCGCTGATTGGCGTAGCGCGCGGCGTCTTCAAAAGCGCACATTGCCGTACCGTAGTTGGTCAGTGCGACAAGGAAACGTTCATGATCGAACTCTTCTTTCACGCGGTTGAAACCATTACCTTCCCGACCGAACATGTCTTTCTCGTCCAGTTCAACGTCGTCAAAGGTGATTTCACAGCAGCTATCCATGCGCAGACCGAGTTTCTCCAGCTTGTTGACCTTGATACCCGCTTTGCTCATGTCAACGAACCACTCGGTGTAAACAGGTTTATCCGGCGATGCACCATCTCTCGCCATAACCACGATGTACGGGGTATAGGCGCTACTGGTGATAAAGCACTTACTGCCATTAAGATAAACCTTACCATTTTTACGTGTATAAGTGGTTTTCAGGCTGCCAACATCCGATCCCGCTCCCGGTTCGGTGATGGCAGAGTTCCACATCTGCTTACCGGTGCCCTGGAACGCCATGATTTTATCGATTTGCTCCTGAGTCCCTTCACGCAGGAACGTGTTAAAACCGCCCGGTAACTGGTACAGCACGTAGGTTGGTGCGCCCAGGCGTCCGAGTTCCATCCAGACTGCAGCGACGGTAACAAAACCCGCTTCCAGTCCACCGTGTTCTTCAGGAATCAACAGACTATCAATGCCCATATCCGCCAGCGCTTTAACAAAACGCTCAGGGTAGACGCTGTCACGATCGCACTCGGCAAAATAAGCTTCCCAGTTCTCACTGGCCATCAATTCACGAATACCGGCGACAAACAGCTCCTGCTCGTCATTTAAGTTGAAATCCATCTTTCAGCCTCTTGATCAATTGGGTTAATAAGAATTACTTGTCTTTCCAGTGCACTTTGGCGTCTTTAATAAAGGACAGCGTCACCATGATGTTGACGAAGAACAGCGGACATCCTCCGGCGATAATCGCGGTCTGAATCGGCTTCAGCCCACCCAGCGCCAGCAGAACGATACCGATGATGCCGACCAGAACGGACCAGCCGATACGCACTAACAGCGGCGGTTCTTCACCATCGCGGACTTCACGACAGGTGGACATCGCCAGGGTGTAAGAGCAGGCGTTAATCAGCGTCACCGTGGCAATAAAGCAGAGGATGAAGAATCCCCACATGGTGGCGGTGCTGAGCGGTAAAGCAGCCCAGGTTTCGATAATGGCGCGCGCCACGCCGTGTTGTTCAATCAGCTGCGGGATGTTGAGAATGTTTTTATCCATCAGCAGCAGCGTGTTGCTGCCAAGGACTGTCCACAGGATCCAGGTCGACGCGGTCAGGCCCAGCACCATCCCGAAGCACAGTTCACGGACGGTACGACCACGCGAAATACGGGCCAGGAAGATACTCATCTGGATGGCGTAAATGACCCACCACGCCCAGTAGAAGACGGTCCAGCCCTGTGGGAAGCCGCCTTTACCGATGGCATCGGTATAGAACAGCATCCGCGGCAGATACATCAACAGCATGCCGACGGAGTCGGTGAAGTAGTTCATGATGAAGCTGGCGCCGCTGACGATAAACACCCAGCCCAGCATCAGGAAGCTCAGATAGCTACGCACGTCGCTGGCGATCTTCACCCCTTTTTGCAGGCCGCAGGCCACGCAAATGGCGTTCAATATGATCCAGCAGGTAATGATGATTGCGTCGAGTTGCAGCGTATGCGGAATACCGAACAGATACTGCATGCACTCGGTTACCAGCGGAGTGGCCAGACCGAGGCTGGTACCCATCGCGAAGATCAGCGCCACCAGATAGAAGTTATCAACGATGGTGCCGAACAGCCCTTTTGCATGCTTCTCGCCCACTAACGGTACCAGCGTGGAGCTGGGACGGATGACGTCCATCTTGCGCACAAAGAAGAAGTAGGCGAAAGCCACGGAAAGGAAACTGTAGGTTGCCCACGGCAACGGTCCCCAGTGGAACAGGCTGTACGCCAGGCCCAGCTCTTTCGCGCCCGTGGAGTTAGGTGCGAGAGCAAACGGCGGGGTGGAGATGTAGTAGTAGATCTCGATGGAACCCCAGAACAGCACCGCGGCGGATGTACAGGAAGCGAACATCATAAAAATCCAGCTGGCGGTACTAAACTCTGGTTTTTCGTCGCCTAATTTCTTTTTGGCATACGGGCCAAAGACCAACCAGAACCAGCCGAAGAGCATGACGACCATATACCATTCAAATGCCCAGCCCCAGACATTGGTGACATAACTGAATACCGCATTAATAACGACGTTAGCGGCATCGAGATCTCTTACAGTTAGCCAACAAAGTATCCCAACTATTATTAATGGCGGAAAAAAAACCTTCGGTTCAATTCCCGATTTTCTCTTTTCATTTTTCATAAGTGAATTCCAGTGTGAAAACGAAACTTATTTAGCGTGCCCGTGCATGATCGTTTGTTTATTTATTATTAATGATTTGTTGATAACTTTTTAACCTCTGGGAGCGCCTCAGTGAGTAACCCATAATGAGTATTCATATCGGGTGGTTCTGTTATCTTAGTCACACTTTTTTATGCTGAGTAATTCGCTTAAAAATTTGATGTTTTTTGTTTTTAATCAATTAGTTGAATGTGGTTTTTTAACTTTTTTAAGTGGCTGGCGTTCAATATTGTTGAACCCGCAGACAATATTGAAAATTTTCATATTTGACGTGATTCTTTCAATATTGGTGAGGTGCATAACACTATTGAAAGTTACGAATTTCAATGTGTGACATTTTCAATATTGGTGATTAAGGTTTTATTTCCGAATTAAAGAGCGTGATATCTGTATTTAACACTGCCGATATAAATACGTTTCCTTCATGATTTCTGGAGATGCAATGAAGATAATTACTTGCTACAAATGCGTACCTGATGAACAGGATATTGCGATTAATAATGCTGATGGTTCACTCGATTTCAGCAAAGCGGATGGCAAAATAAGCCAGTATGATCTGAATGCGATCGAAGCGGCTTGTCAGTTGAAACAACAGTCAGGAGAGGCCCTGGTTGTGGCCATGAGCGTCGGCGGCAAAGCGCTGACCAATGCAAAAGGGCGAAAAGATGTGCTTTCCCGTGGCCCAGATGAACTGATTGTTGTTATTGACGATCAATTTGAGCAGGCGCTGCCGCAACAAACTGCCAGCGCGCTGGCAGCCGCCGCGCAAAAAGCAGGTTTCGATCTGCTTATTTGCGGTGACGGTTCTTCCGATCTTTATGCTCAGCAGGTTGGTCTGCTGGTGGGCGAAGCGCTGAACGTTCCGGCGATTAACGGCGTGAGTAAAATCCTCTCTCTTACTGACAGCACTTTGACGGTAGAGCGTGAACTTGAAGATGAAGTCGAAACTCTGAGCATTCCGCTTCCGGCGGTGATCGCGGTCTCAACGGACATCAACACCCCACAAATCCCTTCCATGAAAGCCATTCTTGGCGCGGCGAAAAAACCGGTTCAGGTCTGGTCGCCGGCAGACATTGGCCTGAACAGCGCGCAGGCATATTCCGAACAACACGTTGCTGCACCGAAGCAGCGCGAGCGTCAGCGCGTTGTAATTGAAGGTGACGGTGAAGAACAGATTGCCGCGTTTGTCGAGAATCTTCGCAAAATCATTTAATTATCAGGGGATGTTATGAACAAATTTTCCAGTATCTGGGTATTCAGCGATACCCCTTCTCGTCTGCCGGAACTGATGAATGGTGCGCAGGCTTTAGGTGAAAAAGTTAACACGTTTGTGCTGAGTGAAGCGGACTGCGCGACGGCATGCCATTTAGGCGCAGATGATGTCTGGTTACTCAGCGGTAAACCAGAAGACCGTATGGTCGAAGACTACGCTGATGTGATGGCCGAAACTATTCGTCAGCACAGCGAGGGCGGGGCGGTGCTGCTGCCGAATACGCGTCGCGGCAAGCTGTTAGCGGCAAAACTGGGTTTTCGCTTGTCGGCAGCGGTCTCAAATGACGCCAGTGCAGTCGCCGTGCAGGACGGAAAAGCGGCGGTAAAACATATGGTCTACGGCGGCCTGGCGATGGGGGCAGAAACAATCGCTTCACCGTTCGCCGTGATAACGCTCAGCAGTGGAACGTTTGACGCGCAGCAACCGGATACCGCCCGCAGCGGCGAGGTGCACAGTGTGTCATGGCAGGCTCCGGCTGTAGCCGTTACTCGTACGGCAACTCAGGCACGTCAGAGCAACAGCGTCGACCTCGACAAAGCCCGTCTGGTGGTTAGCGTGGGACGCGGGATCGGCAGCAAAGAAAATATCTCGCTGGCGGAGGCGCTGTGCCAGACGATTGGTGCCGAGCTGGCGTGCTCCCGTCCGGTGGCGGAAAACGAGAAGTGGATGGAGCACGAACGCTACGTCGGCATCTCCAACCTGATGCTCAAGCCGGAACTGTATCTGGCCGTGGGGATCTCCGGGCAGATCCAACATATGGTCGGCGCCAACGGCGCGCAGACGATTTTCGCCATCAACAAAGATAAAAATGCGCCGATCTTCCAGTATGCGGATTTTGGCATCGTTGGCGATGCACTGAAGATCCTGCCTGCGCTGACGGCTGCTTTAGCGCGTTAAACCATTTCGGGCAGGATGCGAAGGTGTCCTGCCGCTGACAGGAGTACGTATGTCCGAAGATATCTTTGATGCCATCATCGTGGGTGCAGGTCTGGCGGGTTCGGTTGCGGCGCTGGTGCTGGCTCGGGAGGGCGCACAGGTGCTGGTTATCGAGCGCGGCAATTCTGCTGGCGCGAAGAATGTCACCGGTGGGCGCATGTATGCGCATAGCCTGGAGAACATCATTCCCGGTTTTGCTGAGCAGGCCCCCATTGAACGCATCATCACCCACGAAAAACTCGCCTTTATGACCGACAAAGGGGCGATGACCATCGACTATTGCAACGGCGAAGACGCCAAATCGTCGCAGGTTTCTTACTCTGTCTTACGCAGTAAATTTGACGCCTGGCTGATGGAACAGGCCGAAGAAGCTGGCGCTCAGCTCATCACTGGTATCCGCGTGGATAACGTTGTGCAGCGCGAGGGCAAAGTCGTGGGCGTGGAAGCCGATGGCGATATTCTGGAAGCCAAAGTGGTGATCCTTGCCGACGGAGTGAATTCTCTGTTGGCTGAAAAGTTGGGTATGGCAAAGCGCGTCGAGGCATCGCATGTTGCCGTCGGCGTAAAAGAGCTGATCGAGTTGCCGAAATCGGTAATTGAAGATCGTTTCCAGTTACAAGGGAACGAAGGGGCTGCCTGTCTGTTTGCCGGATCGCCCACCGATGGGTTGATGGGTGGTGGCTTTCTCTATACGAATGAAACGACCCTTTCTCTGGGACTGGTCTGCGGCCTTCATCATCTGAAAGATGCGAAAAAATCGGTTCCGCAAATGCTGGAAGATTTCAAACAACATCCGGCGGTTGCCCCGCTGATCGCCGGTGGCAAGCTGGTGGAATATGCCGCGCACGTCGTACCGGAAGCCGGTATCAACATGCAGCCAGAACTGGTGGGGGACGGCGTACTGATTGCTGGTGACGCTGCCGGAATGTGTATGAACCTCGGCTTTACCATTCGCGGTATGGATCTCGCCATATCCGCAGGTGAAGCGGCGGCGAAAACGGTGCTTTCCGCAATGAAGCGCGACGATTTTAGCAAGCAGTCGCTGGGGGAATACCGTCAGCATCTGGACGAAGGCCCGATGCGCGATATGCGCATGTATCAGAAGCTACCCGCTTTTCTTGATAACCCACGCATGTTTACCGCTTATCCGGAAATGGCGGTCAGCATTGCGCGCGACCTGTTCACCGTGGATGGTTCGGCACCGGTGCCAATGCGTAAAAAAATCCTGCGCCATGCGAAGAAAGTGGGCTTCATCAACCTGATGAAAGATGGCCTGAAAGGAGTGACCGTATTATGACATCTCCCGTCAACGTGGACGTCAAACTGGGCGTCAATAAGTTCAATGTGGATGAAGACAGTCCACATATCATTCTCAAAACCGATCCTGATAAACAGGCGCTGGAGGTGCTGATTAAGGCCTGTCCGGCTGGCCTGTATAAAAAGCAGGATGACGGTAGCGTACGTTTTGATTATGCCGGATGCCTGGAATGCGGAACGTGCCGCATTCTCGGACTGGATACAGCGCTGGAAAAATGGGAATACCCGCGTGGGACGTTTGGCGTGGAGTTCCGCTACGGCTAAACCTGGTGCCGGATGGCGGCTTCGCCTTATCCGGCCTACAGGAACAATGCGTAGGCCTGATAAGCGTAACGTCATCAGGCATTAAGTTAAAATAAAACAGGACATAACCATGCAGCAGCCCAGGAACTTTGATGACATCAAATTCACCTCTATTCACCGCCGGATAATGCTGTGGGGAAGCGGTGGGCCGTTTCTGGATGGTTATGTGCTGGTGATGATTGGCGTGGCACTGGAACAGCTCACGCCAGCATTGAAACTGGATGCGCAGTGGATTGGTCTGCTGGGCGCCGGTACGCTCGCGGGTCTGTTTGTGGGGACGTCGCTGTTTGGCTACATTTCCGACAAGGTCGGGCGGCGCAAAATGTTCATTATCGATATTATCGCCATTGGCGTGATATCGGCGGCAACCATGTTTGTCTCCTCGCCCGTTGAGCTGTTGGTAATGCGCGTGCTGATCGGCATTGTAATTGGTGCCGACTACCCGATCGCCACCTCGATGATTACCGAGTTCTCCAATACCCGCCAGCGCGCTTTCTCCATCGGTTTTATCGCCGCTATGTGGTATGTCGGCGCCACCTGTGCCGATCTGGTCGGCTACTGGTTGTATGATGTTGAGGGCGGATGGCGCTGGATGTTGGGCAGCGCGGTGATCCCCTGCATTTTGATCCTGATTGGGCGTTTCGATCTTCCTGAATCGCCGCGCTGGCTGCTGCGTAAAGGTCGGGTGAAAGAGTGTGAGGAGATGATGATCAAACTGTTCGGCGAACCGGTGGTGTTCGACGAAGAAGCGCCGCAGGAGACGCGCTTTCTTCAGCTATTTAATCGCCGTCATTTCCCGTTTGTACTGTTTGTCGCCGCTATCTGGACTTGTCAGGTGATCCCGATGTTTGCCATTTATACCTTTGGTCCGCAGATTGTGGGGCTACTGGGGCTTGGTGCCGGGAAAAGCGCCGCGTTGGGAAATGTGGTAATCAGCTTGTGCTTTATGTTGGGGTGCATTCCTCCCATGTTCTGGCTTAATAGCGCGGGCCGACGACCGCTGTTAATTGGCAGCTTCATTATGATGACGCTGGCGCTGGCCGTTCTAGGGTTAATCCCTGATATGGGCGCGTGGCTGGTGGTGCTGGCGTTTGCCGTATACGCGTTTTTCTCTGGGGGACCAGGAAACCTGCAATGGCTATACCCTAACGAACTGTTTCCCACTGATATTCGTGCGTCTGCCGTCGGGGTGATTATGTCCTTAAGCCGTATCGGCACCATTGTTTCAACCTGGGCGCTGCCAGTGTTCATCACCAAATACGGGATCAGTAATGTCATGTTGATGGGGGCGGGAATTTCGCTGATCGGCCTGCTCGTGTCCATCGCTTTCGCCCCGGAAACGCGAGGTCTGACGCTGGCGCAAACCAGCCAAATGACGATCCGCAGTAAACCCGTGACCAGGACGGGTTATTAGGAGTGTTCTGTATTTTCCCTGCAACTCAGTCAGTTAGCCTACAGTTAACGGGTATATCACTGAAAACGACTGAAAAGCAGGGAGAACACCATGCAAAAACATATTCTGATCACCTCTATTTTTACCGCAGCAGCACTGTTCACCGTAGCCGGTTGCTCCTCGAACCAGGCGGTTAAAACGACCGATGGCAAAACAATCGTGACCGACGGCAAACCGCAAGTTGATGATGATACAGGCCTGGTGTCGTACAAAAATGCGCAAACGGGTAAGACGGAACAAATTAACCGCGATCAGGTTAAAGATATGAGCGAACTGGATAACTAGTTCAGTTTTCTCCATTCAACCACTCAATAATATTGACTGTTAGCCTGCGGATTAACTGACTAAACTCACTGTTATTACAATAATGCAGTGAAACAGGCTAATCATGATCCTCATCATTTATGCGCATCCCTATCCGCAGCACTCGCATGCGAATAAGCGGATGCTTGAACAGGCAAGGATGCTGGAGGGCGTGGAGATCCGCTCGCTCTACCAGCTTTACCCCGACTTCAATATCGATATTGCCGCTGAACAGGATGCGCTGGCGCGCGCTGATTTGATTATCTGGCAGCATCCTATGCAATGGTATAGCACACCTCCCTTACTCAAGCTGTGGATGGATAAGGTCCTTTCACACGGTTGGGCATATGGCCACGGCGGGACTGCGCTCCACGGTAAACATCTGCTGTGGGCAGTGACGACCGGCGGCGGCGAAAACCACTTTGATATTGGCTCCCACCCCGGATTTGATGTGCTTTCCCAGCCCTTACAGGCAACGGCGCTCTACTGTGGGCTCAAATGGCTGCCGCCGTTTGCGATGCACTGTACGTTTATCTGTGATGATGAAACTCTGCAGGCGCAGGCGCGTCATTACAAACAGCGTCTGTTGGAGTGGCAGGAGGTTCATCATGGATAACCATACGCTAATACAGGCGCTGATTTATCTCGGATCGGCGGCGCTGATTGTCCCCATTGCCGTGCGACTGGGGCTAGGGTCAGTGCTGGGGTATCTCATCGCAGGGTGCATTATTGGACCATGGGGCCTGAGGATGGTGACCGATGCTGAATCAATCCTGCATTTTGCCGAGATTGGCGTGGTGTTGATGCTGTTTGTCATCGGTCTGGAGCTGGATCCGCAACGTTTGTGGAAACTGCGGGCCTCGGTGTTCGGTGGTGGTGCGCTGCAGATGGTGGTATGCGGCGGTCTGATTGGTTTGTTCTGTATGTTCCTCGGCCTACGCTGGCAGGTAGCGGAACTGATCGGCATGACGCTGGCGCTTTCCTCCACGGCTATTGCTATGCAGGCGATGAATGAGCGGAACCTGATGGTTTCGCAAATGGGACGCAGCGCGTTTGCCGTGCTGTTGTTCCAGGATATCGCCGCTATTCCTCTGGTGGCGATGATCCCATTACTTGCGGCGAGCGGAGCATCGACAACGCTTGGGGCGTTTGCGCTCTCCGCCCTTAAGGTGGCGAGCGCCCTGGTGCTGGTGGTGTTGCTGGGGCGTTATGTGACGCGTCCGGCCTTGCGTTTTGTCGCTCGTTCTGGCCTGCGGGAAGTATTCAGTGCCGTTGCGCTGTTCCTCGTTTTTGGCTTCGGTCTGCTGTTGGAAGAGGTTGGACTGTCGATGGCGATGGGGGCGTTCCTGGCTGGCGTGCTGCTGGCAAGCTCTGAGTATCGTCACGCGCTGGAAAGCGATATCGAGCCATTTAAAGGGCTGCTGCTGGGACTGTTTTTCATCGGCGTCGGGATGTCTATCGACTTTGGTACGCTGATTGATAATCCCTTGCGCATTATCATTCTGTTGGTCGGTTTCCTGGTTATCAAAACCGTCATGCTGTGGCTGATAGCGAAACCCTTACAGGTGCCGAACAAGCAGCGCAGATGGTTTGCCGTGTTATTAGGGCAGGGCAGTGAGTTTGCCTTCGTGGTGTTTGGCGCGGCGCAAATGGCAAACGTGCTTGATCCTGATTGGGCGAAATCTCTGACGCTGGCGGTGGCGCTGTCGATGGCGGCGACGCCGATTTTACTGGTAATTCTGACGCGTCTGGAAAAATCGGCGACCGGTGAAGAGCGGGAAGCAGATGAAATCGACGAGGAACAACCTCGTGTGATCATTGCCGGGTTTGGGCGATTTGGTCAGATAACCGGTCGTCTGTTGTTGTCAAGCGGGGTCAAAATGGTGGTTCTTGATCATGACCCGGACCATATCGAAACGCTGCGTAAATTCGGCATGAAGGTTTTCTATGGCGATGCGACGCGGATGGATCTGCTGGAGTCTGCCGGGGCAGCTAAAGCTGAAGTTATTATTAACGCCATTGACGATCCGCAAACCAGCCTGCAACTGACCGAAATGGTGAAACAGTATTTCCCGCATCTGCAAATTATTGCCCGTGCGCGCGACGTGGATCATTACATTCGCCTGCGCCAGGCTGGCGTGGAGATGCCGGAACGTGAAACCTTTGAGGGCGCGCTGAAGACCGGACGTCTGGCACTGGAAGGTCTTGGGCTTGGACGCTATGAAGCGCGTGAGCGGGCCGATGTATTCCGCCGCTTCAACACGCTGATGGTTGAGGAGATGGTGAAAGGGGAAAATGACGCAACGTCCCGCGCGGCGGTATATAAACGCACCAGCGAAATGCTGAGTGAAATTATTGCGGAAGATCGTCAGCACTTATCATTAATTCAACGCCATGGCTGGCAAGGCACGGATGAAGGTAAGCATACGGGCGACGTCGCCGATGAGCCGGAAGTGAAACCGTCAGCATAGGGTAAAAAATGTGATGTTCTGCAAACTTTACTGCTAATTGGCTGTTTTTGAACTACTGTAATGCTGGCGTACCACCTTAAATAGGTCGGTTCGCCAGCAGAACGGAAAATTTTCATGCTCATCCTCTTTCCGCCAGTCGACGAAAGATTGCGCTTTCCGTATAGTGGCGACAATTTTTTTGTATCCGGGAAACATTCAATGATCAGTCTGATTGCGGCGTTAGCGGTAGATCGCGTCATCGGTATGGAAAATGCCATGCCATGGAACCTACCTGCCGATCTCGCCTGGTTTAAACGTAATACCTTAAACAAGCCGGTTGTCATGGGACGCCACACGTGGGAATCCATCGGGCGACCGTTGCCAGGGCGCAAAAATATCGTCATCAGCAGCAAGCCTGGCACCGACGATCGCGTGCAGTGGGTGAAGTCTGTTGAGGAAGCGATCGCGGCCTGTGGCGATGAACCTGAAATCATGGTTATTGGCGGTGGGCGTGTGTATGAGCAGTTCCTGCCGAAAGCGCAGAAACTGTATCTGACACACATTGATGCGGAAGTTGAAGGGGATACGCATTTCCCGGACTACGAACCGGATGACTGGGAATCGGTGTTCAGTGAATTCCACGATGCTGACGCGCAAAACTCCCACAGCTACTGCTTCGAGATTTTGGAACGTCGTTAATGTGGATGCCTGATGGCGTTGCGCTAATCAGGCCTACAGATTGCACATTCGTTTGCCGGATAAGGTGTAAGCACCGCCATCCGGCAGACGACTATCAGGCGTTGACGGCCTCGCCGGGATCCAGACTCAGATGGCGATTTGATGGCTGTACAAAGTACTGTTTGTCTTCCCAGCGTAGACAGGTGAGATCCCCGCCCCAGCAACACCCCGTATCTAACGCGTAAATACCTTCTGGTGTGCCTTTGCCCTCCAGCGATGCCCAGTGCCCGAATGCAATGCTATAGGCTTCACTGACAGGCCCAGGAATGGCAAACCACGGCTTCAGCGGGGCAGGCGCATCTTCTGGCGACTCTTTGCTGTACATGTCCAACTGACCGTTGGGGAAGCAGTAACGCATGCGGGTAAACGCGTTGGTAATAAAACGCAGGCGCGCCAGCCCCGTCAGCTCCGGGGTCCAGTTATTTGGCATGTCGCCGTACATGGCATCAAGGAAGAATGGATAAGAGTCGCTCGACAGCACGGCTTCAACATCGCGAGCACAGTCCTTCGCCGTCTGCAGATCCCACTGTGGGGTAATCCCTGCATGCGCCATGACCAGTTTCTTCTCTTCATCAACCTGCAACAGCGGCTGGCGACGTAGCCAGTTAAGCAGCGTGTCAGCATCCGGTGCCTCAAGCAGCGGCGTGAGCCGGTCTTTCGGTTTATTACGGCTGATGCCAGCAAACACGGCCAGCAGGTGTAAATCGTGATTACCGAGGACTAACCGCACGCTGTCGCCCAGCGATTTAACGTAGCGCAAAACGTCTAACGACCCTGGCCCACGCGCGACCAGATCGCCGGTGAGCCATAAGGTGTCTTGTTCTGGATTAAAGTCAACCTGGTGCAGCAAGGCTACCAGTTCATCGTAACAACCGTGAACGTCGCCAATGAGGTATGTTGCCATAGCTATTGTTTTAATGAATGAGTGTAGGAACGGCGAGTCGGAACACGGGAATGTCGATGGTAAAGGCGATCCCTTGCTCATCGATCATTTCGTAATGACCCTGCATGGTGCCCAGCGGTGTTTCAATCACCGCACCGCTGGTGTACTGGTACTCTTCGCCAGGTTCGATGTGGGGCTGAACGCCAACCACGCCTTCGCCCTGAACTTCGGTTTCACGGCCATGACCATTGGTGATCAACCAATAACGCCCCAACAGCTGCACAGGCGCTCGCCCCAAATTGCGGATAGTCACGGTATAAGCAAAAACGTAACGTTCATCATCAGGTGAGGATTGCGCCTCAATGTAGACGCTTTGTACCTGAATGCACACTCGGGGCGAATTGATCATGTTTAACTCTCCTTCGATGGCGCGTTTTCTGACAGATAGTTAGCCATCCGACAGTATTGCGCGACAGAGATATTTTCCGCTCGCATCGCCGGATCAACGCCCAGCTCTGTTAGTACTTCAACGCTAAACAGGTTACCGAGACTATTACGTACCGTTTTGCGACGCTGATTAAACGCTTCAGTGGTAATACGGCTCAGCACACGAACATCTTTAACGGGGTACGGCATTGTCGCGTGAGGGACCAGACGTACCACGGCGGAATCGACTTTAGGCGCAGGCGTAAATGCGGATGGCGGCACTTCAAGTACCGGGATCACATTGCAGTAATACTGCGCCATGACGCTTAATCGACCATACGCTTTACTGTTTGGCCCTGCAACCAGACGGTTGACCACCTCTTTTTGCAACATGAAATGCATGTCGGCGATGGCATCAGTATAGGAAAAAAGATGGAACATGAGCGGCGTGGAGATGTTGTACGGCAGGTTGCCGAATACGCGCAGCGGCTGACCCATCGTTTGTGCGAGTTCGCCGAAGTTCATGGTCATGGCATCTTGCTGATAAATCGTCAGCTTCGGCCCTAAAAACGGGTGTGTTTGCAGGCGGGCGGCGAGATCGCGGTCCAGCTCAATGACCGTGAGCTTGTCCAGGCGTTCGCCTACAGGTTCGGTCAACGCTGCCAGGCCCGGGCCGATTTCGACCATAGCCTGACCTTTCTGCGGGTTGATAGCAGAGACAATACTTTCGATCACAAACTGATCGTTGAGGAAGTTTTGCCCGAAACGTTTACGGGCTAAGTGGCCCTGATGGACTCGATTATTCATTGGTATTAACAATCATTTTGATGGCGAGATTAAGCGCCGTAATAAAACTGCCGACATCTGCTTGCCCACGACCCGCAAGTTCAAGCGCGGTGCCGTGATCGACGGATGTGCGAATAAAGGGCAGGCCCAGCGTGATATTCACACCGCGACCAAATCCCTGGTATTTTAGCACGGGGAGACCCTGATCGTGGTACATTGCCAGCACGGCATCCGCGTGGTCGAGATATTTGGGCTGAAACAGCGTATCTGCGGGCAGCGGGCCGTTTAATTTCATCCCCTGCGCACGCAGTTCATCAAGGACCGGAATGAGGGTTTCTATCTCTTCCGTTCCCATATGACCACCTTCACCGGCATGCGGGTTAAGACCGCACACCAAAATATGCGGATCGGCAATGCCAAACTTGGTGCGCAAATCATGATGCAAAATACCGATCACTTCTTTAAGCAGAGCAGGCGTAATGGCGTCGGCAACGGCTCTGAGCGGCAAATGAGTGGTTGCCAGGGCAACGCGCAGCGCTTCAGTCGCCAGCATCATGACGACTTTCTTCGCCTGTGAGCGCTCTTCAAAAAACTCGGTATGTCCGGTAAACGGGACGCCTGCGTCATTGATTACGCCCTTGTGTACCGGACCGGTAATCAGCGCCGCAAACTCACCTTGCAGACAACCATCGCAGGAGCGAGCCAGCGTATCCACCACATATTGTCCGTTCTCTACCGCCAACTGACCCGCGATAACAGGCGCCCGCAGAGCAATCGGCAACAGCGTCAACGTACCTGCTGATTGCGGTCTGGCTGGGGTATCTGGAGAGTATGGGAGGAGTGAAAGCGGTAAACCGAGCATTGCTGCCCGGTCACTGAGGAGTGCGGCATCCGCACAGACAACGAGTTCTACAGGCCACTCACGCTGGGCGAGCTGAACCACCAGGTCCGGGCCAATCCCGGCGGGTTCGCCGGGAGTGATCACAACGCGTTGAATACGAGTCATTAGTTGCTCAGAACTTTAACGTAGGCGCTGGCGCGCTGTTCCTGCATCCAGGTCGCAGCTTCTTCCGAGAATTTACGGTTCATCAGCATACGATAAGCTCTGTCTTTCTGCGCCGCGTCAGTTTTATCAACGTTACGCGTGTCCAGCAGCTCGATCAGATGCCACCCGAAAGAGGAGTGCACCGGGGTACTCATCTGGCCTTTGTGAAGTTTGGTCAGCGCATCGCGGAAGGCGGGATCGAAAATATCCGCTGCAGCCCAGCCCAGATCGCCGCCCTGGTTGGCAGAACCCGGATCCTGAGAAAACTCTTTAGCCGCTGCCGCGAAGGTTGTTTTACCGCTCTTAATATCAGCTGCGATTTGTTCCAGCTTCAGACGCGCCTGTTGATCGGTCATGATCGGCGATGGCTTGAGCAGAATATGGCGGGCATGAACTTCAGTCACGGAGATGCTCTGGCTTTGACCACGCATATCGTTAACTTTCAGGATGTGGAAGCCGACACCAGAACGAATTGGGCCAATGATATCGCCTTTTTTCGCGGTGCTTAGCGCCTGGGCAAAGATGCCCGGCAGCTCCTGAATACGTCCCCAACCCATCTGGCCGCCTTTCAGCGCCTGCTGGTCAGCGGAATAGGTGATAGCCAGTTTGCCGAAATCGCTACCGTTACGCGCTTCATCAACAACAGAGCGCGCCTGACTTTCAGCCGCGTTAACCTGGTCAGAAGTTGGGTTTTCCGGTAATGGGATCAAGATGTGGCTCAGGTTCAGCTCGGTGCTGGCATCGTTTTGGTTGCCGACCTGCTGCGCCAGAGCATCCACTTCCTGAGGCAGGATAGTAACGCGACGGCGAACTTCGCTGTTACGCACTTCAGAGATGGTCATCTCTTTGCGGATTTGGTTACGATAGGTCGAATAGCTTAAGCCATCCTGTGCCAGACGGCTGCGCATCTGATCCAGCGTCATGTTGTTTTGCTTGGCGATGTTGGCAATCGCCTGATCCAGTTGCTCGTCAGAGATTTTAACACCCATCTTCTGACCCATCTGCAGGAGGATTTGATCCATGATCAAACGTTCCAGGATCTGATGACGCAGCGTGGCGTCGTCCGGTAACTGTTGACCAGCCTGACCCGCATTAAGTTTTACTGACTGCATTAAGCCATCGACGTCGCTTTCCAGAACGACGCCGTTATTGACGACGGCTGCGACTTTATCGACTACCTGTGGGGCAGCGAAACTGGTATTCGCGATCATGGCGATACCGAGAAGCAGCGTTTTCCAGTTCTTCATACTTTTTCCATTTCAATTAACCGCAAAGCGGATTACGTTGTAAATCAATCAGATCATAAAGAGCTTTGATACGGCAAAATGTTAGAACGCAACATTTGGTTGGTGCCGAGACCGTAGTTAGAACTCAGGCCGCGTAGTTCGATATTAAAGCCGATCGTGTTGTCATAAACTGCATGTTTCTGAGTGTCATCCCAGCCGTTCAGCTTACGTTCGTAGCCGAAGCGAATGGCGTAACAGCAGGAGTTGTACTGCAGACCCAGCATGGAATCCGCTTCTTTGTTCACGTTGGTATCAAAGTAGTAAGCCCCGACAATCGACCAGCGGTCAGCGATCGGGAAGCTTGCTACCGCACCCACCTGTGAAATCCCGTTTTCATATTGTGGTTTAGTCACATCACGGGAAGGCACTGCAGCCTGAATATACTCCGGGCTGGCATAACGGTAGTTCAATTGCAGCATACGGTTTTCGTCGCGACGATATTCGATGCTGCTGTTGCTGGTTGCGATGCTGTCCAGACGGGTATCGTACTGGATCCCACTGCGTAAACCCCAGCGTTCGGAGATGCGCCAGTAGGTGTCACCTGCCCATACCAATGAGCCCGTTTTGTCGTCATTCTCCCATTCGATATGGTCATCGCCGGTGCGAGACTCGGTGAAATAGTAGATTTGACCCACAGAAATATTAAAACGTTCAACGGCCGCGTCATCATAAACGCGAGATGTGACCCCGGTCGTTACCTGGTTGGCAGACGCGATGCGGTCCAGACCGCCATAGGTACGATCACGGAACAGGCCGCTGTAGTCAGATTGCAGCAGGGACGAGTCATAGTTATAGATATGACTTTGGTTGCGATACGGTACATACAGGTACTGCGCACGGGGCTCCAGCGTTTGGGTATAGCCCGGCGCTAACATGTTCATATCGCGCTCGAAGATCATCTTGCCGTCAACTTTAAACTGCGGCATGACGCGGTTGGCGGAATCATCGAGCTTGTTAACGTTACTCGGGTTGCTGTTGTACCAATCCAGGTTAGTCTGCTGATAGTGCGTTGCCAGCAGTTTCGCTTCGGTATTGATACTTCCCCAGTTATTCGACAACGGCAGATTAATTGTTGGTTCAAGGTGAACACGCGTCGCTTCCGGCATATTATCCGTGGTGTTCACAAAATGAACTGCCTGACCATAGATACGGGTATCAAACGGACCGACGTCATTCTGGTAAAAGTTAACGTCTAACTGCGGTTCGGCGGAATAACTACTTTTGTTCTGATCGTCAAAGACCTGGAACTGCTTGGTCGAAACCGTCGCATCAAAGTTTTGTACCGCATAGCCGACGCTGAATTTTTGCGTGGCGTAGCCGTCAGTACTGGAACCGTATTTATTATCAAAATCGTTAAAGTAGCTGGAATCGCTGACCTTGGTGTAGTCAACGTTGAAACGCCACACCTGATCCATCACACCAGAGTGTTGCCAGTAGAACAGCCAGCGGCGGGAATTGTCATCCTTCGGATGTTCATCCTCGTACACTTTATCGGAATTCAGATAGTCGAACTCCATCAGACCTGCACCCGCCTGGGTGAGGTAGCGGAATTCGTTCTCCCACATGATACCGCCACGACGGTGCATATAATGCGGCGTGATGGTGGCGTCCATATTGGGCGCAATGTTCCAATAATACGGGAGATAGAACTCAAAATAGTTATTGGTAGAGTATTTTGCGTTCGGGATCAGGAAACCAGAGCGACGCTTATCGCCGACGGGTAACTGTAAATAAGGACTGTAAAAGACCGGAACCGGACCCAGTTTAAAACGGGCGTTCCAGATCTCTGCGACCTGTTCTTCACGGTCGTGAATGACTTCGCTACCGACGACGCTCCAGGTATTGGAACCTGGCAGACAAGAGGTGAAGCTACCGTTTTCCAGAATGGTATAGCGGTTTTCCCCACGCTGCTTCATCAGATCGGCTTTTCCGCGCCCCTGACGACCTACCATCTGATAATCACCTTCCCAGATGTTGGTATCTTTGGTATTCAGATTAGACCAGCCCTTCGGCCCCTTCAGAATAACCTGATTGTCATCATAATGGACATTGCCCAGCGCATCGACGGTACGAACTGGCTCCGGCTGGCCTTCTGCCTGCTTCTGATGAAGCTGCACTTCGTCGGCCTGCAGGCGGCTGTTACCCTGTGCGATGTCCACATTGCCGGTAAACACCGCGTCATCCGGGTAATTCCCTTTCGCGTTGTCAGCAGTGATGGTGACGGGTAATTCATTAGTCTCGCCCTGTACCAGAGGACGGTCATAGCTTGGCACGCCCAGCATACACTGTGAGGCGAGATCGGCTGCCAGACCCTGATGGCTATAGAGGGCGCTGGCAATCATGGTGGCCAGAAGAGTGGGAATACGTTTTTTCATACGTTGTATTTATTGTTCCATCATCAGTAGCGTCGCGCGTGACAAACGGTCACAGCCTAACTTATCTCATCTTCACTTCGCTAGTATTAATCCTGCCCATTTTATCCCGCCACCTTTCAAGCTGCATCTTCGTTCCAGATGAATTGGTCACTGCGTTGCCGCCTTGTTGCAACTCGAAATCCAACGGGTATAGCGTTTGTGGTGTTAGGCACGGCATAGAATGACAGGTATGATAATGCAAATTATAGGCGATGTCCCACAATTGACCGCAGCCGTAAATCGGTAAAAGCACCTTATATTGTGGGACATATCCTGGCTGAGAGCAGAAAGATTTGGGGAGTCTATGCAGTATTGGGGAAAGATAATTGGTGTCGCCGTGGCCTTAATGATGGGCGGCGGCTTCTGGGGTGTGGTTCTGGGCCTGTTAATTGGCCACATGTTCGACAAAGCCCGCATGCGCAAAATGGCGTGGTTTGCCAACCAGCGTGAACGCCAGGCGCTGTTTTTTGCCACCACTTTTGAGGTGATGGGGCATCTGACCAAATCCAAAGGTCGCGTCACGGAAGCCGATATCCATATCGCCAGTCAATTGATGGATCGAATGAATTTGCACGGCGACTCGCGTACCGCCGCGCAACATGCCTTCCGGGTGGGAAAATCGGACAATTACCCATTACGTGAAAAAATGCGTCAGTTTCGCAGCGTCTGTTTTGGTCGCTTCGATCTGATCCGCATGTTTCTGGAGATTCAGATCCAGGCAGCTTTTGCCGATGGGTCGTTGCATCCGAACGAGCGTGAAGTGCTGTATGTGATTGCTGAAGAGTTGGGGATCTCACGTACCCAATTTGATCAGTTTCTGCGCATGATGCAGGGCGGCGCCCAGTTTGGCGGCGGATATCAGCAGCAGTCCGGCGGCGGTGGCTGGCAGCAGGCGCAACGCGGTCCGACGCTGGAAGACGCCTGCAATGTGCTGGGTGTGAAAGCGACCGATGATGCGACCACCATTAAGCGCGCATACCGTAAGCTGATGAGCGAGCACCATCCGGACAAACTGGTGGCGAAAGGCCTGCCGCCAGAAATGATGGAAATGGCGAAGCAAAAAGCGCAGGAAATTCAAAAAGCTTACGAGCTAATTAAAGAACAGAAAGGCTTTAAATAATCGTTATGCCGGATGGCAGCTAGCGCCTTATCCGGCCTACGTTAATGAATGTAGGCCGGGCAAGCGAAGCACCCGGCCTAAATGGGGCCTGCGTTTAAAAATCTGCCGGAACTTTAAACGTCATACTGTTGCCGTATTCGGGATGCGTGATAGTTAACATCTCTGCGTGCAGCAGCAGGCGCGGCGCTAACGCCAGGGCCTGTGGCGGGGCGTAGAAGCGGTCGCCCAGAATCGGATGCCCTAATGCCAGCATATGCACACGCAACTGGTGGGAGCGTCCGGTAATGGGTTTGAGCACGACCCGGGCGGTGTTATCTTCCGCGAACTCCACCACTTCATACTCGGTCTGCGCCGATTTTCCGGTCTTATAACACACTTTCTGCTTTGGCCGATTCGGCCAGTCGCAAATCAGCGGTAAATCAACCAGCCCCTCGGCCGGAGCGGGATGTCCCCAGACGCGTGCGACATACTGTTTCTTCGGCTCGCGTTCGCGAAACTGGCGCTTTAGCTCGCGCTCTGCCGCTTTAGTTAGCGCTACTACAATCACGCCGCTGGTTGCCATATCCAGACGATGTACGGATTCAGCCTGCGGATAATCGCGCTGAATACGCGTCATCACGCTGTCTTTGTGTTCATCCAGACGACCCGGCACGGACAACAAGCCGCTCGGCTTGTTGACCACCATAATGTGCTCATCCTGATACAGGATAACCAGCCAGGGTTCCTGCGGCGGATTATAGTTTTCCATCCCCATGTCAGGCTCCGTTACTGATGCGTCACGACAATCAGGCGCAGGGCATCCAGACGCCATCCCGCCTGATCCAGGCTTTCCATCACCTGCTGACGATTGCTTTCAATGGCGCTGAGTTCGTCATCACGGATGTTCGGGTTAACGGCACGCAGCGCTTCCAGACGGGAGAGTTCAGCCGTCAGCTTCTCGTCCGCTTCTTTGCGCGCCGCGTCGATCAGCGCGCGGGCCGATTTTTCTACCTGCGCTTCACCGAGTTGCAGAATGGCATGCACATCCTGCTGTACGGCGTTGACCAGTTTACTGCCGGTGTGGCGGTTAACGGCGCTGAGCTGACGGTTAAAGGTTTCGAATTCAACCTGCGCGGCAAGGTTGTTGCCGTTTTTGTCCAGCAGCATGCGTACCGGGGTTGGCGGCAGGAAGCGGTTTAACTGCAGCTGTTTTGGCGCTTGCGCTTCAACGACGTAGACCAGTTCAACCAGCAGTGTACCGACTGGTAATGCTTTGTTTTTCAGCAAAGAAATGGTGCTGCTTCCGGTGTCGCCGGAGAGGATCAGATCCAGACCATTACGGATCAGCGGATGCTCCCAGGTAATAAACTGCGCGTCTTCACGCGACAGGGCAACATCACGCTCAAACGTAATGGTACAGCCATCTTCCGGCAGCCCAGGGAAATCCGGCACCAGCATATGATCGGACGGTGTCAGTACGATCAAATTGTCGCCACGGTCATCCTGATTAATACCAACGATATCAAACAGGTTCATGGCGAAGGCGATCAGGCTGGTATCGTCGTCCTGTTCTTCAATACTCTCAGCCAGCGCCAGCGCTTTTTCGCCGCCGTTAGAGTGGATCTCCAGCAGGCGATCGCGACCTTGCTCCAGCTGTGCTTTCAGCGCGTCATGCTGTTCGCGACAGGTTTTGATCAGATCGTCAAAGCCATCGGTGTTTTCTGGCTCAGCCAGGTAGCCGATCAGATTGTTATATACCGTGTCATAGATGGTACGTCCGGTCGGGCAAGTGTGTTCGAACGCATCCAGACCTTCGTGGTACCAACGCACCAGCACGGATTGCGCGGTTTTTTCCAGGTATGGAACGTGGATCTGGATATCATGCACCTGACCAATACGGTCCAGACGGCCAATACGCTGTTCCAGCAGGTCCGGATTGAACGGCAGATCAAACATCACCAGATGGCTGGCGAACTGGAAGTTACGTCCTTCGGAGCCGATTTCAGAGCACAGCATCACCTGGGCGCCGCTATCTTCTTCGCTAAACCAGGCCGCAGCGCGGTCACGTTCAATGATCGACATCCCTTCATGGAACACGGCGGCGCGGATACCTTCGCGCTCGCGCAGAACCTGCTCCAGCTGAAGCGCAGTGGTGGCTTTCGCGCAGATGACCAGAACTTTTTGCGAGCGGTGGCTGGTCAGGTAGCCCATCAGCCATTCCACGCGCGGGTCAAAGTTCCACCAGGTGCCGGTGTCGCCTTCGAATTCCTGATAAATCTGCTCCGGGTAGAGCATGTCGCGCGCGCGGTCTTCCGCACTCTTACGCGCGCCCATAATGCCGGAGACTTTAATGGCCGTCTGGTATTGGGTTGGCAACGGCAATTTGATGGTATGCAGCTCGCGTTTCGGGAAGCCTTTCACACCGTTACGGGTATTTCGGAACAGCACGCGGCTGGTGCCGTGGCGGTCCATCAGCATCGAAACCAGCTCCTGACGCGCGCTCTGGGCGTCTTCGCTGTCGCTGTTTGCCGCCTGCAGTAACGGCTCAATGTCCTGTTCGCCAATCATGTCACCTAACATGTTCAGCTCATTGTTACTCAGCTTGTTGCCAGCCAGTAACATGGCGACGGCGTCGGCGACCGGACGGTAATTTTTCTGTTCTTCAACAAACTGGGCGAAATCGTGGAAGCGGCTTGGATCCAGTAGGCGCAGGCGCGCAAAGTGGCTTTCCAGGCCCAGCTGTTCCGGCGTTGCGGTCAGCAGCAGGATGCCTGGTACGCGCTCTGCCAGCTGTTCAACGGCCATATATTCACGGCTGGGCGCGTCTTCGCTCCACACCAGGTGATGGGCTTCATCGACAATCAGCAGATCCCATTCGGCATCACACAGGTGCTCCAGACGCTGTTTACTGCGACGGGCAAAGTCCAGCGAACAGATAACCAACTGTTCGGTTTCAAACGGGTTGTAGGCATCGTGCTGCGCTTCGGCATAACGCTCATCATCAAACAGCGCAAAGCGCAGGTTGAAACGACGCAGCATTTCGACCAGCCACTGGTGTTGTAACGTCTCCGGGACGATGATCAGCACGCGCTCCGCGGCGCCTGACAGCAGCTGTTGATGCAGGATCATCCCTGCTTCAATGGTTTTACCTAAACCCACTTCGTCTGCCAGCAACACGCGAGGGGCATGACGACGGCCGACATCATGGGCAATGTTGAGCTGGTGGGGGATCAGGCTGGTACGTTGACCACGCAAGCCACTCCACGGCATACGGTACTGCTCGCTCTGAAATTTACGTGCGCGATAGCGCAGCGCAAAGCGGTCCATACGATCAATCTGGCCGGCAAACAGGCGATCCTGGGGTTTACTGAAAACCAGTTTGCTGTCGAGCAGCACTTCACGCAGCGTTACACCGGTTTCTTCGGTATCAAGGCGGGTTCCGATATAGGCAAGCAGGCCGTTTTCTTCTTTTACTTCATCGACATGCAGTTGCCAGCCTTCATGGCTCGTTATCGTGTCGCCAGGGTTGAACATCACGCGGGTCACGGGGGAATCACTGCGCGCATACAGACGGTTTTCACCCGTCGATGAGAAAAGTAAAGTGACGGTTCGCGCATCCATGGCGACAACAGTACCAAGTCCCAATTCGCTTTCTGTATCGCTGATCCAGCGTTGACCAAGTGTAAAAGGCATATATGTTCGGCTCTATATCTTTAATTGCAGGCAATACTCGTCATTTTCCGGGCTAGTCCCCGTTATTGAGAGCATACGACCCCGCTACCAGGCTAATAAATCAGTGGTAGGGGTGTTAAATGGGTCCAGGAATGGAAAGGGCGCTATGGTACTGGATGGCGGCGGTTTCGTCACGCGTCAAAATAACCCCAGTTGTCCTGTGAGTAGTGTAGCAAAATTATCGTCAATAAAGGGAAGAATTCCCTCGGCAACCGGCTGGATCTGGCGGGTCAGATAATGCTCGTAATCAAGTGCAGATTGCTGATAATCAACAGGTTCAGGTCCATTTATCGTCCAGACATATTTAATCGTGCCACGATTCTGATACTGCTGTGGACGCCCCGGTTTGACATTCTGCTCATCGGCGAGCCGCGCGGCGCGAACGTGCGGCGGAACATTCCGCTGGTATTCGCTCAACGGGCGGCGCAGGCGTTTGCGGTACACCAGGTGTTCATCCAGTTCACCCGCCATCAGACGGTCGATAGTCTCGCGAACAAACTCTTGATAAGGCTCGTTACGAAAAATTCGCAGGTACAGCTCCTGCTGAAACTGCTGGGCCAGCGGCGTCCAGTCGGTGCGTACCGTTTCCAGACCTTTAAATACCATGCGTTGCTCAGCACCTGACTGAATCATTCCGGCGTAGCGTTTTTTGCTGCCGGTATCTGCACCGCGAATGGTCGGCATCAGAAAGCGACAAAAGTGGGTTTCAAATTCCAGCTCCAGCGCGCTGGTCAGGTTTTGCTGCTGCAGCGATTGCGCCCACCAGTTGTTGACATAGCTCACCAGCTCCCGACCAATCCGGGCCGCATCGTCTTCCGAGTGCGCCTTTTTAAGCCAGACAAAGGTGGAGTCGGTGTCGCCATAGATGACGTCGTAACCCTGAGCCTCAATCAGCGCTTTGGTCTGACGCATGATCGCGTGACCGCGCATGGTGATAGACGAAGCCAGCCTCGGGTCGAAAAAGCGGCAGGCGGTGGTGCCAAGCACGCCGTAAAACGCGTTCATGATGATTTTCAGCGCCTGTGAGAGCGGCTTATTGCCGCGGCGTTTGGCTTCATCACGCCCATGCCAGATCTGGGTAACGATTTCCGGCAGACAGTGCTTTTCGCGTGAGAACCAGGCGTCAAGGAACCCCTCGGTACTGTGTTCCCGATCCGGCTGTGCCATCCCTTCGATAAGTCCCACTGGATCGATCAAAAAAGTACGAATAATTGACGGGTACAGGCTTTTGTAATCCAGCACCAGCACGGAGTCGTACAAACCCGGGCGCGAGTCCATCACGTAGCCACCGGGGCTGGCGTGCGCGGGAACTTCCCCCATATTCGGTGCCACATAGCCCGCCCGGTGCATTCGCGGTAGGTAGAGATGGCCGAAGGCGGCAACGGAACCGCCGTGCCGGTCGACCGGCAGGCCGTTTACCGTCGATCGTTCCAGCAAAAATGGCATGATCTCGGTTTTATGAAAAATACGCGTGACCAGCTCACAGTCTTTGAGATTGTAGGTGGCGAGTGCGGGCTTATCCTGGGCAAACCGGCGATCTATTTCGTCCATCCTGTCCCAGGGATTATCTATCGACTTCCCTTCGCCCAGCAGCTCCTGTGACACCGTTTCCAGTGAAAAGGATGAGAAATTCCAGAATGCGGATTTAAGCGCCTCAATGCCGTCGATAATCAGGCGACCTTTAGCCTGCGCGAAGAATACGCCGTTTTTGAAGCCATGTTCGCGCCACTCCAGCTCGCTATTGTCACGGCCAAAACGCAGGGGAATGCGGTAACGTTCAGCATGCTTTTGCAGGACGCGTAAATCGAATTGCACGACGTTCCAGCCGATTACCACATCAGGATCGTGACGGGCAATCCAGTCGTTGAGCTTTTCCAGTAACTGCGGGCGGCTTGCGACATATTCAAGTTCAAAATCCAGCGCTGAGGCATCGCCGTTTGCCGGGCCGAGCATGTAGACAATACGCTGCCCACAGCCTTCAAGGCCGATACAGTAGAGTTCGCCGTGGCGCGTGGTTTCGATATCCAGCGAGACCCATTTCAGCGGCGGTCGATAGTCAGGGTTCGGCTTCAACCGGGCATTAACCAGCGTACCGTTATGTCTGTCGCCTTCAACCCACACAGGTGAGGTGATAAAACGCTCCATCAGATACCGTTCCGGCGGACGCACGTCGGCCTCGTAGACGGTAATTGCGTTTTCACGCAGCAGCTTTTCAAGCCGCATAAGCTGGCGATGTGAGCGGCAATACAGGCCGGAAACAGGCTGGCGGTGGAAGTCTTGCAATTGCAGCGGCGTCAGACGATAGCCGTTTTCATTGCGTAATAATGACGCTACGCGAGGAACCTGACTGACAGGAATAAACGCGACCGACTCCTGAGGCGCGAGCGTGACCTGTAGCGGCCCGTCGTCCGTAGCCAGCCAGAATGTGACCTCAGTTCCCTGCGGGGTGTCCCGCCAGTGCCGGGTTAAAATAAAGCCTGCCTGCGCCACGCTGCGTACCCATTAAAAAACCAGGCATTATTATAGCCTGGTTTACACGATTGTACTGTTATTTTGTACAGTTAAAAATGAGAGCTGCGGGCAGTTATTGTGACAGTAACAGTAAAATGCCCTCCGCAGTAAAAGTGTTACAGGATAGAGTTTGGTATTTAATAAATGAATGCCTTAATTGAAAACTCTTCCTTGAATTATTTTATTGGCCTGTCATGGCTATTTGTATCTATTATTCTTTTGTAATTATATTTGTTTCATAAATTGGAAGTCCGTTTCAGGATTTTTATGTCATTTTCGGAATCGTGCTCGTACGGTTTTGTTACTCATCCCTCGGTTCAGGAAAAATGGTTATTTTTTTTATTTGTTTTTATTCATGGTTAGTGTAACTATTTTAATCAAACACTCGGGTTACCAGGTTGAATATAATATATTTTTATGGCTTGCTATTGTCTGGATAAAAACGGATTTTCGGTTCGATTTCGTCGGGAATATCTCTCTGTATAATTTGATTTTTATCGCTGAATATAATTTTATTCATCAGATAGCTCGGGTGTTTTATATCAATAGCTTGGGTGCGTAGTGTTATGGAGGCCTATTATGGATATTTATACTCAGGCGTTACAGGTAGGATATGACCACTATTTATTTGTTAATACTCAGTTATCTAACCCTACAATTAAATCAGTAAGTCAATATATTGAGTATAGAACGTGGTCAGGTCAAATTTGGCGTACTGAGGTTATTGAACGTGGGAATGCTTTCTTTCACTGGCAAGGGCATGACAGAATAAATGGTCATCGTGATACTGTGATTAATTATCTGTTGAATGGACAGCGCTGGCAGTCAACGATTACAGATTACATTTTCTTTCATTCACTGGATGGTGAAGAGGCGCAGGGACATTATGACAACGTGATTAAATACGTTTGTGCTAATAACTGTGTGTATCGAAGTGCGTTTGCGGAATATATAAAGGAATAACCAGAGAGCGCGCCACCGAGATTTCGGGCGCGCTCAGATTGTTTTCACTGGCCGTAGTAGGCTTTTGCGCCGTGTTTACGCAGGTAGTGTTTATCTAACAGGGTTTGCTGCATATCCGGCAATTGCGGCGCGAGCTGGCGACAGAAGATCCCCATGTAGGCGACTTCTTCCAGCACGATGGCGTTGTGTACCGCATCTTCGGCGTTTTTTCCCCAGGCAAACGGACCGTGAGAGTGCACCAGCACGCCAGGCATCTGCGAAGCGTCAATGCCTTGTTTCTCAAAGGTTTCAACGATCACGTTACCGGTTTCCCACTCATATTCGCCGTTGATTTCTTCCTCGGTCATTTTCCGTGTGCAGGGAATCGATCCGTAGAAATAGTCCGCATGAGTGGTACCCGTGGCTGGAATCGACTGGCCCGCCTGCGCCCAGATGGTCGCATGACGCGAATGGGTATGAACAATGCCACCAATGGTCGGGAATGCCTGATACAGCAGACGGTGCGTTGGGGTATCGGAGGAGGGTTTCTTCGTACCTTCTATAACCTCACCGGTGGCGATACTGACTACGACCATATCTTCTGCGGTCATAACGCTGTAATCGACCCCGGATGGTTTAATCACAAACACGCCGCGCTCGCGGTCGACGGCACTCACGTTCCCCCAGGTCAAGGTAACCAGGTGGTGCTTAGGCAACGCCAGATTGGCTTCCAGCACCTGACGTTTGAGATCTTCTAACATGTTGATTCCTCTGTGCCGGATGGCGGGCAAACGCAGAGCCATCCGGCAACAACATAATTAACGTTTAAAACCGTAATAGACGTCGTTCCAGCGCAGCGCGTCCTTAAAGGCCGGCAGGCGGGTATCGTTGTCGATCACGGCGATCTCGATATCGTGCATTTCAGCGAACTGGCGCATATCGTTTAGATCCAGCGCGTGGCTGAAGACGGTGTGGTGCGCGCCACCGGCCAGGATCCAAGCTTCAGAGGCGGTTGGCAGATCAGGCTGGGCTTTCCACAATGCGTTAGCCACCGGCAGTTTCGGCAGGGAGTGCGGTGTTTGAACCGTGTCGATGCAGTTAACCAACAGGCGATAGCGATCGCCAAGATCGATCAGGCTGGCAACGACTGCCGGGCCAGTTTTGGTGTTGAAGATCAGACGAGCGGGATCGTCTTTACCACCAATGCCGAGATGCTGAACGTCGAGGATCGGTTTATCTTCCACCGCGATAGACGGGCACACTTCCAGCATGTGCGAGCCGAGCACCAGATCGTTGCCTTTCTCGAAGTGGTAGGTGTAATCCTCCATAAATGAGGTGCCGCCCTGCAGACCGGTTGACATCACCTTCATGATGCGAAGCAGAGCGGCGGTTTTCCAGTCGCCTTCGCCCGCAAAGCCGTAGCCTTGCTGCATCAGACGCTGTACGGCCAGACCCGGGAGCTGTTTCAGGCCGTGTAAATCTTCAAATGTCGTGGTAAAGGCGTGGAATCCGCCCTGTTCCAGGAAGCGCTTCATCCCCAGTTCAATACGGGCCGCTTCCAGTACGTTTTGACGTTTCTCACCGTGGACTTGCGTTGCCGCCGTCATGGTGTAGGTGCTTTCATACTCATCGATTAGCGCGTTGATTTCGCCGTCGCTAATGGAGTTCACTACCTGCACCAGATCGCCTACGGCCCAGGTATTTACCGAGAAGCCGAATTTGATCTGCGCAGCGACTTTATCGCCATCGGTGACCGCGACTTCACGCATGTTGTCGCCAAAACGGCAGACTTTCAGATGGCGGGTATCCTGTTTGGACACGGCCTGGCGCATCCAGGAGCCGATGCGTTCGTGCGCTTGTTTGTCCTGCCAGTGACCGGTGACCACGGCGTGCTGCTGACGCATACGTGCGCCGATGAAGCCGAATTCACGGCCGCCGTGCGCGGTCTGGTTCAGGTTCATAAAGTCCATATCAATGCTGTCCCACGGCAGGGCGGCGTTGAACTGGGTATGGAATTGCATCAGCGGCTTGTTGAGGATAGTCAGACCGTTAATCCACATTTTGGCCGGAGAGAAAGTGTGCAGCCAGACCACCAGACCTGCGCAGCGATCGTCGTAGTTAGCGTCACGACAAATAGCGGTAATCTCGTCAGGTGAAGTACCAAGCGGTTTTAAAACCAGTTTGCAGGGCAGTTTAGCTTCAGTATTCAGCGCGTTAACGACGTGCTCGGCATGTTGGGTTACCTGACGCAGGGTTTCAGGGCCATACAGATGCTGGCTACCAATCACAAACCACACTTCATAGTTATCAAAAATCGTCATTGTCGTGTCCTTAATGTGTCAGGGTTGCCTGGTCTACCGGGGTTTGTTGCGCCGGAGCGGCAGTCGGAAGATATTGTTGTTCAGCGCTAACCGCCCACTGCTGGTAGCGGCGGTAAAGCTGTTCAAAACGTTGAGCCTGCTCTGGTCGAGGTTGCAGCGTGTTTTCCACGGCGCTTGCCATCTGTTGCTGAGCGGCTGGGATATCGGTGTGTACTTTCGCGGCAACGGCGGCAAAGATAGCCGCACCGAGTGCGCAGCACTGGTCTGAAGCGACAATCTGTAGCGGACGGTTGAGCACGTCACAACAGGCCTGCATGATGACCGGGTTTTTACGGGCGATGCCGCCTAGCGCCATTACGTTGTTAACCGCAATGCCTTGTTCGGTGAAGCATTCCATGATGGCGCGTGCACCAAAGGCGGTGGCGGCAATCAGACCGCCGAATAGCGCTGGCGCGTCGGTTGCCAGATTCAGATCGGTAATCACTCCTTTCAGACGCTGGTTGGCATTGGGCGTACGGCGACCGTTGAACCAGTCGAGCACCACCGGCAGGTGATCCAGCGACGGATTTCTCGCCCAGGCTTCGGTTAGCGCTGGTAGCAGCTGTTTTTGGCTGGCTTTAATCTGGGTCTTCAGCTCCGGGTGCTGCGCGGCAAGCTGCTCCAGCGGCCAGCTCAGCACACGGCTAAACCAGGCATAGATATCGCCGAACGCGGACTGGCCTGCCTCGAGGCCAATAAAATGCGGCACCACGCTGCCATCAACCTGGCCGCAAATGCCTTTCACCGCGCGCTCGCCGACGCTGTGTTTGTCAGCAATCAGAATGTCGCAGGTCGACGTGCCAATGACTTTCACCAGCGTATTGGGCTGTGCGCCCGCGCCGACCGCGCCCATGTGGCAGTCAAAAGCGCCGCCTGCAATCACCACGCTTTCCGGTAGCCCCAGACGCTGCGCCCACTCGGCGCACAGGGTGCCAACCGGCAGGTCGGCTGTGAAGGTATCGGTAAACATCGGGTATTGCAGATGGCGGTTGAGGATGGGGTCGAGTTCGTCAAAGAAACTGGCTGGCGGTAGACCACCCCAGCTTTCATGCCACAGGGATTTATGCCCGGCGCTGCAGCGACCGCGACGAATATCCTGTGGACGTACGGTATTAGAGAGCAGGGCCGGAACCCAGTCGCACAGTTCAATCCACGAAACCGCGGCCTCGGCAACCGCGTGGTCCTGACGGGTCACATGCAGGATTTTGGCCCAGAACCATTCGCTGGAATAAATACCGCCGATATAGCGGGAGTAATCGATCTTGCCCGGTGTGTGGCACAGACGGGTAATTTCTTCAGCTTCTTCTACTGAGGTGTGATCTTTCCACAGGACAAACATTGCATTTGGGTTTTCAGCGAACTCCGGACGCAACGCCAGTACGTTGCCGTCGGCATCGATGGGGGCCGGGGTTGAACCGGTGCTGTCAACGCCAATCCCGACCACTTCCGCACGCTGTTTAACGCTCAGTTCGGCCAGCACGGTTTTCAGCGCCGCTTCCATTGATTCAATGTAGTCGCGTGGATGATGGCGAAACTGGTTGTTTGGGCCATCGCAATACTGTCCTTCCTGCCAACGTGGATACCACTCTACGCTGGTGGCGATTTCTTCACCGGTGGCACATTCCACTGCCAAAGCGCGTACTGAATCACTGCCAAAATCGAGGCCAATTGCAATCGCCATCGTCTTACTCCATCCAAAAATACGGGTATGGATAAACAGTAGTTAGTAGGGATAAAAACCGTCAGGCAGGATTCGCTAATCTTATGGACTAAAATGCTGTGGCATCACAAAGTGTGACGCCGTGCAAATAATCAATGTGGACATTTCTGCCGTAGTTATAGACACTTTTGTTAGCCGATTTTAACGTTGGCACAGTACATATTTTTTACAAAGTGCTTTTCACAAGCGGGGTTGATGGTCCATTACCGCAAACACAGCGGCCCGCAGGGGCGACGGCAATGATGTCTGGCGTAATATGGACAAATTGTTTCTTAGCAGAACATAGGGAGTATTGAAATTATGGCTGAAACGCAAAACGATCCCCTGCTGCCAGGCTATTCGTTTAACGCGCATTTGGTGGCCGGATTAACCCCCATCGAGGCGAACGGATACCTGGATTTTTTTATCGACAGGCCGCTGGGTATGAAGGGCTATATCCTCAATCTCACTATCCGTGGCGAAGGGGTTATCAATAATCAGGGCAAACAATTTGTCTGTCGGCCTGGCGATATTTTGCTGTTTCCACCCGGAGAAATTCACCACTACGGACGCCATCCTGATGCCAGTGAGTGGTATCACCAGTGGGTTTACTTTCGCCCACGCGCCTACTGGCAGGAGTGGCTGACCTGGCCGGCCATTTTTGCCCAGACTGGATTCTTTCGTCCGGATGAAGCACATCAGCCGCATTTTAACGAACTGTTTGGGCAGATAATCAACGCCGGGCAGGGAGAAGGTCGCTATTCCGAACTGCTGGCGATTAATTTACTGGAACAGTTATTGCTCCGCCGTATGGAAGCCATTAATGAATCGCTGCATCCCCCCATGGACAACCGCGTGCGCGACGCCTGCCAGTACATCAGCGATCACCTGGCGGACAGTAATTTTGATATTGCCAGCGTCGCACAGCACGTCTGCCTGTCGCCTTCCCGTTTGTCGCATCTGTTCCGTCAACAGTTGGGTATCAGCGTATTAAGCTGGCGCGAGGATCAGCGTATCAGCCAGGCCAAGCTATTGCTGAGTACCACTCGTATGCCCATTGCTACGGTGGGGCGCAATGTTGGCTTTGACGATCAGCTCTATTTTTCTCGCGTTTTCAAAAAATGTACCGGTGCCAGTCCGAGCGAGTTTCGCGCCGGATGTGAATAAAAAGTGAATGATGTGTCCTGAAAGTTGTCATAACTCGCAATCTATTCAGACAATTGATGGCTTGACGAAGTTGAGACGGGTTATCAAAATCCCTGCTTCGTAAATCTGACGGACACATTATGCAAGCATTGCTGGAACACTTTATTCTTCAGTCCGCCCTGTACTCCCTGATCGCCGTACTGCTGGTGGCCTTTCTGGAGTCACTGGCGCTGGTTGGCCTGATTCTGCCCGGTACCGTGATGATGGCGGGACTGGGGGCGCTGATTGGCAGTGGCGAACTGAACTTCTGGCATGCCTGGCTTGCGGGCATCATTGGTTGCCTGTTAGGGGACTGGATCTCTTTCTGGCTGGGCTGGCGCTTTAAAAAGCCGCTGCACCGTTGGTCGTTCATGAAAAAGAACAAGGCGTTGCTGGATAAAACCGAGCACGCGCTGCATCAGCACAGCATGTTTACCATTCTGGTGGGGCGTTTTGTGGGACCGACGCGTCCGCTGGTGCCAATGGTGGCGGGCATGCTGGATCTGCCTGTCGCTAAATTTATCGTCCCGAATATTATTGGTTGCATACTGTGGCCGCCGTTCTACTTCCTGCCGGGGATCCTGGCGGGGGCGGCAATTGATATTCCTTCTGAGATGCAGAGCGGGGATTTCAAATGGTTGCTGCTGGCGACGGCGCTGTTGCTATGGGTAGGGGGCTGGTTTTGCTGGCGACTGTGGCGTAGCGGCAAAGCGGCAGTCGATCGCTTAACCGCGTATTTCCCCCGCAGCCGTTTACTGTATCTGGCGCCGTTGACGCTTGGGATCGGCGTGGTTGCGCTGGTGGCGTTACTGCGCCATCCGCTGATGCCGGTGTATATTGATATTCTGCGTAAAGTCGTGGGTTTCTGACGATTCTTTTGCCGGATGGCGCTGACGCTTATCCGGCCTGGGAAATCAATCACTCGGCTTTGATGCCCAAGAGCGTCGAGGCGCTGGCCTGACCGCTTAATAACTCATCCGTTTTGCCCTGCCAGGCGATGCGCCCGTCGGCGACCACAATCGAACGGGACGCAATTCGCGCCGCATCTTCTACGCTGTGGGACACCATCAGCAACGTAAGCTGTTTATCGCGACAGACCTCGGCAACCAGCGTTAACATCTCCTGGCGCAGGGCGGGATCGAGCGCAGAGAACGGTTCATCAAGCAGCAAAATGGGTTGTTCCCGCACCAGGCAACGCGCCAGCGCTACGCGCTGTCGCTGACCGCCGGAAAGCTCACCGGGGAGGCGCTCCAGCAGTGAGTCGATCCCCATTTGCTGGGCGATGTGATGCATTTTCTCCCGCTGCGATGCGTTCAGCTTCAATCCCGGGTTAAGGCCCAGGCCGATGTTTTGCTGCACGCTCAGGTGGCTGAACAGGTTATTTTCCTGAAACAGCATCGAAACAGGGCGACGTGAGGGCGGCGTGGCGGTGTGATCTTCACCTTTAATCAACATGGTACCGCTGGCAGGCGTGAGAAAGCCGGCGATCAGATTCAGCAGCGTACTTTTCCCGGCGCCGCTGGGCCCGAGGATCGCGACCTGCTCACCGCGTGCGATCGACAGCGTAAAGCGCATCGGCAAATGGTGATAAAGCCATGTGATATCAATCAGTTTTAACATTTCGACCCGGCAATTTCTCAATAACGGTAAACAGCGTAAAGCACAGGATCAGCAGCAATAACGCCGTAACTGCGCCATCCTGACTGCGATAAGAGCCAATCTGCTGATATAAATAAA
This sequence comes from Citrobacter sp. 506, assembly GCF_050434985.1. Taxonomy (NCBI): domain Bacteria; kingdom Pseudomonadati; phylum Pseudomonadota; class Gammaproteobacteria; order Enterobacterales; family Enterobacteriaceae; genus Citrobacter; species Citrobacter sp. 506. The sequence goes on from NZ_JBNDJN010000003.1 coordinate 403,897, forward strand.
ACGGCAGGGTGCGGAAATCCTCATTACCAAATAGCGCGACCACGCCAAAATCGCCAATCGACAGCACGCAGGCAAAAGCCATCGCCTGCGCCAGCGGGCGCTTCAGGGCACGCAGTTCAACCACTTTCAGGCGCGACCATCCCTCAATTCCCAACGACTGGCACAACATACTGTAGCGGGCGGTGACGTCCCGCATTGGGTTTTCCAGCACCTTCAGCGCGTAAGGGATCGCCATCAGCGCATTGGTAAAAATGACAATGCCGTCGGCTGATTCGGGGAGTCCAATGGTGTTATTGAGCAGCAGAAAGAAGCCGGTTGCCAGCACGATGCCCGGCATGGCGAGGATCAACATGCCGCTAAGTTCCAGCATCTGACCTGCCAGTACCTGCTGTCGGGCACGCAGTTCACGACTGCTCCATAACAGCATCATGGTGAGAACTACGCACAACGCACCTGCCGCCAGCGCAATGCGCAGCGAGGTTCCCAGTGCGTGCCACAGTACAGGTTGCTTAAGAACATCCAGCATATGGCGGTTAAAACCATCGACAATTACCGCCAGCAGCGGCGGCAGCAGTAGCAGCAGGGCCAGAATAATCAGCAGTGCGTCTGCCAGGCGGCTGTGCAGACGATCGTCGGGATCGCGCCAGCCCTGAACCAGCGTGGTACTGGGGGCAATGGCGCGGCTCAGACGTTGGCTGAAGAGCACCAGCGCTAAACAACAAACCATCTGGATCAACGCCAGCATGGCGGCGCGGGCGGGATCGTAATCAAAGTTCAGCGCCTGATAAATCGCCAGCTCGATGGTTGTGGCCTGCGGTCCACCGCCCAGTGACAAAACGGTGGCGAAGCTGGCGAAACAGAGCATAAAGATGAGCGCCGCGACGGGAAGGATTTGCCGACGCAGCCACGGCCATTCAACAAAGCGGAAGAAATGCCAGCCGCGCAGACCCAACTGAGCGGCTAACTGTCGCTGTTCGCCGGGAATATTCTCCAGCGACTGCAACAGCAGACGACTGGCCATCGGCAGATTGAAAAAGACGTGCGCCAGCAGAATGCCCTGCAGACCGTACGGCGAAAACGTCCATTCCAGCCCGAATGTATGCCAGATCGAGGCCAGCCAGCCCTGACGACCGTACACGCTAAGAATACCGAAGACCGCGACCAGCACTGGCAGGATTAACGTCATCGCGCACAGGCGCAGCAGCGCCAGTCGTCCTGGAAAACGGCGGCGATAGAGCGCTCTGGCAAGGAAAATCGCCGGGATGACCGACAGCACTGCGGATAAAAAAGCCTGCCAGAAAGAAAAACGCACCACGTGCCACAGGTAGTCGTCTTGCCACAGTGAGAGCCACTCCCCCCGTGGGGCGTTAAACCATAGCGCCAGAAACGCGGCCAGGGCAACGGCCACCATCAGCGTGGCGGTGGTAAGCCCTGGAACCAGCCAGCCGGGAATTAACGGCTGACGGCGCGTTGCCATTCGCTAATCCATGCCTGGCGTTGAGCCGCAACCTGCTGCGGCGTAAATTCCAGCGCGGTGGCTGGCTTATTCAGTTGCTCGAATCCAGACGGTAGGGCGACCTGGGTTACCGGATACATCCAGTTGCCGGTCGGAATCGCATTCTGGAAGGCTGGAGACACCATAAACTTGAGGAATTTCTCGGCCAGTTCCGGCTGTTTGCTGGCCGCAGTACGGGCGGCGACTTCTACCTGCAAATAGTGGCCTTCGCTAAAGTTGGCTGCGGCGTAGTTGTCTTTTTTCTCGGCGATGATGTGATAGGCCGGAGAGGTGGTGTAGCTGAGTACCAGGTCGCTTTCGCCTTTCAGGAACAGGCCGTAGGCTTCACTCCAGCCCTTGGTGACCGTGACGGTTTTTGCCGAAAGCGCGCGCCAGGCCTCCGGCGCCTTATCGCCATAGACTTTCTGCATCCATAGCAGCAGGCCCAGCCCCGGCGTGCTGGTACGCGGGTCCTGATAAATGACGCGCCATTTTTGATCGCTCTCTACCAGTTCTTTCAGGCTTTTGGGCGGATTCTTCAGCTTGTTCTTATCATAAACGAAGGCGAAATAGCCGTAATCAAACGGAACGAAGGTATCGTTTTTCCAGCCGCCGGGCACGTTTACGGCTTCACTTGCTACACCGCTTTTGGTAAACAGTTTGGTTTGGGTGGCGGCTTCCAGAAGGTTGTTATCGAGGCCCAGTACGACGTCAGCTTTACTGTTTTTTCCTTCCATGCGCAGGCGGTTAAGCAGCGAGACGCCATCTTCCAGCGCGACCAGTTTCAGTTCACAGTTGCAGTCAGCTTCAAAGGCTTTTTTTATTGTCGGGCCCGGGCCCCAGTCAGCTGCGAACGAGTCGTAGGTATAAACGGTCAGTACAGGTTTGGCGAAAGCAGGCGCTGCGCACAGCAGTAAAAGCGGAAGACATTTTTTAAACACTTTGCACCTCATAAAGTTGGGTGGCAAAGGACTTGAGTTGCAGCCTCAAATCCCTTCGCCGGCATTATCCGGATCAGGTTCGACGGGTATCTCTCAGCCCATACACTTCATCATTCACGCTGCCTCTGTGTTGGCTGCGTTACTCGGCCCATCTCCGGGCCTCGCCCCTTCGGGGCCGCTGCAAGCAGCGTTCAAATCTGCTCCCGGCAGATTTGTCGCTCACCCCAGTCACATAGTTATCTATGCTCCTGGGGACTCACTCGCTTGCCGCCTTGATGCAGCGTGAATGATTTTGTGTATGTTTTTATTTAGCACCCCGTTGAGAACGGCGTTAGTGTAATGATTTTGTTGCTATGCGGCAATCAAGAGCCGGATCTAAGGATCCGGTGGTGCAAACCACGCTGATTTAAAATCAAACCAGCCGAGGGTGTTCATGCGTAATCCGCGCATACTGCGCTGTCCTTGAATGATGAGCCAGTGGTGGATCAGCGGCACAATGGCCTTTGTGGCGAGCAGCTGTTGGCACCATGCCGCCAGGCTCATTTCGCCCGTTCGCCAGCGGGCCGCATCGTTTTCCCAGTCCCGCGAGATACAGTTTTGCAGCAACGGGACTTCGCACAAATGGGCGAACAGCGAGAAATCCAGCGGTAGGGTAAAGTTGGCGCTGTTGAGCCAGATATCGCTGACAATTTCACCCGCATGCCATTGATCGTAGTCGATCTCCTGAATATTTAACTGTACCTGATGCTCTGCCAGCAACGTCTTCATGATCTGCGCGATAATCCGATGTTCGATGTGATCGCGATAGTAGGTAATCGTCAGCGTTTCCAGTCCGGCGGGTTTTTCACCATGGCCGGGTTTGGCATGGTGCCAGCGGGGGAGCAAACCGTAGGCGGGAAACCACAGTCGCTGAAACTGTTCGTCGGCGTGGCAGATGAGATGGGTTGGCGAAAGAACGCGGCTAACCCAATCGCGAACCTCCTGATTAGCGCCACGGTGGGTGCGCGCATCAAACAGCAGGTAGTAGCAACCTTCCTCGAGGCGGCTTTCGATCGCCTTTTCATCCTCCGTGGGGCCTTTTAGCGTCAACCCACCGCCAGGCTCTTCGCCGATATCGGGTAACACCCAAACGTTAACTTCGTCGATCAGCGCCCGGTAGCCAAAATAATCATCAAATGCATGAATTTTCAGTTGGTTATTGGTATTGCGCATCACCGCATAGGGACCAGTACCAATTGGGTGGCTGGAGAAGTTGCTGAGCGTCTCCCATTCTCGCGGCAGGATCATGGCGGGGACTTGCCCCAATAGCCAGGGAAGCCAGCGGTCGGGTTGGGCGAGATGGATATCCAGCGTCCAGGCCGTGGGAGAAACGATCTGCGTGATGTGCGAGTACAGCGGCAGGGCGTTAATGCGCATCAGCGAGGTGATGACATCTTCCATTTCCAGTTCGCGGCCATGATGAAAATGAATCCCCGGACGCAGGAAGAATCGCCAGTGTAAAGGTGAAATCTGCTGCCAGTGATGGGCGATGTCCGCTTCCAGTTCCCCATTTTCCTCATTTACCCGAATTAAGGCGCTGAAGATTTGCCGGGCGATATGAGTTTCTGAACGGCGTAGCGCCGTACCGGGAAGCAGGTTGTGCATGGGACGATAATAGAGAACGCGCATGATGTGCCGCCCCTGGCGAAAACTGCGCCCCAGGTGAGAAACCAGCATCTGTCGTACGGCCGTTTTGTCACCGACCAGCTGCACCAGTTGATCGATGCGATCCTGTTCCAGCAGGTCTTCTGCCCGCTGCTGCTGGAGTGCCAGCCCGGTATAGAGGAAAGTCAGGCGCGAGCGTTTACCTCGCCCCACTTCGGCTTCCCACGTTAACCAGCCGCGTTCTTGCATGGTATTGAGCAGGGTACGCATATGGCGGCGCGAACAACTCAGCAGCTCCGCTAGCTCGTTCAGCGTCGTGTCTTGCGTTTTGCCGTCACAGCATTGCCACAGACGGATGAACTGTTGTTGCAGACGACCAGAAGACATAAAAGGGGAACTCCTGCGAAAAACTCAGCAATTTTATTATCCCTATATTAAGCCAATAATAGATTCCGATGAAGCGATGAGACAACGAAGGGGTCATCTATGCGTCAGTTCTGGTTGAAATACTTTACCGCGACAGAAACATCGTCCTGGTTGGCTTGCCTGAGCGCACCGCAGCGCTTAAAGATGCTCGAAGAACTGATGCAGTGGGAGGTGACAACCTGACTCCTGAATTGGGAATTGCAGACATCATGTGTGACTGAGTATTGGTGTTAATCGCCGCGCCAGCAGATAATCACTGCTGGCTTTTTTTGTTTCTGCTGCGCTAAAAGGAACTGTAATGCTCTGGATTATGACCATGGGACGGCGCCTCAACGGCGTTTACGCGGCATTTATGCTGGTTGCTTTTATGATGGGCGTAGCAGGTGCGTTGCAGGCACCCACGCTGAGCTTGTTCCTGAGCCGTGAAGTCGGGGCGCAGCCGTTTTGGGTCGGGCTGTTTTATACCGTCAATGCGATTGTCGGGATCGTTGTCAGCCTTGCCCTCGCGAAACGATCCGACAGCCAGGGCGACAGGCGCAAGCTGATCATGTTTTGCTGCCTGATGGCAATTGGAAACGCGCTGCTGTTTGCGTTTAATCGTCACTATCTTACGCTTATCACCTGCGGTGTGCTGCTGGCCTCGCTGGCGAATACTGCCATGCCGCAGCTGTTTGCGCTGGCGCGGGAATACGCTGATAACTCCGCGCGTGAAGTGGTGATGTTTAGCTCGGTGATGCGTGCGCAGCTTTCGCTGGCCTGGGTAATTGGACCGCCGCTGGCCTTCATGCTGGCGCTGAATTACGGCTTTACGGCGATGTTTTCCATTGCCGCAGGGATTTTCGCCATTAGCCTGGTGCTGATTGCGCTGATACTGCCGTCAGTCACACGGGTGGAGCAACCTGTTGACGTACCGCTGGAACAGACTGGCGGTTGGCAGGACAAAAATGTGCGCATGTTGTTTATTGCCTCCACGCTGATGTGGACCTGCAATACCATGTACATCATCGATATGCCGCTGTGGATAAGCCTTGAGCTGGGGTTACCGGACAAGCTGGCCGGGCTCCTGATGGGGACGGCGGCTGGGCTGGAAATTCCGGCGATGATCCTGGCGGGCTACTATGTGAAGCGCTTTGGCAAACGGCGAATGATGATCGCGGCCGTCGCGGCGGGCGTACTGTTTTATCTTGGTTTGATCTTCTTTCACAGCCGCACGGCGCTGCTGGTGCTGCAATTATTTAATGCAGTATTTATCGGTATCATCGCCGGGATAGGAATGCTGTGGTTTCAGGATCTTATGCCCGGGCGTGCGGGGTCAGCGACCACATTATTTACCAACAGTATTTCAACGGGGGTCATTCTCGCGGGAGTGATTCAGGGGGCTATTGCGCAAAGCTACGGTCACTTTGCCGTCTATTGGGTGATTGCGGCGATTTCTGTGGTCACGCTGGTGATGACCGGGCGGGTGAAGGACGTTTGATTTTTGGCGTGCCGGATGCGCTGCGCTTATCCGGCACCACAAGGACTAGCGCATAAACGCTGGCTGCTTGTCTTCGTACTCGGTGATGGCTGCTTCATGCTGCAGCGTCAGCCCGATGCTGTCCAGACCGTTCAGCATGCAGTGGCGGCGGAAGTCGTCGATTTTAAAGCTGTAGGACTTATCGCCCGCTTTCACCACCTGCGCTTCCAGATCCACTTCAAATTTAATGCCCGGATTGGCTTTCACCAGGGCGAACATTTCATCTACCTGCGCGTCGCTCAGGGTCACCGGCAGCAGTTGGTTATTGAAGCTGTTGCCGTAGAAAATGTCAGCGAAGCTTGGCGCGATCACTACTTTAAAGCCGTAATCGGTCAGCGCCCATGGCGCATGTTCACGGGAAGAGCCGCAGCCAAAGTTTTCCCGCGCCAGCAGAATTGACGCGCCTTTATATTCCGGGAAGTTCAGTACGAACTCTGGGTTAGGCTGTTGCCCTTTTTCATCCAGAAAACGCCAGTCGTTAAACAGATGAGCGCCAAAACCGGTGCGCGTAACCTTCTGCAAAAACTGTTTGGGAATAATCGCGTCGGTATCCACGTTGGCGGCATCCAGTGGGACAACCAGGCCGGTATGTTGGGTAAATTTCTCTGCCATGGTAGTTTCCTTATTTGATGCTGCGAATGTCGGCAAAATGACCGGTAACGGCGGCAGCGGCGGCCATGGCCGGGCTGACTAAGTGCGTGCGACCACCGCGGCCCTGGCGGCCTTCAAAGTTACGGTTGCTGGTGGATGCACAGCGCTCGCCTGGGTTCAGGCGGTCATTGTTCATGGCCAGACACATGGAACAGCCCGGTAAACGCCATTCAAACCCGGCTTCGATGAAGATCTTGTCCAGACCTTCCGCTTCAGCCTGCGCTTTCACCGGACCAGAACCCGGCACAACCAGCGCCTGTACGCCTGGCGCAACTTTGCGCCCTTTGGCGATTTGGGCCGCAGCGCGTAAATCTTCAATACGCGAGTTGGTACAGGAACCGATAAACACTTTATCAATAGCCACTTCTGTTAACGGAATACCCGGTTTCAGCCCCATATATGCCAGCGCTTTTTCAGCCGATGCGCGCTCAACGGGATCGGAAAATGACGCCGGGTCGGGAATATTATCGTTCACCGAGATGACCTGACCCGGGTTCGTACCCCAAGTGACCTGCGGTGCGATTTCTTCTGCCTGCAGGGTAACGACGGTATCAAACGTCGCGTTGTCGTCGGTTTTCAGCGTTTTCCAGTACGCAACCGCGTTGGTAAAATCCTCACCCTTCGGTGCGTGTAAACGCCCCTGCACATAGTTAAAGGTGGTTTCATCCGGTGCGACCAGACCCGCTTTGGCGCCCATTTCAATGGCCATGTTGCACAGGGTCATACGACCTTCCATGCTCAGCGCACGGATGGCTTCGCCACAAAATTCAACGACGTGCCCGGTACCGCCTGCACTACCGGTTTTACCGATAATCGCCAGCACGATATCTTTGGCGGTAATGCCAGGTGCTGCCGCGCCGTTAACTTCAATCTTCATAGTTTTGGCACGCCCCTGTTTCAGGGTCTGCGTCGCCAGAACGTGTTCAACTTCAGAGGTGCCAATACCAAAGGCCAGCGCGCCAAACGCGCCGTGTGTGGCGGTGTGGGAGTCGCCGCAAACGATGGTCATACCCGGCAACGTTACGCCTTGCTCAGGCCCCATCACGTGAACGATCCCCTGATACGGGTGGTTCAGGTCGTACAGTTCGACGCCAAACTCATTGCAGTTTTTGATCAATTCCTGCATCTGAATGCGCGCCATTTCGCCGGAAGCGTTAATGTCTTTGGTTTGCGTGGAGACGTTATGGTCCATGGTGGCAAAGGTTTTACCCGGCTGGCGCACCTGACGGCCATGCGCACGCAGGCCATCAAACGCCTGCGGAGAGGTCACTTCATGCACCAGATGTCTGTCGATATACAACAGCGGGGTTTCGTTTTGCGCTTCGTAGACGACGTGCGCATCGAACAATTTTTCGTATAACGTTTTGGCCATGATTACACCCCTTCTGCGACGTAACGGGCAATAATGTCACCCATTTCATCGGTACCGACTGCGGCAGCGCCACGGGCTAAGTCACCGGTGCGAATGCCTTCTTCTAATGCGCGGTTGATGGCGCTCTCAATTGCGGTTGCCGCATCATTGGTGTCCAGGCTGTAGCGCAGCAGCAGCGCCAGCGAAAGGATTTGGGCGATAGGGTTAGCAATGTTTTTCCCGGCGATATCCGGAGCGGAGCCGCCAGCGGGCTCGTACAGACCAAAGCCCTGCTCATTCAGGCTGGCGGACGGTAACATCCCCATTGATCCGGTGATCATGGCGCATTCGTCAGACAGAATGTCGCCAAACAAGTTGGAGCATAGCAGCACGTCGAACTGGGATGGATCTTTGATCAACTGCATCGTCGCGTTGTCGATGTACATATGCGCCAGCTCAACGTCCGGATATTCATTAGCAATTTCATTGACGATTTGGCGCCACAGAATAGACGTTTGCAGTACGTTGGCTTTATCAATCGACGTGACTTTGCGGCGACGCTGGCGAGCAGATTCAAACGCGATACGTGCGATACGCTCGATCTCGAAACGGTGATAAACCTCGGTATCAAAGGCTTTTTCATGTTGTCCGCTGCCTTCGCGGCCTTTTGGCTGACCGAAGTAGATACCGCCGGTCAGTTCGCGCACGCACAGGATGTCGAAACCGTTCGCGGCAATATCTGCGCGCAGAGGGCAAAATGCTTCCAGCCCCTGGTACAGCTTAGCCGGGCGCAGGTTGCTGAATAATTTGAAGTGTTTACGCAACGGCAGCAGCGCGCCGCGTTCAGGCTGCTGATTGGGTGGCAGATTTTCCCATTTCGGACCGCCAACGGAGCCAAACAGAATGGCGTCAGCTTGCTCACAGCCTTCAACCGTCGCTGGCGGCAGCGGCTGACCATGGTTATCGATAGCGGCCCCCCCCACGTCGTAGTGGCTGGTGGTAATGCGCATGTTAAAACGGTTGCGGATTGCGTCCAGTACCTTCAGGGCTTGCGCCATCACTTCCGGGCCAATACCGTCGCCCGGCAAAACAGCAATATGATAATTCTTCGACATCACACGGTTTCCTTGTTGTTCTCGTTGTTCTGAGCTTTGCGTTGCAATTCTTTTTCGACTTCTTCGGCGCGCCAAATGTTGTTCAGCACATGAACCATCGCTTTCGCGGACGATTCGACGATATCTGTTGCCAGACCGACGCCGTGGAAGCGGCGACCGTTATAATTAGCAACGATATCCACCTGGCCCAGCGCATCTTTACCGTGCCCTTTGGCGGTCAGGCTGTATTTCACCAGTTCGATGTTGTACTCGGTCACACGGTTGATGGCCTGATAAATGGCATCGACCGGACCGTTACCGTTCGCCGCTTCGGCTTTGACTTCTTCACCGCAGGCCAGCTTGACGGAGGCGGTGGCGATGTCATTTGAGCCGGACTGCACGCTGAAGTAATCCAGACGGAAATGCTCCGGCTCTTCCTGCTGTTTATTAATAAAGGCCAGCGCTTCCAGGTCGTAATCAAATACCTGACCTTTTTTATCCGCCAGCTTCAGGAATGCGTCGTACAGGTTGTCCAGGTTGTATTCGTTCTCTTTATATCCCATCTCGTCCATACGGTGTTTCACCGCGGCGCGTCCGGAACGGGAAGTCAGGTTCAACTGCACCTGGTTCAGACCGATGGATTCAGGCGTCATGATTTCGTAGTTTTCACGATTTTTCAGTACGCCGTCCTGATGGATGCCAGAGGAGTGGGCAAAGGCGCCGCTACCGACAATGGCTTTGTTGGCCGGAATGGGCATGTTGCAGATTTGGCTGACTAACTGACTGGTACGCCAGATTTCCTGGTGATTAATGCGGGTCTGTACGTTCAGGATATCTTTGCGCACTTTGATCGCCATGATCACTTCTTCCAGTGAGCAGTTACCGGCGCGTTCGCCGATACCGTTCATCGCGCCTTCCACCTGGCGAGCACCGGCGTGGACGGCCGCCAACGCGTTGCCAACGCCCAGACCTAAATCATCATGGGTGTGCACGGAGATGATGGCTTTATCGATATTCGGTACGCGTTCATACAGACCAGAAATGATTGCTCCGAATTCGAAAGGCATGGTGTAGCCAACGGTATCGGGGATATTGATAGTTTTGGCACCCGCATTAATCGCGGCTTCGACCACGCGGGCCAGATCGGCAATAGGGGTACGGCCAGCATCCTCGCATGAGAACTCCACGTCATCCGTATAATTACGCGCACGCTTCACCATGTAGACTGCTCGCTCGATCACTTCATCCAACGTGCTGCGCAGTTTCGTCGCGATATGCATCGGCGAGGTGGCGATGAACGTATGAATGCGGAAGGCCTCAGCGACCTTCAGAGATTCTGCGGCAACGTCGATATCTTTTTCTACGCAGCGGGCTAAGGCGCAAACGCGGCTGTTCTTCACCTGACGAGCGATGGTTTGTACGGACTCAAAGTCACCCGGTGAAGAGACCGGAAAACCGACCTCCATCACGTCAACGCCCATACGCTCGAGGGCCAGCGCAATCTGCAGTTTTTCTTTCACACTCAGGCTCGCCTGTAACGCCTGTTCACCGTCACGTAAGGTGGTATCGAAAATAATGACTTGCTGGCTCATGGTTTAGGTCCTTGGTCTTTAGGGCGCCTTGCTTCGAGCATAAAAAAACCCGCGCAACGGCGCGGGTTTTTTGTCTTAACTGGAGCTGACTTAATGCTGAATGTCGTCCACCAGTCTACCGCGCAATGAGAATGCGTTTAGTAGTAGTAGACCGATAAAACGAGCAATGTAAGTCATCAATCAAGCTCCAGGCGAATGCGATATGCTTTTAGTGGTACTGGATATGAAGACTGATGTCAACCCCATTCCCTGCAAATGCTCCCGTTAAGGGGGGGGAGTTTATGATAAACTTAAGCGAATTGTGCTGAATTTCTCAGGGTATATTAAATTAATCATCTGATCGTTGAACATGTTTTTCACGGTTTGACATATTTAAGCATATTTATTTGCATTTATGGTCACGAAGAACTGAAGATAACGCCTCGTTTGGGATTCCATATCTTTATGATTTATCAGAATTTATAGCTATTCTGAATGGATTGAATCAATGTGCCACCCTATAATTGATAAATTAATGTTAACTTTTAATGTGTTAATAATAGAAATGTTTAATTAAAACTTAAAAACGTATTCACTGTGCGCATGATTGTGTATTCGCCACGCTTATGGTTATATTGTTTTCGAAATTTAAACATATGAATCATCGCGCAGTGACATCTGCCACACTACGTTTGTAGTGTTTTTTTGTACATTTAGATTTGTGCCTTTATGTTTTCCTAATTTTAATGTTTTTCCTTTTTCTTATTTTATATGCATGGTAAATCATATTAACGGAGATTATTTCTGCACTCCGTCTGGGAAAAGGGAGTTTAGAGTGACAGTGGAGTTAAATATGCCAGAAGTAAAAATAATAGATAAATCTAATCTCATAGAGATGGGGAAGCCACAGCTTCGCATGGTTGATCTTAATTTATTAACTGTTTTTGATGCGGTGATGCAGGAACAAAATATTACGCGTGCTGCACATACGCTGGGGATGTCGCAACCCGCTGTCAGTAATGCGGTGGCACGCCTGAAAGTCATGTTTAACGATGAGCTTTTTGTTCGTTATGGCCGTGGAATCCAGCCGACAGCAAGAGCCTTCCAGCTGTTTGGCTCCGTTCGTCAGGCTTTACAATTAGTGCAGAATGAACTGCCTGGTTCCGGCTTTGAACCTACCAGCAGCGAGCGTGTATTCAATCTTTGCGTATGCAGTCCATTGGATAATATTCTTACTTCGTTGATTTATAATCGGGTTGAGCAAGTCGCACCGAACATCAATGTCGTTTTTAAATCCTCACTAAATCTAAATACCGAGCACCAATTACGTTATCAGGAAACTGAGTTTGTTATTAGCTATGAAGAATTCCGTCGTCCGGAATTTACCAGTGTTCCGTTATTCAATGACGAAATGGTGTTAGTGGCAAGTAAAAAACATCCGCGCATTAGTGGCCCATTGCTGGAAAGCAATCTCTATCATGAACAGCATGCCGTGGTTTCGCTTGATCGCTTCGCCTCATTCAGCCAGCCGTGGTATGACACACCGGATAAACAATCCTGCGTGGCTTATCAGGGAATGGCATTAATCAGCGTGCTTAATATTGTGTCGCAAACGCACCTGGTCTCTATTGCGCCGCGTTGGTTGGCGGAAGAGTTCGCCGATTCTTTAGAACTGCAGATATTGCCTTTACCTTTAAAATTGAATAGCCGCACATGTTATCTTTCCTGGCATGAGGCTGCGGGGCGCGATAAAGGACATCAATGGATGGAAGAACTGTTGGTCTCCGTCTGTAAGAAGTAGCCGCTGGCAGAATAAATCGGGGAATACATCTGGTTTATTCTGCTTTTATCTTTATATCTAAAATTTTGTGCTGAACTCGACTTTTTACGTATGTCCGAAAGTGTAAAAAAATAGACTAATTGCTGTAAGTCCCCCTTTTTAAGCGATTATTTATCATATCAATTGCTTATGCTGGTTTAATTCTCCATTTATTCAATTCTTACCTCCGTTTTATTCTTATTTACTCCAGTGCCACCCCTTCGGAGTCAATTGCCATGCGTCATCGTCAGCGGTTAATGTGTTGTTAAACCGTAATTCATTATAAGAGTGAGGCAAGCCATGGAGATGTTGTCTGGAGCCGAGATGGTCGTCCGATCGCTTATCGATCAGGGTGTGAAGCAGGTATTCGGTTATCCCGGGGGGGCCGTCCTCGATATTTATGATGCATTGCATACGGTCGGCGGTATTGATCATGTGTTAGTCCGTCATGAGCAAGCCGCAGTACATATGGCTGATGGCCTGGCGCGTGCCACAGGAGAAGTGGGCGTCGTTTTGGTCACTTCCGGACCAGGAGCAACCAATGCGATCACCGGGATTGCAACGGCATATATGGATTCCATTCCGTTGGTGATCCTCTCCGGCCAGGTCGCCACCTCCCTGATTGGCTACGATGCCTTCCAGGAGTGCGACATGGTGGGTATATCCCGCCCGGTGGTAAAACACAGTTTTCTGGTTAAACAAACGGAAGATATCCCGCAGGTGCTGAAAAAAGCCTTCTGGCTGGCGGCAAGCGGTCGTCCGGGGCCGGTGGTGGTGGATTTGCCGAAAGATATTCTGAATCCGGCGAAAAAACTGCCTTATAGCTGGCCGGAGTCGGTGAGTATGCGTTCGTATAACCCGACAACGACCGGGCACAAAGGACAGATAAAACGTGCTTTGCAGACGCTGGTCGCGGCGAAGAAACCGGTTGTCTATGTTGGTGGTGGCGCGGTGAATGCCGCCTGTCACGAACAACTGGGGCAAATTGCCGAAGCACTCAATCTGCCGGTTGTCTCCTCGCTGATGGGGTTAGGCGCGTTTCCGGCCACGCATCGCCAGGCGCTGGGAATGTTGGGCATGCATGGTACTTACGAAGCGAATATGACCATGCATCATTCTGATGTGATCTTTGCCGTCGGCGTTCGTTTTGACGATCGAACGACCAATAACCTGGCAAAATATTGCCCGAATGCGACCGTGCTGCATATCGACATCGATCCGACCTCAATTTCAAAAACCGTCACTGCGGATATTCCGATTGTGGGCGATGCTCGCCTGGTGCTGGATCAGATGCTTGAACTGCTGCCGCAGGAGAAATCGCAGCAGCCGCTGGATGATAACCGTGACTGGTGGCAACAGATCGAACACTGGCGCGCTCGTCAGTGCCTGAAATACGACACGCAAAGTGAAAGTATTAAACCGCAGGCGGTGATTGAAACCATCTGGCGTCTGACGAAAGGGGATGCATACGTGACCTCTGACGTTGGTCAGCATCAAATGTTTGCCGCACTTTACTATCCGTTCGATAAACCACGCCGCTGGATTAACTCAGGCGGCCTCGGCACCATGGGATTCGGTTTACCCGCGGCGTTAGGGGTGAAAATGGCGCTGCCGGATGAAACGGTGGTGTGCGTTACCGGGGATGGCAGCATTCAGATGAACATCCAGGAACTGTCGACGGCGCTGCAATATGAGCTACCGGTACTGGTGCTTAACCTTAACAACCGCTATCTCGGCATGGTCAAACAGTGGCAGGACATGATTTACTCCGGGCGTCACTCCCAGTCTTACATGCAGTCGCTACCCGATTTTGTGCGCCTTGCTGAAGCTTATGGGCATATCGGTATCCAGATTAATCATCCAGGCGAACTGGAGAGCAAGCTGGGCGAAGCGCTGGAACATGTGCGTAACCATCGCCTGGTGTTTGTTGATGTCACCGTCGACGGCAGTGAGCATGTCTACCCGATGCAGATTCGTGGGGGCGGGATGGACGAAATGTGGTTAAGTAAAACGGAGAGGACCTGATTATGCGCCGGATATTATCAGTATTGCTGGAAAACGAGTCGGGTGCATTGTCACGTGTGATTGGCCTCTTCGCCCAGCGCGGATACAACATTGAAAGCCTGACCGTCGCGCCGACTGACGACCCGACCTTATCGCGGATGACGATTCAAACGGTAGGGGATGAGAAAGTCCTGGAGCAGATCGAAAAGCAGCTACACAAACTGGTGGATGTTCTGCGCGTCAGCGAACTGGGGCAGGGCGCCCACGTTGAACGAGAAATCATGCTGGTGAAAATCCAGGCCAGCGGCTATGGCCGGGAAGAGGTGAAACGCAACACGGAGATATTCCGTGGGCAAATCATCGATGTTACGCCGTCGATCTACACCGTACAGCTGGCGGGCACCAGCGATAAGCTGGATGCGTTTCTGGCAACGCTACGGGAAGTCGCCAAAATCGTGGAAGTTGCCCGTTCCGGCGTGGTGGGGCTTTCCCGCGGCGATAAAATTATGCGCTAACGCTTACCTGACCTACGCGAGATGCATTGGCTATCGGTTGCTTTTTTTTGCGAAATCAGCAGTAACCAGAGACAAAAGCGGTTGCCGCAGTCATTATTCTGCGCTTAGATGTTAAGAAGTTTAACCCATGCCATCTCAAAGGTTATGGTTTGTACATTTTACGCAAGGGGCAATTGTGAAACTGGATGAAATCGCTCGGTTGGCCGGCGTTTCGCGAACGACTGCAAGCTACGTTATTAACGGCAAAGCAAAGCAATACCGCGTAAGCGACAAAACGGTTGAAAAAGTCATGGCGGTGGTGCGTGAGCATAATTACCACCCGAATGCCGTGGCGGCCGGGCTGCGTGCTGGACGCACACGTTCTATCGGGCTGGTGATCCCGGATCTCGAAAACACGAGCTATACCCGGATCGCAAACTATCTGGAGCGCCAGGCGCGTCAGCGCGGGTATCAACTACTGATTGCCTGCTCTGAAGATCAGCCTGATAACGAAATGCGCTGTATTGAGCATCTTTTACAACGTCAGGTTGATGCCATTATCGTTTCGACTTCCTTGCCGCCTGAACATCCGTTTTATCAGCGCTGGGCGAACAGTTCATTCCCGATTGTGGCGCTGGATCGCGCGCTGGATCGTGAACATTTCACCAGCGTGGTGGGCGCAGACCAGGATGATGCGCAGATGCTGGCGGAGGAGTTACGTAAATTCCCTGCTGAAACCGTGCTCTATCTGGGGGCGCTTCCTGAATTGTCCGTCAGTTTCCTGCGCGAACAGGGTTTCCGTACCGCGTGGAAGGACGATCCGCGTGAAGTGCATTTTCTCTATGCCAACAGCTATGAGCGGGAGGCGGCCGCGCAGTTATTTGATAAATGGCTGGAAACGCATCCAATGCCTCAGGCGCTGTTTACCACGTCGTTTGCCCTGTTGCAGGGGGTGATGGATGTGACCCTGCGCCGCGACGGGCAGTTACCGTCTGATTTAGCGATTGCGACTTTTGGCGACCACGAGCTGCTCGACTTCCTGCAGTGCCCGGTACTGGCGGTGGCGCAGCGCCATCGAGATGTCGCGGAACGCGTGTTGGAGATTGTGTTGGCAAGCCTGGATGAGCCGCGTAAACCCAAACCAGGTTTAACGCGTATACGGCGTAATCTGTACCGTCGCGGTATTCTAAGCCGTAACTAAGTTGCCTCAATTGATGATGTCGGCGGATAAGCCTCTGACATCATCAATTATCCCGTTCTCGGAAATAACCGCATTATAATTAAGAATATTCTTTAGAATTATCTGAAATTGATTCTTCTATTATGCCGAATTAAAAATGCAACTATCCATTTTTGGGTAATTGAGACGTAACGATGCGTTACGGTTGTATTATTTTGTTACAAGCATGTTGGGATTTGCCGAATTAACAAACACTTTACTGGTGTGTTGCGGCAATCTCGCCCTTATCTCGCTCCTGTGCGGCGTACAGACTGATTAACTGGTACTGTTATCTCGCTGCATATTGTCCTAAAATGCCGCTCGCGTCGCAAACTGACACTTTATATTTTTCTTTTGATGATATTCAGTTGTTTTAAACAATCATGAGTTGTTGGATTTTTTTCTTACAAATATTCATGACGTTAATTTGCTTCGTTTGCTGTACGGAATTTGTTCAACGCTGATATTAGCCGTAAACAATGGGTTTTTTGCTCCGCTAAGCGCCGTGACTTGCTTGACAAGGTTTTCCTCCGCTCCGTAAACTCCTTTAAGTGGGAATTTGTGGGATAAAGTGGTAATCGGGGGTGAGGCTGGCATGTTCCGGGGAGCAACGTTAGTTAATCTCGACAGTAAAGGGCGCTTATCTGTGCCTACCCGTTATCGGGATCAACTGCTCGAGAGCGCTACCGGTCAAATGGTTTGTACCATTGACATCCATCACCCGTGCCTGCTGCTGTACCCCCTGCCTGAATGGGAAATTATCGAGCAGAAGTTATCGCGTCTGTCGAGCATGAATCCAGTTGAGCGTCGCGTACAGCGCCTGTTGTTGGGTCATGCTAGCGAATGTCAGATGGATAGCGCTGGTCGATTATTGATAGCGCCCATTCTGCGGCAACACGCAGGGCTAACGAAAGAAGTGATGCTGGTTGGGCAGTTCAATAAGTTTGAGCTGTGGGATGAAACGACCTGGTATCAACAGGTCAAGGAAGATATCGACGCTGAGCAGTCTGTTACCGGCGCGCTGTCGGAACGATTGCAGGATTTGTCTCTATAAAATGATGGAAAATTATAAACATACAACGGTGTTGCTGGATGAAGCCGTAAACGGCCTGAATATTCGTCCAGACGGCATCTACATTGACGGGACATTTGGTCGCGGTGGTCACTCACGTCTGATCCTCTCGCAACTTGGCGAAGAGGGGCGTTTACTGGCCATCGATCGCGATCCGCAGGCGATTGCCGTTGCAAAGACGATTACCGATCCCCGTTTTTCCATCGTCCATGGTCCTTTTTCTGCGCTGGCTGATTATGTCGCCGAGCGCGGACTTACCGGTAAGATCGACGGGATTCTTCTTGATCTTGGGGTGTCTTCTCCACAGCTTGATGATGCTGAGCGCGGATTCTCATTTATGCGTGACGGTCCGTTAGATATGCGTATGGACCCAACACGCGGTCAGTCAGCGGCCGAATGGCTGCAAACCGCCGATGAAGCAGACATTGCCTGGGTGATTAAAACCTTTGGCGAAGAGCGCTTCGGCAAACGCATTGCTCGCGCCATCGTAGAGCGCAACCGCATCGAACCGATGACCCGCACTAAAGAGCTGGCGGAAGTGATTGCGGCGGCAATGCCGGTGAAAGACAAATTCAAACATCCCGCGACCCGTACCTTCCAGGCGGTGCGCATTTGGGTGAACAGTGAACTGGAGGAGATAGAGCAGGCGCTAAAAAGCTCGCTCAGCGTGCTGGCACCAGGTGGTCGCCTTTCGGTAATCAGTTTCCATTCGCTTGAAGATCGCATTGTGAAACGCTTTATGCGCGAACAAAGCCGTGGTCCTCAGGTTCCGGCTGGAATACCGATGACTGAAGCGCAGATCAAAAAGCTGGGCGGCCGTGAGTTAAGAGCACTAGGCAAGATGATGCCGGGTGAAGAAGAGGTAGCTGAAAATCCTCGTGCCCGTAGTTCAGTTCTGCGTATTGCAGAGAGGACGAACGCATGATCAGCAGAGTGACAGAAGCCCTCAGCAAAGTTAAAGGATCGATAGGAAGCAACGAGCGCCATGCCTTGCCTGGCGTGATCGGTGACGATCTTTTGCGGTATGGGAAGCTGCCACTCTGCCTGTTCATTTGCATTATTTTGACGGCGGTTACCGTCGTGACAACAGCACACCATACGCGGTTACTGACCGCGCAGCGTGAGCAGCTGGTTCTGGAGCGAGATGCGCTGGATATCGAATGGCGCAACTTGATCCTTGAGGAGAACGCGCTCGGCGACCATAGCCGTGTTGAACGGATCGCAACGGAAAAGCTGCAAATGCAGCATGTTGATCCCTCACAAGAAAATATCGTAGTACAAAAATAAGGATAAACGCGACGCATGAAAGCAGCGGCAAAAACGCACAAGCCAAAACGCCAGGAAGAACAAGCCAACTTTATCAGTTGGCGTTTTGCGTTACTGTGCGGCTGTATTTTGCTGGCACTGGGTTTTCTGCTGGGGCGCGTTGCCTGGCTGCAAATCATCGCGCCGGACATGCTGGTGCGTCAGGGCGACATGCGCTCTCTGCGCGTACAGGAAGTGTCCACATCGCGCGGGATGATTACTGACCGTTCAGGTCGTCCGCTGGCGGTGAGCGTTCCGGTTAAGGCGATTTGGGCCGACCCAAAAGAGGTGCATGACGCAGGCGGCGTAAGCGTTGGTGAACGCTGGAGAGCGCTGTCGACCGCGCTGAATCTCCCGCTCGATCAACTGGCTTCCCGCATTAACGCCAACCCGAAAGGGCGCTTTATCTATCTGGCGCGTCAGGTAAACCCTGACATGGCTGACTACATCAAAAAACTGAAGCTGCCAGGCATTCACCTGCGCGAAGAATCCCGCCGTTACTATCCTTCCGGAGAAGTGACCGCTCACCTTATCGGTTTTACTAACGTCGACAGCCAGGGGATTGAAGGCGTTGAGAAGAGCTTCGATAAATGGCTCACCGGGCAACCGGGCGAACGCATTGTACGTAAAGACCGTTATGGCCGCGTCATTGAGGATATTTCCTCTACCGACAGCCAGGCGGCGCATAACCTTGCGCTGAGTATCGATGAGCGTTTACAGGCGCTGGTCTACCGTGAACTGAATAACGCCGTGGCGTTTAACAAGGCGGAGTCAGGCAGTGCGGTACTGGTGGATGTGAACACCGGTGAAGTGCTGGCGATGGCCAACAGCCCGTCCTACAACCCGAACAATCTCACCGGTACGCCGAAGGATGCGATGCGTAACCGTACGATTACCGACGTGTTTGAACCGGGTTCCACCGTCAAACCGATGGTGGTGATGACGGCGCTGCAGCGTGGCGTGGTTCGCGAAAATACCGTACTTAACACTATCCCTTACCGAATTAATGGCCACGAAATTAAAGACGTGGCGCGTTATAGCGAATTGACCCTCACCGGGGTTTTGCAGAAGTCGAGTAACGTCGGTGTTTCCAAGCTGGCGTTAGCGATGCCGTCCTCAGCGTTAGTAGACACTTACTCACGTTTTGGGCTGGGAAAAGCGACCAATTTGGGGTTGGTCGGAGAACGCAGTGGCTTATATCCTCAAAAACAACGGTGGTCTGACATAGAGAGGGCCACCTTCTCTTTCGGCTACGGGCTAATGGTAACGCCGTTACAGTTAGCGCGAGTCTATGCAACGATCGGCAGCTATGGCGTTTATCGGCCACTGTCGATCACCAAAGTTGACCCTCCTGTTCCGGGCGAGCGTATCTTCCCGGAATCAACCGTGCGTACCGTAGTGCACATGATGGAAAGCGTGGCGCTGCCCGGCGGCGGCGGCGTGAAGGCGGCGATTAAAGGCTATCGTATCGCCATTAAAACCGGTACGGCGAAGAAAGTAGGGCCGGATGGCCGCTACATCAACAAATACATTGCTTATACCGCAGGCGTTGCGCCTGCGAGTCAGCCGCGCTTCGCGCTGGTTGTTGTTATCAACGATCCGCAGGCGGGTAAATACTACGGTGGCGCCGTTTCCGCGCCGGTCTTTGGTGCCATCATGGGCGGCGTACTGCGCACCATGAACATCGAGCCGGATGCGCTGACAACGGGCGATAAAAATGAATTTGTGAATAATCAAGGCGAGGCAACAGGTGGCAGATCGTAATTTGCGCGACCTTCTTGCTCCATGGGTGCCGGGTGCACCGGAGCGAGCACTGCGGGAGATGACGCTCGACAGCCGTATGGCTGCATCGGGCGATCTCTTTGTCGCAGTATTGGGTCATCAGGCGGACGGGCGTCGATATATCCCGCAGGCGATAGCGCAAGGTGTGGCTGCCATTATTGCAGAAGCAAAAGATGAAGCTACTGACGGTGAAATCCGTGAAATGCACGGCGTTCCAGTTATCTATCTCAGTCAGCTTAACGAACGTTTATCTGCACTGGCGGGCCGCTTTTACCACGAGCCTTCTGAAAAAATGCGACTGGTCGGCGTGACCGGGACCAACGGTAAAACCACCACCACCCAATTGCTGGCACAGTGGAGCCAACTGCTTGGCGAAACCAGCGCGGTGATGGGAACAGTCGGCAATGGCCTGCTGGGCAAAGTGATCCCGACGGAAAATACCACCGGTTCAGCCGTTGATGTCCAGCATGTGCTGGCGGGGCTGGTTGCACAAGGCGCAACGGTTGGCGCAATGGAAGTGTCTTCACATGGTCTGGTTCAGCATCGCGTGGCGGCGCTGAAGTTTGCCGCATCAGTATTTACTAACTTAAGCCGTGACCATCTTGATTACCACGGCGACATGGAACATTACGAAGCCGCGAAATGGCTGCTGTATTCCACGCACCATTGCGGCCAGGCCATCGTTAATGCGGATGATGAAGTCGGTCGTCGCTGGTTGGCCAAACTTCCGGATGCGGTTGCCGTATCGATGGAGGACCACATCAACCCGAACTGTCACGGTCGTTGGTTAAAGGCGATTGACGTGAATTATCACGACAGCGGGGCAACAATTCGTTTTACCTCCTCATGGGGTGACGGCGAAATTGAAAGTCGCCTGATGGGCGCGTTTAACGTCAGCAATCTGCTGTTGGCGCTGGCAACGCTGCTGGCGTTGGGATATCCGTTAGCTGATTTACTGAAAACGGCGACACAATTACAGCCGGTTTGTGGGCGCATGGAAGTGTTCAGCGCGCCGGGTAAAACCACCGTTGTGGTTGATTATGCCCATACGCCAGATGCGCTGGAAAAAGCGCTGCAGGCGGCACGTCTGCACTGTACTGGCAAACTGTGGTGCGTCTTTGGCTGCGGCGGCGATCGCGACAAAGGTAAACGTCCGTTGATGGGCGCGATTGCCGAGCAGTTTGCTGATGTTATCGTGGTGACCGATGACAACCCGCGTACCGAAGAGCCGCGCGCCATTATTAACGACATTCTGGCGGGTATGCTGGATGCCGGACAGGCGAAAGTGATGGAAGGTCGCGCAGAGGCTGTGACAAACGCCATTATGCAGGCGAAAGAAAACGACGTGGTGCTGGTGGCCGGGAAAGGTCACGAAGACTACCAGATCGTTGGCTCGCAGCGCCTCGACTATTCTGACCGCGTCACGGCAGCGCGTCTGCTGGGAGTAATCGCATGATTAGCGTAACGCTCAGCCAACTGGCGGAGATCCTCCGTGGCGAACTGAAAGGAGTCGATCTGACTCTTGATGCGGTGACAACCGATACGCGTAAAGTTACGCCGGGCTGCCTGTTTGTCGCGCTGAAAGGCGAACGCTTTGATGCCCACGATTTTGCAGACAAGGCGCAAGAGAGCGGGGCGGGTGCGCTGCTGGTCAGCCGTCCGTTGGACACCAACCTGCCGCAGCTGATTGTTAAAGATACACGTCTGGCGTTTGGTGAACTGGCGGCATGGGTACGCGCCCAGGTTCCGGCGCGCGTTGTCGCGCTGACCGGCTCTTCCGGTAAAACGTCCGTCAAAGAGATGACCGCATCCATTCTGAGTCAGTGTGGCAACACCTTATATACCGCGGGCAACCTGAATAACGACATCGGCGTACCGATGACGCTGTTGCGCTTAAACAACGATTACGACTATGCCGTGATTGAGCTTGGCGCTAATCATCAGGGCGAAATCGCCTGGACCGTTGGTCTGACGCGTCCGGAAGCGGCGCTGGTGAATAACCTGGCGGCCGCGCATCTGGAAGGCTTTGGTTCACTGGCGGGCGTTGCGAAGGCAAAAGGTGAGATTTTTACCGGCCTGCCAGCGAACGGAATCGCCATTATGAATGCCGACAATAACGACTGGCTGAACTGGCAAAGCATTATCGGCGATCGCAAAGTCTGGCGCTTCTCCCCGAATGCGGCCAACAGCGACTTTTCGGCGGCCAATGTTCATGTGACTTCACACGGCACAGAGTTTTCTCTGCAAACGCCAACCGGAAGCATTGATGTTCTGCTGCCGTTGCCGGGTCGTCACAATATTGCTAACGCCCTGGCGGCGGCTGCGCTCTCTATGGCGGTAGGCGCGACGCACGAAGCGATTAAAGCGGGTCTGAAGGAACTGCAAGCGGTACCGGGGCGTCTGTTCCCGATTCAACTGGCAGAAAATCAGCTACTGCTGGATGACTCCTATAACGCAAATGTCGGGTCAATGACCGCAGCGGTAAACGTGCTGTCCGAAATGCCGGGCTACCGCGTGCTGGTCGTTGGCGATATGGCAGAGCTTGGCGCGGAAAGCGAAGCATGCCACGTGCAGGTGGGTGAAGCTGCGAAGGCTGCAGGTATCGACCGTGTGCTGAGTACAGGGAAACTGAGTCAGGCAATTAGCCATGCCAGCGGTGTGGGTGAGCATTTTGCGGATAAAACCGCGTTGACCGCGCATCTTAAGGCGCTGATTGCAGAACATCAGATTATGACGATTTTAGTGAAGGGTTCACGTAGTGCCGCCATGGAAGAGGTAGTACGCGCATTACAGGAGAATGGGACATGTTAGTTTGGCTGGCCGAACATTTGGTCAAATATTATTCCGGCTTTAACGTCTTTTCCTATCTGACGTTTCGCGCCATCGTCAGCCTGCTGACCGCGCTGTTCATCTCTTTGTGGATGGGCCCGCGCATGATCGCCCGCTTGCAAAAAATGTCCTTTGGACAGGTCGTGCGTAACGACGGTCCGGAATCACACTTCAGTAAACGCGGTACGCCGACCATGGGCGGGATTATGATCCTCACCGCGATTGTTATCTCCGTACTGCTGTGGGCATACCCGTCGAACCCGTACGTATGGTGCGTGCTGGTGGTATTGGTCGGTTACGGCATTATCGGTTTTGTCGATGACTACCGCAAAGTGGTACGCAAAGACACCAAGGGCCTGATCGCGCGCTGGAAATACTTCTGGATGTCGGTGATTGCGCTGGGCGTGGCCTTTGCCCTGTATCTGGCTGGTAAAGATACCCCGGCCACTGAGCTGGTGGTGCCGTTCTTTAAAGACGTGATGCCGCAGTTGGGGCTGTTCTACGTGCTGCTGGCGTACTTCGTGATTGTGGGTACTGGCAACGCGGTCAACCTCACCGATGGTCTGGATGGTCTGGCGATTATGCCGACCGTGTTTGTGGCCGCAGGTTTTGCGTTGGTAGCGTGGGCGACCGGTAACATGAACTTCGCCAACTATCTGCATATTCCCTATTTACGTCATGCCGGCGAATTGGTGATCGTTTGTACGGCAATTGTCGGTGCGGGGTTAGGCTTCTTGTGGTTTAACACCTATCCGGCGCAGGTCTTTATGGGCGACGTCGGATCGCTGGCGCTGGGCGGCGCGCTGGGCATTATTGCCGTGCTGCTGCGTCAGGAGTTCCTGCTGGTGATCATGGGCGGTGTATTCGTCGTAGAAACACTGTCGGTCATTTTGCAGGTTGGCTCCTTTAAGCTGCGCGGACAGCGCATCTTCCGTATGGCGCCGATCCACCATCACTATGAACTGAAAGGCTGGCCGGAACCGCGCGTAATTGTGCGCTTCTGGATTATTTCGCTGATGCTGGTGCTGATTGGCCTGGCAACGCTGAAGGTACGTTAATCATGGCTGATTACCAGGGTAAAAAAGTCGTCATTATCGGTCTGGGTTTGACCGGGCTGTCCTGCGTGGATTTCTTCCTGGCGCGTGGCGTGACGCCGCGCGTAATGGATACCCGCGCGACGCCGCCGGGCCTGGACAAATTACCGGAAGCGGTTGAGCGTCATGTTGGCAGTCTGAATGATGACTGGCTGCTGGCCGCTGATCTTATTGTCGCCAGCCCTGGTATTGCCCTGGCGCATCCTTCGTTGAGCGCCGCCGCCGATGCGGGAATTGAAATTGTCGGCGACATTGAGCTGTTCTGTCGCGAAGCACAGGCACCGATCGTCGCGATCACCGGTTCCAACGGGAAAAGCACAGTCACTACGCTGGTAGGTGAGATGGCGAAAGCGGCCGGTGTGAACGTGGGGGTTGGCGGTAATATTGGCCTGCCCGCGCTGATGCTGCTGGATGACGAACGTGAGCTGTATGTTCTGGAACTGTCGAGCTTCCAACTGGAAACGACCTCCAGCTTACAAGCCGTAGCCGCTACCATTTTGAACGTCACCGAAGACCATATGGACAGATATCCGTTTGGCTTGCAGCAGTACCGTGCGGCCAAACTGCGCGTCTATGAAAACGCGAAAGTGTGTGTGGTCAACGCTGATGATGCGCTGACCATGCCGGTTCGCGGAGCGGATGAGCGTTGCGTGAGCTTTGGCATCAACATGGGTGACTATCACCTGAACCGTCAGCAGGGCGAAACCTGGCTGCGAGTGAAGGGTGAAAAAGTTCTTAACGTGAAAGAGATGACGCTTTCCGGTCAGCATAACTATACCAACGCCCTGGCTGCGCTGGCGCTGGCGGATGCCGCAGGTCTGCCGCGGGCGTCGAGCCTGAAAGCGCTCACCACGTTTACCGGTCTGGCGCACCGTTTCCAGACTGTGCTTGAGCACAACGGCGTGCGCTGGATTAACGATTCTAAAGCCACCAACGTCGGCAGCACTGAAGCCGCTCTGAATGGCCTGCACGTTGACGGTACGTTGCACCTGCTGCTGGGTGGCGACGGGAAATCCGCTGACTTTACGCCGTTGCAACGATATCTGACCGGCGACAACATTCGTCTGTACTGCTTTGGTCGCGATGGCGCGCAGCTTGCCGCTCTGCGACCTGACGTTACGGAACAAACTGAAACCATGGAGCAGGCAATGCGTCTGCTCGCACCGCGCGTGAAGTCGGGCGATATGGTGCTGCTGTCGCCCGCCTGCGCCAGCCTCGACCAGTTCAAGAACTTTGAGCAACGCGGTGACGTATTTACCCGTCTGGCGAAGGAGTTGGGTTGATGCGCTTATCTCTCCCTCGTCTGAGAATGCCGCGCTTACCGGGACTGGGTATCCTGGCGTGGGTCTTCGCGGCACTTAAAGGCTGGGTGATGGCTTCGCGTGATAAAGACGCGGATAGCCTGATCATGTATGACCGCATGCTGCTGTGGTTGACCTTTGGTCTGGCAGCGATCGGTTTTGTGATGGTGACATCGGCATCGATGCCCGTAGGGCAACGCCTGGCGGGCGATCCTTTCCTGTTTGCTAAGCGTGATGCACTGTACATCTTCCTCGCCTTCTGCCTGGCGATGGTGACGCTGCGTCTGCCGATGGAGTTCTGGCAAAAGTACAGTACGACGATGCTGATAGCCTCGATCATCATGCTGCTGATTGTGCTGGTGGTGGGTAGCTCCGTTAACGGGGCGTCGCGCTGGATTGCGCTCGGGCCGCTGCGTATTCAGCCTGCGGAATTTACTAAGCTGTCGCTGTTCTGTTACCTCGCCAACTACCTGGTGCGTAAAGTTGATGAAGTGCGTAACAACTTGCGCGGTTTCTTAAAACCGATGGGCGTGATCCTGGTGCTGGCTATTTTACTGCTGGCACAGCCTGACCTTGGTACGGTGGTGGTGTTGTTTGTCACTACCCTGGCGATGCTGTTTCTCGCCGGAGCGAAACTGTGGCAGTTCATTGCCATCATTGGCATGGGGATTTCAGCGGTCGTGCTGCTGATCCTTGCCGAACCGTATCGTATTCGCCGCGTAACCTCCTTCTGGAACCCATGGGAAGATCCGTTCGGCAGTGGCTACCAGCTGACGCAATCCCTGATGGCATTTGGTCGCGGTGAGGTTTGGGGGCAAGGCTTAGGTAATTCAGTCCAAAAACTGGAGTATTTACCAGAAGCGCACACCGACTTCATCTTCGCCATCATTGGGGAAGAGCTGGGTTATATCGGTGTGGTATTGGCACTTTTAATGGTATTCTTCGTCGCTTTTCGCGCGATGTCGATTGGCCGTAAGGCGTTGGAAATTGACCACCGTTTTTCAGGCTTTTTAGCCTGCTCAATCGGGATCTGGTTTAGCTTCCAGGCACTGGTAAACGTCGGTGCGGCGGCGGGTATGCTGCCAACCAAAGGTCTGACGCTGCCGCTGATCAGTTATGGTGGTTCAAGTTTGTTGATTATGTCGACGGCCATCATGTTTTTGTTACGTATTGATTATGAAACGCGTCTGGAAAAAGCCCAGGCGTTTACACGAGGTGCACGATGAGTGGTCAACCGAAGCGGTTAATGGTGATGGCAGGCGGTACCGGCGGGCATGTATTCCCGGGGCTGGCGGTCGCGCACCATTTAATGGCCCAGGGCTGGCAGGTTCGTTGGCTGGGCACCGCCGATCGTATGGAAGCGGACTTAGTGCCGAAACACGGCATTGAAATTGACTTTATTCGTATCTCCGGTTTGCGTGGTAAAGGCGTCAATGCGCTGCTTGCCGCACCTGTGCGTATTTTTAATGCCTGGCGTCAGGCGCGCGCCATCGTGAAGCAGTTTAAACCCGATGTGGTGCTGGGTATGGGCGGCTACGTGTCTGGCCCTGGCGGTCTGGCGGCCTGGTCATTAGGTATTCCGGTTGTACTGCATGAGCAGAACGGCATTGCGGGATTAACTAACAAATGGCTGGCGAAGATTGCCACTACGGTGATGCAGGCTTTTCCTGGTGCTTTCCCGAATGCGGAAGTGGTAGGTAACCCGGTGCGCACTGACGTGCTGGCGCTGCCATTGCCCAAAGCGCGTCTGGCCGGGCGTGAAGGTCCGGTTCGTGTATTGGTCGTCGGGGGATCTCAGGGGGCACGCGTACTGAACCAGACGATGCCGCAGGTTGCCGCAAAGCTTGGCGACGCGGTGACTATCTGGCATCAGAGCGGCAAAGGCGCGCAGCAGACCGTTGAACAGGCGTATGCCGACGCGGGACAACCGCAGCACAAGGTCACTGAGTTTATTGATGATATGGCAGCGGCCTACGCGTGGGCTGATGTCGTGGTTTGTCGCTCAGGCGCGCTGACGGTGAGCGAAATTGCCGCCGCGGGTTTGCCTGCGCTGTTTGTGCCGTTCCAGCACAAAGACAGACAGCAGTATTGGAATGCGCTGCCGCTGGAGAAAGCGGGCGCCGCCAAAATTCTGGAGCAGCCGCAGTTTACTGTGGATGCCGTCGCCAGCACCCTTGCCGGGTGGTCGCGAGAAACGTTATTAACCATGGCAGAACGTGCGCGCGCCGCATCCATACCGGATGCCACAGAGCGCGTTGCAAATGAAGTGAGCCGGGCTGCCCGGGCGTAATTGTGGTGATGCCTTTTGCATCGCATGAACTAAGAAGTTAATGGCTAAAGAATGAATACACAACAACTGGCAAAACTGCGTTCCATCGTGCCCGAAATGCGTCGCGTTCGGCACATTCACTTTGTCGGCATCGGTGGTGCTGGTATGGGCGGTATTGCCGAAGTTTTGGCCAATGAAGGTTATCAGATCAGCGGTTCTGACTTAGCGCCGAATCCTGTGACGCAGCAGTTGACGAATCTGGGGGCCACGATTTTCTTCAACCATCGCCCGGAAAACGTGCGCGATGCGAGCGTGGTGGTGGTATCCAGCGCTATTTCTGCGGATAACCCGGAAATTGTTGCAGCGCATGAAGCACGTATTCCGGTGATTCGTCGTGCTGAAATGCTGGCGGAGTTAATGCGTTTTCGTCACGGTATTGCTATTGCCGGGACGCACGGTAAAACCACGACTACGGCAATGGTCTCCAGCATCTACGCGGAAGCGGGTCTGGATCCCACTTTTGTCAACGGCGGTCTGGTGAAGGCTGCAGGCGTGCATGCGCGCCTGGGTCATAGCCGTTATTTGATTGCTGAAGCGGATGAGAGCGACGCGTCGTTCCTGCATTTGCAGCCGATGGTGGCGATTGTCACCAATATCGAAGCTGACCACATGGATACCTACCATGGCGACTTCGAAAATTTAAAGCAGACGTTTATTAATTTCCTGCATAACTTGCCGTTTTATGGTCGTGCCGTGATGTGCGTTGACGATCCGGTTATCCGCGAACTGTTACCGCGAGTTGGCCGTCAAACCACAACCTATGGTTTCAGTGATGATGCCGATGTGCGCGTTGAAGATTACCAGCAGATTGGTCCACAAGGACACTTCACGCTGGTACGTCAGGGGATGGCCGATTTACGTGTTACGTTAAACGCGCCGGGTCGTCACAATGCACTGAACGCGGCAGCAGCAGTGGCGGTCGCGACGGAAGAAGGTATTGAAGACGACGCTATTCTGCGCGCGCTGGAAAGTTTCCAGGGTACCGGACGTCGTTTTGACTTCCTCGGCGAATTCCCGCTTGAGCCGGTGAACGGTAAAGCCGGGACCGCGATGCTGGTTGATGATTATGGCCACCACCCAACGGAAGTGGACGCTACGATTAAAGCCGCGCGCGCGGGTTGGCCGGACAAAAACCTGGTGATGCTGTTCCAGCCGCACCGTTTTACGCGTACTCGCGATCTGTACGACGACTTTGCCAACGTGCTGACCCAGGTCGATGCGCTGTTGATGCTGGATGTGTATGCCGCGGGCGAAGCCGCGATTCCGGGGGCCGACAGCCGCTCGTTGTGCCGTACGATTCGTGGCCGCGGTAAGATCGATCCGATTCTGGTATCCGATCCGGCCCAAGTGGCAGAAATGCTGGCACCCGTATTAACCGGCAACGATCTGATTTTGGTGCAGGGCGCTGGAAATATCGGCAAAATCGCGCGTTCCTTAGCTGAAATCAAACTGAAGCCGCAAAACCCGGAGGAAGAACAACATGGCTGATAAAATCGCGGTCCTGTTAGGGGGAACCTCCGCTGAACGTGAAGTATCGCTGAATTCAGGCGCGGCCGTATTGGCAGGGTTACGCGAAGGTGGTGTAGATGCCCATCCGGTTGACCCTAAAGAGGTCGATGTCACTCTTCTGAAATCTATGGGGTTTCAGAAGGTGTTTATTGCGCTGCACGGTCGTGGCGGTGAAGATGGCACATTGCAGGGCATGCTGGAGCTGATTGGCCTGCCGTATACCGGCAGCGGCGTCATGGCTTCCGCGATTTCCATGGACAAACTGCGCAGCAAGTTGCTGTGGCAGGGCGCAGGTTTACCCGTCGCCCCATGGGTTGCGCTGACCCGCGCTGAGTTCGAAAAAGGTCTTAGCGATGAAGCAGTTACAAAAATTTCTGCGTTAGGCTTGCCGTTGATTGTAAAGCCAAGCCGTGAAGGTTCCAGCGTAGGGATGTCAAAAGTTGAAGAAGAAAATGCTTTGCAGGGTGCATTAGCATTGGCTTTTCAGCATGATGAAGAAGTACTGATTGAAAAATGGCTCAGTGGCCCGGAATTTACAGTTGCGATACTTGGCGAAGAAATTTTACCGTCAATACGTATCCAACCCGCGGGAACCTTCTATGATTATGAGGCGAAGTATCTCTCTGATGAGACACAATATTTCTGCCCTGCTGGTCTGGAAGTCGAACAAGAAGCCTTTTTACAGGAATTAGTCCTGAAAGCGTGGACTGCATTGGGCTGTAAAGGTTGGGGTCGCATTGACGTCATGCTGGACAGCGATGGCCAGTTTTATCTGCTGGAAGCGAATACCTCTCCGGGTATGACCAGCCACAGCCTGGTGCCGATGGCGGCGCGTCAGGCGGGCCTGAGCTTCTCGCAGTTGGTGGTAAGAATTCTGGAGTTGGCGGACTGATATGTCGCAGGCTGCGCTGAACACGCGAAACGGTGATGAAGAAGAAGTAAACTCCTCACGCCGCAATAATGGAACGCGTCTTGCAGGAATACTGTTCCTGCTGACAGTGCTGTGCACCGTGTTTGTCAGCGGCTGGGTAGTGTTGGGATGGATGGAAGATGCGCAGCGCCTGCCATTGTCAAAACTGGTGTTAACCGGTGAACGGCATTACACGCGCAATGATGATATCCGTCAGTCCATCCTGGCGCTGGGCGCTCCGGGAACATTTATGACTCAGGATGTGAACATCATCCAGAGTCAGATTGAACGCCTCCCCTGGATCAAACAGGCGAGCGTCAGAAAGCAATGGCCTGATGAATTGAAGATTCATCTGGTTGAATATGTGCCAATAGCGCGTTGGAATGACCAACATATGGTGGATGCCGAAGGAAATACCTTCAGTGTCCCAACCGGTCGGGCCAATAAGCAGGTATTACCTATGTTGTACGGACCGGAAGGCAGCGCAAGTGAAGTGCTGCAAGGGTTCCGCGATATGGGGCAGGTGCTGGCTAAGGACAGATTCACCCTGAAGGAAGCGGCAATGACCGCTCGTCGTTCCTGGCAGTTGACGCTGAATAACGATATTAAGCTGAATCTGGGCAGGGGCGATACGATAAAACGTTTGGCTCGCTTTGTGGAACTCTACCCGGTTTTACAGCAGCAGGCGCAAACCGATGGCAAACGGATTAGCTACGTTGATTTGCGTTATGACTCAGGAGCGGCAGTAGGCTGGGTTCCCTTGCCTCCTGAGGAATCTAATCAGCAACAGAATCAGGCACAGGCAGAACAACAATGATCAAGGCGACGGACAGAAAACTGGTAGTTGGACTGGAGATTGGCACCGCGAAGGTAGCCGCTTTAGTAGGGGAAGTTCTGCCCGACGGTATGGTCAATATCATTGGCGTGGGCAGTTGCCCATCGCGAGGTATGGATAAAGGCGGGGTG
Organism: Citrobacter sp. 506; assembly: GCF_050434985.1. Taxonomy (NCBI): domain Bacteria; kingdom Pseudomonadati; phylum Pseudomonadota; class Gammaproteobacteria; order Enterobacterales; family Enterobacteriaceae; genus Citrobacter; species Citrobacter sp. 506. Next base: position 435,219 of record NZ_JBNDJN010000003.1, read on the forward strand.
AATGACCTTGAGTCAGTGGTGAAGTGCGTACAGCGCGCCATTGACCAGGCTGAACTGATGGCAGATTGCCAGATCTCTTCAGTGTATCTGGCGCTTTCCGGTAAACATATTAGCTGTCAGAATGAAATTGGTATGGTGCCCATTTCCGAAGAGGAAGTGACGCAGGAAGATGTGGAAAACGTGGTACATACGGCAAAATCCGTACGCGTTCGCGATGAACATCGTGTTCTGCACGTCATCCCGCAGGAATACGCCATCGACTACCAGGAAGGTATCAAAAATCCGGTCGGTCTTTCCGGTGTGCGTATGCAGGCAAAAGTGCATCTTATTACCTGCCACAACGACATGGCGAAGAATATTGTCAAAGCCGTTGAACGTTGTGGTCTGAAAGTTGACCAACTGATTTTTGCCGGGTTGGCAGCCAGTTATTCCGTATTGACGGAAGATGAACGTGAACTGGGTGTCTGCGTGGTGGATATTGGTGGTGGTACAATGGACATCGCCGTTTATACTGGCGGGGCGTTGCGCCACACTAAAGTTATCCCTTATGCAGGGAATGTCGTGACCAGCGATATCGCGTATGCCTTTGGTACGCCGCCGAGCGATGCTGAAGCCATCAAAGTGCGTCATGGCTGCGCACTGGGTTCCATCGTGGGTAAAGACGAGAGCGTTGAAGTGCCAAGCGTTGGTGGTCGTCCGCCGCGTAGCCTGCAACGTCAGACTCTGGCAGAGGTCATTGAGCCGCGTTATACCGAGCTGCTCAACCTGGTCAACGAAGAAATTTTGCAATTACAAGAACAGCTTCGCCAGCAGGGTGTGAAACATCATCTGGCGGCGGGGATTGTGTTAACCGGCGGTGCTGCGCAAATTGAAGGTCTTGCGGCCTGCGCACAGCGCGTGTTCCATACACAAGTACGTATTGGCGCACCGCTGAATATTACCGGTCTGACGGATTATGCCCAGGAGCCGTATTATTCAACGGCGGTGGGGCTGCTGCACTACGGGAAAGAATCCCATTTAAGTGGTGAGGCTGAAGTAGAAAAGCGCGTAACTGCCTCGGTCGGCTCGTGGATCAAGCGACTGAATAGCTGGTTACGTAAAGAGTTTTAATTTTTAAAGAGACCGACGCAAATTAACGGTCTCAGGCGACAGGCACTACACAAAGTCATTCAAGTTGCATCGCGGCGGCAACTGAGCGAATCTCCTGGAGCATAGTTTACTATGTCACGGGAGTGAGTGAAGGCAGCCAACAACGAGGCGGCTTGAAGGATGAAGTGTAAAACGGAGAGAGAAACTATGTTTGAACCTATGGAACTAACCAACGACGCGGTGATTAAAGTCATCGGCGTCGGTGGCGGCGGCGGTAATGCCGTTGAACACATGGTGCGTGAGCGCATCGAAGGTGTTGAATTCTTCGCGGTGAATACCGACGCTCAGGCGTTGCGTAAAACCGCGGTTGGACAGACCATTCAGATTGGTAGCGGCATCACCAAAGGTCTGGGCGCGGGTGCAAACCCGGAAGTCGGTCGTAATGCGGCAGACGAAGATCGCGAAGCGCTGCGCGCAGCGCTTGACGGTGCAGACATGGTGTTTATCGCAGCTGGCATGGGCGGCGGTACCGGTACCGGTGCAGCGCCAGTGGTAGCTGAAGTCGCAAAAGATTTAGGTATTCTGACCGTTGCTGTCGTGACTAAGCCTTTCAACTTTGAAGGCAAGAAGCGTATGGCATTCGCGGAGCAGGGTATCACCGAGCTGTCCAAACACGTGGACTCTCTGATCACTATCCCGAACGACAAGCTGCTGAAAGTACTGGGCCGTGGTATCTCCCTGCTGGATGCATTTGGCGCAGCGAACGACGTGCTGAAAGGCGCAGTCCAGGGTATCGCTGAACTGATTACTCGTCCGGGCCTGATGAACGTCGACTTTGCAGACGTGCGCACCGTGATGTCCGAAATGGGCTACGCGATGATGGGTTCTGGCGTGGCGAGCGGTGAAGACCGTGCAGAAGAAGCGGCTGAAATGGCTATCTCTTCTCCGCTGCTGGAAGATATCGATCTGTCCGGCGCACGCGGCGTGCTGGTTAACATTACTGCGGGCTTCGACCTGCGTCTGGATGAGTTCGAAACCGTGGGTAACACGATTCGTGCCTTTGCATCGGATAACGCGACCGTGGTTATCGGTACCTCTCTGGACCCGGATATGAACGACGAACTGCGCGTGACCGTTGTTGCGACTGGAATTGGTATGGACAAGCGTCCTGAAATCACTCTGGTGACCAACAAACAGGTACAGCAGCCGGTAATGGATCGTTACCAGCAGCACGGTATGGCGCCGTTGACGCAAGAGCAGAAACCGGTAGCGAAAGTGGTTAACGACAATACGCCGCAAACCACGAAAGAGCCGGATTATCTGGATATCCCTGCATTCCTGCGTAAGCAAGCTGATTAAGAATTAGCTGGAATTTGGGAATTGTGGCTCTTTGTGCTAAACTGGCCCACCGAATGTATAGTACACTTCGGTTGGATAGGTAATTTGGCGAGATTATACGATGATCAAACAAAGGACTCTTAAACGTATCGTTCAGGCGACTGGCGTCGGTTTGCATACCGGCAAAAAAGTCACCCTGACATTACGCCCTGCGCCGGCCAACACCGGGGTCATCTATCGTCGCACCGACTTGAATCCTCCGGTAGATTTCCCGGCCGATGCCAAATCTGTGCGTGATACCATGCTCTGTACGTGTCTGGTCAATGAGCATGATGTGCGGATTTCAACCGTAGAGCACCTTAATGCTGCTCTGGCGGGCTTAGGTATCGATAACATCGTTATTGAAGTTAACGCCCCGGAAATCCCGATTATGGATGGCAGTGCCGCTCCGTTCGTTTACCTGCTGCTTGATGCAGGTATTGAAGAACTGAGCAGCGCCAAAAAATTTGTTCGCATCAAAGAGACCGTTCGTGTCGAAGATGGCGATAAGTGGGCTGAGTTTAAGCCGTATAATGGTTTTACGTTGGATTTCACCATCGACTTTAACCATCCGGCGATCGACTCCAGCACGCAGCGCTACGCGATGAACTTCTCTGCGGATGCGTTCATGCGCCAGATCAGCCGCGCGCGTACTTTCGGCTTCATGCGTGATATCGAATATCTGCAGTCCCGCGGCCTGTGCCTGGGCGGCAGCTTCGATTGTGCCATCGTTGTTGACGATTATCGCGTATTGAACGAAGACGGCCTGCGTTTTGAAGACGAATTCGTTCGTCACAAAATGCTCGACGCGATTGGTGACTTGTTCATGTGTGGTCACAACATTATTGGTGCATTCACCGCGTATAAATCCGGTCATGCACTGAATAACAAACTATTACAGGCAGTCCTGGCAAAACAGGAAGCCTGGGAATATGTGACCTTCCAGGACGATGCAGAACTGCCGTTGGCGTTCAAAGCACCTTCGACTGTACTGGCATAACGACATACGCTGTCGCATAAATTCGACTGGTAAATCTGGCACTCTCTCCGGCCAGGTGAGCCAGTCGTTTTTTTATCTTCCGATTGCAAAACCACCTTATCTGAAGCGACTTTTTCCCCACCGACAGATTAAAACACCGTTCGATCGCTGCTTTCTTAAGCATATTTACCCGCGACTTGCTGTCATTACTGCTGTGGAGCGTACGCTTTAATGGTAATATTTATGCGCAAAAAAATGGTTTTGCATTTGTAACCCCAAACGCAGGGTATATCAGGTGGCAATAACGTGAGTGGAATACTGACGCGTTGGCGACAGTTAGGCAGACGGTACTTCTGGCCGCATCTCCTGTTGGGGATGGTCGCGGCTAGTTTTGGCCTGCCTGCGCTCGGTAATGCTGCTGAACCTAATACTCCCGCGAAGGCGACCGCCAGCAATCACGATCAATCTGCCAAAGTTAACTTTAGCCAGCTTGCTTTGCTGGAGGCAACCAATCGCCGCCCGAATTTTACCGTTGACTACTGGCATCAGCATGCCATTCGTACAGTCATTCGCCATCTTTCTTTTGCTATGGCTCCTCAGGCGCTGCCTGTTGCCGAAGAGCCGTTGCCAATCCAGGCGCACCATCTTGCGTTACTGAATACGCTCAGCGCGATGCTGACGCAAGAAGGCAGACCGCCCGCGACCGTGAGTCGCGTGACATATGCCCATTTTACCTCTCAGGCCGCATTTAGCGTTCCGGTCTGGATCAGCCAGCTGCAGGGTATCCGCGCTGGCCCTCAACGCCTCAGCTAAAAAAGAACCTTCCAACTTATAATTTTTGACTCCGCATCGCGGGGCGTTTGAGATTTTATTATGCTAATCAAATTATTAACAAAAGTATTCGGTAGCCGTAACGAGCGTACGCTGCGTCGTATGCGTAAAGTGGTCAATGTCATCAATGCAATGGAACCGGAGATGGAAAAACTCTCCGATGATGAACTGAAAGCGAAGACCGCTGAATTCCGCGCCCGTCTGGAAAAAGGCGCCAGCGTTGAAAGCCTGATCCCGGAAGCGTTCGCGGTGGTCCGCGAAGCGAGTAAGCGTGTGTTCGGCATGCGTCATTTCGACGTACAGCTGCTGGGTGGTATGGTGCTTAACGATCGCTGCATCGCGGAAATGCGTACCGGTGAAGGTAAAACCCTGACCGCAACGCTGCCAGCCTACCTCAACGCCTTAAGCGGGAAAGGTGTACACGTGGTAACCGTGAACGACTACCTGGCTCAGCGTGACGCCGAAAATAACCGCCCGCTGTTTGAATTCCTCGGCATGACCGTGGGTATCAACATGTCTGGCCTGCCTGCGCCAGCCAAGCGTGAAGCCTACAATGCCGATATTACTTACGGTACCAACAACGAATACGGCTTTGACTACCTGCGCGACAACATGGCGTTTAGTCCGGAAGAGCGCGTTCAGCGTAAACTGCACTATGCGCTGGTCGATGAAGTCGACTCCATCCTGATCGATGAAGCGCGTACGCCGCTGATCATTTCCGGTCCGGCTGAAGACAGCTCGGAAATGTATAAAAAAGTGAACAAAATCATCCCGCACCTGATTCGTCAGGAGAAGGACGATTCCGACACGTTCCAGGGGGAAGGCCACTTCTCTGTTGATGAGAAAGCGCGCCAGGTCAACCTCACCGAACGTGGTCTGGTACTGATTGAAGAGCTGTTGGTTAACGAAGGCATTATGGATGAGGGCGAGTCGCTGTACTCTCCGGGCAACATTATGCTGATGCACCACGTGACTGCTGCACTGCGCGCGCACGTTCTGTTTACCCGCGACGTTGACTATATCGTGAAAGACGGTGAAGTTATCATCGTCGACGAACACACCGGTCGTACCATGCAGGGCCGCCGCTGGTCCGATGGTCTGCACCAGGCTGTTGAAGCCAAAGAAGGCGTAGATATCCAAAACGAGAACCAGACGCTGGCATCTATTACCTTCCAGAACTACTTCCGTTTGTACGAAAAACTGGCCGGTATGACCGGTACAGCAGACACTGAAGCCTTTGAATTCAGCTCCATCTACAAACTGGATACCGTTGTTGTGCCGACCAACCGCCCGATGATCCGTAAGGATTTACCGGATCTGGTGTACATGACTGAAGCGGAAAAAATTCAGGCGATCATTGAAGATATTAAAGAGCGTACCGCAAATGGCCAGCCGGTGCTGGTTGGTACTATCTCTATTGAAAAATCGGAAGTGGTTTCTAACGAGCTGAACAAGGCGGGTATCAAACACAACGTTCTGAACGCCAAGTTCCACGCCAACGAAGCCGCAATCGTCGCCCAGGCGGGTTATCCGTCCGCCGTGACTATCGCGACAAACATGGCAGGTCGTGGTACCGATATCGTGCTGGGTGGTAGCTGGCAGGCGGAAATTGCCGAGCTGGAAGACCCGACTCCAGAACAAATCGCGCAGATCAAAGCCGAGTGGCAGGTTCGCCATGATGCGGTGTTAGCAGCAGGTGGTTTACATATTATCGGTACCGAGCGTCACGAATCTCGTCGTATAGATAACCAGCTGCGTGGTCGTTCTGGTCGTCAGGGGGATGCGGGGTCTTCTCGTTTCTATCTGTCGATGGAAGATGCGCTGATGCGTATTTTTGCTTCTGACCGCGTGTCCGGCATGATGCGTAAACTGGGCATGAAGCCTGGTGAAGCGATTGAACACCCGTGGGTGACTAAAGCGATTGCAAACGCGCAGCGTAAAGTAGAAAGCCGCAACTTCGATATTCGTAAGCAACTGCTGGAATATGATGACGTTGCCAATGACCAGCGTCGCGCAATCTACACCCAGCGTAACGAACTGCTGGACGTAACTGACGTTAGCGAAACCATTAATAGCATCCGTGAGGATGTCTTCAAAGCGACGATTGATGCCTATATTCCGCCGCAGTCTCTGGAAGAAATGTGGGATATCCCAGGTCTGCAGGAACGTCTGAAAAACGACTTCGATCTGGAAATGCCTATTTCAGAGTGGCTGGATAAAGAGCCTGAGCTGCATGAGGAAACGCTGCGCGAACGTATTCTGGCAAACGCCATCGAAGTTTATCAGCGTAAAGAAGAAGTTGTGGGCGCGGAGATGATGCGTCACTTCGAAAAAGGCGTGATGCTGCAAACTCTCGATTCTCTGTGGAAAGAGCACCTTGCGGCGATGGACTACCTGCGTCAGGGTATCCACCTGCGTGGTTATGCGCAAAAAGATCCGAAGCAGGAATACAAGCGTGAATCCTTCTCTATGTTTGCATCAATGCTGGAATCACTGAAGTACGAAGTGATCAGCACCCTGAGCAAAGTTCAGGTACGTATGCCTGAAGAAGTAGAAGCGATGGAGCAGCAACGTCGTGAAGACGCGGAACGTTTAGCGCAGATGCAGCAGTTGAGCCATAAAGGTGACGATTCTGCTGCGGCAGAAGAGCTGGCAGCACAAACTGGCGATCGTAAAGTGGGTCGTAACGATCCGTGTCCTTGCGGTTCCGGGAAAAAGTACAAACAGTGCCATGGCCGTCTGAGCTAAGAAAGTAACTTACTGAAAAGGCGCAGAATTCTGCGCCTTTTTTATGGACTATAAAGATGAAAATACTGCAGATCGCCGTCGGGATTATTCGCAACCAGCACCATGAAATTTTTATAACCCAGCGTGCGGCTGATGCCCACATGGCAAATAAGCTGGAGTTCCCCGGCGGGAAAATTGAAGCAGGCGAAACGCCGGAGCAGGCGCTGATTCGCGAGTTACAGGAAGAAGTAGGCATTACGCCGTCTCAAAGCTCACTGTTCGAAAAGCTGGAGTACCAGTTTCCGGACCGGCATATCACTCTGTGGTTCTGGCTGGTTGAAAGCTGGGAAGGCGAACCGTGGGGGAAAGAGGGGCAACCGGCGCAGTGGATTGCGCAAGATGCTCTGAATGCAGAAGATTTTCCGCCTGCGAATGCGCCGGTAATTGAAAAGCTGATTGCTGGATAAAGGTGTTCGTAGGCCGGATTAGGCAACCCCACCATCCTGCAAATTAGGGCGGGGTCGCTACGCTTGCCCGCCCTACGTTTTAGCTGAATTACTTCTGCTCTTCACTCCAGTCGTCGTTTTCCGACAGATCACCAGAGCTTGGGATACGTTTCTCTTCTGCGGCCCACTCACCCAGATCGATTAACTGGCAGCGCTTGCTGCAGAATGGGCGAAACGGGCTGACTTCACCCCACACTACGGGTTTGCCGCAGGTTGGGCAGTTGACGATGGTTTGTTCAGACATGTTGACTCCTTAACAGCACGCCAGATCAAAATCGAGACGCTCAGGCACCTGGCCATTCTCGCTATCCAGCGGCATAAAGCGAATAGCAAAGCGGCTCTTATGACCAGAAATTTGCGGATAAAGCTGCGAATCAAGCGGCAGCTGCAAGCGAAGCAGATCGGCATCTTCGCCGTTGTCCTGATAAAAACCATTCAAGCTGGTTTGCTTACGGAATGGCGCAGAGTTGCGAATTAAATCCAGCACCAGCGACAGTGCCTGATTGAGCGGATTCAGACTTGCAAGCCATATTTCAACCTGCGCGTCGCGATGCGACTGCGGTAGATGTAACCAGATATGCAGGGTCGGCAGATCGAAACTGCAGCATCCGCCAGGAATGCTTAAACGCTGACGTACAAGGCCAATTAGACGATCTTCGCGCAGCGTCTGTCCAATGCGCGGAGCCGAAATCAGAATGCTGCCCGCGCTTTTTAACTGCTGGCGCAATGCGTCGATCCTGTTTTGATCGACGCCGGGAACTTCAACCCAGACCTGGAGTTTACGCTGTTGTCTTTCCAGCTCTTTGAGGAGTTCGGTACGGACTTCGCCGCGTTCAAAGACATCCAGTAAGTCTCCGATGTTGCGGAAAAAATGCAGTGCGCCTGCATGGTCCGCTATGGGTACATTAACGGAGAGCTGTTGGATTAAAAACTCAATGCGCAGCCATGTACGCATCTTCTCATTGAGAGGGTGTTCAAAAAGGACCTGGGTGTGCATTACGGTTTTTCCTGTGAGACAAACTGCAACGCGCATTGCAAATAGAGCGCGTGCAGGCGGGCGACATCCGAGGCGATGGCCTCCGGTGCGCCATTATTATCAATAACATCGTCTGCCACGGCCAGACGCGCTTCGCGCGTTGCCTGGGCAGCAAGAATTTGTTCAACATGCTCACGCGTGACGTCATCGCGCTGCATAGTGCGTCTGAGCTGTGTCTCGGGGGTAACATCCACCACGAGTACGCGGTTGGCTTTTTTATACAGCGAATTTTCCACCAGCAAAGGTACAACCCACAACAGATAAGGGGAGGTTGCTTGCTGAAACTGGCGCTGCGTTTCCTGCTGAATAAGCGGATGGAGCAAGGCATTCAGCCAGCTTTTCTCCTCAGGACTGGAAAAAATGCGTTCGCGTAAAATGCGTCGCTGCAACGATCCGTCGGTAGCTATAACTTCGGTACCAAAATGTTCTTCGATCGCCTTAAGGGCTGGGGTACCGGGTTCAACTACCTGGCGCGCAATAATATCTGCATCAATGACGTTTATTCCGAGGTCAGCGAACGCATTTGCAACGGTACTTTTACCACTGCCAATGCCGCCGGTTAAGGCTACCGTATACCTCATAGATGCAGATCCTGGAGTTTAAGTTTGATTATCAAACAGTTAAAAGTTACGCGTGCGACGGCGAGGTTGCTGCAGGATTAACCTACTATTCGCCAGGTAAATTTATGGGATTGTAGCGTAAAAAAAGAGAATTTCGCAGTCTTGCGCGGCATTGATTAGTGCGTATGATAGCGTCACTGGAGTTGTGAGTTTCGATTTTTCGCCATTAACCCCAGGAATCCGCACATGCGTATCGAAGAAGATCTGAAGTTAGGTTTCAAAGACGTTCTTATCCGCCCTAAGCGTTCTACTCTCAAAAGCCGTTCCGATGTTGAGCTGGAACGTCAATTTACCTTTAAGCACTCAGGTCAGACCTGGTCCGGCGTACCGATTATTGCCGCGAACATGGACACTGTCGGGACGTTTGCCATGGCAACGGCGCTGGCATCCTTCGACATCCTGACTGCGGTGCACAAACACTATTCTGTTGAAGACTGGGCTGCTTTCATCGCAGAGAGCTCTGCTGATGTGCTCAAACACGTAATGGTTTCAACCGGCACCTCTGATGCAGATTTCGAAAAAACCAAACAGATTCTGGCGCTCAACCCGGCGCTGAACTTTATCTGCATTGATGTGGCAAATGGCTACTCAGAGCATTTTGTTCAGTTTGTGTCGAAAGCGCGTGAAGCATGGCCGACAAAAACAATTTGTGCGGGCAATGTGGTTACTGGAGAAATGTGTGAAGAGCTGGTACTTTCCGGCGCGGACATTGTTAAAGTCGGCATTGGCCCGGGTTCTGTATGTACCACACGTGTAAAAACCGGCGTTGGCTACCCACAGCTTTCTGCGGTTATTGAATGTGCCGATGCAGCTCACGGTCTGGGCGGCATGATTGTCAGTGACGGCGGCTGCACAATGCCGGGTGACGTGGCAAAAGCGTTCGGCGGTGGCGCGGACTTCGTTATGCTCGGCGGTATGTTGGCCGGTCATGAAGAAAGCGGCGGCAAAATTGTTGAAGAGAACGGTGAGAAATTCATGCTGTTCTACGGCATGAGCTCTGAATCAGCCATGACGCGTCACGTCGGTGGTGTTGCACAATACCGCGCTGCTGAAGGTAAAACCGTTAAGTTGCCTCTGCGTGGCCCGGTTGATAACACTGCACGCGATATCCTTGGCGGCCTGCGTTCTGCCTGTACCTATGTCGGTGCATCTCGCCTGAAAGAACTGACCAAACGTACAACGTTTATTCGTGTACAGGAACAAGAAAACCGCGTTTTCAATAGCCTGTAAGAACAGGTAGGACTATGACATGCCGGATAAGCAGTGCGCCATCCGGCATTTGAATTTATCCCACCCCGCTCATCGCATCTCCTAAATGAAAAATCGGCAAATACATCGCAACGACCAGCGTACCGATTATCAGCCCCGTAATGACCAGTAACGCAGGCTCGAGTAGCGCAGCCAGATTCTCTGCCTGAGACAATGTTTTCTCGCCGTGGTGATGGGCGAGATTACGCAGCATTGTATCCAGCGAGCCGGAAGCCTCACCTGTTCTGACCAACTGTATGCACAATGGGCTGAATTCACCGCAATTTTTTAGCGCTAACCAGACCGGTTTTCCGGCGCTGATGTCGTGATGTACCTGCGCTAAGCGTTGCGACCAGAAAGGGTTGGCCAGCGTTTCAGTGACGCTCTCAAGACCTTGCAGAAAAGGAATACCTGCATTTTGCGTTAACGCCAGAACAGTGAAGATCTGCGTGAGTTTTTGCCCTCTCACCATCGGTCCTATGACCGGGGAGCCGAGCAGCAATTTCTGGCGCAGAGTGAGCCAGTATGGCTGCTGCTTCATCAGGTGATATGCTGCAACCGCTATCAGGCTGAATGCTCCCGCCAGCCATCCCCATTGGCTGCTAAAATGCGCGATGGCAATAATCCACTGAGTGAGTACTGGTAGCGGGGTGTTAAACGTCTGGTAAATGGCGGCAAACTCAGGGAGTACAAACTGCAGCATCGCGAATACCACCATCACTGCCATCGTGATGATGAATATCGGATAGCGCAGGGCTTTTTTAACTTTATCCGCCAGCTGCTGTTGATTCTTCTGCTGGCGGGCGAGTTCAAAGCAGCAGTCGTCCAGCTTACCCGTAAGCTCTCCGGTACGGATCATTGCCTGATAAAGAGGCGGAAAAACGTGTTGCCACTGAGATAGCGAGGTGGAGAGAGAAATACCCTGTTCAATATCGTGAGCCAGCGTGCGCAGTAGCGCTTGCCATTGGCTGCTGGGATGCTGTTCAGCCAGCAAAGCTAAACTTGCCGAGAGTGTTAGCCCTGCTTTCAGCAACGTCGCCAGTTGATGTATGGTTTCAGCGCTTTTTTCACGGCTCCATTGTGAGGCTTTGACACGCATACGATTAATGCGCAGCGGCGTAATATGCCGTTGCTCGAGAGCAAGCATCAATGAGGGGCGGGTATCGGCCCAAAGTACGCCTTCCAGTGGATTACCTTCGTTGCTAATACCTTGCCAGCGCCAAAGCAGTTTAGCTGACATGGGGCATGCCCAGTACGCGTACCAACTCTTCAAATGTTGTTAACCCTTGTTCGACGGCCTTGCAACCATTTTCGAAAAGCGTGCTCATCCCCAGTTGCTGAGCATTCGATTCCACTCCGTCTACGGACGTACCGTTGGCGATGCTCTGGCGCAATGCAGGTGTAACGGGGAGAACTTCAAACAATGCCGTACGGCCATAAAATCCGTGATAGCAATGTTGGCAGCCCGGAGCCTGCCAACGAGGCAGTGGCGTAGGCCAGATCGCTTCCGGGAGCATGATCGGCGTTTCCAGACGTTGTCGGCAATGGGGACACAATTTTCTCACCAACCGCTGCGCAATAACGAGCGTCAGCGCGGAGGCGATCATCCAGCGTGCAACCCCCATTTGCTGCAAGCGTATTAGTGTTTCTGTGGTGGAATTGGTATGCAGTGTTGATAGAACCAGATGACCGGTTTGTGCGGCTTTAAGGGCTATTTCAGCCGTTTCGCCATCACGGATTTCACCCACCATGATAATGTCGGGATCCTGGCGCAGCAGCGCGCGCAATACTCCCTGAAAAGTGAGACCGGCACGTGGATGAATTTGTGTTTGGTTAAGACCTGCGATCGGGATCTCGACTGGATCTTCCACGCTACAGAGGTTAACGTCCGGAGTGTTTCGGGTCTGCAGCGCACTGTACAGCGTGACCGTTTTACCGCTTCCGGTCGGTCCGGTGACCAGAATCAGCCCCTGAGGCTGCTGCAACGCTTGTGAAAATGCTGCCAGCTGCGCGTCCTGCATTCCCAGCGCGGTGATTTCCAGCGCTTGATCGACCTGATGCAGTAGCCGTAGCACCACTTTTTCGCCAAAGCGACAGGGCAGGGTGGCGATGCGAAACGAGACCGGCTCTCCTGAAATCTCAACGGTAAACTGGCCGTCTTGCGCAAGTCGGTGCTCGGCAATATCCAGACTGCCTAAAACTTTTAGTCTGGCAGTGATGGCGATACCCATCTCGGTCGTGACGTCCGGTAAAGCATGCAGTACGCCATCTACACGTAATCTGATGCGATAGTGATTTTCCGCTGGCTCAAAATGAATATCAGAAGCCCGTTGCACCAGAGCGGATTGAAACGTCTGATTCAGCAAATCTGCTGCGCTGGCGCTGCTTTTCGTGACCACTGCCGGGAGCATTTTCTGTGGCGTATGCGTGTGGCCTTCCATTTGTTGACGCGTCCAGCAGACAATGTCGATACGTCGGGTGGTGGCAAAATGCAGTGCGTCCAGCAATTCGTGGGACGGAGCGTCCACGACGGCGATGTGCACCACTTCATTGTCTGCATCCAGTAATATTCCCTGATGACGTTGGCACAGCGCCGTAAGTTGGGTGGTATTCATCTCTTTTCCTTAATTAATATCGAAACGGAAAACATCTTCACAGGCCTGTTGCAATGCGCTGTCATTCTGGATAACGCAGTTACGGCTCCAGCCGGTAATACCGTTGGCATTGTCCCAACCCGGCGTCATGGTGATGCTTAACCCGTTCAGGCTTTCTTGTCCGCTGAGGCTGACCACCCCTTTTTCAACGCTCATGGCGGAGACATAACGGGTGGTGGCTGGAGAAGGGATGCCATTCGTTCCGGCATCACAGGTTGTTGTTCCGCCATGCTCCAGCGCACAGAGCTCAACCGCCGTGCGATAGGGAACAAAGGTTTGCAGCATGTCTGTTAACGCAGCTTTGCGCAGATAGTTTTGATAAGCCGGAATACCGATGGCGCTAAGGATGGCAATAATGCCAATGACCACCATGAGTTCGATAAGTGTGAAGCCTCGTTGCTTGTCCATCGTTCGCTCCTTGAGTTAGCTGGCGCTACTTTGGCAAACGCTCGGGGTCACGGCGAGAGGCAAAAAACAGAACGGGAAGGCGGGTTCCGAGGATTTTTATGAAATTACAGAGTCAGACAACGTAGTTGCGAAGAGGCTCGAAGAAACAGCCGTATGGCGGCGTAAACGCTTTATCCGGCCGATAGAAAAAACCGACGTGATGGGCCCGATAAGTGAAAGTACTATCGGGCTACACCATCAGTAATTAGCGAAAACGCATAGAGAGATCGAGCGCGCGAACATGCTTGGTCAGCGCGCCAACAGAGATGAAATCCACGCCGGTTTCAGCAAATTCGCGCAGAGTTTCATGAGTGACGTTACCCGACACTTCCAGACGCGCCTGGCCGTTGGTGCGTTTTACCGCTTCCCGCATTTGGTCAGTTTCGAAGTTATCGAGCATGATGATGTCGGCCCCTGCTTTCAGCGCGTCGTCCAGTTCATCCAGGCTTTCTACTTCGACTTCAACCGGCACATCCGGGTGCAGCCAGAAGGCTTTTTCAACGGCCTGACGTACCGAACCTGAAGCAATAATGTGGTTTTCTTTAATCAGGAAAGCGTCAGAAAGGCCCAGACGATGATTTGCGCCGCCGCCGCATAATACGGCGTATTTCAGCGCGGTACGTAGCCCCGGCAGAGTTTTACGTGTATCCAGTAGTTGGGTTTTTGTTCCCGCCAGCAGGTCGACATATTTACGCACCTCGCTCGCCACACCCGAAAGCGTCTGTACAAAATTAAGCGCGGTACGTTCGCCGGTTAGCAGCACGCGGGAAGGGCCGTCCAGTTCAAATAGCGGCTGATTGGCCTTAATGCTGTCGCCATCTTCGACATGCCAGGTGATGTTGACATCATCGCCAGCCAGTTGAATAAAGACCTCTTCCACCCAACGTTTTCCACAAAAAACGCCATCTTCGCGGGTGATCACGGTGGCGTGGGAGCGCATCTCCGCGGGTAAAAGCTGTGCGGTGATATCGTTATTGGCATCAACTTCTCCGCCTAAATCTTCACGCAGCGCCTGAGCTACAGCGGCAGGGATATCCAGATTTATGCGTTCCAACAGCGCGTCACGTCGGTAGTCAGGGTTATAGCGGCGAGGCGGCATGATAAAACTCCAAATTGCTAACGAATCATAAGGTGGAAACATGCTACCCTGAACCTGATATGAGCACCACCAATAAGGAGATTCTGCATGTTGTTAGACGAGGGCTGGCTGGCAGAGGCGCGACGCGTTCCCTCTCCTCATTACGATTGCCGCCCGGATGACGAAAACCCTTCTCTGCTGGTGGTGCATAATATCAGCCTGCCGCCCGGCGAGTTTGGCGGCCCGTGGATCGATGCGCTGTTTACGGGCACGATTGATCCCAATGCCCATCCTTATTTTGCCGGGATCGCCCATTTGCGCGTTTCGGCACATTGTTTAATTCGCCGTGACGGTGAAATCGTGCAGTATGTCCCCTTTGATAAACGCGCCTGGCATGCTGGCGTGTCCAACTATCAAGGCCGCGAACGCTGTAATGATTTCTCAATTGGTATTGAGCTGGAAGGGACGGATACGCTGGCCTATACCGATGCGCAGTATCAGCAACTGGCAGCCGTGACGAATGCCCTGATTACGCGTTATCCGGCCATTGCCAACAACATGACAGGACATTGCAATATTGCGCCCGAGCGTAAGACCGATCCCGGGCCCTCTTTTGACTGGGCAAGGTTTCGCGCCCTGGTCACCCCCTCGTCGCACAAGGAGATGACATGACGCTGTTTACAACATTACTGGTGTTGATTGTTGAACGCCTGTTTAAGCTGGGTGAGCACTGGCAGCTTGATCACCGGGTTGAAGCTTTTTTCCGCCGGGTGAAGCATTTTTCGATGATGCGTACGGTAGGCATGGCCCTTATTGCGATGGGGGTGACGTTCCTGCTGCTGCGCGCACTTCAAGGCCTGTTGTTTAACGTGCCTTTGCTGGTGGCGTGGATCTTAATTGGTTTGCTGTGCATCGGCGCTGGCAAGACGCGTCTTCATTATCATGCATATCTGAACGCGGCTGCTCGCGATGACGCTCACGCCCGTGAAGCGATGGCCAGCGAGCTGACCCTGATTCATGGGATTCCGCCTGAGTGCGATGAGCGTGAGTTCTTGCGCGAACTGCAGAACGCGCTGTTATGGAACAACTTTCGCTTTTATCTTGCGCCGTTATTCTGGCTGATTGTCGGTGGCCCGTGGGGACCGGTGACGCTGGTGGGTTATGCCTTTCTACGTGCCTGGCAGTCCTGGCTGGCGCGCTATCAGACGCCGCACCAGCGTTTGCAATCAGGTATCGATGCGATCCTGCATGTGCTGGACTGGATCCCGGTGCGCCTGGCGGGTGTCGTCTATGCGCTGCTGGGGCACGGCGAGAAGGCGTTGCCTGCCTGGTTTGCGTCGCTGGCGGATCTGCATACTTCGCAATATCAGGTGCTTACTCGCCTTGCACAGTTTTCTTTGGCGCGTGAACCACATACCGATAAAGTCGCAACGCCAAAAGCCGCGGTTTCGATGGCGAAGAAGACCTCGTTTGTGGTGGTGGTGGTCATTGCCGTGCTGACCATTTATGGAACATTAATTTAAGCCATTATTATTGGTGGATGGCGTTGCGCTTATCCGTCGAGGAAAAAAGATTGGCCCGGTCACTTTGTGCTTGCGGGCCAATCTTTCAAAACGTATCAGCAGGTGGGATGCCAAAATCTGGCATCCCGTTTTTGTTCCAGCGCACCAGCTTCAGACGAGTGTGGCGGTTTGGGTCGTACAGCGGATCGCCCTCGATTTCAGTGTAATTTCTCGCGTGGTACACCAGCACATCTTCACCTTCCGGCGTTTGCGTAAAGCTGTTGTGCCCCGGCCCGTATTGGCGGTTTTCGTAGCTGGTGGTAAAGACCGGGCGCGGCGATTTGTGCCAGTTCTGCGGGTTGAGCGGATCGGCATTGAGATCAATCCACAATAATCCCATACAGTAGTTCTCATCGGTGGCGCTGGCGGAATAGCTGATAAACAGCTTATCGCCGTGAACCATGACGGCCGGGCCTTCGTTGACCCAAAAACCCCGGCATTCCCAGTCATACTCTGGATGACTGAGCATTACCGGCTCGCCTTTAATCGTCCATGGATTTTCCAGTTCGGCGAGATAGATATTGGAGTTTCCGGCGATATCGGGGGATTTCTGCGCCCACAGATACCACTGTTTTCCCTGATGGTTAAAGGTGGTGGCATCGAGCGCGAAGGTATCAAACTGCGTTTTAATCTGCCCTTTCACTGTCCATTGGCCAGTCAGCGGATCGGCGTCTGCACATTCGAGCGCAAACATACGGTGCTGGAACATCCCCTGCTTGTCGAGCGCCTGTGTGTGGGCGGCGGCAAAATAGATGTACCACTTGCCTGCCAGATGATGGATCTCAGGCGCCCAGATCAGCTGGCTCATGGGGCCGTTTTCTGGTTTGCGCCAGACGACAACCGGGACGGCGGTGCGTAACCCTTCCAGCGAGTCCGCTTGGCGGATCTCCAGACGATCGTATTCGGGCACTGAAGCAATGAAATAGTAGTGGCTACCGTCACGTAAAATAAACGGGTCGGCACGCTGTTCAATAAAGGGGTTTGGCCACTGATTCATTAGGCTTTCCTTACGTTTTCAGTCGTTTTTATATCGTGGTACTCATTCAGTTCACGGTAGTTGGCGCGGCGCTTTTCTAAATCTGTCTGGATTTGTTGCATAAACTCGCGGTCAACTTTCAGCAGACGAACTACGCCTGCGGTAATCAGGTAGCCTACACCCGGTATGATGGTAAACAGCAGCATAATACCGTTAATGGCGGAGTCGCTTTGCGCTTTCGCCCCTGCGTCGTAGCCATACCAGGAGAGCAGGAAACCAACCATCGCTCCGGCAATCGCCAGGCCCAGTTTCAGGAAGAACAGGTTGCCGGAGAAGCTGATTCCGGTGATACGTTTACCGGTTTTCCACTCGCCGTAATCATCGACATCCGCCATCAGCGACCAGTGCAGTGGGGATGGGATCTGATGCAGAATGTTGAGCAGGAAGTAAAGCACCATAATCATCATGGTGGCTTTAGGATCGAAGAAGTAAAACGCGCCGGAGAAAATCGCCAGGATGATATTGGTCCAGAAGAAGACTTTCAGTTTGCACCAGCGATCGGTTAACACCTTCGCCAGCATGCTGCCGATCATCATGCCCACAACGCCAAGGCTGATAAACAGCGTTGCGAACTGCGTGCTTTGCTGCATAACCCAGGTTACGTAGTACATGGTGGCAGCCATGCGAATAAAGCCCGGACAGACGTTGCACAGGGTTAACAGCAGGATTTTTACCCACTGATCGTTCTTCCATACGTCTTTCAGGTCGGCTTTTAAATCGTCGTTAGTCGGGACGGCAGGACGTACGCGCTCACGGACGGTTGCAAAGCAAAACAGGAACATACACATGCCGATGAAGGCCAGCACTGCCATCGCCATCTGATAGCCTTTAGCTTTATCTTCCCCGCCAAACCAGTCCGCCATTGGCAGCAAGGTGAGGGAGAGCAGCAGGGTTGCAATTCCTACCAACACAAAGCGATATGACTGGCAGGCGACACGTTCCTTTGGATCGTTAGTGATGACGCTGCCGAGCGAGCAGTAAGGGATGTTGATCGCCGTATAGGTGATAGAGAGCAGGAAGTAGGTGACGAACGCATAGATTACTTTGCTGTTATATGTCCACTCAGGGGTGGTAAACATGAGTACGCTAAATAATGCGTATGGGAAAGCCATCCACAAAAGCCATGGACGAAATCGACCATATTTGCTGCGGGTGCGGTCGGCCATCGCGCCCATAATAGGGTCGGTAACGGCATCTATAACGCGTACTGAGAGCAGTAACACGCCGACCAGGGCCGGGGCCAGGCCAAAAATATCTGTGTAAAAATAGTTAACAAACAACATGATGGCGCCAAAGATGATGTTGCATCCGGCGTCGCCCATTCCATAGCCGATCTTTTCTTTCACCGTGAGCTTACTGGTTTCCATCAACTGCACTCCATTAATAAGATATGGAGATAATTATTGTCTGGTAGAGGTGTTTTTGCGTTGCAGGATAACGCCAGTGATATGGACGAAACAGTCGTGAGTGGGAAAGTGTGAGGCAGGTAACAACCCCCACCTGATGCCGGTGGGGGAGGGAGAATTAATGTGCTTTAGCTACTTTGGCGGTTTTCTGTTTGCACAAATAGCCGATGCCAAGAATGGCAATCCATACCGGGATTAAGTACACCGAAATCGCCATGCCCGGCGTCATCAGCATAATCACCAGCACTGCAGCCATGAAAATCAGACATACCCAGTTACCAAGCGGATAGAGCAGCGCCGGGAAACGGGTGGTAACGCCTTGCTGCTGTTTGGCTTTGCGGAACTTCATGTGCGCCAGGCTAATCATTGCCCAGTTGATCACCAGTGCGGAAACCACCAGCGCCATCAGCAGGCCAAAGGCGGATTCCGGTGCCAGATAGTTGATCAGTACACACAGAGCCGTAACCAGCGCGGAGACCAGAATGGTGTTCACCGGTACGCCGCGTTTGTCGACGTTCATCAGCGCTTTTGGCGCGTTGCCCTGCTGTGCCAGACCGAACAGCATACGGCTGTTGCAGTATACGCAGCTGTTATAGACAGAAAGGGCAGCGGTCAGCACTACGATGTTCAGAGCATTGGCAACAAAGGTGTCGCCCAGCTCGTGGAAAATAAGGACAAACGGGCTGGTATCAGCCGTGACGCGCGTCCACGGCATCAGGGAAAGCAGAACAGCCAGCGAACCTACATAGAAAATCAGGATACGGTAGATAACCTGGTTGGTTGCTTTGGGAATGCTTTGCTCCGGGTTATCGGCTTCTGCTGCGGTGATCCCGACCAGCTCCAGCCCACCGAAAGAGAACATAATAATAGCCATCATCATCACCAGACCGGTGAAGCCGTGCGGCAGGAAGCCCCCCTGGCTCCACAGGTTACTGACGCTGGCCTGCGGGCCGCCGTTGCCGCTAAACAACAACCAGCCGCCGAACAGAATCATCGCAACCACGGCAATGACTTTAATAATGGCGAACCAGAACTCCATTTCCCCAAACACTTTCACGTTGGTCAGGTTGATGGCGTTGATCAGCACGAAGAAGGCTGCAGCAGAAACCCAGGTGGGGATCTCCGGATACCAGAACTGGATGTATTTACCTACGGCAGTCAGTTCAGCCATGGCAACCAGGACGTACAGTACCCAATAGTTCCAGCCAGAAGAGAAACCCGCGAAACCGCCCCAGTATTTATAAGCAAAGTGGCTAAAGGAGCCTGCAACCGGCTCTTCAACCACCATTTCACCTAACTGACGCATAATCAAAAAGGCGATAAAGCCGGCAATTGCGTAACCCAGAATAATACCCGGTCCTGCAGACTGGATAACAGATGCGCTACCGAGGAATAACCCGGTACCAATCGCGCCACCCAGCGCGATTAGCTGTATATGGCGGTTCTTAAGACCGCGCTTGAGCTGATCGCCATGCTGTTGACTTTCCATCATTAAACCTCGTGTGTGGTTTTACTCTTCATATTTCGAGTACTTATTTTTTGAACTACGCAGCAATGCGTGTGTAAGTTTGCAATTCCGTTTGTTGTATTTATTTGTTTACAGATGCTTTAGATAAAATGTTGCCTCAATGCTTTTGTCTTGATCAGAATAATGATATGCGAGCGCGAATGCACCTGCTTTATGCGGGCAAGATGACGAGTTGAATAAAAAGAAACCATTTGTAAATGCGAGTTTATCTACCACAAAATTTCCATTTTGAATTTTTATTCACTAATTGTGGCTAATGTGTCGATAAATAATCAGGTGAATCGGTTCAGATGAGATATTTTTTCGTTTCAATTCCGTTAAAACTACCCCGTGGTGGGTAAATTTAACATTTGTGCATAGTTACATGTTTGAAACGTTATTTCTGTAATGTTGTTAAAATATGCCCCCTTTACTGATTTCAATCAAAACCTGTATGGACAGAAGGTGAATACTTTGTTACTTTAGCGTCAAGAACATGAAATTGGTAAGACCAATTGACTCCGGGCAAATGGCTTAAGACAGGAAATCATGGCCTACAGCAAAATCCGCCAACCAAAACTCTCCGATGTGATTGAGCAGCAGCTGGAGTTTTTAATTCTTGAGGGGACACTTCGCCCCGGAGAAAAACTCCCACCGGAACGCGAGCTGGCAAAACAGTTCGACGTCTCCCGCCCCTCCTTACGCGAGGCGATCCAACGCCTTGAAGCGAAGGGGTTACTGCTTCGTCGTCAGGGCGGTGGCACTTTTGTTCAGAGCAGCCTGTGGCAGAGCTTTAGCGACCCACTGGTAGAGCTGCTCTCCGACCATCCTGAATCCCAGTTTGACCTGCTTGAGACGCGCCATGCGCTGGAAGGTATTGCAGCCTATTACGCTGCACTGCGCAGCACGGATGAAGACAAAACGCGTATCCGTGAACTCCACCATGCGATCGAGCTTGCTCAACAGTCCGGCGATCTTGACGGCGAATCTGACGCGGTACTCCAGTATCAAATTGCTGTCACCGAAGCGGCACATAATGTGGTGCTGCTCCATTTGCTAAGGTGTATGGAGCCGATGCTGGCCCAGAACGTTCGGCAAAACTTCGAATTGCTGTATGCGCGTCGCGAGATGCTGCCGCTGGTGAGCAGTCACCGTACCCGCATCTTTGAAGCAATTATCGCCGGGAAGCCTGAAGAAGCGCGTGAAGCGTCTCACCGTCACCTGGCGTTTATCGAAGAGATTCTGCTGGACAGGAGCCGTGAGGAAAGCCGTCGTGAACGCGCCTTACGCCGTCTGGAGCAACGAAAGAATTAGTGATTTTTCTGGCAGAACGTTAACCAGAAGATGTTGTAAATCAAGCGCTATCGAAAGGCGCGGCAACTAAACGCAGAACCTGTCTTATTACGCTCTCTGGTGAGAACGTAATGGGACAGGTTCCAGATAACTCAACGTATTAGATAGATAAGGAATACCCCCATGTCAGAACGTTTCCCAAATGACGTGGATCCGATCGAAACTCGCGACTGGCTACAGGCGATCGAATCGGTCATCCGTGAAGAAGGTGTTGAGCGTGCTCAGTATCTGATCGACCAACTGCTTTCAGAAGCTCGCAAAGGCGGCGTGAAAGTAGCGGCAGGTGCTGGGGCCAGCAATTATGTAAACACTATTGCCGTTGAAGATGAACCGGAATACCCGGGCAATCTGGAGCTGGAGCGTCGTATTCGTTCTGCTATCCGCTGGAACGCCATCATGACCGTACTGCGCGCGTCTAAAAAGGACCTCGAGCTGGGTGGCCACATGGCATCCTTCCAGTCCTCCGCAACGGTGTATGATGTTTGCTTCAACCACTTCTTCCGTGCACGCAACGAGCAGGATGGCGGCGATCTGGTTTACTTCCAGGGCCACATCTCTCCGGGCATCTACGCTCGCGCATTCCTGGAAGGTCGTCTGACTGAAGAGCAGATGAACAACTTCCGTCAGGAAGTACATGGCAAAGGCCTGTCTTCCTACCCGCACCCGAAACTGATGCCGGAATTCTGGCAGTTCCCGACCGTATCTATGGGTCTGGGCCCAATCGGTGCAATCTATCAGGCTAAATTCCTGAAATATCTGGAACACCGTGGCCTGAAAGATACCTCTAAACAAACCGTTTACGCCTTCCTGGGCGACGGCGAAATGGATGAGCCAGAATCTAAGGGTGCTATCACCATCGCGACCCGTGAGAAACTGGACAACCTGGTCTTTGTTATCAACTGTAACCTGCAGCGTCTTGACGGTCCGGTCACCGGTAACGGCAAGATTGTTAACGAACTGGAAGGCATCTTCGCGGGCGCTGGCTGGAACGTTATCAAAGTCATGTGGGGCGGTCGTTGGGATGAGCTGCTGCGTAAAGATACCAGCGGTAAACTGATCCAACTGATGAACGAAACCGTTGACGGCGACTACCAGACCTTTAAATCCAAAGATGGCGCATACGTACGTGAGCACTTCTTCGGTAAATACCCGGAAACCGCAGCCCTGGTTGCTGACTGGACTGACGAGCAGATTTGGGCTCTGAACCGTGGTGGCCACGATCCGAAGAAAGTCTACGCTGCACTGAAGAAAGCGCAGGAAACCAAAGGCAAAGCAACTGTAATCCTGGCCCATACCATCAAAGGTTACGGCATGGGTGACACCGCCGAAGGTAAAAACATCGCTCACCAGGTTAAGAAAATGAACATGGACGGCGTGCGTTATATCCGCGACCGTTTCAACGTTCCTGTGACCGATGAGCAGGTTGAAAACCTGTCTTACATCACCTTCCCGGAAGGTTCTGAAGAGCACACTTATCTGCACGCTCAGCGTCAGAAACTGCACGGCTATCTGCCTGCTCGTCAGCCGAACTTCACCGAGAAGCTGGAACTGCCTGCTCTGGAAGACTTCGGTGCACTGCTGGAAGAGCAGAACAAAGAAATCTCCACCACTATCGCTTTCGTTCGTGCCCTGAACGTGATGCTGAAGAACAAGTCGATCAAAGATCGTCTGGTTCCGATCATCGCTGACGAAGCGCGTACTTTCGGTATGGAAGGTCTGTTCCGTCAGATCGGTATCTACAGCCCGAACGGTCAGCAGTACACCCCGCAGGACCGTGAGCAGGTTGCTTACTATAAAGAAGACGAGAAAGGTCAGATCCTGCAGGAAGGCATCAACGAACTGGGTGCTGGCGCATCCTGGCTGGCTGCTGCGACCTCCTACAGCACCAACGATCTGCCGATGATTCCGTTCTACATCTACTACTCCATGTTCGGGTTCCAGCGTATCGGTGACCTGTGCTGGCAGGCAGGCGACCAACAGGCTCGCGGCTTCCTGGTAGGGGGAACTTCTGGTCGTACGACGCTGAACGGCGAAGGTCTGCAGCACGAAGATGGTCACAGCCATATTCAGTCTCTGACTATCCCGAACTGTATCTCTTACGATCCGTCTTACGCGTACGAAGTTGCGGTCATCATGCACGATGGTCTGGAGCGTATGTACGGTGAGAAACAAGAGAACGTTTATTACTACATCACCACGCTGAACGAAAACTACCACATGCCGGCAATGCCAGCAGGTGCCGAGGAAGGTATCCGTAAAGGTATCTACAAACTCGAAACCCTCGAAGGTAAGAAAGGTAAAGTTCAGCTGCTGGGCTCCGGTTCTATCCTGCGTCACGTGCGTGAAGCAGCACAGATCCTGGCGAACGACTACGGTGTAGGTTCTGACGTTTACAGCGTAACCTCCTTCACTGAACTGGCGCGTGATGGCCAGGATTGTGAACGCTGGAACATGCTGCACCCGATGGAAACTCCGCGCGTTCCGTACATCGCTCAGGTGATGAACGACGCTCCGGCAGTGGCATCTACTGACTATATGAAACTGTTTGCCGAACAGGTTCGTACTTATGTACCGGCTGATGATTATCGCGTACTGGGTACTGACGGCTTCGGTCGCTCTGACAGCCGTGAAAACCTGCGTCACCACTTCGAAGTTGATGCTTCTTATGTGGTTGTAGCGGCCCTAGGCGAACTGGCTAAACGTGGCGAAATCGATAAGAAAGTGGTTGCTGACGCAATCATCAAATTCAACATCGATGCAGATAAAGTTAACCCGCGTCTGGCGTAAGAGGTAAAAGAATAATGGCTATCGAAATCAATGTACCGGACATCGGGGCTGATGAAGTTGAAATCACCGAGATCCTGGTCAAAGTAGGCGACAAAGTTGAAGCTGAACAGTCGCTGATCACCGTAGAAGGCGACAAAGCCTCTATGGAAGTTCCGTCTCCTCAGGCAGGTATCGTTAAAGAGATCAAAGTCTCTGTTGGCGACAAAACTGAGACCGGCAAACTGATCATGATTTTCGATTCCGCCGATGGTGCAGCAGCCGCTGCACCTGCTCCGGCAGAAGAGAAGAAAGAAGCAGCTCCGGCAGCAGCACCTGCTGCGGCAGCGGCGAAAGAAGTACACGTACCGGACATCGGCGGTGACGAAGTCGAAGTTACCGAGGTTATGGTTAAAGTGGGCGACACCGTTGCGGCTGAACAGTCTCTGATCACCGTTGAAGGCGATAAAGCGTCGATGGAAGTTCCGGCGCCGTTCGCGGGCACCGTTAAAGAGATCAAAATCAACACGGGCGACAAAGTGTCTACCGGTTCTCTGATTATGGTCTTCGAAGTTGCAGGCGCAGCGCCTGCTGCAGCACCGGCTCAGGCGGCAGCTCCAGCAGCAGCGGCGGCTCCGGCAGCTTCTGGCTCGAAAGAGGTTAACGTTCCGGATATCGGCGGTGACGAAGTTGAAGTCACTGAAGTGATGGTTAAAGTGGGCGATAAAATTGCCGCTGAGCAGTCACTGATTACCGTTGAAGGCGATAAAGCGTCGATGGAAGTTCCGGCACCGTTCGCGGGCACCGTGAAGGAAATCAAAATCAGCACCGGTGACAAAGTCAAAACCGGTTCTCTGATTATGATCTTCGAAGTTGAAGGCGCAGCACCTGCTCCTGCTGCCGCGGCTGCTCCAGCCTCTGCAGCTGCACCGGCTCAGGCTGCTAAACCAGCCGCAGCTCCGGCCGCGAAAGCGGAAGGTAAATCTGAGTTCGCTGAGAACGACGCTTACGTTCATGCAACGCCGCTGATTCGTCGCCTGGCGCGCGAGTTCGGTGTAAACCTGGCGAAAGTGAAAGGTTCTGGCCGTAAAGGTCGTATCCTGCGTGAAGACGTTCAGGCTTACGTGAAAGACGCTATCAAGCGTGCTGAAGCTGCTCCGGCAGCAGCAGGCGGCGGTATTCCGGGCATGCTGCCTTGGCCGAAAGTGGACTTCAGCAAGTTTGGTGAAATCGAAGAAGTGGAACTGGGTCGTATCCAGAAAATCTCTGGTGCTAACCTGAGCCGTAACTGGGTGATGATCCCGCACGTTACTCACTTCGACAAGACCGATATCACCGATCTGGAAGCGTTCCGTAAACAGCAGAACGCCGAAGCTGAAAAACGTAAACTGGATGTGAAATTCACGCCAGTGGTCTTCATCATGAAAGCCGTTGCCGCCGCTCTGGAACAGATGCCACGCTTCAACAGCTCTCTGTCTGAAGACGGTCAGCGTCTGACCCTGAAAAAATACATCAACATCGGTGTTGCGGTAGATACGCCGAATGGTCTGGTTGTTCCGGTCTTCAAAGACGTGAACAAGAAGAGCATTACCGAGCTGTCTCGTGAACTGACCACCATCTCCAAGAAAGCGCGTGATGGCAAGCTGACCGCTGGCGAAATGCAGGGCGGTTGCTTCACCATCTCCAGCATCGGTGGCCTGGGTACGACCCACTTCGCGCCGATTGTGAACGCGCCGGAAGTGGCTATCCTCGGTGTCTCCAAGTCCTCTATGGAGCCAGTGTGGAACGGTAAAGAGTTTATGCCGCGTCTGATGATGCCGATTTCGCTCTCCTTCGACCACCGCGTAATCGACGGTGCTGATGGTGCGCGCTTTATCACCATCATCAACAACATGCTGTCTGACATTCGCCGCCTGGTGATGTAAGCGAAAAAGCCGGCCCGACGGCCGGCTTTTTTCTGGTAATCTCATGAAGTCAGTGAGGTTATTGTGCGAAAGACAAATCGGTTGCCGTTTGTTGTTTCAAAATTGTTAACAATTTTGTAAAATACGGGCGGATAGAACGACCCGGTGGACGACGGGTATAAATTAAGAGGTCATGATGAGCACTGAAATCAAAACTCAGGTCGTGGTACTTGGGGCAGGCCCTGCAGGTTACTCTGCTGCCTTCCGTTGCGCAGATTTAGGTCTGGAGACCGTCATCGTAGAACGTTACAGCACCCTCGGTGGTGTTTGTCTGAACGTCGGCTGTATCCCTTCTAAAGCGCTGCTGCACGTAGCAAAAGTTATCGAAGAAGCCAAAGCGCTGGCTGAACACGGTATCGTTTTTGGCGAGCCGAAAACCGATATCGACAAGATTCGTACCTGGAAAGAAAAAGTTATCACTCAACTGACCGGCGGTCTGGCGGGTATGGCCAAAGGCCGTAAAGTGAAAGTGGTTAACGGTCTGGGTAAATTTACCGGGGCAAACACCCTGGAAGTTGAAGGTGAAAACGGCAAAACCGTGATCAACTTTGACAACGCGATCATCGCGGCGGGTTCCCGTCCGATCGAACTGCCATTCATTCCGCATGAAGATCCGCGCGTGTGGGATTCCACCGATGCACTGGAACTGAAAACTGTTCCTAAGCGCCTGCTGGTAATGGGCGGCGGTATCATCGGTCTGGAAATGGGTACCGTGTACCATGCGCTGGGTTCAGAGATCGACGTGGTTGAAATGTTTGACCAGGTTATCCCGGCTGCCGATAAAGACGTGGTTAAAGTCTTTACCAAACGCATCAGCAAGAAATTCAACCTGATGCTGGAAACCAAAGTAACCGCCGTTGAAGCGAAAGAAGACGGTATCTACGTTTCCATGGAAGGCAAAAAAGCGCCTGCTGAAGCTCAGCGTTACGATGCAGTGCTGGTGGCTATCGGTCGTGTACCGAACGGCAAAAACCTCGACGCGGGCAAAGCTGGCGTGGAAGTTGATGACCGTGGCTTCATCCGCGTTGACAAACAGCTGCGTACCAACGTGCCGCACATCTTTGCTATCGGCGATATCGTCGGTCAGCCGATGCTGGCGCACAAAGGTGTTCACGAAGGTCACGTTGCCGCTGAAGTTATCGCCGGTAAGAAACACTACTTCGATCCGAAAGTTATCCCATCCATCGCATACACTGAACCAGAAGTTGCATGGGTTGGCCTGACTGAGAAAGAAGCGAAAGAGAAAGGCATCAGCTTTGAGACCGCCACCTTCCCGTGGGCTGCTTCTGGTCGTGCTATCGCTTCCGACTGCGCAGACGGTATGACTAAACTGATTTTCGACAAAGAATCTCACCGTGTTATCGGTGGTGCGATTGTCGGTACCAACGGTGGTGAGCTGCTGGGTGAAATCGGTCTGGCGATCGAAATGGGTTGTGATGCTGAAGACATTGCGCTGACCATCCACGCGCACCCGACTCTGCACGAGTCTGTGGGCCTGGCGGCAGAAGTGTTCGAAGGTAGCATCACCGACCTGCCAAACCCGAAAGCGAAGAAAAAGTAATCTTCCCGCTTTTGTGAAAACGCCTCTTCGGAGGCGTTTTTTTTGCCTGAAAGCTACCAGTTCTGGTAGTCATCTTATTGATATTTCCACTAAAAAAAATTGCGCAACTGCCGATACTTTTTTCGCCATTGTGTGGCTACTGGCCGCGCGGTTAAGAGGCTCTGGATTCTCTATTACACGAAAAAAGGAAATAACATGTCTTTAAAAAAAATCGCGGTTGTTGGCATGGTTGTCGCGACAATGACGCTGACTGGTTGTGGCGCGATGACCACCGCCGTTAAAAAACGTAATCTCGAAGTGAAAACGCAGATGAGTGAAACCATCTGGCTGGAGCCTTCCAGCGAGAAGACCGTCTACATTCAGGTAAAAAACACTTCTGATAAAGACATGAGCAACCTGCAAACCCTGCTGGCAAACGACCTGTCTGCGAAGGGCTATAAAGTGACCAGTTCACCAGACAGCGCTTACTACTGGGTACAGGCGAACGTACTGAAAGCGGACAAAATGGATCTGCGTGAAGCTCAGGGCTTCCTGAAGACCGGCTATGAAGGGGCAGCGGTGGGTGCTGCGTTGGGAGCGGGCATCACCGCCTATAACAGCAACTCCTCC
The DNA here is from genome assembly GCF_050434985.1 of Citrobacter sp. 506. Classification (NCBI taxonomy): domain Bacteria; kingdom Pseudomonadati; phylum Pseudomonadota; class Gammaproteobacteria; order Enterobacterales; family Enterobacteriaceae; genus Citrobacter; species Citrobacter sp. 506. The sequence goes on from NZ_JBNDJN010000003.1 coordinate 463,572, forward strand.
GGCGCGGCGCTGGGCGTTGGCCTGGCGGCGGGGCTGATCGGTATGGCCGCGGATGCCATGGTAGAAGACGTGAACTACACCATGGTCACTGACCTGCAAATCTCTGAGCGCAGCAAAGCGAAAGTGACAACGGATAACGTTGCCGCACTGCGCCAGGGCACGTCCGGTATCAAGCTGCAAACCAGCAGCGCGCAGGGCGATCGCGCAAAATACCAGACCCGCGTCGTGTCTAATGCCAACAAAGTGAACCTGAAGTTCGAAGAAGCGAAACCGGTTCTGGAAGCGCAGCTGGCGAAATCCGTCGCTAACATCCTGTAATCTCTCGTGAGTTGGCCGGAGGGGGGCGCTTCCCCGGCCAAATCACTATTTGACTGGCATTCAGGGCGCTACGGGCTGCCAGTTTTTATCCAGATGATATGCGGTTAACGCCTCGGCTTTCTGCTGTGCATCAGCGCCGAGATCTGCCTGATAGACTTTATCATCACCGTTAATCATAAAACTCATAACGCCAGTGTGATCGTAGCTGACGGGCCAGGCAACCATCGCAAAGCCGCTGGTTTTATCGGGAAGGATACGGAAACGATAGCCGTGATAGCCCGTGCCAGGCTCTTGCGGACTAAAGGCCGGGCCAAGCGGGCTTGGCGCTTCGCCGGGCGAAACAGGCCAGTACAGACCATCTTTTTTCCCTTCAGAACTGACAATCTTTTGCGCGTATTTTTGGTTCATCGCAAAGTAGCTTTGCTGAGCATCTACATAGGCGTGTAATGCTTCAATAGCCGCAAGTTCGTTGCGCCCAATCTCACGGGTCAGGATCTCTTCAGCCGCTTCCTTGATATCAAATTGCCAGCCGGAAGCGGTTTTAACAACCGGGATCGGCAGTTGCCAGTCGCTGTCCCCGACCACCAGGTGCGCGCTATTGCCGTCGATGACGGTATTATGGCGGACCTTCCAGTCGCGCAGGAAGCGATCAACCGCATCAGGATCGACGCCTTCCGGTGGCAGAAACTCGCGCCAGTTTTCCCCGAGCAGGTTGTTCATCGCGCTTTCATTCTGCTCGCTTATCGCAGTTGCCAGGGCATCGGTCGCCTGGTCTGGTGTGCTGAAGGATTGCTGTGCCATCGCGGTGGTCGAAACCATGAATAACACCATTCCACTGAGTAGTTTATTTTTCATGTCGCTTCCCTTAACGATGACGGAATTCACGGTGTTCAGCACGGTCGCCGGATAGCTGGCGAGATGGCTGATTGCGGGCGACCTGCCTGCTTTGAGCCCCTCGCTGCTGCTGCGCCTGCCAACTGGCGGAGCGACTGTCGTTGCCGCTCAGCGCATTGGCCCGCGGCTGGCTGGTCCGTTGTTGAAGATTGCGCTGCTGCACGTTGCGTTGCTGCGCTGGTTGCGTGACCCGTTTCTCTTGTCGCTGAGTGGCGGCCTGGCGATGTTCATGTTGCTGAGTGTTTGCCCGTTTTGCCGTTTGCGGTTTGCTATCGTAACCACGGTAGTTATTACGCTGGGAAATTTGCTTTAGCTGTTGGCTGGATGCCTGACGCTGGGCGTCTTTCGTTCCCGTACGCGCCGTCTGGGGGAAGGTTTTCCCCGTTGATTTTTCCATCTGGCTCAACGCTGCCTGACGCTGGCTATCACGGTTGACCGGTCTTTGCTGGGTTGAGCTTAGGCCCGTAGCCGTGTTAGTGGAGTGGAAGCGGTTATTGAGCTGGCTATTAGGGTACGGAACCCCTTCGCGATAGGCCGGGTTGTGCTGCCAGGTACGGTTGGCATCCGTCAGACGCTGTCCACTGATTTTATTGAAGTTATCTACGTTGATATTGATGTTGTTATCACCGTTGCGGTTATAGCCGCCATGGTTATCCCAGTCATCGTTATGATGGTGATCCCAGTCATCGTCGTCATCCCAGTCAATATTGCTGAAGATGGCATAAGTTGTGGCGACGCCGAGGCTGAAGCCTAAACCGTTAACGAAGCTGTTGCCAAACTGCTCGCCGGGCGTTGGCGGTAGATAGGTTGGCGGATAGGCGGTGTTCGGCCAGGTACCGTAAACCGTATTTGGGTTATAGGTGGGAACGTAAACTACCTGCGGGTCGGCGGATTCAATTTTTATTACCGTTGGGCTTGCTGAGGCGGCGGTCGTGGCTGTTGTGGTCGTTGACTCGCTGGTGACAGTTTTAGTCGGTGCTGCTTTGGCCACGGTGGTAACGGTCTGCTGCGGTGTTGATTGTAACGCTCCGGTCTGTTGCGCCAGCGCACGCAGGCGTTGAACGGAATCCATAACCTCTTTCGGCTGCGCAAGGAATGCATCGCCCAGGCTCTGTACCCACGGCGGATTTTCACCCATCAGCGACATCAGCTGTGGAAACGCCACCAGCGATTTTACGCTGGGATCCCAGGGTTGGCTGGCAACGGCCTGAATGGCGGCATCACCCTGCATTTTGGGATTGTCTTTTGACCACTGCGCGGCCTGGATGACGTTCGCCGGGTAGGTTGAGGCCATCAAAATTTGCGACAGCAGTGAATCCGGATAGAGCGCGATAGGCGCAACCCACTGATCGATTTGTGCCGATGTGTACGTAGGGGCTGCGGTGGGCGCTGGTTGATCGGCCGGGGCAGGGGCCGCTACGGGAGCTGGAGCCGGTGCGGACGGTTGCTGTGCGACGGGGGCTGGAGCTACTGGCTCCGTTGCGCGACTTTTAACGAACATCACGCCAGAGGCGGCAAACAGCCCGGCACTGCACAGAAGGACAAGCAGATGTGGCTTAAAGGGCAACTTCATAAAATGACTCCAACGAGACAAGCGCTGTGCCGTGAGGCGTTCTGTTGCCGCGAGTATTATTCACCCGTGTTAGATAGTTTTGACTTTTATTGGGGATTCACCCGGCAGGTCCGGAAAAAGAGTGTGAAGATTTATTACACAATTATATCTGATGGCTGAAAAATCGCTGGAATATTCAGCATGTCGCGCTTGAAAATCAACCGTTTTACATCGTTTTTAGGGAGCCTAAATTACGCCCCGCCTTGTCGCTACACCATTCTTAACGATTCAGCCAATTTTTTATGTTGCTTTTTTGTAAACGGATTAACACTTAATGAAAATCCTGTTATTGTGCCTTACGCGGTACCGGGCATTTACCCTACTAACTACTGTCTCACAGGAGCGTGAAGAGAATCGCCCATCTACAAAAGCGCCGCATTATGACAATGAGAGCGAGGAGATATCGTCGTGCTAGAAGAATACCGTAAGCACGTAGCTGAGCGTGCTGCCCAGGGGATTGTGCCAAAACCGTTAGACGCAACCCAAATGGCCGCACTTGTCGAGCTGCTGAAGACCCCGCCTGTGGGCGAAGAAGAATTCCTGTTAGACCTGTTGATCAACCGCGTTCCTCCTGGCGTAGATGAAGCCGCTTATGTTAAAGCGGGTTTTCTCGCTGCCGTCGCGAAAGGCGACACCACCTCCCCGCTGGTGACTCCAGAAAAAGCCATTGAACTGCTGGGCACCATGCAGGGTGGTTACAACATTCATCCGCTGATCGACGCGCTTGACGACGCGAAACTGGCGCCGATTGCCGCCAAAGCGCTCTCTTCAACGCTGCTGATGTTCGATAACTTCTACGATGTAGAAGAAAAAGCCAAAGCGGGCAACGAATATGCGAAGCAGGTAATGCAGTCCTGGGCCGATGCCGAATGGTTCCTGAACCGTCCAGCTCTGGCTGAAAAAATCACCGTTACCGTGTTTAAAGTGACGGGTGAAACCAACACCGATGACCTCTCTCCGGCACCGGACGCATGGTCTCGCCCGGATATCCCTCTGCACGCGCTGGCGATGCTGAAAAACGCCCGTGAAGGTATCGAACCGGACCAGCCGGGCGCGGTAGGCCCGATCAAACAGATTGAAGAACTGCAGAAAAAAGGCTACCCGCTGGCTTATGTGGGTGACGTTGTTGGTACTGGCTCTTCGCGTAAATCTGCAACCAACTCCGTACTGTGGTTCATGGGCGATGATATCCCTCATGTACCGAACAAGCGCGGCGGCGGTCTGTGTCTCGGCGGCAAAATTGCACCGATCTTCTTCAATACCATGGAAGATGCGGGCGCACTGCCAATCGAAGTGGACGTTTCGAACATGAACATGGGCGACGTGATTGACGTTTACCCGTTCAAAGGAGAAGTGCGTAACCACGAAACCGGCGAATTGCTGGCAAGCTTTGAGCTGAAAACTGATGTGCTGATCGACGAAGTGCGCGCTGGTGGCCGTATTCCGCTGATCATCGGTCGTGGCCTGACTACCAAAGCGCGCGAAGCGCTGGGACTGCCGCACAGCGACGTATTCCGTCAGGCGAAAGACGTGGCGGAAAGCAGCCGCGGCTTCTCTCTGGCGCAGAAAATGGTGGGCCGCGCCTGCGGTGTGAAAGGTATCCGTCCGGGCGCGTACTGCGAACCGAAGATGACCTCCGTGGGTTCTCAGGATACCACCGGCCCGATGACCCGTGATGAACTGAAAGACCTGGCGTGCCTGGGCTTCTCTGCTGACCTGGTGATGCAGTCCTTCTGTCACACTGCCGCGTATCCAAAGCCGGTTGACGTGACCACGCACCACACTCTGCCGGACTTCATCATGAACCGTGGCGGCGTGTCGCTGCGTCCGGGCGATGGCGTAATCCACTCCTGGCTGAACCGCATGCTGTTGCCGGATACCGTCGGCACCGGCGGTGACTCCCATACTCGTTTCCCGATTGGCATCTCCTTCCCGGCGGGTTCTGGCCTGGTGGCGTTTGCTGCTGCGACCGGCGTGATGCCGCTGGATATGCCGGAATCCGTTCTGGTGCGTTTCAAAGGCAAAATGCAGCCGGGGATTACCCTGCGCGATCTGGTACACGCCATTCCGCTGTACGCGATCAAACAGGGTCTGCTGACCGTTGAGAAGAAAGGTAAGAAAAACATCTTCTCTGGCCGCATCCTCGAAATCGAAGGTCTGCCGGATCTGAAAGTGGAGCAGGCGTTCGAACTGACCGATGCCTCCGCTGAACGTTCCGCTGCCGGTTGTACTATCAAACTGAACAAAGAGCCGATCGTTGAGTATCTGAACTCTAACATCGTTCTGCTGAAGTGGATGATCGCTGAAGGTTACGGCGATCGCCGTACGCTGGAGCGTCGTGTGCAGGGGATGGAAAAATGGCTGGCGGATCCGCAATTGCTGGAAGCCGACGCTGACGCAGAATACGCGGCGGTGATCGACATCGATCTGGCGGATATCAAAGAGCCAATCCTGTGTGCACCGAACGATCCGGACGACGCGCGTCTGCTGTCTGACGTGCAGGGCGAGAAGATCGATGAAGTCTTCATTGGCTCCTGCATGACTAACATCGGCCACTTCCGTGCGGCGGGTAAACTGCTGGATGCACACAAAGGCCAGTTGCCGACGCGTCTGTGGGTGGCTCCGCCAACCCGTATGGATGCGGCGCAGCTGACCGAAGAAGGCTACTACAGCGTGTTTGGTAAGAGCGGTGCGCGTATTGAGATCCCTGGCTGTTCGCTGTGCATGGGTAACCAGGCGCGTGTGGCTGACGGCGCAACGGTGGTTTCGACCTCTACCCGTAACTTCCCGAACCGTTTAGGTACCGGGGCGAACGTCTACCTGGCTTCTGCGGAGCTGGCGGCGGTTGCGGCGCTGATTGGCAAACTGCCGACGGCGGAAGAGTATCAGACCTATGTGGCGCAGGTTGATAAGACGGCGGTGGATACTTACCGTTATCTGAACTTCGACCAGCTGTCTCAGTATACTGAGAAAGCCGATGGTGTGATTTTCCAGACCGCGGTGTAATACGCTAACGCGATTTGTGTAAAAACGCATCAATGCCCGGAGAAGTCTGCTTCTCCGGGCATTTTTATTTCTATTCCTTATACCCGCTACGCTTTTTTTCTGCCGCGCTGCTGCGATAATTACAGCAAGGTGCAATGCGGTATTGGCGCATTGCCGGGAGCAGAGGAAGACATTATGGATTACGAATTTCTGCGCGATATTACCGGAGTGGTAAAAGTGCGTATGTCCATGGGCCACGAGGTGGTGGGGCACTGGTTTAACGAAGAAGTGAAAGAGAACCTGGCCTTACTTGATGAAGTGGAACAGGCGGCGCATGCGGTGAAGGGCAGTGAGCGCTCCTGGCAGCGAGCAGGGCATGAATACACGCTCTGGCTGGATGGTGAAGAGGTGATGGTGCGCGCCAATCAACTGGAATTCTCCGGAGATGAAATGGAAGAGGGGATGAGCTACTACGACGAAGAGAGCTTTTCACTTTGCGGCGTAGAGGACTTTCTTCAGGTCGTGGCGGCGTACCGCGAGTTTGTACAACAACGCTAATCAACGCGGAGCCACTCGGCTCCGCATTACTATCGGGTGAGCGCTGTGCGCACCCGATAGCCGAGCACTTTTTCGCAGGCCCGTTATCGGGTGTATTCACTGGTAAAAGTAAGGTGAAATAACCTTGCGGTCATCTTTTGGTTCAGAAAAACGCAGGCACCAGACGACTGGAGTATAGGCTGGCAGCGCGACTGTTCGGCCTGGGGATACACGCAGGTGATAGTGGCGAGTTGCGCGAGAGGGACGGTCATCGCTCCTTGTTCGCTGTCCATACGCCATACCGCGAGCCACGCCTCATGCTCGTTACGCAGGCCAAAGGCCAACCACTGTGAGGATAATGTGGGCATACCCAACGGCCAGAAAGGCTGTAGATGCGGAATTTTCTCGCGAAACGTTTTATACAGCGCAATCCCTTCCTGAACCAGCGCAAAACGTTCTTCACTCAACTCCGCCAGATGACCACTCTGATGCACCCGCAGCAGCATGCTGTTAACCATATTCATCACCACTTCTTCCCGATCCCCCTCGCGCAGTGGATAAGACCAGATAGCAGCTTGCTCAGGAGTGACCGCTGACGCTGCGGCGGCAGCGATAGCCGCCATGAGCCGATAGTCGGTTTGATCGGTAACGGATTGAATACTGTGCTGTTGCAGCATCGCGTAATCCATCCGTAAACCACCGCTGCCGCAGTTCTCGATCACCAGTTGTGGGTAGCGTTGCATTGTTTTCTGCAGCCAGGTTAGATAGGCACGGTTATGCTGCAACAGGCCGTCGCCGCTGCTGTCGGCCTGGTAGTCAGTACCGCTGCCTGCATTGATGTTGTAATCCATTTTGATATAGCTAACACCGTAATCCTCGACCAGGCGCGTGATGATCCGTTCGGCATGTTCTTGTACCAATGGGTGGCGGAAATCGAGCTGATAGCGCTGGTGGTCGATAACCCGTTTGCCATGACGCTGGAAAAAACACTCATCGGGCAGCTTTTGCGCCAGCGGACAAGCTATGCCCATGACCTCAAGCTCTAACCACAGACCTGATTTCATCCCTTTGGCGGCAATATACTCAAGCGGTTCGTGGATACCGCCAGGGAAACGCGCGGATGAAGGCAGCCATTCACCAACGCCATCCCACCATTCACCGTCCGAGTACCAACCGCAATCAATGCAGAAATATTCGCAGCCAGCCTTTGCGGCTGCATCAATCAACGGCAGCAACTTTTCAGTCGTAGGGTCACCTGAGAGGCAGTTCATATAATCATTGAAGATCACTGGTAGCTGCACATTATCCTGTGAAGGGCGCATTATTCGTCGACGATAGCGCGTTATCTCTTGTAGCGCCTCTTGCAGCCCGCCGTGTACCTGGCTTACGGCAACAGGCACGGAGGTAAAGGTTTCACCGGGTAGTAGTTGTTTCCACCAGTGATTTTCGTTTTCCGTTGGCCCGCTAGCCTGCAAATAGAGACGATTACGGAAATCGCCGATCTCCCATTGCCACGAACCGTTATGCTCAATTTGCCAGAGCAGTGTTGTTCCTGCCGCCGTGTCTTCAAATGCCGCCATAGGAAGATAGCCAATACTGGACCAGGTTCCTGTGTTTTCGATAGCGATACGATTAAGGGAGAAGACATTCACCTTATCCAGCCCAAGCTCTGGTGGTGTGGCGCTTTTCCACTGTGCTTCGCCGTACCAGTTATTATGCGGTAGATGCAGGACGCTATTTTTTTGCCAGGGCAGGCTGTCGATGGCGAACAACGTCAGCGAACTGACATACTCCAGGCCGATAGTATCGGCGCTGGCGTTACGGATATCACACCAGACGCGGGCCGCCTGTAGCCCACGAAAATGCTGTAGATGCCAGCGGGCGTGAACCGCTGGACTATGTAGATCTATCTCCAGTTTTTTCCCCTGTGCATTTTCGCTTTCCCGATGGGCGTGATAGCGCAGAGAGGAGCCTGGTTCGCTACCGGTATGCTTACGGGCGTGGTGATCGTTTTGATTATGGCCACTGACATGCACCTGAATAAGAGGGAATGCACCCTGTACATCACTCTTTCCGACAAGTAAAAACTGGCTGATATAAATTTGTTGTTCTTCATTTAACTCGAAGGAAATATGGAAGTTATCTTCTTTAAAGTCTATAAAGCTCATCTTGTCGCACCCTTGTATTATTGTCCGATATTTCGCAGTTTTTTCCCTGCCATCAGGTTTTGCTCAATGCGCTCCAGTGAAATATTTTTTGTTTCGGGCACAAAAAGATAGATGATCACGAGGGCGACAATATTCAGTAGCGCATATAAATAAAATGTATGGGCGCTACCTAAACTATTTAGCAATGACAGGAAGGTTGCACTGACAATCATCCCGGCGATGTGACAGGTAAAAGTAGAGCAGGTGATACCAAATTCTCGGCCTTTCAGCGGTTGAATCTCAGAGCACAATAACCAGATAAGCGGCCCGGCAGACATGGAGAAGCCGACGATAAACAGTAACAGCATGGTAACCGTGATACCTTTCTCCAGCGCTGATAACGCATCACCACCCAGCAACGTCCCTACGATGCTCATAGCGAAACCCATCGTGATAAAACCAGCGTACAGCATTGGTTTTCGTCCCCAGCGATCGACGAAGCCGACGGCAATAAAGGTGGCGAGCGTCATCACGAAGCCCACAATAACCGTGCCCCACATCTGCTCGGCTGTTGAAGTGAAGCCAATTTCATGGAATATACGCGGCGCGTAATACATCATCACATTTACGCCAGAGAACTGCTGCATGATTTGCAAAATAATTCCCAGGCTAACACTGCGACGAAAATTCCTGTTTTCTTTGAATAAATTCCAACCTTGTTGCTTAACGTTGAGCTGTTCTTTAATTTCGCTAAGCTCATTCTCCACCTCTTCACGGCTATTACGCAGGCGGATTAACACTATCCGAGCCTCCTCTTCACGGCCATGCATCATGAGCCAGCGCGGGCTGCGCGGCAGGAATAGCGCCCCGAACAGAAAGACCAGTGAAGGGATGGCGACAACCAGCAGCATACCGCGCCAGTTGCCGCTGTAGCTAAAGGCGGTATTGGTCAGAAAAACCAGCAAGATGCCTAGCGCAATCATCAATTGATAGGCTGATATCATTGCACCGCGAATGTTTTTTGGCGTTATTTCAGAAAGATAGAGTGGTGTCGCATAAGATGCGACACCCAGACCGACGCCGAGGATCAGCCGTCCGACGATGAGCATCCCTGGGCCAACTGCGCAGGTACAAATAATCGCTCCTAAGCAAAAGGAGGCCGCGGCGATTAATAAAGCGTATTTACGGCCCAGGCGATAGGCCAGAAAACCGCTACACAGAGTTGCGACGGCGGCGCCGACCATCATTGAACTGACCACCCACTCCTGCTGGCTATCCAGCAGTTGATACTCTTTAGCGATCAGCGGGAGTGCGCCGGAAATGACGCCGATATCCAGGCCAAATAACAGCCCTGCGAGCGCAGCCAACAGGCAAATCCAGATGACTTGGGGGCGCGTTTTATGTTTTTTGGCCGCAGCTGGAAGCGTACTATCTAATGTCATGATATAAGTACCTTTGTTTCTATGATTATTTTCAGGGCTTTTTGTTTTAATACTTAATCGATTTCGTATTGTTTTATGCTAGATCTGAAAAATAATGATTTCAATGGTTGTAACTGCATAATTGTGATCGTTGCTACACAATAAACTCGTGTCGAAATGTTTTTTATTGTCACGTAAAAACTAATCAGTTAAATTGGCAGGAATATCCTTGTTCAGAGCTATTTAGTCCATAATAAATATGAATATAAAAGAGCTAGCGGCGTATCTTAATCTTTCGACAGCGACGGTTTCGAAAGCGCTAAATAATAAAAGTGATATTAGTAACCACACACGTAAAAAGGTACTGGAAGCGGCGGATAAACTGGGTTACCGGCCAAATGCATCAGCCCGCTATTTGCGTAGTGGTAAAACAGGGGTCGTGGCTCTGCTGCTGCCTGCAGCGGATGATGGCAATATCCATACCGCCTCGTTCTTTATGGCTATCGCCAGGGGGCTACAGGCTAGTTTAAAAGAGAGTGCCATCGATCCGGTCATCCATATTTCTACCGATCGCGAAAGTGAGCTACAACTGCTGCATAAAATTGTTGAGCAGAACCGTGCTGACGCGATTATCCTGACAGACACTCGTATTGATGATGAACGGATCCTTCTGCTTGATGAACTAAAGTTTCCCTTTGTGACGATGGGGCAAAGCCGCTCGCTGGGCGGGAACTTCAATTGGGTCGATTTTCATCATGAGGAGATGGGGAAACAATGCGTGCGTGCGGCACTGCGTCTCGGAGCGCAACGTATTGCCATTGCGACGCTTGGCCCGGACAGTATGCATGGCCGTCAGTTCTTGACCGGCTGTTTGCAGGCGTTGGCGGTGCAAGGGATTCATTACCATGACGGGTTGGTTTTCTTTGGCAGCGTAGCTGAATCTTCCGGTGAAGAGGCCGCGCGGCAATTTCTACAGCAGCCAGAGCGGCCTGATTTCATTATTTTCATCAACGACTTTTTACTGATGGGGGCGAGTCACTATCTGGCCTCGTTACCCGAGTGCGGACTCAATGAAAAAAACATGCTGTGTGCCACGGCAAGCAGCGATTTTTCTGTGCGAGTGGTGTCGTCGAGTTGTCTCTTTACCGTTGATCACGAAGAGGTTGGGCGGCAACTGGGGCTGGCGATATTGAGAGTCACTAAAGGGGAAAACCAGGCAAAATCAGTGTTGCTGACGTTGCCGGTAAAAGAGTAAGCGAAGCTTGCTGGTTCCGCAGCGCGGCTATTTAACGTAAGCCAACAGGCTCAGGGAGTCACGTGCCAGCGCTTTGCATTTCTTGGCCGTTGGGATGCCTATACCGCTGAGGTCGCGGTAGCTGTCTTCACCCAACGCTTTCATATTGAAGGTGTCGTAATTACTCAGGTCCCACTGGTTTTGCTGGGCAAAAAAGACCAGCGCGCGACGAATCTGCCCATTTGGCAAATTCTGGTATCCACAGTCATTTTTCAGAAAAACAAAAACTGCCGTTAAATCGGCCATATCTTCGGCTTCGGACTCACTAAGCGCGTAGCTGTTTGCGCATACGGCCATCAGGCTGCCGAACAAAACGGTTCTGAAAAACGTCTTCATTGCTTCTACCACTGCATCACGGAATTTAAACGTTAGCACACTGCGAGCGAAGCGACGACCTTTATTATTAGCCGTTTACTTGACCTTCCCGTAAGGGGAAGGGTTATGCTTAAAAGATAGCCTGCTTAAGCTGCTGAATATAAGGAAGTGATTATGCAACGTCGTGACTTTTTAAAGTACTCCGTGGCGCTGGGCGTCGCGTCAGCGTTACCTCTGTGGAGCCGGAGCGTATTTGCTGCAGACCGTCCCGCATTACCCATTCCAGACCTGTTAACCGCAGATGCCTCTAACCGTATGCAGCTGATCGTGCAAGCCGGACAGTCGAGTTTTGCCGGTAAAACAGCCACGACCTGGGGATATAACGGCAGTTTGCTCGGGCCGGCGGTCAAGCTGAGTAAAGGGCAATCGGTGACGGTGGATATCCATAACCAGCTTGCCGAAGAGACGACGTTGCACTGGCACGGGCTGGAAATCCCCGGTGAAGTCGACGGTGGCCCGCAGGGTATTATTCCGGCGGGTGGGAAACGTTCTGTGACCTTCACACCGGATCAGCGCGCGGCAACCTGCTGGTTCCACCCGCATCAGCATGGGAAGACCGGTCATCAGGTGGCGATGGGCCTGGCCGGACTGGTGCTGATTGAAGATGAAGAGATTCGCAAGCTGCTGCTGCCTAAGCAGTGGGGCATTGATGATGTGCCGGTGATTATTCAGGATAAACAGTTCTCTGCTGATGGTCAGGTTAACTATCAACTGGACATCATGACCGCTGCCGTCGGCTGGTTTGGCGATACGCTGCTAACCAATGGGGCGATTTATCCTCAGCATGCTGCACCGCGCGGTTGGCTACGCCTGCGTCTGCTAAATGGTTGTAACGCACGCTCACTGAATATCGCGGCCAGCGACAATCGTCCTTTGTACGTTATTGCCAGCGACGGCGGACTGTTGGCGGAGCCAGTAAAAGTGACCGAACTTCCTATGCTGATGGGCGAACGCTTTGAAGTGCTGGTGGATGTGAGCGACGGTAAAGCGTTTGATTTGGTCACTCTGCCTGTGGGTCAGATGGGCATGGCGATTGCGCCATTTGATAAGCCGCATCCGGTGATGCGCGTTCAGCCGCTGCTGATTACCGCTTCCGGCACGTTGCCGGATACGCTGACATCCATGCCGGCGCTGCCATCGTTTGAGGGACTGACGGTGCGCAAACTGCAATTATCGATGGACCCAATGCTCGACATGATGGGCATGCAAATGTTGATGAAGAAGTACGGCGCTCAGGCTATGGCGGGTATGGATCATGGCAAGATGATGGGCCATATGAATAATGACAATATGGGCCACGGGAACATGAAGCATGGCAATATGAACCACGGTGAGATGGGGAATATGCAGCATGGTGACATGGGCAACATGAAGCATGGAACATTCGATTTCCATAATGCCAACCGGATTAATGGTCAGGCGTTTGATATGAATAAACCGATGTTTGCCGCGGCGAAAGGTCAACACGAACGCTGGGTGATTTCCGGTCAGGGCGACATGATGCTGCATCCGTTCCACATTCACGGCACGCAGTTCCGTATTCTGTCTGAAAATGGCAAAGCACCTGCTGCGCACCGCGCGGGATGGAAAGATACGGTGCGGGTTGAGGGCGGCGTGAGCGAGGTGCTGGTGAAATTTGACCACGACGCGCCAAAGGAACATGCCTATATGGCGCACTGCCATTTGTTAGAGCATGAGGATACCGGGATGATGCTCGGTTTTACCGTATAAACAGCGGCGGATAGCGGTGGCGCTATCCGCTAAATGTTTATTCCAAAAACGGATTATTACTCTATCGTCGAGTAAAAGCATTCATATACTGATGAGGTTAATCACTCATCACGAGGTATTCATGACCCTTTTGCGTAAAGTACTGACGGCATCTTTTATTATGCTTCTGGCGGTTTCGGCACAGGCTGCGATGAAGATGGAACGCCAACAGATTTCAAAACTGAATTTAAGTCTCGAAATTCCGCAGACGCTCACGCCAATGCCGGACGAAATGGCAAAAATCAAATACCCTTCTGAAAACCGTCCACAGGTGATTTACGGTGACGAACGCGGTAAAGCGTCTCTAGGTATTACTGCCGGGCGCAACGCGTTGCCTGCCGCTCAGTTGGATATGGCAAAGGATGCGACGCTGAAGATGCTGACCAATTTCAAGCCGCAGGCGGAACCTGTCACGGTTGATGGACATAAAGCGTGGCTGATTACTTTCCGTTCTCAAGCGCCGGATACTGAAATTCTCAATATGCTGCTGATTACCTCGCAAAACGAGAAAGCGGTGCAGGTCTCCTTCAATATGACCAAAGATCTGGTGGCTCAGTATCAGGAAGCCGCAAAAGCGTCGTTACTGTCACTGAAGTTTGAATAAAAAAACGCCCGCTGATTAGCGGGCGTTGTCCATTTTACTTCGCGTCGTCCGGCAACGCGTATGCCACGATATAATCGCCCATCTTAGTGCCAAATGAGCCGTGGCCCCCGGCTGATATCACCACATACTGCTTACCGTTAACTTCATACGTCATCGGCGTTGCCTGGCCGCCTGCCGGAAGCCGACCCTGCCACAGTTTTTCACCGTTGCTCATGTTGTATGCGCGCAGATAGTTATCGGCAGTCGCAGCTATAAACAGCACGTTACCCGCGGTGGAGATAGGTCCACCCAGCATCGGCATCCCCATATTGAACGGCACCGGAACCGGCATTGGGAATGGCATGCTGTCCTGTGGCGTGCCAATGCGTTTTTTCCATACCACTTGATTGGTTTTCAGATCTACGGCGGAAATGTAGCCCCATGCTGGCTGTTTACACGGCAGACCAAATGGTGAAAGGAACGGATTGAGCGTTACGCCGAACGGTACGCCGTACTGCGGCTGAATACCGGACTCTGTGCCAGTACCTTTGGCATCTTTCGGCGGCTCCATCGGATTGCCGGGACCGCGTGGGATCAGCTTAGAAACGAACGGCAGCGCCATCGGGTTGGCAATGGCTACCTGACGGTTGGGATCAACGGAAATACCGCCCCATTCGAACATGCCGAGGTTACCCGGGAACACCAGAGTGCCTTGCTCTGAAGGCGGGGTAAAAATGCCTTCATAGCGCAGCTGGTGGAACATTACGCGGCACACCAACTGGTCAAACATGGTTGCGCCCCACATATCCGCACCACTGAGATCTTTTTGCGGACGGAAACTGAGATCGGAGAACGGCTGGGTTTTGCTGACATAATCACCTTTGGCTGCACCTTGCGGCACCGGTTTTTCCGGGGCAGGCACCACCAGTTCACCATTACGGCGGTCGAGCACAAAGATATTACCGGTTTTTGCCGGGGCATAAATGACCGGAATTTTCTCTCCATTGACGTTGATATCCGCCAGGGTTGGCTGCGCCGGTAAGTCCATATCCCACAGATCGTGGTGAACGGTCTGATAGCTCCAGGCCAATTTCCCGGTCGTGGCATTTAACGCCAGAATGGCGCTGGCGTAACGTTCCTGTTCCGGTGTGCGGTTACCGCCCCAGATATCCGGCGTGGTAACGCCCATGGGCAGATACACCAGATCCAGCTTCGCGTCGTAGGCCGCAGGCGCCCAGGAGTTGGGTGAGTTAAAGGTGAAGGTATGTTCATCTGACGGGATGAAATTAGGATCCTTGGCACCGGGATCAAACGCCCATAGAAGCTTGCCGTTATTGACGTCAAAACCACGTATCACCCCGGATGTTTCGCGGGTTGAGTAGTTATCGGTTACCGACCCGGCAATAACGATAGTTTTATCGGTGATTATCGGGGGAGACGTTGGTTCGTACAGGCCCGGTGAGGTATCCGGCATATTGGTCTGCAGATTTAAAATACCTTTATTGGCGAAGGTTTCGCACAGCTTGCCGGTCTCGGCATTCAAGGCAAACAGTCGACCATCATTTACCGGCAAAAGGATGCGGCGCGGACAGTCGGCCATCACCTCTGCAGAAGCCGTATCCGGTCTGGCTTCATGATAAGAAACGCCGCGACAGGTTACGTGCTGGAAGCTGGTATTGGTATTGAGTTGGGGATCGAAATGCCACTTCTCTTTCCCGCTGGCCGCATCCAGGGCGAACAGCCGCTGGTGGGCGGTACACAGATAAAGAGTATCCCCTACTTTTATTGGCGTGACTTCATTGGTGATTTCACCGGGATCGTTGGGTTGTTTTAAATCCCCGGTACGAAATACCCAGGCTTCTTTCAACTGATGAACGTTGCCAGCGTTAATTTGTTTTAACGGTGAGTAGCGCTGACCTTCCTGATTGCGACCGTAAGCCGGCCAATCCTCGTCGGCAACCGCTGAGATTGCATCGGCCTGAGAGGTATCTGCACTCAGCGTGCCGTGAACCTCTTGTGGATCGTTGAAGCCAGCCCAGGTCAGGATACCGCCGCTAATCAGCAAGGCCACCACCAGCGCTGCTACTGCGCCCCTGGAAGGGATAATCAGGCGATGCCAGACGAAAGGCAGGATAAGCCAGATACCAAAGAAGACCAGGATGTCGCTACGCGGCGTCAGCGCCCAGAAATCAAAGCCGACTTCCCAGACGCCCCAAATCATGGTGGCGAGAAGCAGGGCGGCATACAGCCAAAGGGCGGAGCGGTTACTGCGCCACAGCAGGAGAGCCACACCGAGCATGGCAAGGCCCGCGATCGGGTAATACCAGGAGCCACCGATGGCGACCAGCCAGCCTCCACCAATCAGGAGATATAGTCCACAAAGTGCCGCAAACAGGGCGCTCAGGGTCACGATAAGCCGTTGAGAACGTACGTTGTTATTTGCCATAAAAAATACCATCACAGGTGTTATTTCTTTAATAGCAGTTAATTATAGGAGCTAAAACGCGTGATAAACGTCACATTATGAACTTTATCAACAGATGCCGCGTATGAATGCTTTTGCTGGTATACTGCGTGCCTTGCGCTTAGATGCTGACGTATTAAAAGTTAGCATTGAGTGATTTGTTTTTAAATCATATGGTTAGAGATATGAAACATACTGTTGAAGTCATGATCCCGGAAGCGGAGATCAAAGCGCGTATTGCTGAACTGGGACGTCAGATTAACGAACGTTACAAGGACAGCGGCAGCGATATGGTGCTGGTTGGTCTGTTACGCGGCTCATTTATGTTTATGGCCGACCTGTGCCGTGAAGTGCATGTCTCCCACGAAGTCGATTTCATGACTGCTTCCAGCTATGGCAGCGGAATGTCCACCACGCGCGATGTTAAAATCCTGAAAGACCTGGATGAAGACATTCGTGGCAAGGACGTGCTGATTGTCGAAGACATCATCGACTCCGGTAACACGTTGTCCAAAGTGCGTGAGATTCTGAGCCTGCGCGAGCCGAAATCCCTGGCTATTTGTACGCTGCTGGACAAACCTACCCGTCGTGAAGTAGATGTTCCGGTTGAGTTTATCGGATTCTCTATCCCAGATGAGTTTGTTGTCGGCTATGGCATTGACTATGCCCAGCGTTATCGCCATCTGCCGTACGTTGGCAAAGTGGTGCTGCTGGACGAGTAATGTCGGGAGCGCCTGATGGCGCTTTGCTTATTCGGCCTGCACGATACTTCCCCGCAGGCCGAAAAGCGACTTAAGCGTCGCTGCCGCTTGTTGGTATCTGCTTGTGATTGGTATGTTTCTGGCTGAGGTTAGACAGCCCCTGGCGATAGCGCTGCTCCAGCGTCTCGCGACTGGTGGCGGTGACGTCCAGATCGCGCAGCAGGCCATCATGAATACCGTAAGCCCAGCCGTGAATGGTAACTTTCTGACCGCGCTTCCATGCTGAACGCATGATGGTTGAGTGGCCCAAGTTGTAGACCTGCTCCATTACATTCAGTTCGCACAGGGTGTCAATGCGACGTTCCTGCGGCATTTCACCCAGCAGTGAACTGTGTTTAAACCAGATATCGCGAATATGCAGTAACCAGTTATCAATCAGCCCCTGTTCTTTATTTTCAATAGCCGCCTGTACGCCACCACATCCATAGTGGCCGCAAATAATAATATGTTCCACTTCCAGCACATCCACCGCATACTGAACCACTGAGAGACAGTTCAGGTCGGTGTGAATAACCAGATTGGCAACATTACGGTGAACAAATAATTCACCCGGCTCAAGACCGGTTAAACGTTCTGCGGGAACGCGACTGTCGGAACATCCAATCCATAAAAAGCGCGGATTTTGTGCGTGAGTCAGCGTTTCAAAAAATCCGGGATCCTCTTCTACCAGCATCTTTGACCATAGCGCGTTGTTGCTGATGAGTGTATCTATGTCTTTCATGGAGGCTGTAACCAATTGAATTGCGTTGCGCTAATATAGGGTAACTCCTGATTTATTAAAACCAAATATCAAGCATTAGAATGTAAGGTAAGTAAAAAACCATGACCATTGCTCTGGAACTTCAACAACTTAAAAAAACCTATCCCGGTGGCGTTCAGGCGTTACGCGGAATAGATTTGCAAGTCGAAGCGGGGGATTTTTATGCGCTTTTGGGACCGAATGGCGCAGGCAAGTCCACCACCATCGGGATAATCAGCTCGCTGGTGAATAAAACCTCTGGGCGGGTGAGCGTCTTCGGATACGATCTTGAAAAAGATACCGTTAATGCGAAACGCCAGCTTGGTCTGGTACCGCAGGAGTTTAACTTTAACCCGTTTGAAACCGTGCAGCAGATCGTAGTCAACCAGGCGGGTTATTACGGCGTTGAGTATAAAGAGGCGGTCAAACGCAGCGAACTATATTTAAAGCAGCTCGATTTATGGGAAAAACGTAACGAGCGCGCGCGCATGCTCTCCGGCGGGATGAAACGCCGTCTGATGATTGCCCGCGCACTAATGCACGAGCCTAAATTACTCATCCTTGATGAACCGACGGCGGGGGTCGACATTGAACTGCGTCGTTCAATGTGGGGCTTTTTAAAGGATTTAAACGACAAAGGCACCACCATTATTCTGACCACTCACTACCTCGAAGAAGCGGAAATGCTGTGTCGCAACATCGGCATTATTCAGCACGGCGAGCTGGTGGAAAACACCTCGATGAAGAGCCTGCTCTCTAAGCTGAAATCCGAGACCTTTATTCTCGATCTGGCGCCGAAAAGCCCGCTGCCAAAACTGGAGGGCTATCAATACCGGCTGGTGGATACCTCCACGCTGGAAGTGGAAGTCCTGCGTGAACAAGGGGTCAACAGCGTGTTCTCACAGCTGAGCGCCCAGGGCATTCAGGTATTGAGTATGCGAAACAAAGCGAACCGACTGGAAGAACTGTTTGTTTCTCTGGTGCATGAAAAACAAGGAGATCGCGCATGATGCAGCTTTATTGGGTTGCGCTGAAAAGCATCTGGGCGAAAGAGATCCACCGCTTTATGCGTATCTGGGTCCAGACTCTGGTTCCTCCCGTCATTACTATGACGCTCTATTTTATTATCTTTGGTAACCTGATCGGCTCGCGAATCGGCGAAATGCATGGTTTTAGCTACATGCAGTTTATCGTGCCAGGGCTGATTATGATGGCGGTAATTACCAACTCGTACGCTAACGTGGCATCGTCATTCTTCAGCGCCAAGTTTCAACGCAACATTGAAGAGCTACTGGTCGCTCCGGTACCGACGCACGTGATCATCGCCGGTTTTGTTGGCGGCGGCGTGGCGCGTGGCCTGTGCGTAGGGATCCTGGTAACAGCGATTTCGCTGTTCTTTGTGCCGTTCCAGGTGCATTCCTGGGTCTTTGTGGCGCTTACGCTGGTGTTAACGGCGGTGCTGTTTTCGTTGGCCGGTCTGTTGAACGCGGTTTTCGCTAAAACCTTTGACGATATCAGCCTGATCCCAACCTTCGTGCTGACTCCGCTGACCTATCTGGGCGGCGTTTTCTATTCGTTAACGTTGCTGCCGCCGTTCTGGCAGGGACTGTCCCATCTGAACCCGATTGTCTACATGATTAGCGGTTTCCGTTACGGCTTCCTGGGGATCCACGATGTTCCGCTGGTCACGACCTTTGGCGTGCTGGTGGTGTTTATCGCGGCGTTTTATTTGCTGTGCTGGTACCTGATTCAGCGCGGACGCGGCCTGCGCAGCTAAGTCTTTCTTCCTCTCCTTGCCCGGGAGAGGAAGACTTTTGATGCTTATCACCATTACGGATTTATCACCCTGATAAACTACTTGCCTGCTAAGGAGGTAGGCAATGCTAGGTTGGGTAATTACCTGTCATGATGATAAGGCACAGGATATGCTGCATCGTCTGGAGAAAAAGTACGGCCCGTTGGTTCAATGCCAGGCGGTGAGTTTTTGGCGTGGGCTTAGCTCGAATATGCTAAGTCGCATGATGTGCCATGCCCTGCATGCTACAGACTCTGGCGAGGGTGTGATATTCCTGACGGATATGGCCGGGGCCGCGCCTTACCGCGTGGCTTCGTTAATGAGCCATAAACATCCCCAGTGTGAAGTGATTTCAGGTATCAGTTATCCATTGCTTGAACGAATGCTTTCGTCGCGGGAATCGATGAGCAGTTCTGCGTTTCGTGATAGCATCGTTGCGCTTGGCGGGCCCGAAGTCTCTAGCCTCTGGCATCAACAACAGAAAAATCCCCCCTTCGTGTTGAAGCATGATTTGTATGAGTATTAATCATTGGTATTGATGGCGCTTTTGCTACAATAGCCGGGGTTTCTCGCCTCGGTTATCTCATATGGTGATGCGCGTTCTGCTTGTTTTATTGCTCCTGTTTTCTGGCAGCATAGCTGCGGCTTTGCCTGCTCGCTACATGCAAACCACCGAAGCAGCCGCCGTGTGGGCGCAGATTGGCAACAAGATGGTGACGGTAGGAAATATTCGCGCCGGGCAGATCCTCGCCGTTGAGCCAATTGCGGCAGACTATTACGAATTTACCTTTGGTTTTGGTACCGGGTTTATTGATAAGGGGCATCTGGAGCCTGTGCAGGGGCGGCAGAAAGTCGATGATGGTCTGGGCGATCTCAATAAACCCCTCAGCAACCAAAGCCTGATCACCTGGAAAGATACGCCGGTTTATAACGCTCCGGATGTTGGTAGCGCCCCGTTTGGCGTGCTGGCGGATAATCTGCGTTATCCGGTTATCAGCAAGCTTAAAGACCGTCTCAACCAAACCTGGTACCAGATCCGTATTGGCGGCAGACTGGCCTATATCAGCGCTCTGGATGCGCAGGAAGACAACGGTATCCCGGTGTTAACCTATCACCATATTCTGCGCGATGAAGAGAATACCCGTTTTCGCCACACCTCTACGACAACCTCCGTACGCGCCTTCAGCAACCAGATGGCCTGGCTACAGGACCGCGGCTACACCACGTTGACGATGTACCAACTGGAAGGCTATGTTCGCAACAATATGAATCTCCCGGCGCGGGCGGTGGTGCTGACTTTTGATGATGGTCTGAAGTCGGTGAGTCGTTATGCTTACCCGATTCTGAAGCAGCACGGCATGAAGGCAACGGCGTTTATTATCTCCTCACGTATCAAGCGCCACCCGCAGAAGTGGGATCCGAAATCACTGCAGTTTATGAGCATCGCGGAACTGAATGAGATTAGGGACGTGTTCGACTTCCAGTCGCATACCCATTTTTTACATCGGGTTGATGCGAATCACCGGCCAATCCTGCTGAGTCGCAGCTATCACAATATTCTGTTTGATTTTGCCCGTTCGCGTCGGGCGTTGTCTCAGTTTAACCCTCACGTTCTTTATCTTTCTTACCCGTTTGGCGGCTATAACGCCACCGCAGTAAAAGCGGCAGGCGACGCGGGATTCCACATGGCGGTCACCACGGTGAGAGGGAAGGTTAAACCGGGGGATAATCCGTTCTTATTGAAAAGACTTTATATTTTAAGAACGGATTCGCTGGAGACGATGTCGCGGCTGATAAGTAATCAGCCGCAGGGGTAAGGGCTGTCAGGCAACCTGTACCGGAATGGCTTTCGCGGTGCGCTTCATTTCGTTGTCGCCTTCAAAATAGGCCACTTTCGGACGCCAGGTGCGGGCTTCTTCATCAGACATGGTGACGAAGCTGGCGATAATCACAATGTCGCCGACTTCAGCACAGTGTGCCGCTGCGCCGTTCACCGAGATGATTCTGGAGCCGCGTTCAGCCGCAATCGCGTAGGTTGAGAAACGTTTACCGTTGGTCACGTTCCAGATATCAATAGCTTCGTTTTCCAGAATACCAGAGGCATCGAGGAAATCCTGGTCGATGGCGCAGGAGCCTTCGTAGTGCAGGTCCGCCTGCGTGACTTTTACGCGGTGGAGCTTGCCTTGCAGCATGGTGCGAATCATAACTTCTATACCCTGTCGTTTACCTTGGCTAAGCAGGCACTACTGGCCTGCTTTGAGAAATTCTCAGGCAGTATTGCCTGATTTTTAACCCCTGTCTACTGGGCTAATGTAACGCTTTGATTATCGATCAGACGTGCCTGACCCAGCCAGGCAGCGGCCAGAATCACCGCGCGTTTACTGGTTTCCGTCAGTTCCAGCAGCGTGTCGGCATCACGAATCTGAATATCGTCGGCACGGAAGCCTTTTTCATTCAGTTCCTGCTCGGCAATGGCAATAATCTCTTCCTGGTCACGATGGCCGGCAAGCAGCTTTTCAGCGATGCCGTTCATCACTTTGTGCAGACCCGGCGCAATTTTTCGCTGCTCTGCGGTCAGATAACCGTTACGTGAGCTAAGCGCCAGACCGTCTTTGGCGCGAATAATCGGCACGCCAACGATCTCAATGTCATAACCCAGATCCGCCACCATTTTGCGGATCAGTGCGAGCTGCTGGAAATCTTTCTCGCCAAAGCAGGCGATATCAGGCTGGATCAGGTTAAACAGCTTGCTGACGATAGTGGAAACGCCACGGAAATGGCCTGGACGGCTGGCGCCTTCCAGCATGGTGGAGAGACCGGGAACTTCAACGAACGTCTGGCCATCCAGACCCTGCGGGTAGATTTCCTCAACGGCTGGCGCAAAAACATAATCGACTTTACGCTTGTTCAGCTTTTCACAATCTTCCTGCAGCGTGCGCGGATAGCGCACCAGATCGTCCGGTCGGTCAAACTGCATCGGGTTGACGAAAATGCTGACGATCACCACATCAGCCCGCGCTTTTGCCTCATCGACCAGCTTCATATGGCCGTCGTGCAGGTTGCCCATGGTGGGAACCAGAGCGACGCGTTTGCCTTCCTGACGCAGACGACGAATATGCTGGCGCAGCAGCGGCAGGGTTTCAATGATTAACACGACAAGACTCCTTGAGTTGCCTGAGGAACCGTAGGCCGGATAAGACGTTTACGCCGCCATCCGGCAACATGCAGCGAACCGCCTGATGGCGCTACGCTTTTCAGGCCAATATATGGCCTGAAAAATTAGTGGAAACTGTGTTCTTCGCCCGGATAAACGCCGGACTCCACTTCAGCCATATACTGCCGCACTGCGGCGCGCATGTCGCCTGCTTCATTGAGGAAATTCTTCGCAAATTTCGGGATGTGGCCACCGGTAATACCAAAGGCATCGTGCATGACGAGGATTTGTCCATCGGTGACGTTACCTGCGCCGATACCGATAACCGGAATCGACAGCGCTTCGGTGACGCGCTTCGCCAGCTCAACCGGCACGCACTCCAGCACCAGCAACTGAGCGCCAGCGGCTTCTAAGGCCAGCGCGTCATCCAGCAATACCTGCCCGGCGTCGCCGCGGCCCTGAATTTTATAGCCGCCGAAAATATTCACCGACTGCGGTGTTAATCCCAGATGACCGCAAACCGGTACGGCGCGTTCGGTGAGCATTTTTACCGTATCCGCCAGCCAGGCACCGCCTTCAATTTTGACCATATTGGCACCCGCCCGCATCACCACCGCGGCGTTTTCAAATGCTTGTTGCGGCGTGGCGTAAGCCATAAATGGCAGGTCGGAGAGCAGCAGACAGTTGGGGGCGCCACGACGTACGGCACGAGTGTGGTAAGCAATATCTTCAACGGTGACCGGTAGGGTGGAGTCATGCCCCTGAATCGTCATGCCCAGTGAGTCGCCAACCAGCATCACATTAATGCCTTCGTCGGCAAATAACTTAGCGAAGCTGTAGTCGTAGGCGGTAATGGTCGCGAAGCGTTTTTTCTCTTGCTTGCATTTCTGCAGCAGTGAAATGGTGGTGGGTTTCATAACATTTCCTGATGATGAAAGTCATATTTATCGGCATTCTAACAGTCACATTCAGGGGGGCAATTGTTTTAAGCAACCGTTTGGCACTAAAGTGGTAAACGCTGAAGTGGAGGGGATACTTTACCAGTGTGCAGGTTTTGCGGCACCAAGATGGGTGAGGTGCTGATGCAGGCTGATACCCTCCGGGAAGATAAGCTCAGGTGCGATTTCAGCGAGCGGCCACAGCATAAAACCACGGTTTTTCATGTCGTAGTGCGGCACGGTCAGACGTTCGGTGTTAATCACTTCATCGCCAAACAGCATAATATCGAGGTCCAGAGTGCGCGGCCCCCAGCGTTCGGCTTTACGTACGCGTCCCTGTTGCAGCTCAATGCGTTGGGTATGATTAAGCAATTCTTCGGGAGCGAGAGTGGTTTCCAGCGCCACGGCAGCGTTCAGGTAATCTGGCTGATCCTGTGGGCCTAATGGCGGTGTGCGGTAAAAGGAGGAAACAGCGACGATACGGCTGTCGGGAATGTCGCCAATCGCTTTTACGGCAGCATTAACCTGCTCCAGGGGAGAGGCCAGATTACTGCCGAGAGCGATATAGGCGATGGTCACGCGGAACCTTCACGGCGCGGGGCGCGTTTACGCGGGCGACGATGACGACGGCGCTCCGGTTCTTCGTCGAGTTCGTTGAGCATGCCTTTTTGTTCCGGCGGTGCTGAAACCTGGAATTCTCCCCACCACTGCGCCAGACGCTGCAGCTCAGCGTTGTTTTCCACTTCGGCACGCAGGGCCAGCAGATCGTAAGCGGCGCGGAACTTCGGATGCTCCATCAGCTTCCAGGCGCGTTTGCCCTGGCGACGAGACATGCGTAGCTGCAACTGCCAGATATCACGGGTCAGCGAGGTCAGACGTTTCGGGATCGCCAGCGAGCGGCAGGCTTCATCCAGTACGTCGTTCATCGCCAGTGCGAAGGCATCGTAGTAAGCCAGACCGCTTTCCTGGGCAATTTTCTGCGCAGCTTCCAGTAACGGATACCAGAACATGGCGGCGAACAAGAACGCCGGGTTAACGCGCATATCATTGTGGATGCGGTTATCGGTATTCTTCAGCACCTGAGCGATGATGCGTTCCATTGGGCTGTCACCGTCTTCGGTGAAATAGCGCGTAATGGTGGGGAACAGCGGCTGGAACAGGCTGTACTCACGCAGTTTTTTATAGGTTTCATACCCATAGCCCGCCTGTAACAGTTTGAGTGCTTCTTCAAACAGGCGTGCGGGGGGAATATCGTTAAGCAGTGTTGCCAGACGCGGGATTGGCTCAGCGGTTTCCGGGCTGATACGCATGTCGAGCTTGGCGGCAAAGCGCACGGCCCGCAGCATACGTACAGGGTCTTCGCGGTAGCGCGTTTCCGGATTACCGATCAGGCGAACGATGCCCTCTTCGAGATCCTGCATGCCACCAACGTAATCACGCACGGTGAAATCGGCCACGCTGTAATACAGGCTGTTAATCGTGAAGTCGCGACGCTGGGCATCTTCTTCGATGGAGCCGAAGATGTTGTCGCGCAGCAGCATACCGTTTTGTCCGCGCTGTGAGGTTGTGCGATCGGACTCGCTGCCTTCATGATGACCACGGAAAGTTGCCACTTCGATAATTTCCGGGCCAAACATGACATGGGCCAGACGGAAACGGCGACCAACCAGACGACAGTTACGAAACAGTTTTCGCACCTGATCTGGCGTGGCGTTAGTCGTGACATCAAAATCTTTCGGCTTTTTGCCCAGCAAAAGATCGCGTACGCCTCCGCCAACCAGCCATGCCTCGTATCCGGCCTTATTGAGCCTGTACATTACCTTCAGGGCATTTTCACTGATATCTTTGCGGGAGATAGAGTGCTGCTCACGCGGGATTACCGTCATATGTGGACGGGCGACGGCGAGCTCGGCCTCGCGCTCCTCGCGGCTTAGCACCTTGCGGCAAAAATTAGCGACTCGGGTAAAAATAGTGCACCTCGGTAGTGTCAAACTTCAATCAGAACAAGTGTTGCTGTGTAAAAATAGCGGCTAATCATAGCTCAGCATGATGCATTTGAGAATGGCGGATTTACGATCGCCGATTCTGGCACCGCTGTCAGACTCCAGTTTTCAATGGCAAACGTGAGAATCTGATCCACGCGCATCTCCTGCCACGGGATATCGGAGTGCTGGCCGAGAAAGCGCAGCGCAGCAACAATCACCGGGCGTGGATCGCCTTGCGGCAGTGCAGGTGCATGATTTTGTTTTGAAAGTTTAGCGCCTTGTTCGTTGAGCGCCAGCGGCAGATGAATATAGTCCGGCGCTTGCCAGCCGAACTGTTGATACAACGAAATTTGCCGTACCGTCGGTTCGATAAGATCGGCACCGCGCACAATTTCCGTCACGCCCTGGAAGTGGTCGTCTACCACCACCGCGAGGTTATAGGCAAACAGCCCGTCGCGACGGTGAATAATAAAATCTTCCCTTGCAAGCCGCGGATCAGCCAGAATCACACCGCGCAGTTGGTCCGTAAACTGCATCACCGGATGGCGTTGCTTAATGCGGACCGCCGCCTGTTCAGGCCTGTGGCGTAGCTCACGGCAATGACCGTCGTAAATACCGCCGACGCTTTGAATACGCGCGCGCGTACAGGTGCAGTAATAGCTCAGATCCTGCTGATGCAGCCAGGCCAGCGCCTCGCGGTAGGCGTCATGACGCTGGGATTGCCATAGAATATCGCCATCCCAGTGCAGTCCGTAATGTTCCAGCTGACGCAGAATCGTGTCTGCAGCACCGGGAACTTCACGAGGGGGGTCAATATCTTCAATGCGTACCCGCCAGATTCCGCGACGAGCACGGGCCTGCAGGTAACTCCCGAGGGCGGCAATCAGTGAACCAAAATGGAGTTCGCCAGAGGGGGAAGGGGCGAAGCGGCCAATATAATGTGAATCGCTCATTTTGCGGGCTAACAAATAATAAGGCGGGAGAAGCTCCCGCCTGAAGTAAACGTGGTAAAAATGACCGGAATTAACCTGCCATTTGTTTTTCGCGGATTTCTGCCAGCGTTTTACAGTCGATGCACAGATCGGCTGTCGGACGCGCTTCCAGACGGCGAATACCAATTTCTACGCCGCATGATTCGCAGTAGCCGAAATCTTCGTCTTCTACTTTCTTCAGCGTCTTCTCGATCTTTTTGATCAGTTTGCGCTCACGATCACGGTTACGCAGCTCAAGGCTGAATTCTTCTTCCTGTGCGGCGCGGTCCACCGGATCAGGGAAGTTAGCCGCTTCGTCTTGCATATGAGATACGGTGCGATCAACTTCATCCCTAAGTTGATTACGCCATGCCTCAAGAATACGCCTGAAGTGCGACAGCTGGGCTTCGTTCATATACTCTTCGCCCGGTTTCTCCTGGTACGGCTCCACCCCAGCGATGGCGAGAATACTCAGGGACGATGTTTTACGGTTTTGCCCTTCTTGCATGTTGCTTCTCCTTAACACGCACTATCGATCCCCATGTTCGGGGGAAAAATCAGGTCGCTATAAATAGCAGATGCTTTTCCGGATAGCAATTATCTAAACGTAACACTTGACAACCCTGTGAGGAAAAGCGTATTTGCCCACGCGCCCAGAATACTAATTAACCGAATGTTTACACCATTACAAGGTAATGGGCAACGGCTCTTTAAGAGTCATACCATGGGCAGAAAGTTCCGCTTTATAAACCAGAATTTCTACCCCCTTAAGCTGTGCTTCAACTAATAATTGCGCATATTTTGCATCGATATGGCGCGCGGGTGAAAACCGTGTAATGGCTGAATGCAACACCGCGAAAAATATCACCGCGCGCTTGCCTTCGGCCGCTACGCTCATCAATTCCCGAAGATGTTTCTGACCTCGTTCAGTGATGGCATCGGGAAAATAACCCTGATCTTTTTCCGCCAACGTGACTGATTTCACTTCAATATAGCAGTCAGGTCGGGAATCCGCCTGTAACAAAAAGTCGATGCGGCTCCCTTCGGCGCCGTATTTTACTTCACTTTTCAAGGTGCTGTAGTCTGAAACTTCCGAAATTAACGAACGCTGAATAGCCTCTTTCGTTAATCTATTGGCCCACAGCGTGTTAACACAAATAAGTGCACCGGATTGGGTTTGCGTTAATTCCCAGGTATGTGGATATTTTCGTTTGGTATTTTCTGATGTCGAATACCAGACAGTATCTCCCGGCGTTGCGCAGCCGGTCATCGCTCCCGTATTGGGGCAGTGTAGCGTTAACGTTGTGCCATCCGGTGTGATCACATCCGCTAAAAAACGCTTATAGCGCTGAATGAGCGTTGCAGGTTGTAAAGGTGGAGAAAATTGCATGAACAGTTCCTTTGATTATTCAGTCAGCGTCCAGCGTTGCAACTGCGTGTAACGCGTGCGTCCTCGCATGAATGAGGAGGAGTAAAGCCCAAACTCCGTTACCGGAAACGACCAGCCAAACCCTGGCGGAGGGATAGATACCGCGTGACCGGCGTCACGCAGCAGCGTGATATGCGGGTGAAAAGGCTGCGGGCTCTGGTGGCACCCACTGCGTGCGGCTTGTGCCCGCAACATGTTCGCCAACTGCAGCAGCCCGCGCGGCGGCTGACGCATTCCCAACCACACGACACGCGAGCGCAGCCATTGCCCGGCATCGTCGAGTTTGAGCGTAAAACCCGGCTGGCGAATACGCCCCGCAAGCTGCGTTAACGCATGCTGCTTCTCAGCGCTGACGTCGCCCAAAAAGGCGAGCGTCAGATGCAGATTATCGGCGGCGACGGGACGACCCGCTTCAGGGGGGAACTGCGCGGCCCGCCAGTGGATTAACTGCTCCCGAACCTCGCCAGGCAATTCAATCGCAAAGAACAGCCTTTTTGGCTCAGACATGATGGATACTCGGTTATGAATTAACGCGATGCTACAATGCAGCGCGAAGAATGTTAACCCTCTGGAGTCATTTGTGACGTCGTTGCCCGTTGCCGCCGTAGTGCCTGAACTACTTACCGCCCTTGATGCCTCGTCGCAGGTTTTGCTGACGGCGCCGACCGGTGCCGGGAAATCAACCTGGCTGCCGTTGCGACTCCTTGAACATCGCGGTATCAAGGGACGGATTATTTTGCTGGAGCCTCGGCGTCTGGCAGCACGCAATGTGGCGCAGCGGTTGGCGGAATTGCTGAATGAAAAGCCTGGCGAGACCGTGGGGTATCGCATGCGTGCGCAAAGCTGCGTAGGGCCGCAGACCCGCCTTGAGGTGGTGACGGAGGGGGTTCTGACACGCATGATCCAGCGCGACCCCGAATTGACGGGCGTTGGGCTGGTCATCCTCGACGAATTTCACGAGCGGAGTTTGCAGGCCGACCTGGCGCTGGCGCTGTTGCTGGATGTGCAGCAAGGGCTGCGTGACGATCTGAAACTGTTGATCATGTCTGCCACTTTGGACAACGGGCGTTTGCAGCAGATGTTGCCCGATGCGCCGACGATCGTTTCTGAAGGCCGCGCATTTCCCGTTGAGCGACGATATCAGCCGTTGGCGGCGCATCTGCGTTTTGCTGAAGCGGTAGCGATAGCGACGGCAGAACTCCTGCGCCATGAAAGCGGGTCGCTGCTGCTGTTTTTACCGGGTGTAGGGGAAATCCAGCGCGTGCAGGAGCAACTGGCAACGCGTGTGGGCAGCGATGTGTTGTTGTGCCCACTGTACGGCGCGCTGACGCTTGCCGAGCAGCGTCAGGCGATTTTGCCCGCGCCGCAAGGCAAGCGCAAAGTGGTGCTGGCGACCAATATTGCCGAAACCAGCTTAACTATCGAAGGCATCCGGCTGGTGGTGGACAGCGCCCAGGAGCGCGTGGCGCGCTATGACGCGCGTACCGGTTTGACGCGACTAATTACCCAACGCATAAGCCAGGCCTCGATGACCCAGCGAGCGGGACGCGCGGGCCGTCTGGAACCCGGTATCTGCCTACATTTACTTGCCAAAGAGCAGGCGGAAAGAGCGGCGGCACAGGGAGAACCGGAGATTTTACAGAGCGACCTGTCCGGACTGCTGATGGAGTTGCTGCAATGGGGATGTTCCGACCCTGAGCAACTGAACTGGCTGGATACCCCGCCCGCCATCAACCTGCAGGCGGCAAAGCGGCTGCTGCAGATGCTGGGGGCGATTGAGGGTGACAGGCTCAGCGCCAGGGGGCAGAAAATGGCGACGTTGGGTAACGACCCCCGTTTAGCGGCTATGCTGGTTAGCGCCAACAATGACAATGAAGCGGCAACGGCGGCAAAACTGGCTGCGATTCTGGAAGAGCCGCCGCGCAGTGGCAGTACCGATCTGGCTGTAGCGTTTTCACGAAATCAGCCCGCCTGGCAGCAGCGCAGCCAACAATTGCTGAAACGGCTTAACGTTCGCAGCGGACAGCCGGACAGCGCGCTGCTCCCCTCATTACTGGCGCAGGCGTTTGCCGATCGGATCGCGCGTCGGCGCGGGCAGGAAGGGCGCTATCAACTGGCGAATGGCATGGGGGCAATGCTGGATGCCGATGACGCCTCCGGACGCCATGAATGGCTGATTGCGCCGCTGTTACTGCAGGGCAGCGCTTCGCCGGATGCGCGTATTCTGCTGGCTCTGCCGCTGGATATCGAAGCGCTGATACAGGCATGCCCTGAACTGCTACAACAATCTGACACCATCGAATGGGATGAAACTCAGGGAACGTTAAAAGCATTGCGTCGGTCGCGCATTGGCCAGCTAACGGTAAAAGTACAGGCGCTGGCCAAACCCTCGGAAGAGGAGTTGCACCTGGCGATGTTGAACTGCATTCGCGATAAAGGGCTAAGTGTGCTCAACTGGACGCCGGAAGCCGAGCAGTTTCGCCTGCGTCTGCAATGTGCGGCAAACTGGTTGCCAGAGTATAACTGGCCCGCGGTAGATGAGGATTCTCTGCTGGCGACGCTGGAGAGCTGGCTGCTGCCTCACATGAGCGGTGTGCACTCGTTACGCGCGTTAAAAGCGCTAAATGTGGGTCAGGCGTTGCGCGGTTTGCTGGATTGGTCAATGCTGCAACGTCTGGATAGTGAACTGCCAGCGCATTACACTGTGCCGACGGGAAGCCGGATTGCCATTCGCTATCATGAGGATAACCCTCCGGTATTGGCGGTTCGGATGCAGGAAATGTTTGGTGAAGCGAAGACCCCAACCATCGCCGAGGGGCGCGTGCCGCTGGTGCTGGAACTGCTGTCTCCGGCCCAACGACCGCTGCAGGTAACGAGTGATTTGAGCGCGTTCTGGCAGGGATCGTACCGTGAGGTGCAAAAAGAGATGAAAGGGCGCTATCCCAAACATGTCTGGCCGGATGATCCAGCTAATACCGCGCCAACGCGGCGAACAAAGAAGTATTCGTAATGAAACTGTAGCCCGGATAAAGCGAAGCCGTCATCCGGTATAAACACGGCAGTAAATTGAGAGATTTCTTCTTCTGTTAACTGACGGAAGAACAGAGAATCGGGCCCTTGCGCCTGAATGTTGCGGAGAAAAAGCATGGCCGGGAATGACCGCGAGCCAATTGGACGTAAAGGGAAACCCTCGCGTCCGGTGAAACAAAAGGTGAGCCGTCGTCAACTCAGAGATGAAGAGTATGACGACGATTATGATGATGATGACTATGAGGATGAAGAACCGATGCCGCGTAAGGGTAAAGGCAAAGGGCGTAAGCCTCGTGGTAAACGCGGCTGGTTCTGGCTGCTGGTAAAACTGTCGATTGTTTTTTTGGTGCTGATCGCCATTTACGGCGTTTATCTGGACCAAAAAATCCGCAGCCGTATAGATGGTAAAGTCTGGCAGCTTCCTGCGGCAGTATATGGCCGTATGGTTAACCTTGAGCCAGAAATGCCGATCGGCAAGAACGAGATGGTGAAACTGCTGGAGGCTACGCAGTATCGTCAGGTGACGAAAATGACGCGCCCTGGCGAATTCACCGTGCAGGCGAAAAGCATCGAGATGATCCGTCGTCCGTTTGATTTTCCGGACAGTAAAGAAGGGCAGGTGCGCGCGCGTCTGACCTTTGATGGCGACCATCTGGATACCATCGAGAATATGGATAACAACCGCCAGTTCGGTTTCTTCCGTCTCGATCCGCGACTGATTACCATGCTCTCTTCGCCTAACGGTGAGCAGCGCCTGTTTGTCCCGCGCAGTGGATTCCCGGATCTGCTGGTGGACACGCTGCTGGCGACCGAAGATCGTCACTTCTATGAGCATGACGGTATCAGCCTCTATTCCATTGGCCGCGCGGTGCTGGCGAACCTGACGGCGGGGCGCACGGTACAAGGGGCCAGTACGCTGACCCAGCAACTGGTGAAAAACCTGTTCCTGTCCAGCGAACGTTCCTATTGGCGTAAAGCCAACGAAGCCTATATGGCGCTGATCATGGATGCGCGTTACAGCAAAGACCGCATTCTTGAGCTGTACATGAACGAAGTCTATCTCGGTCAAAGCGGTGACAATGAGATCCGCGGCTTCCCGCTGGCGAGCCTCTACTACTTTGGCCGTCCGGTGGAAGAGCTGAGCCTCGACCAGCAGGCGCTGCTGGTAGGGATGGTTAAAGGAGCGTCAATCTATAACCCGTGGCGTAACCCGAAGCTGGCACTGGAGCGTCGTAACCTGGTGCTGCGCTTGCTACAACAGCAGCAGATTATCGACCAGGATCTGTATGACATGCTGAGTGCGCGTCCGTTAGGCGTACAGCCGCGTGGTGGGGTGATCTCACCGCAGCCCGCCTTTATGCAGATGGTGCGCCAGGAGCTACAGGCGAAGCTGGGCGATAAAGTTAAAGACCTCTCCGGCGTGAAGATTTTCACCACCTTTGATTCCGTGGCGCAGGACGCTGCAGAAAAAGCGGCGGTGGAAGGTATTCCGGTGCTGAAGAAACAACGTAAGCTGAGCGATCTGGAAACCGCGATTGTGGTGGTTGACCGCTTTAGCGGCGAAGTGCGTGCCATGGTCGGTGGGGCAGAACCGCAGTTCGCTGGTTATAACCGTGCGATGCAGGCACGTCGTTCGATTGGTTCTTTGGCTAAACCGGCGACCTATCTGACCGCGCTCAGCCAGCCGAAGCTGTATCGTCTGAATACCTGGATTGCCGATGCCCCGATTGCGCTGCGTCAGCCTAACGGCCAGGTGTGGTCGCCGCAGAACGATGACCGTCGCTATAGCGAAAGCGGAAAAGTGATGCTGGTGGATGCGTTAACGCGCTCAATGAACGTGCCAACGGTAAATCTGGGGATGGCGCTGGGCCTGCCTGCCGTCACCGATACCTGGCTGAAGCTGGGCGCGCCGAAAGATCAGCTTAATCCGGTTCCAGCCATGCTGTTGGGGGCGTTGAACCTGACGCCGATCGAAGTGGCGCAGGCGTTCCAGACTATCGCCAGCGGCGGGAACCGCGCGCCGCTGTCGGCGCTGCGTTCGGTGATTGCCGAAGATGGTACGGTGCTGTATCAGAGCTTCCCGCAGGCCGAGCGTGCCGTTCCGGCGCAGGCGGCGTATATGACGCTGTGGACCATGCAACAGGTGGTTCAGCGTGGTACGGGGCGTCAGCTTGGCGCGAAATATCCTGGGCTTCATCTGGCAGGGAAAACCGGGACCACTAACAACAACGTGGATACCTGGTTTGCCGGGATCGACGGCAGCCAGGTAACCATCACCTGGGTGGGCCGTGATAACAACCAGCCAACCAAGCTGTACGGTGCCAGCGGTGCGATGTCGATTTATCAGCGTTATCTGGCTAACCAGACGCCAACACCGCTGGTGCTGACGCCGCCGGAAGATGTGGTGGATATGGGCGTGGACTACGACGGTAACTTCGTTTGTAGCGGGGGGATGCGTACGCTTCCGGTATGGACTACCGATCCTGATTCACTGTGTCAGCAGGGTGAAATGATGCAACAGCCGACCGGGAATCCGTTCGATCAGTCAACGCCGCAGCAGCAGCCTCAACAGCAGCAGCAACAACCGGCGCAGCCGGAAAAGAAAGATAGCGACGGTGTCGCTGGCTGGATAAAGGATATGTTCGGCAGTAACTGATATTGCTCAAAACCCGCTTCGGCGGGTTTTTCTTCTTTGGCCCATTCTCAGGGCCGAATAACATTCCAGCCTAATTTATTAACCCTTTCTTTTCATCTGGTTATTTCTTAACCCCTCAGTTTTAGTAGGGACGCGTATTGCTTGCTATCTCGCCAGAGTTTCGAATATTATGCTGCCGTTATAATAATAATTCTCGTTTACGTTATCATTCACTTTCATCAGAGAAATACCAATGGCGCGTCTTAAAACTGCTCAGCCAAGTTCATCGCTGCGTAAAATCGCAGTAGTGGTAGCCACAGCGGTTAGCGGCATGTCTGTCTATGCACAGGCGGCGGTTGACCCGAAAGAAGAAACCATCACCGTAACTGCTGCACCTGCCGCACAAGAAAGCGCATGGGGGCCTTCGCCGACAATTGCCGCGAAGCGTTCCGCCACCGCTACCAAAACCGACACGCCGATCGAAAAGACGCCACAGTCTGTTTCGGTAGTGACAAACGAAGAGATGCAGATCCATCAGTCTCGTTCCGTCAAGGAAGCGCTGGGTTATACCCCAGGGGTTGTGGTCAGTAATCGTGGTGCTTCAAATACATACGATTTTGTCAGCATCCGTGGTTTTACCTCTGTCGGTTTAAGCCAGAACAACTATCTGGATGGTCTGAAGCTACAAGGGAACTTCTATAACGACGCGGTTATCGATCCTTACATGCTGGAGCGTGTAGAGTTGATGCGTGGGCCAACTTCCGTGTTGTACGGTAAGAGTAACCCTGGCGGTATTATTTCGATGGTCAGCAAACGTCCAACCACCGAGCCGCTAAAAGAAGTTCAGTTTAAAATGGGAACAAATAATCTGTTCCAGACAGGATTTGATTTTAGTGATGCATTGGACGATAACGGTGAATTCTCTTACCGTTTAACCGGTCTGGCTCGTTCCACAAATGAGCAGCAGCAAGGTTCTGAATCACAGCGTTATACCGTTGCTCCGTCCTTCTCATGGCGTCCTGACGACAAGACTAACTTTACATTCCTTTCTTATTTCCAGAATGAACCCGAAACGGGTTACTACGGTTGGTTGCCGAAGGAAGGTACGGTTGAACCGCTACCTAACGGCAAGCGTTTGCCGACTGATTTTAATGAAGGTGCTTCAAATAATACTTATTCCCGCAATCAGAAAATGGTGGGGTACAGCTTTGAACACGACTTTAATGACACCTTCACTGTCCGGCAGAATTTACGTTTTGCTGAAATGAAAACGTCGCAGCAGAGCGTGTACGGTACGGGTATCTGTACAACAAATGCGTTTAACGCGCCTTGCCAGGCAATTCCGGCCGATCAGCGCGACCATTATCTTGGTCGTGGCACGGTTGTCGATGATGAACGTTTGCAGAACTTCAGTGTTGATACCCAGTTGCAGAGCAATTTCGCGACAGGAACGGTGGACCATACGTTGCTGACAGGTGTTGACTTCATGCGTATGCGTAATGATATCAATGCTAAATTTGGCACAGCTCCTGTTCTGGATCTTTATAACCCACAGCCTCTGGAAGATTTTGATTTCGACTCTACCGAGCCTTATCAGATGAACGAAACCAAACAAACCGGTATCTACATCCAGGATCAGGCGGAATGGGATAAGTGGGTCTTTACGCTGGGTGGTCGTTATGACTGGTCACAGCAAGCGACGACGATTCGTCAGAATTCAACCACTCCGCAAGCGGGTTATATTGAGCGTAACGATCATCAGTTCACATGGCGTGGCGGTGTAAACTACCTGTTTGATAATGGTATTTCTCCGTACGTTAGCTATAGCCAGTCATTTGAACCAAACGCATTCGATCTCTACAGCACTCCACGCATGGCTTTTGCGCCATCCAAGGGTGAACAGTATGAAGCGGGTGTAAAATATGTGCCGAAAGATCTGCCTGTGGTTATTACGGCTGCGGCATATCATCTGACGAAGACGAATACGCTGACAACCGATCCGACCAACTCGAATCTGCAAGTTCCGTCAGGCGAAGTACGTTCTCAGGGCTTTGAATTTGAAGCTAAAGCGGCCTTGAATGCCAATATCAATGTGACTGCTTCATATACTTACACTGATGCGGAGTACACTAAGGACACCAATCTCAAAGGGAACAACGTAGAACAAGTTCCTGAAAATATGGCATCACTCTGGGGCGACTATACCTTTAACGAAGGCGTTCTGTCGGGACTGACCCTGGGAACCGGTGGACGTTTTATCGGTTCAAGCTATGGAGATCCTGCAAACACCTTTAAAGTGGGAAGTGCTGCTGTAATGGATGCTGTCGTGAAATACGATTTAGCGCGTTTTGGTATGGCTGGCTCTAGTGTTGCTGTCAACGTTACCAACCTGCTGGATCGTGAATACGTTTCTAGTTGCTTCCAAACCTATGGCTGCTTCTGGGGCGCAGAACGTCAGGTCGTTGCAACCGCAACCTTCCGTTTCTAATTTCTTTTTGGGCACGCTTTGCGTGCCCGTTTTACAAGTTGGCTGCTATGCAGGAAAACAGATCCCATCCCGACACCACTTTCGCGTTGCGTAATGTCTCCTTTCGTGTGCCTGGCCGCACGCTTTTGCATCCTCTCTCATTAACTTTTCCGGTGGGGAAAGTAACCGGCCTTATCGGCCACAACGGGTCCGGAAAATCGACGTTATTGAAAATGCTGGGACGTCATCAGCCGCCGTCGGAAGGTGAAATCCTGCTCGACGAACAGCCGCTGGAGAACTGGAGCAGTAAAGCGTTTGCCCGCAAGGTCGCCTATCTGCCGCAGCAGTTGCCTCAGGCCGAAGGGATGACGGTGCGTGAACTGGTGGCGATTGGCCGCTATCCGTGGCACGGGGCGCTGGGACGTTTTGGCGTTGCCGACAGAGAGAAAGTAGAAGAAGCTATTTCGTTGGTCGGCTTAAAACCGCTGGCGCACCGCCTGGTGGATAGCCTGTCCGGCGGAGAACGCCAGCGTGCGTGGATTGCCATGCTGGTGGCGCAGGACAGCCGCTGTCTGCTGCTTGATGAGCCGACTTCCGCGCTGGATATCGCTCATCAGGTTGACGTGCTGGCGCTGGTGCATCGCTTAAGCCAGCAGCGTGGGCTAACGGTGATTGCGGTGCTGCATGATATCAACATGGCGGCCCGCTACTGCGATTACTTAGTTGCGCTGCGCGGTGGTGAAATGATTGCGCAAGGAACGCCTGCTGAACTGATGCGCAGTGAAACTCTGGAACAGATTTACGGTATCCCGATGGGCATTTTGCCGCATCCGGCCGGTGCCGCACCCGTGAGTTTTGTCTATTAATGATTGAATTACATCATATTACCCGTCGGCGTCTGCTTACGGCGATGGCGTTGTCGCCGCTGCTGTGGCGGATGAATACGGCGTCCGCCGCGGCGATTGATCCGCAGCGTATTGTGGCGCTGGAATGGCTGCCGGTAGAGCTGTTGCTGGCGCTGGGTATTACGCCGTATGGCATTGCGGATATCCCTAACTACAAGCTGTGGGTCAGTGAGCCACCTCTACCGGACTCGGTGATTGATGTTGGGCTACGCACGGAACCCAATCTCGAACTGCTGACCGAAATGAAACCCTCGTTTCTGCTCTGGTCGGCAGGCTATGGTCCTTCCCCGGAAAAGCTGGCGCGTATTGCACCTGGTCGGGGATTTAACTTCAGCGACGGTAAAAAACCGCTGGTCGTTGCGCGACAATCGCTGCAGGAAATGGCGCAATTGTTCAATCTGCAGGACTCTGCTGAACGCCATCTGACTGAGTACGATCGTTTTATTGCCAGCCTGAAGCCGCGCTTCATTCAACGCGGTGCGCGCCCTGTGCTTCTCACCTCTCTGCTTGATTCGCGGCATATGCTGGTGTTTGGCCCAAACAGCCTGTTTCAGGACGTGCTGGACGAATATGGGATCCCCAACGCCTGGCAGGGAGAGACAAACTTTTGGGGCAGCACTGCCGTGAGTATTGACCGTCTGGCTGCTTTTCAGGATGTCGATGTATTGTGCTTTGATCACGGCAACGATAAAGAGATGGCTGCACTGATGTCTACGCCGTTGTGGCAGGCGATGCCCTTTGTTCGCAGCGGACGTTTTCAGCGCGTGCCGGCCGTCTGGTTCTATGGCGCAACGCTATCAGCCATGCATTTTGCCCGCATTCTGGATAATGCGCTGGGAGGCAAAGCGTGAGTAAACGTATCGCGCTGTTCCCCATTCTCCTGCTGGCGGTTCTGTTTGTTGCCGCCTGTTGGCTCACATGGGTTAACTTCTCCGTTGCGCTACCGCGCAGCCAATGGCAACAGGCTATCTGGTCACCGGATATCGATGCCATTAAACAGATGGTTTTCCACTACAGCCTGCTGCCGAGGCTGGCGATTTCGCTGTTGGTCGGTGCCGGGCTGGGACTGGTCGGCGTATTGTTTCAGCAGGTGCTGCGTAACCCACTGGCGGAGCCAACCACGCTAGGCGTTGCGACCGGTGCGCAGTTGGGCATTACCGTCACGACGCTGTGGGCTATTCCCGGTGCGCTTACCACGCAATTTGCTGCGCTGGCAGGTGCTTGTGTCGTTGGGGCGCTGGTGTTTGGCGTCGCCTGGGGCAAACGTCTTTCTCCGGTGACGTTAATCCTCGCCGGACTGGTGGTCAGCCTGTACTGCGGGGCGATTAACCAGTTGATGGTTATCTTCCATCACGATCAACTGCAAAGCATGTTTTTATGGAGCAGCGGCACGCTAACCCAAACCGACTGGAGCGGCGTACAGCGACTGTGGCCACAGCTGCTGGGCGGCGTGATGCTGACTCTGCTGCTGTTGCGTCCAATGACGCTGATGGGACTGGATGACGGCGTGGCGCGTAACCTCGGTCTGGCGTTGTCGCTGGCGCGCCTGGCGGCCTTATCGCTGGCGATTGTCATCAGCGCCTTGCTGGTTAACGCGGTTGGGATTATCGGCTTTATTGGCCTGTTTGCACCGCTGCTGGCGAAAATGCTCGGCGCGCGGCGTCTGTTGGCGCGTCTGATGCTGGCCCCGCTGATTGGTGCGTTGATCCTCTGGCTCTCTGACCAAATCATTCTGTGGCTGACCCGCGTATGGATGGAGGTCTCCACCGGTTCGGTGACGGCGCTGATTGGCGCGCCATTGCTGCTGTGGTTGTTGCCGCGCCTTAGAAGTATGAGCGCACCGGATATGAATGCCAGCAACCGTATCGCCGCGGAGCGTCAGAATGTACTGATGTTTGCGCTGGCGGGCGGGGTGGTTTTGCTGCTGACTCTGGTGGTGGCGCTGTCGTTTGGCCGCGATGCGCACGGCTGGACATGGGCCAGCGGCGCGATGCTGGATGAACTGATGCCCTGGCGCTGGCCACGTATTCTGGCGGCGTTGATTGCCGGGGTGATGCTGGCGGTAGCGGGCTGTATTATTCAGCGT
Source organism: Citrobacter sp. 506 (assembly GCF_050434985.1). NCBI lineage: Bacteria > Pseudomonadati > Pseudomonadota > Gammaproteobacteria > Enterobacterales > Enterobacteriaceae > Citrobacter > Citrobacter sp. 506. Next base: position 502,867 of record NZ_JBNDJN010000003.1, read on the forward strand.
CTGACCGGAAACCCAATGGCGAGCCCGGAAGTTCTGGGCATTAGCTCCGGCGCGGCATTTGGCGTGGTGTTAATGCTGTTTCTGGTCCCCGGAAATGCCTTTGGCTGGCTGCTGCCCGCAGGGAGCCTCGGGGCTGCGGTCACCTTGCTTATCATTATGATTGCCGCCGGGCGCGGTGGTTTTTCGCCGCACCGTATGCTGCTGGCAGGGATGGCGCTCAGTACGGCGTTTACTATGTTGTTGATGATGCTGCAGGCCAGCGGCGATCCGCGTATGGCGGGCGTGCTGACCTGGATCTCCGGCTCAACTTATAACGCGACGGGCGAACAGGTACTGCGCACCGGAATTGTGATGGTTATCCTGCTGGCGCTGACACCGCTGTGTCGTCGTTGGCTGACGATTTTACCGCTCGGCGGCGATACGGCGCGTGCGGTGGGTATGGCGATCACGCCGTCACGCGTGGGGTTACTGCTGTTGGCTGCGGGGCTAACGGCGACAGCAACCATGACCATTGGACCGTTGAGTTTTGTCGGGCTGATGGCTCCGCATATTGCCCGAATGATGGGTTTTCGTCGCGCGATGCCGCATATGCTGATTTCGGCGCTGGCGGGAGGTGTGCTGCTAGTCTTTGCTGACTGGTGCGGCAGGATGGTGCTGTTTCCGTATCAGATTCCGGCAGGATTACTGTCGACGTTTATTGGCGCGCCGTACTTTATCTATCTGCTACGTAAGCAGAGTCGCTGAGGTTAATCTCTTCCATTTAGGCTGCGTCGCCATCCGGCAATAAAAAAGCCGGGTGGCGGCTTCGCCTTACCCGGCCTACGTTATTTCTGGGCGTTATCTTTTACAATTTCGCAAACACCCGGCGCGCGGCGTCGATGGTGTTATTGATATCGTCTGCACTGTGCGCGACGGACATAAAGCCCGCTTCGAAGGCGGACGGCGCTAGGTAAATCCCTTCATCCAGCATCATGTGGAAGAAACGCTTGAAGCGTTCAACGTCGCATGCCATCACATCCTGATAGCAGGTCACGGTTTCTGCATCGGTGAAGAAAATCCCGAACATCCCGCCCACATGGTTAACCACCAGCGGAATATTCGTCTCTTCGGCGGCTTCCAGCAGACCTTCCGCCAGACGCGTCGTCAGTTCGTTCAGCGTTTCATGAATACCCGGCTGGGCCACTTCGTTCAGACAAGCAAAACCTGCTGCCATCGCAATCGGGTTACCTGAAAGCGTACCCGCCTGATAAACCGGACCGGTTGGCGCCAGCGCGTCCATCACATCACGGCGACCGCCGAATGCGCCAACGGGCATCCCGCCACCGATGATTTTGCCAAGGCAGGTCAGATCCGGAACGACGCCGTAATAATCCTGCGCACCGGCCAGCGCCACGCGGAAACCGGTCATGACTTCATCGATGATCAACAGCGCGCTAAACTCATCACACAGGGCACGCAGGCCCGGCAGGAATTCTGGCAGCGGCGGGATGCAGTTCATGTTGCCCGCGACCGGCTCAACGATAATGCAGGCGATCTCCTGCGGATACTGTTCGAATGCCGCGCGAACGGAAGAGAGATCGTTGTAGGTGCAGGTCAGGGTGTGTTTCGCGAAATCGGCTGGAACGCCCGGGGAGTTTGGCTGACCCAGCGTTAACGCGCCGGAACCAGCTTTAACCAGCAGGCAGTCGGCATGACCGTGATAGCAACCTTCAAATTTGATGATCTTATCGCGACCGGTGAAACCGCGCGCCAGACGGATTGCGCTCATCGTCGCTTCCGTACCGGAGTTCACCATACGCACCATATCCATGGTCGGCACAAGTTCAGTGACCAGCTCCGCCATTTTCACTTCCATCTCGGTCGGCGCGCCGAAGCTTAAACCGCGCTCTGCGGCTTCAATCACCGCATTGCGAATTGCCGGGTGGTTATGGCCCAGTACCATCGGTCCCCAGGAACCGACGTAATCGACATAGGCTTTACCATCGACATCGTACAGATACGCGCCGTCCGCTTTTTCGATAAACAGCGGAGTACCACCCACGCCAGTAAAGGCGCGAACGGGGGAGTTAACGCCGCCAGGGATAAGTTCGCGTGCTGCGCTGTAGAGATTTTCAGACTTACTCATGGATGGGGTCCTGGTTCGTAGAAAAAGTAAATGCCCGCTATTCTAGTTATTCAGAGAAGGTTATGAAAGTTTTACGCATTTGAAACAATGCGATTTGCAGGGGATTTTCGTGAAATGTGCGAGTAGAATGCCGATTCCGTATTTGTATTACCAATTAATGATCATCTGATGAAGACTGACTCTCCCTCTTTTGAAGCACAACAAATTGTGCGTTTACGCCGCAGGGATCAAATCCGTCGACTCCTGGAACGCGATAAAACGCCGCTGGCGATCCTGTTGATGGCCGCCGTTGTCGGTACCGTGACGGGGCTTGTTGGCGTGGCATTTGAGAAAGCGGTGACCTGGGTACAAAATCAGCGCATTGGCGCCCTGGCCCAGGTTGCGGACCATGCCATTCTGCTGTGGCCGCTGGCGTTTATTCTCTCTGCATTGCTGGCGATGGTCGGCTATTTTCTGGTTCGTAAATTTGCGCCGGAAGCGGGAGGCTCGGGGATCCCTGAGATTGAAGGCGCGCTGGAAGAGCTACGACCTGTGCGCTGGTGGCGCGTTCTGCCGGTGAAATTTATTGGCGGCATGGGCACGCTGGGAGCCGGTATGGTGCTCGGGCGAGAAGGGCCGACCGTACAGATAGGCGGGAACATTGGGCGCATGGTGCTGGATATTTTCCGCATGCGCAGCGCTGAAGCGCGACATACCCTGCTGGCCACCGGTGCGGCTGCGGGTTTGTCGGCGGCGTTTAATGCGCCTCTGGCTGGGATCCTGTTCATTATTGAAGAGATGCGCCCGCAGTTTCGCTATAACCTCGTCTCGATCAAAGCCGTGTTTACCGGCGTTATTATGTCGAGCATTGTGTTTCGTGTGTTCAACGGTGAAGCACCGATTATTGAAGTCGGAAAGCTGTCTAATGCGCCGGTAAATACGCTGTGGCTGTATCTTGTACTCGGGCTTATTTTTGGCTGTGTCGGGCCGTTGTTCAACACGATGGTGTTGCGTACCCAGGATATGTTCCAGCGCTTCCACGGCGGTGAAATTAAAAAATGGGTGCTGATGGGTGGCGCGATTGGTGGCCTGTGCGGGATCCTGGGATTAATTAAACCGGAAGCGGCAGGCGGCGGGTTTAACCTGATTCCTATCGCCGCGGCGGGTAATTTTAGCGTCGGTTTACTGCTGTTTATATTTATTACCCGGGTGATCACCACGCTGTTGTGCTTCTCGTCCGGCGCGCCCGGTGGGATTTTTGCCCCGATGCTGGCGTTGGGCACATTACTTGGCACCGCGTTCGGTATGGCCGCGGCGGCCTCTTTTCCACAGTATCATCTGGAGGCCGGAACCTTTGCCATTGCCGGAATGGGGGCTTTGCTGGCGGCTTCGGTACGTGCACCGCTAACCGGTATTGTACTGGTGCTGGAGATGACCGATAACTATCAGCTCATTTTGCCAATGATTATTACCTGCCTTGGCGCAACACTATTAGCCCAATTTATGGGTGGAAAGCCGCTATACTCGACTATCCTTGCCCGCACGCTGGCAAAACAGGAAGCGGAGCAGGCGGCAAAAAGCCAGAGTACTGCCGCTGGCGAGAATACTTGAACGAAATACCAGGGTATTAGATAATGGCCTTAACCATTGGGTTATAATTTGCCCAATTGCCAATGTCGTTTGGAGCAAAATATGAGTGATGACGTAGCGCTGCCACTGCAATTTACTGAAGCAGCAGCCAATAAAGTAAAAAGCCTGATCGCTGACGAAGATAACCCGAATCTGAAATTACGCGTGTATATCACCGGCGGTGGTTGCAGCGGTTTCCAGTACGGTTTCACCTTTGATGATCAGGTGAACGATGGTGATATGACCATTGAGAAACAAGGTGTGGGTCTGGTGGTTGATCCGATGAGCCTGCAATATCTGGTGGGCGGCGCGGTTGACTATACCGAAGGTCTGGAAGGTTCCCGCTTCGTTGTGACTAACCCCAATGCGAAAAGCACCTGCGGGTGTGGTTCTTCTTTCAGCATCTGATTGCTGCCTGTAATACCGATGGTCTGATGGTGTAGGCCCGGTAAGCGTAGCGCCACCGGGCAATGTGCCGGTTGGCGGCGTAAACGCCTTATCCGGCCTACATGTTCTGCATCATCACATCAACGCCCGTTATCATCCAGAGCAAACGTCGGCAATTTCAAATGCCAGCGAATGGCGGCAAGCCTAATCAGCAGGGTGACGATCATCCCCATCATACTGGCGTTTTCCAGCGATACATTAAAGGTATAAAACGCTGTCGCATGCACGATCCCGCCGATAATACATGCCGTGGCGTAGATTTCGGTGCGCAGAATCATCGGGACTTCACGAGCTAACACATCGCGAATGATCCCGCCGCCGACGCCGGTAATCACCCCCATACAGATCGCCACCAGGGGGCCCGTCCCTGCGAGAAATGCTTTATTGACGCCAATCCCCACGAACACAGCCAGGCCAACGGCATCCAGCACCGGAAGGATCCACTTCGGTAAACGTCGTGGCTGACGTACCAGCAGGATTGTCAGCATGCTGGTGATCATTGCCACCACCAGATCGGTGGGATCCTTAACCCAAAATACCGGCCCATGATCCAGCGCCATATCGCGGATCGTTCCGCCGCCAACGGCGGTAACCACCCCGAGGACCAGGACGCCAAACGGGTCCATTCGCAATTTTCCGGCCAGTAAGACGCCAGAGATAGCAAATACCGCGGTACCGACAATATCCAGCCAATAGACGAGCATTTTTAAATCCTCACAACAGACCTGGTGGGGGCAGGCGCTAATTTATCTGTGAAAGCGCATTACAGAGTTGTTTTGCGGCGAGGATAATACGCGGGCTCGCGCGTTCGAACCAGTCACTATTAAGTGTAATAATGGGTATTTTTAGCTGGTTTCCCCAGTATTGTTCAATTTTCAGAGTTTCGCCTGGCCCTCCGGTTGCAACAATAGCCTGGGGCGCTCGTGCCAGGACCTGCTCACGGCTAACCTGTGGCCAGGGGACCCGACTGCCGGCAAAGATGTTTTCTCCACCGCATACCTCAAGAACTTCGTGCTGAATGGAGCCTTTTCCACTGGTAAACAGAGGATTTGCGCCAAACTGGAGAAACACGCGTTTTTTCGGTTTGTTGGCATACCGAGATTTTAGTAAAGCATAGTCATCAAGCATGGTTTGCGCCGCCTGTTTTGCCTGCTCAGGCTTTGGGCTCCACGCTGCCAGCTGGCGGAGCGCATCGGCGACCTGCTCGATGGTAACGGCGTCCACCCAGATGACCTTAATTCCCAGGGCGGTCAGTTGATTCACCTGCCGCTCAGCATTTCCCCCGCGCCAGGCGACGACTAAATCCGGTTTAAGCGCCACAATGCGTTCAAGGTTCATACCTTGCCAGGTGGAAACCTCCTCGATATTTTTGGCCGCTGGCGGGTAGTTTGAGTAGCTACTGACGCCTACAGGTGTAATGCCGGCGGCAAAGGCGAGTTCGGTATTGGCTGGAGAAAGCGTCACAACACGCGGTGCGGCGTACAGGAACGCCGGAAGAGTGAAAAGCAGGGCGACCAGCGCCCTGGAGAGTAATTTAGCCATGCGCCAGTTTCTGTACCAGCGTTTCAACCATCAGGCTTGACTGTTTCGCGGCAACAACCAGGAACTCGTCAAAGCTGAGATGGGACTGCTGATCGGCGACGTCAGAGATGGCGCGAACCACGACAAACGGCACATTGAAGTTATGGCAAACGTGCGCAATCGCGGTCGCTTCCATCTCAACGGCAATGGCCTGCGGGAAGTTATGCTTAATTTTAGCCAGGCCCACGGAGCCATTAATGAAGGCATCGCCGCTGACGATAAGTCCGCGAACGGCGTTCAGATTGAGTTGCGCAATGCAGGATTCTGCTGCAGCAATCAGCGCAGGATCGGCTTTAAAACCAGCCGGGCAGCCCGGTAACTGACCAAATTCATAGCCAAAGGCGGTAACGTCGGCATCGTGATAGCGCGCTTCGTCAGAAACCACGATATCGCCGACTTTCAGCGTAGAGGCCAGGCCGCCCGCGGAACCGGTGTTAATGATGGCATCCGGCTTGCAGCGTTCAAGCAGCAGCGTAGCGCCCAGCGCCGCCGCCACTTTACCGATACCTGATTTCAGTAGCGCAACCTCTGTACCGTTCAGTTGGCCGGTGTAAATTTCACAACCGCCGAGAGAGAGGGTCTGACGGTTTTCGATTTTGTCACGCAGCAGCGTAACTTCTTCTTCCATTGCACCAATGATGCCGATTTTCATAGATTTACTCGCGATAAGCCAGATTTGAGGGCATAGTCTATCATGCGCTTAAGGGGTAGCGCATTTCTCAGGCGGGAGAGGATATGGTACAGATCGATTTCCGAAAAAAAATAAACTGGCATCGTCGTTACCGTTCGCCGCAGGGCGTGAAGACGGAGCATGAGATCCTGCGTATTTTCGAAAGCGATCGTGGACGTATTATCAATTCTCCGGCTATTCGCCGACTGCAACAAAAAACCCAGGTCTTTCCGCTGGAACGTAACGCGGCGGTGCGCACGCGCCTGACGCACTCGATGGAAGTTCAGCAAGTTGGGCGCTATATCGCTAAAGAGATCCTCAGCCGACTGAAAGAACTAAAACTGCTGGAGCAGTATGGTCTGGATGAACTGACGGGACCGTTTGAGAGTATTGTCGAAATGTCGTGCCTGATGCATGACATTGGCAATCCGCCGTTTGGTCATTTTGGTGAAGCGGCGATTAATGACTGGTTCCGCCAGCGGCTGTATCCCGCCGACGCGGAAAGTCAGCCCCTCAGCGACGACCGCTGCCTGGTGGCGGCGTTACGTTTGCGCGAAGGCGAAGAGTCGCTGAATGATATTCGCCGTAAGGTGCGCCAGGACCTGTGCCATTTTGAAGGTAATGCCCAAGGTATTCGTCTGGTGCATACTTTGATGCGTATGAATCTTACCTGGGCCCAGGTTGGTGGTATTTTAAAATATACCCGTCCGGCGTGGTGGCGTGGAAGTACGCCTACGACGCATAACTATTTAATGAAGAAACCGGGCTATTACCTTTCTGAAGAACCGTATATTGAACGGTTACGTAAAGAATTATCATTAGCGCCTTACAGTCGCTTTCCATTAACCTGGATTATGGAAGCTGCCGATGATATCTCTTATTGCGTGGCCGACCTGGAAGATGCCGTTGAGAAAAGAATCTTTAGCGTCGAGCAACTTTATCACCATCTGCATGAGGCGTGGGGGCACCACGAAAAAGGTTCCCTGTTTAGCCAGGTTGTTGAGAATGCCTGGGAGAAATCACGGTCAAATACATTAAGCCGGAGCACGGAAGATCAGTTCTTTATGTATTTACGCGTCAATACGCTGAATAAACTGGTGCCGTATGCAGCCCAGCGGTTTATTGATAATTTACCGCAGGTTTTTGACGGCAGCTTTAATCACGCGCTGTTAGAAGATGCCAGTAGCTTTAGTCAGTTGCTGGGGGTCTATAAAAATGTGGCGATAAAACACGTATTTAGTCATCCGGACGTTGAGCAGTTGGAATTGCAGGGGTATCGGGTGATCAGCGGGTTGCTGGAGATCTATCAGCCTTTATTAAAAATGTCCCAGTCAGATTTTACTGAGCTGGTCGACAATGAAAGAGTTAAACGTTTTCCTATCGAATCACGATTATTTCAGAAGTTGTCTACTCGCCATCGTCTTGCTTATGTCGAGGCGGTTAGTAAAATATCAACGGGTTGCGCTGAGTTTTCGGTAATGGAATATTATTATCGCTGCCGGCTGATTCAGGATTATATCAGCGGGATGACCGATCTGTATGCCTGGGATGAATATCGTCGCTTGATGGCCGTAGAACAATAAATACTCATTTGTAAAGACGGCCAATAAAATTTTACTTTTTCCTTAAACTCAATTCTGGAACTTAGCGTTATAAAACGACTCTGACGTATACAGCAATTTTGCGTTACCTGTTAATCGAGAACGAAACACATGAAAAAAACCACATTAGCAATGAGTGCACTGGCTCTGAGTTTAGGTTTGGCGTTGTCCCCCCTGTCTGCCACAGCGGCTGAGACGTCGTCTTCAGCAATGACCGCCCAACAGATGCCAAGCCTGGCCCCGATGCTCGAAAAAGTGATGCCATCGGTGGTAAGCATTAACGTCGAGGGGAGCACGACGGTAAATACGCCGCGTATGCCGCGTAATTTCCAGCAGTTCTTCGGTGATAATTCACCATTCTGCCAGGACGGTTCACCGTTCCAGAGTTCACCGTTCTGCCAGGGCGGCGCACCGGGCGCTGACAACGGCGGCGGCCAGCAGCAGAAATTTATGGCGCTGGGTTCCGGCGTAATTATTGATGCCGCGAAAGGGTATGTCGTGACCAACAACCACGTGGTGGATAACGCCACGGTGATTAAGGTTCAGTTGAGCGATGGCCGTAAATTTGATGCGAAGATCGTGGGTAAAGATCCGCGCTCCGATATCGCGCTGATCCAAATTCAGGACCCGAAAAACCTGACGGCGATTAAGCTGGCAGATTCCGACGCGCTGCGTGTGGGTGATTATACCGTAGCAATTGGTAACCCGTTTGGCCTCGGTGAGACCGTGACCTCCGGTATTGTTTCTGCGCTGGGCCGTAGCGGTCTGAACGCGGAAAACTACGAAAACTTTATTCAGACGGATGCCGCGATCAACCGGGGTAACTCCGGCGGCGCACTGGTCAACCTGAACGGTGAGCTGATCGGTATTAACACCGCGATCCTTGCGCCGGACGGCGGTAACATCGGTATTGGCTTTGCAATCCCGAGCAACATGGTGAAAAACCTGACGTCACAGATGGTTGAGTTTGGTCAGGTTAAACGCGGTGAGCTGGGTATTATGGGTACCGAGCTGAGCTCTGAGCTGGCGAAAGCGATGAAAGTTGATGCTCAGCGTGGCGCATTTGTCAGCCAGGTGATGCCGAACTCTTCCGCAGCGAAAGCAGGTATTAAAGCCGGGGATGTGATTACCTCCCTGAACGGTAAACCGATCAGCAGCTTCGCCGCCCTGCGTGCGCAGGTGGGTACGATGCCGGTAGGCAGCAAAATTAACCTTGGTCTGTTGCGTGACGGTAAACCGGTCACTGTGAATCTGGAACTGCAGCAGAGCAGCCAGACTCAGGTTGATTCCAGCTCTATCTTCAAAGGCATTGAAGGGGCTGATATGAGCAACAAAGGCCAGGACAAAGGGGTCGTGGTCAGCGAGGTGAAAGCGAATTCTCCGGCTGCACGGATTGGCCTGAAGAAAGGGGATGTGATTATCGGTGCGAACCAGCAGCCGGTGAAAAATATCGCCGAACTGCGCAAAATCCTCGACAGCAAACCGGCTGTACTGGCGCTGAACATTCAGCGTGGTGACAGCTCCATCTATCTGTTGATGCAGTAATCTCACTAAACCCCTTCCTGCACAGGAAGGGGTTTCTTTTTGTGATACTTCCCACAACTCCATACTTCTCCCTCTCGCTTTGTGCAGTTGCACAATGCCGCCGCTTATTATCTTCCCTATGCTTGAGCTCTGCTCACAGGAGGGGTTTATGGCTGGCTGGCATCTTGATACCAAAATGGCGCAGGATATCGTAGCGCGAACCATGCGCATCATTGATACCAATATCAACGTAATGGATGCCCGCGGGCGGATCATTGGCAGCGGCGATCGCGAACGAATTGGTGAATTGCACGAAGGCGCGCTGCTGGTGCTTTCACAAGGTCGGGTGGTCGATATTGACGATGCGGTAGCCCGGCATTTACATGGTGTGCGTCAGGGGATAAACCTGCCGCTGCGTCTGGAAGGCGAAATCGTTGGCGTTATCGGTCTTACTGGCGAGCCGGAACATCTGCGCAAGTATGGCGAACTGGTGTGCATGACCGCCGAAATGATGCTGGAACAGTCGCGTCTGATGCATCTGTTAGCGCAGGATAGCCGTCTGCGTGAAGAGCTGGTGATGAACCTGATTCAGGCGGAAGAGAATACCCCGGCACTGATGGAATGGGCACAGCGATTGGGCATTGATTTGAACCAGCCGCGCGTGGTGGCGGTAGTGGAGGTCGACAGCGGTCAGCTTGGCGTTGATAGTGCGATGGCGGAGCTACAGCAATTGCAGAACGCGTTGACTACACCCGAACGTAATAATCTGATTGCGATTGTTTCTCTGACCGAGATGGTGGTGCTGAAACCAGCCCTCAATCAGTTTGGCCGCTGGGACGCTGAAGATCATCGCAAGCGCGTTGAGCAACTGATTGCCCGCATGAAAGAGAATGGACAACTGCGTTTTCGCGTGTCGCTGGGCAACTATTTTACCGGGCCCGGCAGCATTGCCCGTTCGTATCGTACGGCGCGCACCACCATGATGGTCGGCAAGCAGCGGATGCCGGAAAGCCGGAGCTATTTCTATCAGGACTTGATGCTGCCGGTGCTGCTGGACAGCCTGCGCGGCGGCTGGCAGGCCAATGAGCTGGCGCGCCCGCTGGTAAGGCTGAAAGCGATGGATAACAACGGTTTGCTGCGTCGAACATTATCGGCATGGTTTCGACATAACGTTCAGCCGCTGGCGACCTCAAAAGCATTGTTTATTCACCGCAATACGCTGGAGTATCGCCTGAACCGTATTTCAGAGCTGACCGGGCTGGATCTGGGGAATTTTGACGATCGACTGCTGCTGTATGTGGCGTTGCAGCTGGATGAGCAGCATTGATTAATTGCCTGATAAGCGTAGCGCTATCAGGCAACAATCTACTTATTTGCGCGTCAGTTTTTCCAGATCGGCTTCAATCTCGCTGATCTTGTTGGTCACGACGCTTTCCAGATGACGTAAATCATCGAGGATCTTGCGTTTAAGATCGACTTCGCTGCGATCTCGCTGGCAGATCTGATCCAGTTCGTCGATCACGTAGCGCAGGTTGGGACTGATCTCCTGCACTTCTTTGTAACCCTGACCGACGCCATCGGCGACAACCGTTTTACGCTGACGGGGATATTTGAACTTCACGCTCTTGGCAAAAAACTCGCCTTTATCCTTCTGGAAATAGATTTTCAGGATATCGTTGTTGGCTTCTTGCCGCAGGCTGTAACGATCGATCTCTTCAGGATTAGTAATGCCCAGACTTTTCAGATTGTCATACATAGCGGTACCCTTAAGCTCACTATAACCATTGAATAATTAACGAAAAGCCTTGTTTATGCCACTCGCAGATGTAAAAAAAGCGGGCTAAGCCCGCTTTTTCAAATCGCTGTTAGTCGATGGTGCGTAACAGTTCGTTGATTCCCACTTTGCCACGCGTTTTGGCATCGACTTTCTTCACAATCACCGCGCAGTACAGGCTGTATTTGCCATCTTTCGACGGCAGGTTGCCGGAGACGACCACGGAGCCCGCTGGAACGCGGCCGTAATGCACTTCGCCGGTTTCGCGATCGTAAATACGGGTGCTCTGGCCGATATACACACCCATGGAGATGACGGAGCCTTCTTCGACGATCACGCCTTCAACCACTTCAGAGCGCGCGCCGATGAAGCAGTTGTCTTCGATGATGGTCGGGTTAGCCTGCAACGGTTCCAGTACGCCACCAATACCAACGCCACCGGACAGGTGTACATTCTTACCGATTTGCGCACAGGAACCCACTGTCGCCCAGGTATCAACCATCGTACCTTCATCAACATAAGCGCCGATGTTCACGTAAGACGGCATCAGCACGGTGTTACGGGCGATAAACGCGCCCTGACGCACTGCCGCAGGCGGAACCACGCGGAAACCTTCTTTCTGGAAGCGCGCTTCGTCGTAGTTGGCGAATTTCATCGGCACTTTATCGAAGTAACGGCTTTCCGCACCCTCGATAACCTGATTATCGTTAATACGGAAAGAGAGCAGGACCGCCTTTTTCAGCCACTGATGCGTGACCCACTGACCCTCAATCTTTTCTGCGACGCGCAGTGCACCGGAATCCAGTAAAGAAATAACCTGATTCACCGCTTCGCGGGTTACGGTATCTACATTTGCCGGAGTAATGTCGGCACGGCGCTCGAAAGCGGACTCAATAACGTTCTGTAACTGCTGCATTGTTAAACTCTTTCCATAATAAATAAAAACATTACCCTTTATCGTTTGGATTGAGGGCCTCTGTCAACCGTTGATGCACTTCCTGCTGCAGCTCATTATTAAGGGCGCGCCGGTCGGCGGTGGCGATTATGAATAAATCTTCTACTCGCTCGCCAATAGTTGTAATTCGGGCGCCATGCAGCGAAATTCCCAGATCGGCAAAAATCTGCCCAACCCGCGCCAGCAGTCCTGGCTGGTCGAGAGCGATAAGCTCAAGAAATGATTTTCGGTCGGTATGGGTCGGCAGAAAAGTGACCTCGGTATCGACGGTAAAGTGACGTAATTTTGCCGGCTGTCGACGCGGTTGCGGCGGCTGCCAGCTACGCTGGGTGATCGCCTGTTCCAGCCCAAAACGGATCGCTTCGTGTCGGTCTGACGACAGCGGGCTACCGTCTGGTTCCAGCACAATGAACGTATCCATCGCCATCCCATCGCGGGTGGTGAAAATCTGCGCATCGTGGACGCTAAGGTTGCGCCTGTCCAGTTCGGCGCAGACGGCAGCAAACAGGTAAGGGCGGTCAGGGCTCCAGATGAAAATTTCCGTCCCGCCTCGCGTGGCCTGCGGGCTGAGCAGGATCAGCGGCTTGCTGAGATCGTGTTGCAGCAGATGACGTGCATGCCAGGCCAGCTGATTTGGGCTGTGACGTACGAAATAGTTGGCGCGACAGCGCGACCAGATATGGTGTAGCGCTTCTTCATCAATGTTGTCCATGCGCAGTAGCGCCAGCGCCTGAAGCTGATGATGGCGTACGCGCTCACGCATATCCGGCGTGTTTTGCATCCCGCGCCGTAACTGTTTCTCCGTCGCGAAGTACAGCTCGCGCAGCAAGCTTTGCTTCCAGCTATTCCACAGCGTTTCGTTGGTGGCGCAAATATCTGCGACGGTCAGGCACACCAAAAAGCGCAGACGATGTTCCGTTTGCACCTCTTCGGCGAATTGCTTAATGACTTCGGGATCCTGAATATCGCGGCGTTGAGCGGTAACCGACATCAGCAAATGCTGGCGCACCAGCCACACGATCAGTTGCGTTTCGCGGGAGTTCAGACCGTGCAGTTCGGCGAATTTGAGCACATCCTGGGCGCCGAGAACCGAGTGATCGCCGCCGCGACCTTTGGCGATATCGTGGAACAGCGCGGCAATCAGAATCAGCTCCGGCTGTCGTAGACGCGGCCACAGATCCACGCACAGCGGATGGCGCTGACGGGTCTCTTCGTTAGCAAAACTTTCCAGCTTAAGCATTACGCGAATAGTGTGTTCATCCACCGTATAGGCATGAAACAGGTCAAACTGCATTTGGCCGACAATATGCGACCATTGCGGCATATAGGCCCACAACACGCTGTGGCGATGCATAGGCAGCAGGCCGCGACTCACCGCGCCCGGATGGCGCAACATACTGAGAAACAGCGAACGCGCTTCCGGGATGTAGCACAGCGGCTGCGTTAAATGACGGCGGGCATGACGCAAATGGCGCAGCGTAGTGGAGTAAATTCCGCTGATCGCGCTATTACGCACCATGATGTAAAACATCCGCAATATCGCTTCGGGTTTGCGAATAAACAGGTCGTCGTCGCGCAGATCAATCAACGTGCCGCGCAGTTGAAAGTCGTCATCAATCGGACGTGGTTTTTCATCGGCGGGCAGGGCGAGGATCGCCTCGTCGAACAGTTGCAACAGCATGTGGTTCAGTTCGCTGACCCGCCGTGTGACGCGGAAATAGTCTTTCATCATCCGCTCGATAGGCTCGTTGCCTTCACCGCCGTAGTTCAGGCGTTGCGCCACGCTGAGCTGACGATCAAACAGCAGACGGTTGTCGTAACGACTAACGACCAGATGCAGGGCAAAGCGAATACGCCACAGGATATGCAAACATTCATTCAGCTCGGCACGTTCTGCCTGCGTCAAAAAGCCGAAACCGACCATTTCATCCAGTGAGGTGGCGCCAAAATGGCGGCGGGCCACCCATTGCAGGGTATGAATATCGCGCAGGCCGCCGGGGCTACTTTTGATATCCGGCTCCAGGTTGTAGCTGGTGCCGTGATAGCGCTGGTGGCGCTGATTCTGCTCTTCAACTTTGGCAGCGTAAAACTTATCGGACGGCCAGAAACCTTCGCTAAAAATATGCTTTTGTAGCTCAAGAAACAGCGCCACATCACCAATCAGCAGGCGTGTTTCAATCAGGTTGGTGGCGACGGTTAAATCTGACAATCCTTCCAGCAGACACTCTTCCAGCGTGCGTACGCTGTGCCCAACCTCGAGCCTCACGTCCCATAGCAGCGTTAACAGTTCGCCAACTTTTTCGGCCTGCGCGTCTGGTAGCTTTTTACGACTCAGGATCAGCAGGTCAATATCGGAAAGCGGATGCAGTTCGCCGCGCCCGTAACCTCCAACGGCAACCAGCGCCAGGTCGGCAATTTGCCCGAAACCGGCTTCAATCCACAGACGTTGCAGTAACTGGTCAATAAATTCGGTGCGGGCCTCAATCAGCTGTTCTGCGGAAATCCCGCTGTCAAACGCGTCACCTAACCAGTGTTGGAAAGTGTCGATATGCGCTTTAATGCCGGGGCAGTTGAGATCGTGCTGCGGCCAGGTTCCGGGGTTCTGCGGTTGGCCTGGCAGGGTGGGGAGGGCAGTATTTGCGTGTTGTTCAGGAAGAGTATTCATTATGCGCCACCCATTAAAAAAGCCGGATGACGGCGTGAACGCCTTACCCGGCCTACGAAGTAGTACAATTTGTAGGCCTGATAAGATGCGGGTGCATCGCCATCAGGCAAAACATTATTCGTCGTGTGTGATGATCGCCGGGATGGTGTCATCCTTGCGTAATGTCAGAATTTCACAGCCTTTTTCCGTCACCACAATAGTATGCTCGTACTGAGCAGACAAGCTCCGATCTTTGGTTTTCACCGTCCATCCGTCTTTCATGGTGCGGATGCGGTAATCACCGGCATTCAGCATGGGTTCTACGGTGAAGGTCATGCCTGGCTGCAGTACCACACCGCCGTCGTCTGCATCGTAGTGCAGAACCTGCGGCTCTTCATGGAAGCCGCGACCGATGCCGTGACCGCAATATTCACGGACCACAGAGAAGCCTTCGCCTTCCGCGTATTTCTGAATCGCAGCGCCCAGCGTGCGCAGGCGAATACCTGGTTTTACCATCCGCAGCGCCAGATACAGGCTTTCCTGCGTGACGCGGCACAAACGCTCGCCCAGAATGGTTGGTTTGCCGACGATGAACATTTTCGAGGTATCACCGTGGAACTCGTCTTTAATCACGGTTACGTCGATGTTGACGATATCGCCGTCTTTCAGGAGCTTGGCGTCGTCCGGGATCCCATGGCACACCACTTCATTAATAGAGATGCACACGGACTTCGGATAACCGTGATAGCCCAGGCAGGCGGAAATGGCCTGCTGCTCATTCACGATGTAGTCATTACAGATGCGATCCAGTTCGCCGGTGCTGACGCCTGGCTTAACAAACGGTTCGATCATTTCCAGTACATCGGCGGCCAGACGGCCAGCGATGCGCATTTTTTCGATTTCTTCAGGGGTCTTGATTGAGATAGCCATGAATTCTGTCCATCAGTGCCGATGATATCGGCAATAATTGTTTAAGTGGTGCCAATGGTATCAGTCCGGCATACATGCTGCCAAATTGAGAATCATTCTGAACTTCGCCTTTCGTGCCACAGGTGTGTTGGCTGAAATTTTTCACTCCAGTCGCTTACTGCATGTAAGCGCCCGGAGATGCAAAAAATTGGCTGCCTCCCTGTAACACGAAATTCATCGTTCATTCAGCATGCACCGCCAACAATTATTGGTGTCGGTAGCGTATTTGTGGTATAAAGCGCGCCGGACTTCCGATCCATTTGAAGACTACACACGATGGACGGGAGCGACAAATCTCACTTTGTGTAACAACACACACGTATCGGCACATATTCCGGGGTGCCCTTTGGGGTCGGTAATATGGGATGCGTGGAGGCTTAACCCCAACTTTTATATATAGAGGTTTTAATCATGGCAACTGTTTCCATGCGCGACATGCTCAAGGCTGGTGTTCACTTCGGTCACCAGACCCGTTACTGGAACCCGAAAATGAAGCCGTTCATCTTCGGTGCGCGTAACAAAGTTCACATCATCAACCTTGAGAAAACTGTACCGATGTTCAACGAAGCTCTGGCTGAACTGAACAAGATCTCTGCTCGTAAAGGTAAAATCCTTTTCGTTGGTACTAAACGCGCTGCAAGCGAAGCGGTGAAAGAAGCTGCTAACAACTGCGACCAGTTCTTCGTGAACCATCGCTGGTTGGGCGGCATGCTGACTAACTGGAAAACCGTTCGTCAGTCCATCAAACGTCTGAAAGATCTGGAAACTCAGTCTCAGGACGGTACTTTCGAAAAGCTGACCAAGAAAGAAGCGCTGATGCGTACTCGTGAGCTTGAGAAACTGGAAAACAGCCTGGGCGGTATCAAAGACATGGGCGGTCTGCCGGACGCTCTGTTCGTAATCGATGCTGACCACGAGCACATTGCTATCAAAGAAGCAAACAACCTGGGTATCCCAGTATTTGCTATCGTTGATACCAACTCTGATCCGGACGGTGTTGACTTCGTTATCCCGGGTAACGACGACGCAATCCGTGCTGTGACCCTGTACCTGGGCGCTGTAGCTACTACCGTTCGTGAAGGCCGTTCTCAGGATCTGGCTTCCCAGGCGGAAGAAAGCTTCGTAGAAGCTGAATAATAAGGCACGCTCGTTCGAGCCCCCTTATAAACCAGGTAGTATCACGTTTGGTTAGGGGCCCTTTAGGCCCCTTTTTCACTTTTAAATCTGTGCGGTTTCATGCCGGGCAGATCAAATCTTCCGAGGATTTTAGAATGGCTGAAATTACCGCATCCCTGGTAAAAGAGCTGCGTGAGCGTACTGGCGCAGGCATGATGGATTGCAAAAAAGCACTGACTGAAGCTAATGGCGACATCGAGCTGGCAATCGAAAACATGCGTAAGTCCGGCGCAATCAAAGCGGCGAAAAAAGCAGGCAACGTTGCTGCTGACGGCGTAATCAAAACCAAAATCGACGGCAACATCGCTTTCATTCTGGAAGTTAACTGCCAGACTGACTTCGTTGCTAAAGATGCTGGTTTCCAGGCATTTGCTGACAAAGTACTGGACGCTGCCGTTGCTGGCAAAATCACTGACGTTGAAG
Source organism: Citrobacter sp. 506 (assembly GCF_050434985.1). Taxonomy (NCBI): domain Bacteria; kingdom Pseudomonadati; phylum Pseudomonadota; class Gammaproteobacteria; order Enterobacterales; family Enterobacteriaceae; genus Citrobacter; species Citrobacter sp. 506. Next base: position 520,364 of record NZ_JBNDJN010000003.1, read on the forward strand.
TTCTGAAAGCGCAGTTCGAAGAAGAACGTGTTGCTCTGGTTGCTAAAATCGGTGAGAACATCAACATCCGTCGCGTTGCTTCCCTGGAAGGCGAAGTTCTGGGTAACTACCAGCACGGTGCTCGTATCGGTGTTCTGGTTGCTGCAACTGGCGCTGACGAAGAGCTGGTTAAACAGCTGGCAATGCACGTTGCTGCAAGCAAACCAGAATTCGTTAAGCCGGAAGACGTTTCTGCTGAAGTGGTAGAGAAAGAATACCAGGTTCAGCTGGACATCGCGATGCAGTCTGGTAAGCCGAAAGAAATCGCAGAGAAAATGGTTGAAGGCCGTATGAAGAAATTCACCGGCGAAGTTTCTCTGACCGGCCAGCCTTTCGTTATGGAGCCGAGCAAATCTGTTGGTCAGCTGCTGAAAGAGCACAATGCTGACGTAACTGGCTTCATCCGCTTTGAAGTGGGCGAAGGCATCGAAAAAGTTGAGACTGACTTTGCAGCAGAAGTTGCTGCGATGTCCAAGCAGTCTTAATTTTTAAAGGAGCCGCCTGAGGGCGGCTTCTTTTTGTGTCTGGCTTGTAAATTCAGCGAACCGCTATAGTGGTCATGCTGAAAAGCGACATACAATGTCGCCGGAATTAATTCATCTCATTCGTTGACAGTCTCAGGAAAGAAACATGGCTACCAATGCAAAACCCGTCTACAAACGTATTCTGCTTAAGTTAAGTGGCGAAGCTCTGCAAGGTTCAGAAGGCTTCGGTATTGATGCAAGCATCCTTGACCGTATGGCTCAGGAAATCAAAGAGCTGGTTGAGCTGGGTATCCAGGTTGGCGTAGTGATTGGTGGTGGTAACCTGTTCCGTGGCGCTGGTCTGGCGAAAGCAGGGATGAACCGCGTTGTGGGCGACCACATGGGCATGTTAGCCACCGTCATGAACGGTCTGGCGATGCGCGATGCGCTTCACCGCGCCTATGTGAACGCTCGCTTGATGTCCGCAATTCCTCTGAATGGCGTGTGTGATAACTACAGCTGGGCGGAAGCAATCAGCCTGCTGCGTAACAACCGCGTTGTTATTTTGTCTGCGGGTACTGGCAATCCGTTCTTCACTACCGACTCTGCGGCTTGCCTGCGTGGTATTGAAATTGAAGCGGATGTGGTACTGAAAGCCACCAAAGTCGATGGCGTATTTACGGCTGACCCGGCTAAAGATCCAACGGCGACTATGTACGAACAGTTGACCTATGCTGAAGTACTGGATAAAGAGCTGAAAGTGATGGATCTTGCGGCGTTTACACTGGCTCGTGACCACAAATTACCGATTCGTGTCTTTAACATGAACAAACCGGGTGCGCTGCGCCGTGTTGTTATGGGTGAAAAAGAAGGCACGTTAATCACGGAATAATTCCCGTTGCGGCTAAATGCAGGTAATATTCCGCTTTAATGTCGCGGGATACGTCCCTCAAAATTAATCAAGACTATACTTGTCACATCTTGCGTGGTGGGTATGGTCTGACTGAAACAAGCTTTCAAGGATTCGTAACGTGATCAACGATATCAGAAAAGATGCTGAAGTACGCATGGACAAATGCGTCGAAGCGTTCAAAAACCAAATCAGCAAAATTCGCACGGGCCGTGCTTCTCCTAGCCTGCTGGATGGTATTGTCGTGGAATATTACGGCACACCGACCCCGCTGCGCCAGCTGGCAAGCGTAACGGTTGAAGATTCCCGTACCCTGAAAATCAACGTGTTCGACCGTTCTATGGGGCCAGCCGTTGAGAAAGCAATTATGGCTTCCGACCTCGGTCTGAATCCAAGCTCTGCGGGTTCCGACATCCGCGTTCCGCTGCCGCCGCTGACTGAAGAACGTCGTAAAGATCTGACCAAGATCGTGCGTGGCGAAGCTGAAGGCGCGCGCGTTGCCGTACGTAACGTACGCCGCGATGCCAACGACAAAGTGAAAGCGTTGTTGAAAGAAAAAGAGATCAGCGAAGATGACGATCGCCGTTCTCAGGACGACGTACAGAAACTGACTGACGCAGCTATCAAGAAAGTTGATGCGGCGCTGGCAGAGAAAGAAACGGAACTGATGCAGTTCTGATTCGCCTGTACGCTAAAAACGCCGCTTAGAAAGCCTGAGAAGGCTGGATGGCGGCGTTTTGCTTTTTTCTGTCTATATACTCTAAATATTCGAGTTGCAGGAAGGCGGCGACGTAGGGCATCCCCGGGAGCGTACACCCGTGCGTGACAGGGGTGTACGAGGAGAGCCAACGTACATGCAACTTGAAATATGACGAGTAAAATTCTTCTGGATGTCTGATGAAGCAATTAACCATCCTGGGATCAACCGGTTCCATTGGTTGCAGTACGCTGGATGTAGTACGCCATAACCCGGAAAAATTTCGCGTTGCTGCGTTGGTGGCGGGTAAAAATGTCGTCCGTATGGTTGAGCAATGTCTGGAATTTTCTCCTCGCTATGCGGTAATGGACGATGAAAAAAGCGCTGCGTTGGTAAAAGCAGCTCTGCTGGAGCAGGGCAGTCGTACTGAGGTTATGAGCGGGCAGCAGGCTGCCTGTGATATGGCTGCGCTGGATGATGTTGATCAGGTTATGGCGGCGATTGTCGGCGCGGCGGGCTTGCTACCGACGCTGGCGGCAATCCGCGCGGGCAAAAGCATTTTGCTGGCGAATAAAGAGTCTCTGGTGACCTGCGGGCGTCTGTTTATGGACGACGTGCAACGCCACAAAGCACAGCTTTTGCCGGTAGATAGCGAACATAACGCGATTTTTCAGAGTTTACCGCAACGTATCCAACACAATCTGGGATACGCTGACCTTGAGCAAAATGGCGTCATATCAGTTTTGCTTACCGGGTCTGGTGGCCCTTTCCGTGAAACGGCATTGCGCGATCTGGTTTCTATGACCCCCGATCAGGCATGTCGTCATCCGAATTGGTCGATGGGACGAAAAATCTCTGTCGATTCAGCCACCATGATGAATAAAGGTCTGGAATACATTGAAGCGCGTTGGTTATTTAATGCCAATGCAAGCCAGATGGAAGTGCTGATTCACCCGCAGTCGGTTATTCATTCGATGGTGCGTTATCAGGATGGTAGCGTTCTGGCGCAGTTGGGGGAACCTGATATGCGTACACCTATTGCTCATACGATGGCATGGCCAGAACGAGTGACGTCCGGCGTTAAGCCTGTCGACTTTTGCAAGCTCAGTGCGTTGACGTTTTCCGCACCTGATTACCAGCGTTATCCATGCCTGAAACTGGCGATGGACGCGTTTGAGCAAGGGCAGGCGGCGACGACCGCTTTGAACGCAGCGAATGAAATTACCGTTGCCGCATTCCTGGCGCAGCAGATCCGATTTACCGATATTGCTGACCTGAATTTATCCGTACTGGATAAGATGGATTTGCAGGAGCCACAGAGCGTTGATGACGTGCTGAAGGTTGATGCTATCGCGCGGGAAGTCGCCAGAAAAGAAGTGATGCGACGCTCAAGCTGATGATAATCCCTCCTCGGAGAATCGCGCTATTTGTTAGCGTTGGGCTTCAGTGATATAGTCTGCGCCACTCGATCGCGGGTATTTGTTTTTTTTCGGTCGGGTAAGCCGTGGTTTGACACGGCTTTTTTGTGGATGCACAAAATCATTCAGGTTGCATCAAGGTGGCAAGTGGATGAGTCCCCTGGAGCATACAAAGAGTATGTGACTGGGGCGAAGATCACAGCCAACGAAGGAGCAGCCTGAAGGATGAAGCGCAAAAGGCTTCAGTATTCCTGAGTACCGTATAATCCTTTCAGGGACTAAAAACGCGTTATGTTGTCTGCAACTAAACCATTAAGCGAAAATTTGCCAGCACATGGTTGTCGCCATGTAGCAATTATCATGGATGGCAATGGCCGCTGGGCGAAAAAGCAAGGGAAGATTCGCGCCTTTGGACATAAGGCCGGAGCAAAGTCCGTCCGCCGGGCTGTCTCTTTTGCTGCCAATAACGGTATTGATGCGTTAACGCTGTATGCCTTTAGCAGTGAGAACTGGAACCGACCTGCGCAGGAAGTGAGCGCGTTAATGGAGCTGTTTGTGTGGGCGCTTGATAGCGAAGTGAAAAACCTGCACCGCCATAACGTACGTCTGCGTATTATCGGGGATATCAGTCGATTTAACTCACGTTTACAAGAACGGATTCGCAAATCAGAAGCGATTACCGCCCAGAATACCGGGTTGACGCTAAATATTGCAGCGAATTACGGTGGACGGTGGGATATAGTCCAGGGAGTCAGACAACTGGCACAACAGGTGCAGGATGGTCTGCTGCGTCCAGAGCAAATCGATGAAGAGATGCTGGGGCAGCAAATTTGTATGCATGAACTGGCTCCTGTGGATTTAGTGATAAGGACTGGGGGAGAGCATCGAATTAGTAATTTTCTGTTGTGGCAAATTGCCTATGCCGAACTTTACTTTACGGATGTTCTCTGGCCCGATTTCGATGAACAAGACTTTGAAGGTGCGCTGCATGCCTTTGCTAATCGTGAGCGTCGTTTCGGCGGCACCGAGCCCGGTGATGAAAAAGCCTGATGGGGGTCGCTTTTGCTGAAGTATCGCCTGATTTCTGCTTTTGTTTTAATACCCGTTGTCATCGCGGCGCTGTTTTTGCTGCCGCCGGTGGGGTTCGCCATTGTTACGCTGGCCGTCTGTATGCTGGCCGCCTGGGAATGGGGACAGTTAAGCGGTTTTACCACGCGTACGCAGCGAGTCTGGCTGGCTGTTTTGTGCGGGCTATTGCTGGCACTGATGCTATTTTTGTTGCCGGAATACCATCGCAGTATTCATCAGCCGCTGGTTGAAGTATCGCTGTGGGCGTCGCTGGGCTGGTGGGTCGTGGCGCTGTTACTGGTGCTGTTTTATCCCGGCTCTGCGTCGGTCTGGCGTAATTCCAAAACATTACGCATAATTTTCGGCGTGTTAACCATAGTCCCTTTCTTTTGGGGAATGCTGGCGTTACGTGCATGGCACTATGATGAGAATCATTATAGTGGCGCGCTATGGCTGCTGTATGTCATGATCCTCGTCTGGGGAGCGGACTCGGGTGCCTATATGTTTGGTAAGTTGTTTGGCAAACATAAGCTGGCGCCGAAGGTTTCTCCTGGTAAAACCTGGCAGGGTTTTATTGGCGGACTCGCCACTGCGGCCGTGATCTCATGGGGTTATGGCATGTGGGCGAATCTTGAGGTTGCGCCTGTCACCTTGCTTATTTGCTCCATCGTTGCAGCCCTGGCCTCCGTGCTGGGTGACCTGACCGAGAGTATGTTTAAGCGTGAAGCAGGTATTAAGGACAGTGGTCACTTAATACCAGGACACGGCGGTATTTTGGATCGTATTGATAGCCTGACGGCTGCGGTACCGGTCTTTGCCTGCCTGTTGTTACTGGTATTCAGGACGCTCTAACGGATGGTCTTATGCTGAGTATTCTCTGGAATCTGGCTGCATTCATCGTTGCACTTGGTGTGCTTATCACCGTGCATGAATTTGGTCATTTCTGGGTTGCACGGCGCTGCGGAGTCCGCGTCGAACGCTTTTCCATTGGCTTTGGAAAAGCGCTTTGGCGGCGTACCGATAAATCAGGTACGGAATACGTCATCGCCCTGATTCCCCTCGGCGGTTACGTCAAAATGCTGGATGAGCGCGCTGAACCGGTCGCACCGGAGCTGCGCCATTACGCTTTCAACAATAAAACGGTTGGACAACGCGCAGCCATCATCGCCGCAGGTCCGATTGCCAACTTCCTTTTTGCTATTTTCGCGTATTGGCTGGTGTTTATCATCGGTGTCCCTGGCGTTCGTCCGGTTGTTGGTGAAATAACACCCAACTCGATTGCCGCACAGGCGCAAATTCAGCCGGGTACGGAACTAAAAGCGGTTGATGGTATCGAAACCCCTGATTGGGATGCCGTGCGATTACAACTGGTATCCAAAATTGGCGATGAACATACGACTCTCAGCGTGGCGCAGTTTGGCAGCAACCAGCGGCAGGACAAAACGCTGGATTTACGCCATTGGGCATTTGAGCCAGACAAAGAGGATCCTGTTTCCAGTTTAGGGATTCGCCCACGCGGTCCGCAGATTGAATCGGTGCTGTCAGAAGTGCAGGTAAACTCCGCTGCAAGTAAGGCGGGTTTGCAAGCTGGCGACAGGATCGTTAAAGTCAATGGTCAGCCGCTGACGCAATGGATGACGTTCGTGACGCTGGTGCGCGATAATCCGGATAAGCCGTTAGCGCTAGATATTGAAAGACAAGGAAGTTCCTTGTCTTTAACGTTAACCCCAGATTCAAAACAGGTTAACGGGAAGGCAGAGGGTTTTGCGGGCGTGGTGCCTAAAGTTATTCCTCTGCCTGATGAGTATAAGACTGTACGCCAGTATGGGCCATTCAGCGCCATCCTCGAAGCCTCGGATAAAACGTGGCAGTTGATGAAGCTGACGGTCAGTATGCTGGGAAAATTGATTACCGGTGATGTAAAACTGAACAACCTCAGTGGGCCGATTTCTATCGCCCAGGGGGCTGGGATGTCAGCGGAGTTCGGGGTTATTTATTACCTGATGTTCCTTGCGCTTATCAGCGTGAACTTAGGGATAATCAACCTGTTTCCGTTGCCCGTTCTTGACGGGGGGCATCTGCTGTTCCTGGCGATTGAAAAGCTGAAGGGCGGTCCGGTATCCGAGCGGGTTCAAGACTTTAGTTATCGCATTGGCTCTATCTTGCTGGTGTTGTTAATGGGGCTTGCACTTTTCAATGATTTCTCTCGGTTGTAAGAGAGTGTTAGGAAGAACGCATAATAACGATGGCGATGAAAAAGTTGCTCATAGCGTCGCTGCTGTTTAGCAGCGCCACCGTATACGGTGCTGAAGGGTTCGTAGTGAAGGACATTCATTTCGAAGGCCTACAGCGAGTCGCCGTTGGTGCGGCTCTCCTCAGTATGCCGGTGCGCACAGGCGACACGGTTAATGATGAAGACATCAGTAATACCATTCGTGCTCTGTTCGCCACCGGTAACTTTGAGGATGTCCGCGTCCTGCGCGATGGTGATACCCTTCTGGTTCAGGTAAAAGAACGTCCGACGATTGCCAGCATCACTTTCTCCGGTAACAAATCGGTGAAAGATGACATGCTCAAGCAAAACCTCGAGGCTTCTGGTGTGCGTGTTGGCGAGTCTCTGGATCGCACCACGCTAGCCGATATCGAAAAAGGGCTGGAAGATTTCTACTATAGCGTCGGTAAGTACAGCGCCAGTGTGAAAGCGGTGGTAACGCCGTTGCCGCGTAACCGCGTTGACCTCAAGCTGGTCTTCCAGGAAGGCGTTTCGGCGAAGATCCAACAGATCAATATCGTCGGCAACCATGCTTTCTCGACCGACGAACTGATCTCTCACTTCCAACTGCGTGATGAAGTGCCGTGGTGGAACGTGGTGGGCGATCGTAAATACCAGAAACAGAAACTGGCGGGCGATCTTGAAACCTTGCGCAGCTACTATCTGGATCGCGGTTATGCCCGCTTCAATATCGATTCCACCCAAGTTAGTCTGACGCCGGATAAAAAAGGGATCTACATTACCGTTAACATCACTGAAGGCGATCAATACAAGCTTTCAGGGGTACAGGTGAGCGGTAACCTGGCTGGGCACTCCGCCGAAATTGAGACCCTGACCAAAATCGAGCCAGGCGAACTCTATAACGGCACCAAAGTGACCAAAATGGAAGATGATATCAAGAAGCTTCTGGGTCGCTATGGCTATGCCTATCCGCGCGTACAGTCGCAACCTGAAATCAACGACGCCGACAAAACCGTTAAATTACGCGTAAACGTGGATGCAGGTAACCGTTTCTACGTGCGTAAGATTCGTTTTGAAGGTAACGACACCTCTAAAGATTCCGTTCTGCGTCGCGAAATGCGCCAGATGGAAGGTGCCTGGTTGGGTAGCGATCTGGTCGATCAGGGTAAAGAGCGTCTGAACCGTCTGGGTTACTTTGAAACTGTCGATACCGATACTCAGCGTGTACCGGGTAGCCCGGATCAGGTTGATGTGGTCTATAAGGTCAAAGAGCGTAACACCGGTAGCTTTAACTTCGGCGTTGGTTACGGTACTGAAAGCGGCGTGAGCTTCCAGGCTGGCGTTCAGCAAGATAACTGGTTAGGTACCGGTTATTCAGTCGGCATCAACGGCACCAAAAACGACTATCAGACCTATACTGAGTTGTCTGTCACCAACCCATATTTCACCGTTGATGGGGTGAGCCTTGGTGGTCGCGTTTTCTACAATGACTTTAAAGCGGATGATGCAGACCTGTCCGACTATACCAACAAAAGTTATGGTACTGACGCAACGCTCGGCTTCCCGATCAACGAATACAACACCTTGCGTGCGGGTGTGGGTTATGTGCATAACTCCTTGTCTAACATGGATCCACAGGTTGCAATGCAACGTTATCTGGTTTCAATGGGTAAGGATCCTGACGCTGATAGCTTTAAATCAGACGATTTCACCTTCAACTATGGGTGGACATATAACAAGCTGGACCGTGGGTACTTCCCAACGGAAGGTACGCGTGTCAACCTGAACGGTAAAGTAACCATTCCGGGTTCTGACAACGAATACTACAAAGCGACGTTGGATACCGCGACCTATGTGCCGATCGATGACGATCACAAATGGGTTGTTCTGGGTCGCACGAAGTGGGGCTATGGTGACGGCATCGGCAGCAAAGAGATGCCGTTCTACGAGAACTTCTATGCCGGTGGTTCCAGCACCGTGCGTGGTTTCCAGTCCAACACCATCGGTCCAAAGGCTGTCTATTTACCGGCTAATCGTTATAACAACGATAGCGATTACGATAACGAATGTGACGCCACCAATACTTCACCGTGTAAATCGGATGATGCGGTGGGCGGTAACGCCATGGCTGTCGCCAGCCTGGAATTTATTACCCCGACGCCGTTTATCAGCGACAAGTATGCCAATTCGGTCCGTACCTCATTCTTCTGGGATATGGGTACCGTTTGGGATACGAACTGGGATTCAGCTAAGTACTCTGGTTATCCGGACTACAGCGATCCGAACAATATCCGTATGTCAGCGGGTATCGCTTTACAATGGATGTCCCCATTGGGGCCGTTGGTTTTCTCCTACGCCCAGCCGTTCAAGAAGTACGATGGAGACAAAGCGGAACAGTTCCAGTTTAACATTGGTAAAACCTGGTAATTGTTCTTCGCAAAGGAATGTAGTGGTAGTGTAGCGATGACTTTAGGCGATCTTGCATGGGATCGCCTGGCCACGCAAAGAACTGTACCTTCGGGTGCAAATGGGATGGTAAGGAGTTAATTGTGAAAAAGTGGTTATTAGCTGCAGGTCTCGGTTTAGCGATGGCAACGTCCGCACAGGCTGCTGACAAAATTGCAATCGTCAACATGGGTAGCTTGTTCCAACAGGTTGCACAGAAGACGGGCGTTTCTGCTACGCTGGAAAACGAGTTCAAAGGCCGTGCCAGCGAACTGCAGCGTATGGAATCTGATCTGCAATCTAAAATGCAGCGTCTGCAATCCATGAAAGCGGGTAGCGATCGTACTAAGCTGGAAAAAGACGTCATGGCTCAGCGTCAGACTTTCTCTCAGAAAGCTCAGGCTTTTGAGCAGGATCGTGCGCGTCGTTCCAACGAAGAACGTGGCAAACTGGTTACTCGTATCCAGACAGCTGTGAAATCTGTTGCTAACAGTCAGAGCATCGATCTGGTTGTTGACGCAAACACCGTTGCATACAACAGCAGCGATGTAAAAGACATCACCGCTGACGTACTGAAACAGGTTAAATAAGTAATGCCTTCAATTCGACTGGCTGATTTAGCAGAGCAGTTGGATGCAGAATTACACGGTGATGGCGATATCGTCATCACCGGCGTAGCGTCCATGCAATCTGCGCAAACTGGCAATATCACGTTCATGGTGAATCCTAAGTACCGTGAACACTTAGGCGTATGCCAGGCCTCTGCCGTTGTGATGACGCAGGACGATCTTCCTTTTGCTAAGAGTGCAGCGCTGGTAGTGAAGAATCCCTACCTGACCTATGCACGTATGGCGCAAATCTTAGATACCACGCCGCAGCCCGCACAAAACATTGCACCGAGTGCAGTGATCGATGCGACGGCGAAGCTGGGTAATAATGTTTCTGTGGGCGCAAATGCGGTCATTGAGTCTGGCGTAGAACTGGGCGATAACGTCGTTATCGGCGCAGGCTGCTTCGTCGGAAAAAATACTAAAATCGGCGCAGGTTCACGCTTGTGGGCGAATGTGACGATTTACCACGACATTCAGATCGGTGAGAATTGCCTGATCCAGTCCAGCACTGTCGTCGGATCTGATGGATTTGGTTACGCGAACGATCGCGGTAACTGGGTGAAGATCCCGCAGCTTGGTCGCGTGATTATCGGCGATCGCGTCGAGATCGGCGCTTGTACCACCATTGACCGTGGTGCGCTGGACGATACTGTGATCGGTAATGGTGTTATCATTGATAACCAGTGCCAGATTGCGCATAACGTTGTGATTGGCGACAATACGGCGGTAGCCGGTGGCGTCATTATGGCGGGTAGCCTGAAGATTGGCCGTTACTGCATGATTGGCGGCGCCAGCGTGATCAATGGGCATATGGAAATATGCGATAAAGTCACGGTTACTGGCATGGGTATGGTGATGCGTCCTATCACCGAACCTGGCGTCTATTCCTCAGGCATTCCGCTACAGCCCAATAAGGTATGGCGTAAAACAGCTGCACTGGTGATGAATATTGATGATATGAGCAAGCGTCTCAAAGCGATTGAGCGCAAGGTTAATCAACAAGACTAAAGCACCGTTTTTGCATGTCTGACTTTTCGGCCTGTCCCATTCATATGATTGCGACAGGCCGTGTTATTATTGCCTTTTAGTATATTTTGACAGGAAGAGTATTTTGACTACTAACACTCATACTCTGCATATTGAAGAGATTTTAGAACTTCTGCCGCACCGTTTTCCGTTTCTGCTGGTTGACCGCGTGCTGGATTTTGAAGAAGGTCGCTTTCTGCGCGCAGTGAAAAATGTATCTGTTAACGAGCCTTTCTTCCAGGGCCACTTCCCGGGTAAACCTATTTTCCCAGGCGTACTGATTCTGGAAGCAATGGCGCAGGCCACCGGTATCCTTGCGTTTAAAAGCGTAGGGAAACTGGAACCAGGTGAACTGTACTATTTTGCGGGTATTGACGAAGCGCGCTTTAAGCGTCCTGTCGTGCCAGGCGATCAGATGATCATGGAAGTGACTTTCGAGAAAACGCGCCGCGGCCTGACCCGTTTTAAAGGGGTTGCGCTGGTCGACGGTAAAGTTGTGTGCGAAGCAACGATGATGTGTGCCCGTAGCCGGGAGGCCTGATACGTGATTGATAAATCCGCCTTTATTCACCCAACTGCCATTGTGGAAGAAGGCGCCAGCATTGGCGCTAACGCTCACATTGGCCCATTTTGTATTGTTGGACCCCATGTTGAAATTGGTGAGGGTACCGTACTGAAGTCTCACGTTGTCGTGAATGGCCATACAAAAATTGGTCGCGATAACGAGATCTATCAGTTTGCCTCCATCGGTGAAGTTAACCAAGATCTGAAATATGCTGGCGAACCGACCCGCGTGGAAATTGGCGATCGCAACCGCATCCGCGAAAGCGTCACCATTCATCGTGGCACAGTGCAGGGCGGTGGAGTGACGAAGGTGGGCAGCGATAACTTACTGATGATTAATGCGCACGTCGCGCATGATTGTACGGTAGGCAACCGCTGTATTCTGGCGAATAACGCCACGCTTGCCGGGCATGTATCGCTGGATGATTTTGTTATCATCGGCGGCATGACTGCGGTGCATCAGTTCTGCATCATCGGCGCGCATGTGATGGTTGGCGGCTGTTCTGGCGTTGCTCAGGACGTGCCTCCATACGTTATCGCCCAGGGCAACCACGCAACGCCATTTGGCGTCAATATCGAAGGTCTGAAGCGTCGTGGGTTCACCCGCGAAGCGATTACCGCGATTCGTAATGCCTACAAAGCGTTGTACCGTAGCGGTAAAACGCTGGAAGAAGTGAAACCGGAAATCGCGGAACTGGCGAAACAGTACCCTGAAGTTCAGGCTTTCAGCGACTTCTTTGAGCGCTCAACGCGTGGTCTGATTCGTTAATGACTGAGCAGCGTCCTTTAACGATTGCCCTCGTCGCCGGAGAAACCTCCGGCGATATTCTTGGTGCAGGGTTAATCCGTGCACTCAAGGCTCGCGTTCCCAATGCGCGTTTTGTTGGCGTGGCGGGTCCGCTGATGCAGGCCGAAGGCTGTGAAGCCTGGTACGAAATGGAAGAGCTGGCGGTAATGGGCATTGTTGAAGTGCTCGGACGCCTGCGCCGTTTACTGCAAATACGCGCCGATCTCACTCGCCGATTTACCGACTTAAAGCCGGATGTTTTCGTCGGTATTGATGCGCCTGATTTCAATATTACCCTCGAAGGGAATTTGAAAAAGCAGGGCATTAAAACCATTCATTACGTCAGCCCCTCTGTGTGGGCCTGGCGACAGAAACGCGTTTTCAAAATAGGCAGATCCACCAATATGGTGCTGGCCTTTCTGCCTTTCGAAAAAGCGTTTTATGACAAATTTAACGTCCCGTGCCGCTTTATCGGTCATACCATGGCAGATGCCATGCCGTTGGACCCGGATAAAAACGCGGCTCGCGATGTTCTGGGTATTCCCCATGACGCTCACTGCCTGGCGCTATTGCCAGGAAGCCGTGGCGCAGAAGTGGAGATGCTCAGCGCCGATTTTCTGAAAACGGCGCAGTTGTTACGCCAGCATTATCCAGATCTCGAAGTGGTAGTGCCGTTGGTGAATGCCAAACGTCGCGAGCAGTTTGAGCGCATTAAAGCTGAAGTTGCACCGGAGCTTTCCGTACATCTGCTTAATGGGATGGGACGTGAAGCGATGGTTGCCAGCGATGCCGCACTGCTGGCTTCCGGCACCGCTGCGCTGGAATGTATGCTGGCAAAATGCCCGATGGTGGTTGGCTATCGTATGAAACCTTTCACCTTTTGGCTGGCAAAGCGTCTGGTGAAGACCGATTACGTTTCGCTACCTAACCTGCTGGCGGGAAGAGAACTGGTTAAAGAGCTGTTGCAGGAAGAGTGCGAACCGCAGGCGCTGTCGCAAGCGCTGTTGCCGTTGCTGGCGAATGGCAAAACCAGCCATGCAATGCACGACACATTCCGTGAACTGCATCAGCAGATCCGTTGCAACGCTGATGAGCAGGCGGCGGATGCGGTCCTGGAGTTAGCGCAATGATTGAATTTGTATATCCGCATACGCATTTAGTGGCGGGTGTAGATGAAGTTGGACGTGGTCCTTTGGTCGGCGCGGTCGTCACTGCCGCCGTCATTCTGGATCCGGCTCGCCCTATTATCGGTCTTAACGACTCAAAAAAACTGTCGGAAAAACGTCGCCTGGCGCTATTCGATGAGATTAAAGAAAAAGCGTTAAGCTGGAGCCTGGGGCGTGCGGAACCACATGAAATCGACGAGTTGAATATTTTACATGCCACCATGTTGGCCATGCAGCGTGCGGTTGCGGGTCTACATATAGCGCCGGAATACGTACTGATCGACGGCAATCGTTGCCCGGCATTACCGGTGCCATCGCTTGCGGTGGTAAAAGGTGATAGCCGTGTGGCGGAGATTAGCGCGGCGTCGATACTGGCAAAAGTTACTCGTGATGCTGAAATGGCGGCCCTGGATACGGTGTTCCCGCAGTATGGCTTTGCACAGCACAAAGGCTATCCAACCGCTTTTCATCTGGAAAAGTTGGCAATGCATGGCGCAACAGAGCACCATCGCCGTAGTTTTGGCCCCGTCAAACGCGCACTGGGACTCACGTCCTGATTCTTGTGTCGAAGGAATCTGAAGATGTCTGAACCTCGTTTCGTCCACCTGCGGGTGCACAGCGACTACTCCATGATCGATGGGCTGGCGAAAACCGGGCCTCTGGTGAAAAAGGCGGCCGCGTTAGGCATGCCTGCGCTGGCGATCACCGATTTTACCAACCTGTGTGGTCTGGTGAAGTTTTACGGAGCGGGTCACGGTGCGGGTATCAAGCCGATAGTTGGCGCAGATTTTCATGTCCGTAGCGAGCTGCTGGGCGATGAACTCACGCAGCTCACCGTGCTGGCCGCAAACAATACTGGCTATCAGAACCTGACGTTGTTGATATCGAAAGCCTATCAGCGTGGTTATGGCGCAGAAGGGCCGGTCATCGACCGGGATTGGCTGGCCGAGTTAAAAGAAGGTTTGATTTTGCTCTCCGGCGGCCGCATGGGCGACGTTGGGCGCAGCCTGCTGCGCGGTAATAGCGCACTGGTTGATGAGTGCGTAGCGTTTTACGAAGAACATTTTCCAAATTGTTACTTCCTCGAGCTTATCCGCACCGGCAGGCAAGATGAAGAAAATTATCTGCATGCAGCGGTAGAGCTGGCGGAAAGGCGTGGTCTTCCGGTGGTGGCGACCAACGATGTTCGTTTCCTTGAAACCGGTGATTTTGACGCGCATGAAATCCGCGTGGCAATCCATGACGGGTTCACCCTTGACGACCCGAAACGCCCGCGTAATTATTCGCCGCAGCAGTACATGCGTAGCGAAGATGAGATGTGCGAGCTGTTTTCCGATATTCCGGAAGCGCTGCAAAACACCGTTGAGATAGCTAAGCGCTGTAACGTGACGGTACGTCTGGGTGAGTATTTCCTGCCACAGTTCCCGACCGGTGATATGACCACCGAGGATTTCCTCGTGGCGAAATCGCGCGAAGGTCTGGAAGAGCGTCTGGCGTTTTTGTTCCCGGACCCTGAAGTTCGCGCCCAGAAGCGCCCGCCTTATGACGAACGTCTGGAAGTTGAACTGAAAGTTATCAACCAGATGGGATTTCCTGGCTACTTCCTGATCGTGATGGAATTTATCCAGTGGTCGAAAGATAACGGCGTACCGGTAGGCCCTGGACGTGGTTCCGGTGCCGGCTCGCTTGTCGCCTATGCGCTGAAAATTACCGACCTGGATCCGCTGGAATTTGACCTGCTGTTCGAACGATTCCTGAACCCGGAACGTGTCTCAATGCCCGACTTCGACGTTGACTTCTGTATGGAGAAACGCGACCGGGTAATTGAACACGTGGCGGAAATGTACGGTCGTGATGCGGTTTCGCAGATTATTACCTTCGGTACGATGGCGGCCAAAGCGGTTATCCGCGACGTGGGGCGCGTTCTGGGACACCCGTACGGCTTCGTTGACCGTATTTCGAAACTGGTGCCACCCGATCCGGGCATGACGCTGGCAAAAGCCTTTGAAGCCGAACCCCAACTGCCGGAAATCTATGAGGCAGATGAAGAGGTTAAAGCGCTGATCGATATGGCGCGTAAGCTGGAAGGCGTCACGCGTAACGCCGGTAAACACGCCGGTGGTGTAGTTATCGCGCCGACCAAAATTACCGATTTTGCGCCGCTGTACTGCGATGAACAGGGGCTGCACCCGGTTACTCAGTTTGATAAGAACGACGTGGAATATGCCGGCCTTGTGAAGTTCGACTTCCTCGGCCTGCGTACGCTCACCATCATCAACTGGGCGCTGGAAATGATTAACGCGCGCCGTGAAAAGAACGGCGAGCCGCCGCTGGATATCGCCGCTATCCCGCTGGATGACAAGAAAAGCTTCGACATGCTGCAACGCTCGGAGACCACGGCGGTCTTCCAGCTAGAATCCCGCGGCATGAAAGATCTTATCAAACGTCTGCAGCCTGACTGCTTCGAAGATATGATCGCCCTGGTGGCCCTGTTCCGTCCTGGTCCGCTACAGTCGGGGATGGTAGATAACTTTATCGACCGTAAGCATGGTCGCGAAGAGATTTCCTACCCGGACGTACAATGGCAGCATGAGTGTCTGAAACCGGTACTGGAGCCGACCTACGGCATTATCCTGTATCAGGAACAGGTTATGCAGATTGCCCAGGAGCTGTCCGGATATACCCTTGGCGGTGCGGACATGTTGCGTCGTGCGATGGGTAAGAAAAAGCCGGAAGAAATGGCTAAGCAGCGCGGCACCTTTGAAGAAGGGGCGAAAAAGCGCGGCGTCGACGGCGAACTGGCGATGAAAATCTTTGACCTGGTGGAGAAATTCGCCGGTTACGGATTTAACAAATCGCACTCCGCTGCCTATGCGCTGGTCTCTTACCAGACGCTATGGCTGAAGGCGCATTACCCCGCCGAGTTTATGGCGGCGGTAATGACCGCCGATATGGATAACACCGAGAAAGTGGTCGGGCTGGTGGATGAATGCTGGCGTATGGGGCTCAAAATCCTGCCGCCGGACATCAACTCCGGGCTTTATCATTTTCACGTGAATGATGATGGCGAAATTGTCTATGGCATCGGCGCGATAAAAGGCGTGGGTGAAGGGCCAATTGAAGCTATTATTGAGGCGCGCAACGAAGGCGGTTACTTCCGCGAGCTGTTTGATCTCTGTGCGCGCACGGACATCAAAAAACTCAACCGCCGGGTGCTGGAAAAGTTAATCATGTCCGGGGCGTTTGACCGCCTTGGTCCGCATCGTGCGGCGCTGATGAATTCGCTCAACGATGCGCTAAAAGCCGCCGATCAGCATGCGAAAGCCGAGGCAACGGGTCAGGCGGACATGTTTGGCGTGCTGGCTGAAGAGCCGGAACAAATTGAACAGTCTTATGCTAACTGTACACCGTGGCCGGAGCAGGTGGTATTAGAAGGGGAACGTGAAACGTTAGGGCTTTACCTGACGGGACACCCCATCAACCAGTATTTAAAAGAAATTGAGCGCTATGTTGGAGGCCACAGGCTGAAAGACATGCATCCGACAGAACGTGGTAAAGTCACCACGGCTGCGGGGCTCGTCATTGCTGCGCGGGTAATGGTCACCAAGCGCGGCAATCGTATCGGCATCTGTACCCTGGATGACCGTTCCGGGCGTCTGGAAGTTATGTTGTTTACCGACGCCCTGGATAAATACCAGCAATTGCTGGAAAAAGACCGCATACTTATCGTCAGCGGACAGGTCAGCTTTGATGACTTCAGCGGCGGGCTTAAAATGATGGCCCGTGAAGTCATGGATATTGACGAAGCCCGGGAAAAATATGCTCGCGGGCTTGCTATCTCGCTGACGGACAGGCAAATTGATGACCAGCTTTTAAACCGACTCCGTCAGTCTCTGGAACCCCACCGCTCGGGGACAATTCCAGTACATCTCTACTATCAGAGGGCGGATGCACGTGCGCGATTGCGTTTTGGCGCAACGTGGCGTGTCTCTCCGAGCGATCGTTTGCTAAACGATCTCCGTGGCCTTATTGGTTCGGAGCAGGTGGAACTGGAGTTTGACTAATACAGGAATACTATGAGTCTGAATTTCCTTGATTTTGAACAGCCGATTGCAGAGCTGGAAGCAAAAATCGATTCTCTGACTGCGGTTAGCCGTCAGGATGAGAAACTGGATATTAACATCGATGAAGAAGTGCATCGTCTGCGTGAAAAAAGCGTAGAGCTGACGCGTAAAATCTTCGCCGATCTTGGCGCATGGCAGGTAGCCCAGTTGGCGCGCCATCCACAGCGTCCGTACACCCTGGATTATGTCCGCCTGGCATTTGATGAATTTGATGAGCTGGCGGGCGATCGCGCCTATGCGGATGATAAAGCTATTGTCGGCGGCATCGCGCGTCTGGATGGTCGTCCGGTGATGATCATTGGTCATCAGAAAGGCCGTGAGACCAAAGAAAAAATTCGTCGTAATTTCGGCATGCCGGCACCGGAAGGCTATCGCAAAGCGCTGCGTCTGATGGAAATGGCCGAGCGTTTCAATATGCCGATCATTACTTTCATCGACACCCCTGGGGCTTATCCGGGCGTGGGCGCGGAAGAACGTGGTCAGTCTGAAGCGATTGCGCGCAACCTGCGTGAAATGTCGCGTCTGAGCGTACCGGTAATCTGCACCGTTATTGGTGAAGGTGGTTCCGGCGGCGCGCTGGCGATCGGCGTAGGCGATAAAGTGAATATGCTGCAATACAGCACCTATTCCGTTATCTCCCCGGAAGGTTGTGCCTCCATTCTGTGGAAAAGCGCCGACAAAGCGCCGCTGGCCGCAGAAGCGATGGGGATTATCGCGCCGCGTCTGAAAGAGCTGAAGCTTATCGACTCTATCATCCCGGAACCGCTGGGCGGCGCGCACCGCAACCCGGAAGTGATGGCTGCGTCCCTGAAAGCACAACTGCTGGCCGATCTCGCCGACCTCGACGTGTTAAGCAAAGATGATTTGAAAAACCGTCGTTACCAGCGTCTGATGAGCTACGGTTACGCGTAAACTGCATTAATTCTGAAAAGGGCCACAACGCTGTGGCCCTTTTTTTTACCTGTGGTTTCACCAGGCTATGATTAACTAAGGTTTTTCCAGGAGGATCGCATGAATATCATTGCCATCATGGGACCGCATGGCGTCTTTTATAAAGATGAGCCCATCAAGGAACTTGAGCGTGCGCTGCAACAGCAGGGGTTTCAGATTATCTGGCCGCAGAATAGCGTCGACCTGCTTAAGTTTATCGAACATAACCCACGAATTTGCGGTGTCATTTTTGACTGGGATGAATACAGTCTGGATCTGTGCAGTGACATCAACCAGCTCAACGAGTATCTCCCGCTCTACGCCTTTATTAATACCCATTCGACGATGGATGTCAGCGCGCACGACCTGCGCATGGCGCTGTGGTTTTTTGAGTATGCGCTGGGCCAGTCTGAAGATATTGCAACCCGCATCCGTCAGTACACCAGCGAATACCTCGATAACATCACCCCTCCTTTCACCAAGGCGCTGTTTACCTATGTGAAGGAAGGAAAGTACACCTTCTGCACGCCCGGACATATGGCGGGAACGGCGTATCAGAAAAGCCCGGTCGGCTGCCTGTTCTATGATTTCTTTGGCGGCAATACGCTGAAGGCCGACGTGTCTATTTCCGTGACTGAACTGGGTTCGCTGCTGGATCATACCGGCCCGCATCTGGAAGCGGAGGAGTATATCGCGCGCACCTTTGGCGCCGAGCAGAGCTATATGGTGACCAACGGCACCTCGACGTCGAACAAGATTGTCGGCATGTATGCCGCGCCTTCAGGCAGTACGCTACTGATTGATCGCAACTGTCATAAGTCGCTGGCGCATTTGCTAATGATGAGCGATGTGGTGCCAATCTGGCTGAAGCCTACGCGCAATGCGCTGGGGATCCTCGGCGGTATACCTCGTCGGGAATTCACCCGCGCAAGCATTGAACGCAAGGTAGAAGAGACCCCTCAGGCACTATGGCCGGTACACGCGGTGATCACCAACTCCACCTATGACGGCCTGTTGTATAACACCAACTGGATCAAGCAAACCCTGGATGTGCCCTCCATTCATTTTGATTCTGCCTGGGTGCCGTATACCCATTTTCACCCGATCTATCAGGGGAAAAGCGGGATGAGCGGCGAACGGGTGCCGGGGAAAGTGATTTTTGAAACCCAGTCAACCCACAAGATGCTGGCGGCACTATCACAGGCTTCTCTGATCCACATTAAGGGCGACTACGACGAAGAGACGTTCAACGAAGCCTTTATGATGCACACTTCCACTTCCCCGAGCTACCCGATTGTCGCGTCGATAGAAACGGCGGCGGCAATGCTGCGTGGCAATTCAGGCAAGCGGTTGATCAATCGTTCGGTGGAGCGGGCGCTGCATTTCCGTAAAGAAGTGCAGCGGCTACGCGAAGAGTCGGATGGCTGGTTCTTTGATATCTGGCAGCCGGAAAGGGTAGATGAAGCGGAGTGCTGGCCGGTAGCGCCTGGTGAAGACTGGCACGGATTTGTTGATGCTGACGCCGATCATATGTTCCTCGACCCGGTGAAGGTCACCATTCTTACGCCGGGAATGGATGAACAGGGAAATATGAGTGAAGAGGGGATCCCTGCGGCGCTGGTGGCGAAATTCCTTGATGAGCGCGGCGTCGTTGTCGAGAAAACGGGACCGTATAATCTGTTGTTCCTGTTTAGTATTGGCATTGATAAAACCCGGGCGATGGGGCTACTGCGCGGCCTGACGGAATTTAAACGCTCGTACGATCTGAATTTACGCGTGAAAAATATACTGCCGGATCTGTATGCCGAAGATCCCGATTTCTATCGTAATATGCGTATTCAGGATCTGGCGCAGGGGATCCATAAGCTGATCCGCCAGCACGATCTCTCCGGGCTGATGCTGCGGGCATTTGATACCTTACCGGAAATGAAAATGACCCCGCACCAGGCCTGGCAGCGGCAGATCAAAGGTGAGGTCGAAACGGTGGCGCTCGATCAACTGGTGGGGCGCATTTCTGCCAATATGATTCTGCCTTATCCTCCCGGTGTGCCGCTCTTGATGCCCGGGGAAATGATCACGGCCAAAAGTCGGGCTGTACTCGATTTTCTGCTGATGTTGTGTTCGGTGGGCCATCACTATCCTGGATTTGAAACCGATATCCATGGCGCTAAACTGGGTGAAGATGGCGTGTATCGCGTGCGAGTCCTAAAAATGGCATGACGACTTGCGTGAACCCATTACGCACGAGTAACGTGCTGGCAGAAAAACGAAAGAGGCGATGACGCTATGCTGGGATTAAAACAGGTTCACCATATTGCCATTATTGCGACGGATTACGCGGCGAGTAAGGCATTTTACTGTGATGTGCTGGGCTTTACGCTAATCAGCGAAGCCTACCGGGAAGAACGTGACTCGTGGAAGGGGGATCTGGCATTGAACGGTCAGTATGTGATTGAGCTTTTTTCTTTTCCATTTCCGCCTTGCCGTCCGAGCCGACCGGAAGCCTGCGGTTTACGCCATCTGGCGTTCAGCGTAGATGACGTGGAAAAAGCGATCGCGCATCTGGAAGCTCACCACGTGAAGTGCGAATCCGTGCGTATCGATCCGTTTACCGGCAAACGCTTTACGTTTTTTAACGATCCGGACGGATTACCGCTCGAACTGTATGAGCTGTAAGTCTTATCATTGTGGCATTAGCCCGGCAATATGCCGGGCAATGCCCTTGTAAGTAACCATCATGACGACACTCACGCTGAACACTTCACTGCTAAATTCTCAATCGATTCTGGTCGCCTTTAGCGGCGGGCTGGACTCCACCGTGCTGCTGCATCAGCTGGTACTGTGGCGAGCGCAAAATCCTGAGGTTGCCTTGCGTGCAATCCATATTCATCACGGATTAAGCCCGCAGGCAGACAGTTGGGTGCAACACTGTGAGTCGGTATGCGCACAGTGGCAGGTGCCGCTGGTGGTTGAACGGGTCCAACTTGAGGATGATGGTCTGGGCATCGAAGCTCAGGCGCGACGCGCGCGCTATCAGGCATTTGCGCAGACCTTACTACCGGGTGAAGTGCTGATGACCGCCCAGCATCTCGACGACCAGTGTGAAACCTTTCTACTGGCGCTTAAGCGCGGCAGTGGTCCTGCCGGGCTTTCCGCCATGGGCGAAAGCTCACCATTTGCCGGAACCCAACTGATTCGACCGCTGCTGGCGCAAACGCGAGAGGCGCTTGAAGTATGGGCGCGACAGCATGAATTATGCTGGATCGAAGATGAAAGTAATCAGGATGATGCCTACGATCGCAATTTTCTCAGATTGCGCGTTACCCCGTTGCTCCAACAACGATGGCCGCACTTCGCGCAAGCCGCAGCCCGCAGCGCCGCGCTGTGCGCCGAGCAGGAGAGTTTACTGGATGAACTGCTGGCCAACGATTTAGCCGACTGCGTGACTGTTCAAGGCACACTGTTACTGGCACCGTTAATGATGATGAGTGGCGTGCGGCGTGCCGCTCTGCTGCGTCGCTGGCTGGCGGGGTTAAATGCGCCGATGCCTTCCCGGGACGGGCTGGAACGTATCTGGCAGGAAGTGGCGTTGGCGCGAGAAGATGCTTCCCCCTGTTTTCGTCTAGGAGAATATGAGGTCCGTCGCTATCAGTCACAGCTATGGTGGGTTAAATCGGTCGACGGGCAAAGCGAAACCGTCATCCCGTGGTCATGTCGGGAAACGCCGTTGACATTGCCTGCCGGGTTAGGCTCGGTGCAGCTAATCTCTGCTGGCGAATTGCGCATGCCGCAAGCAGGTGAAGCGATCAGTATTCGTTTTAAAGCGCCAGGCGTATTGCATATTGTCGGGCGTAACGGTGGACGTAAATTAAAGAAAATCTGGCAGGAGCAGGGGATCCCGCCTTGGCGACGAGATACCACGCCGTTGTTGTTTTACGGTGAAACGTTGATTGCGGCTGCGGGTGTTTTTGTGACGCGTGAGGGTGCGGCGGTAGATGAAGAAGGTATGAGTCTGATTTGGCATGCCTGATGGCGGTGCGATTATCAGGCCTGGTCATTTAGGCCTGATAAGGCGCAAGAAAAGCTAAGATTCGCTGACGACCACGGTACCGATTTGCGGGTGGCTGAAGCTGGCAATTTTATCGAGACGAAGCTCCCGGGTTTCACCTGCGACATCTGCGACCAGATACTCCACGTTTTTGCGTGAAACCAGGTCATTCGCTTTCGCCTGCAAAACTTCGCCATCTTTTAGCGCCAGCGTCAGTAACAAATGGTTCTGGCAGGCGAGTTCAAGATTGTCGTAATCATCACAATTGATGGGTTGATACGTTTCATTCATTGACATAATCGCTCACCAGTAAGTTGGCGGCAGCATAGGCCGCTTTTTCCCTGACCGACTCTGGAAGGGCGCTGTCTGCCGCCACTTCATTAAGCACCTTCAATACGCAACCCAGCGCATCCGGGATATACCCTAAGTCTCCGCTGGCGATTTCCGCGTACCGCTTGCGTATTAACTCACAATATTTTTCCACATGCCCTCCTGTCAGCACTCTGACTTAACCGTGGATGCAAGTCTAAGCCTACGAAGATAAACTCTGTTTAGCAAGGTGACTATACCATACTCATTCAAGCAATATCAGCGCCTTGATTGAGGAGCTGTTAGCAGCCTTTTGCCGCAGTTTTCGCTACAATGAGCGCCTGATTCGAAAGGAGTTCTCTCATGGCGCTTAAAGCGACAATTTATAAAGCCGTCGTCAACGTAGCGGATCTCGACCGCAACCAGTTCCTTGACGCGGCCTTGACGCTGGCGCGTCATCCCTCTGAAACCCAGGAGCGCATGATGCTGCGCCTGCTGGCCTGGATTAAATATGCCGATGAACGGCTGCAGTTCACGCGTGGCCTGAGTGCTGAAGACGAGCCTGAAGCATGGCTGCGTAACGACCATCTGGGCATCGATCTCTGGATTGAACTGGGTCTGCCGGATGAGCGTCGTATTAAAAAAGCCTGTACCCAGTCTGGTGAGGTTGCTCTGTTTACTTACATCAGCCGTGCGGCCCAGATCTGGTGGCAGCAAAACCAGAACAAGTGTGCGCGGTTTAAAAATCTCACCGTGTGGTATCTGGATGATGAACAGCTGGCGCAACTGAGTGATTTTGCTGGTCGTACAATGGCGCTGCAGGCAACTATCCAGGATGGCGCTATCTGGCTGTCTGATTCTCAGAACAATCTGGAAATTCATCTGACCGCGTGGCAGCCGCGTTCATGATTGTTATCTCCCGAAACGTCTCTATCCCTGACAGTGAGCTGGAAATCACGGCGATTCGGGCACAGGGCGCGGGCGGTCAGCACGTTAACAAGACCTCGACGGCTATCCACTTGCGCTTTGACATTCGGGCCTCAGGCCTGCCAGAGTATTACAAGGAACGTCTGCTGGCCGCCAGCCATCATCTGATTAGCAGCGATGGCGTTATTATCATAAAGGCGCAGGAATACCGTAGCCAGGAGCTAAATCGGGAAGCGGCAATCTCCCGACTGGTGGCGGTGATAAAAGAATTAACCGCGGTGCAAAAAAGCCGACAGGCAACACGTCCTACGCGCGCCTCGAAAGAGCGCAGGTTGTCATCGAAGGCGCAAAAATCCACAGTGAAAGCACTGCGTGGGAGAGTTCGTCGAACGCAAGACTGACGAGCGGGAATAAAAAATTATAAGGAATTCATAGTGAAAACAGCAATATTGTCCGTGGTCGCTGCATGCACGCTTTTTTCCTTGATCGGCTGTAACAACCGTACTGAAGTCGATGTACTACAGCCGACGCGGGCGGCAGAATTAAAACCGATGCAGCAAAGCTGGCGTGGCATTTTGCCTTGCGCGGACTGCGAAGGAATTGAAACCTCTCTGTTCCTGGAAAAAGACGGCACATGGGTGATGAATGAACGCTATCAGGGCGTGCGAGATGAACCGTCCTCCTTTGCTTCTTATGGTACATGGGCGCGCACTGCCGATAAGCTGGTGCTGACTGACAGCAAAGGTGAGAAGTCGTACTACCGGGCAAAAGGTGAAGCGCTGGAGATGCTCGATCGTGAAGGTAACCCGATTGAGTCACAGTTCAACTACACGCTTGAGCCAGTTTCCGCCAGCTTACCGGTGACGCCAATGCCGATGCGGGGGATGTACTTCTATATGGCTGACGCGGCAACCTTCACTGATTGTGCGACGGGTAAAAGAGTCTCTGTCGCGAACAATGCACAACTGGAGCGAGATTATCTGACTGCGCGTGGTGCAACGGATAAGGCAGTTCTGCTTACTGTGGAAGGGCACTTCACGATGGAAGAAAATCCTGATACGGGCACACCAGTGAAAACCTTAAGAGCGGATAAAGAAATTAAGTTTATCCCTGGCCAGAGTTGCGATGATTAATCTGCAGCTTATAAAAACCGTCCGGCGATCGCCCGGACAGTTTTTCCTTATCGGATCAATCCAACAAAACGGCTGGTTTTGATATAAATCCCTAACTTCAGGTGGCCGATATACTGTAGCTGCGTTTCAGACTTAAACGCGGAAATGTCACCTTCGCGCATATGCATCAGGTCGGAAGGGCTAATCCAACCCGGCTGCGCCATTGTTAGCGGGTGCCCGGCTGTGGCAAACGCATCGGTTACGAATTCGGAGCAAAACCACGCCTTCTTTTCTCCTTCACTGGTATTGTTCAACTGTGCTTTTGCCAGCCCACTGACGCATTGCTGGCGAAAATCCTCTGAGAAAGGATTCAATGAACATATTTGCCGGGTCACCATAAACGGAATAAATTCGACGATGCCGCGGTAGTTATAGCCGCTATCTTTGATTTTATAAGCGAATGTTTTGATTTCTTCGGCCTGCTGCGGTGTGAGGTTGGGGACCCGCAGAGCAAAAAGCTTATCGCTGTGATTTTCAGCCTTTTTAAGCGAAATGATTTGTACTCCCGCCCCGGTCGCTTCGGCAACTTCATTATCGCCAAGGTAAACGGCGACATGGCTGACAGAAGAGGTGCTGAACGCGCGAATACCAAATGAGGTCACCCCAAGACTAGAGGAAAACAGCAGGTCGCCCGGCCGGAGGTCGGTATCCGTAATTTCATGCAGCGCTTGATCGGTAAATGAGCTTTGATGCTGGAGTTTTATCTCCCATTTCTTTGCCTGGGCATCAACAGCGGTTGCTGATGAATTTTGCTGACTGACGTCAATCGTGCAGGCTGAAAGCAGAAGAACGAAGGGGAGGAGCAGGCGGTAATACGCCGTTGGTTTAGCCATTTTATACAATCCATGTAAAAAAGGCCCTGATCCTCAGGGCCTTGTGCTGGTATTAGCCTTTAATAGCTTTGACCAGGTAGTCGACGATGTCGCCGGTTTTAATCAGCTCTTTCTCGCCGTTACGACGGTATTTGTATTCGATATCGTCGTTGTCGAGGTTACGGTCGCCCAGCACGATGGTATGCGGAATACCGATGAGCTCCATATCAGCAAACATCACGCCTGGACGCTCTTTACGATCGTCCATCAGCACTTCAATACCCTGCGCGCGCAGCTCCGCGTACAGCTTCTCAGCCAGCTCCTGCACACGGTAGGATTTGTGCATGTTCATCGGCAGAATAGCAACCTGGAACGGGGCAATGGCGTCTGGCCATACAATGCCGCGATCGTCGTAGTTCTGTTCAATCGCGGCAGCCACAACGCGAGTGACCCCGATACCGTAGCAGCCCATGGTCAGCGTCTGGTTACGACCATCTTCTCCCTGAACGGCGGCTTTCATCGCTTCAGAGTACTTGGTACCCAATTGGAAGATGTGGCCCACTTCGATACCGCGTTTGATCATCAGCGTACCTTTGCCATCCGGGCTTGGATCGCCGGCGACCACGTTACGAATGTCAGCCACTTCCGGGGTGGCCACGTCACGATCCCAGTTGATACCGAAATAGTGTTTACCGTCGATGTTGGCACCGGCAGCAAAATCGCTCATTACCGCAACGGTACGGTCGATAACCACCGGAATCGGCATGTTCACCGGACCCAGAGATCCTGGACCTGCTTTAACCAGCGCACGAATTTCTTCTTCGGTGGCGAAGGTCAGCGGGCTGGCAACCTGCGGCAGTTTTTCCGCCTTGACTTCGTTCAGCTCGTGATCGCCACGAACCAGCAGCGCAACCAGCGGGTAGCTGCTGCCTTCAACCGCTTTCACCAGCAGGGTTTTCACGGTTTTCTCGATAGGCAGGTTGAATTGTTCAACCAGCTCGGCGATGGTTTTAGCGTTCGGCGTATCAACCAGCGTCATTTCCTGCGTTGCAGCGGCGCGCGGTTCTTTCGGTGCAACAGCTTCGGCAAACTCGATGTTTGCCGCATACTCGGAAGAGTCAGAGAAGATCACATCGTCTTCACCGCTCTGCGCCAGCACCTGGAATTCGTGAGAGGCGCTGCCGCCGATAGAACCGGTATCCGCTTGTACCGCACGGAAATCCAGCCCCATACGGCTGAAGATTTTGCTGTACGCAGCGTACATCGCGTCGTAGGTTTCCTGCAGAGATTCCTGAGAAGTGTGGAAAGAGTAGGCATCTTTCATCAGGAATTCGCGGGAACGCATCACGCCGAAGCGCGGACGCACTTCGTCACGGAATTTGGTCTGGATCTGATAGAAATTCAGCGGCAGCTGTTTGTAAGAGCTCAGCTCATTACGGATCAGGTCGGTGATCACTTCTTCATGCGTTGGGCCGAGTACGAACGAACGATCGCCACGGTCAGCAATACGCAGCAGTTCCGGGCCGTATTGTTCCCAACGGCCGCTCTCTTCCCACAGTTCAGAAGGCTGAACGACCGGCATCAACACCTCGATCGCACCGGCGTTGTTCATCTCTTCACGCACGATGTTTTCGACTTTTTTCAGGACGCGCACGCCGGTCGGCAGCCAGGTATATAACCCGGAGGCCAGCTTGCGGATCATCCCGGCGCGCAGCATCAGCTGGTGGCTGATGACCTCGGCGTCGGCAGGTGTCTCCTTCAGAGTGGAGAGCAGATATTGGCTAGTACGCATGTTGTTACGGTTCCAGTTGAACGATCGAACAGGCTCAAAATGAGCCTGGCACAAAACAAAAGTGGTTTAGTTTACCAGCGAGAAGGGGATGTCAAAAGAGTACGCGATGCAAATTAGCGGGCTTCCAGAGCAAAGACCTCAAATCCTGACGGCGTCACGCGCCAGCGGACGTTAAAGTCCAGCAACCAGACGGCATAGGTTTTGCCTTCTTCCTCGTTTTTACGGTAGGCAGGACGCGGATCCTGCGCCAGCACTTCGGCAATAAACTGACGAAGATGCGGGTAACGCTGTTCGAGCTTTGGGAGTTGCTCAGCGAGCTCTTCACTGAACGTCACGTCTACACTGGCCTGCGGCGCGTCCTGAGCATAGCTGGCGCGAGCATCAGGCAGCGATTCGGCAAACGGCAGATACGGTTTTATATCCACTACCGGCGTGCCATCAACAAGATCCAGCCCGCCGAGCTCAAGGATTACATGCTCTTTATGGCAACGGATGCCCCGCAGCTCAACCAACGACATGCCAACAGGGTTCGGACGAAACGTTGAACGCGTGGCAAAGACGCCCATTCTGGCATTGCCGCCAAGACGGGGAGGGCGCACGGTTGGACGCCATCCACCTTCCATTGTCTGGTGAAAAACAAAAATCACCCACAAATGGCTGAAGGCTTCCAGGCCGCGAACGGCATCGGCCTGGTTATAAGGTGCGAGCAAATGCAGTTCACCGCTGGCACTTTTCACCAGACCAGGCTGGCGTGGAACGGCGAACTTTTCTTTATAAGGTGAGCGGATAAGGCCTATTTGCTCGAACTGAAAATGGCTCATTTCGCCGAAATGTTCAGTGCAGAACCGATGCAAACCGCCTGGCGATAGCAACCCGGCGTTCCGCTGGTTACTTCGCAACTGTGCAGCAATACCGCATTTGCTTTCATTTTAGATGCGTTAATCTGCATGCGTTTGCGTGCGGTTGGAATGCTCGGTGGAGAATCCTGGTTGGATGCCTGGCAGGATTCGCCGCTGACTTCGCCGAGATCGCGGAACGGTTTGCCAACTAAATCTTCAGCGTTAGTAATGATTCTTACCGGCGCCGCGCGCGGTGCTTTGGGTTTTTCCGGCTCCGCTTTAGGCGGGGTAGCGGTGCTTTGAACGGGTTCAACAGGGGATCTGCTTAACATAGAACAGCCGCTCAGCATGAGTGCTACTAAACAGATCGGTAAAGCACGCATAATATTTCCTCAATGAATGATCTAAACGTCAGATATTGAATCAGGTGCTTGCATAAATGACAAGACGGGCAAGCGCCCGTCCTGATGATATTACAGATTCTGGAAACAGCCTAAAATTACCAGCCCTTAACAGCACCGCCGTTGAAGACTTTGTTTGCTGCTTCGTACACTTCGTCAGACTGGTATGCCTGAACGAATTTCTTCACATTCTCAGCATCTTTATTGTCTTCACGAGTCACGATCAGGTTTACGTACGGAGAATCTTTATCTTCAACAAAGATACCGTCTTTAGCCGGGGTCAGGCCGATCTGGCTGGCGTAGGTCGTGTTGATGACCGCCAGTGCGATTTGTGCATCGTCCAGGGAACGCGGCAGCTGCGGCGCTTCCAGTTCAACCAGCTTCAGGTTTTTCGGGTTTTCAATCACGTCCAGCGCGGTCGGCAGCAGACCAACACCGTCTTTCAGTTTGATTAAGCCCACTTTTTGCAGCAGCAGCAGGGAGCGGCCAAGGTTAGTCGGATCGTTTGGAATCGCGACCTGAGAGCCTTCCTGCAACTCATCCAGTGACTTGATTTTTTTAGAGTAGCCCGCAATCGGGTAAACAAAAGTATTACCTGCGGCAACCAGTTTGTAGCCGCGATCTTTGATCTGTTGATCCAGATACGGTTTGTGCTGGAAGGCGTTAGCATCGATATCGCCTTTGCTCAGTGCTTCGTTAGGCAGGACGTAATCGTTAAACGTGACCAGCTCAACGTCCAGACCGTATTTTTCTTTAGCCACTTTCTGCGCGACTTCTGCGACCTGCTGCTCTGCGCCAACAATAACGCCCACTTTGATGTGGTTAGGATCTTTTTCATCCTGACCGCAACCCACAAGTGCCAGAGAACCGATCAGGGCTCCAACTGCCGCAAAGGTTTTGAATTTGAACGCCATGCTTATTTCCTTTTCTTAATGAGTTTTTAGTGTTGTGTGCAACGTTATTTGTGCGTGACAGCCCGGACGATGCGATCGCCGGATAACTGAATTAAATAAACCAGAACGACGAGCAATACCAGCACTGTATTCATGACGGTAGCGTTGTAGCCAATATAACCGTACTGATAACCAATCTGGCCAAGACCACCGGCACCGACGGCACCGCCCATCGCGGAATAACCCACCAGCGTGATAAGGGTGATGGTGGCCGCATTGACCAGTCCAGGCAGTGCTTCTGGTAGTAATACCTTACGTACAATTTGCAGCGGCGTGGCACCCATTGCACGAGAGGCTTCAATCAGCCCGGTCGGGATTTCGAGCAGCGCGTTTTCCACCATACGGGCGATAAACGGCGCGGCGCCGACGGTCAGCGGGACGATAGCGGCCTGCAGCCCAATAGAGGTGCCAACGAT
The DNA here is from genome assembly GCF_050434985.1 of Citrobacter sp. 506. NCBI lineage: Bacteria > Pseudomonadati > Pseudomonadota > Gammaproteobacteria > Enterobacterales > Enterobacteriaceae > Citrobacter > Citrobacter sp. 506. Next base: position 550,515 of record NZ_JBNDJN010000003.1, read on the forward strand.
CATGCGGGTGAACGGAATCATCCACACCAGCAAGATAATGAACGGGATGGAACGGAAAATATTCACCAGTGCAGAGAGCGTGCGGTAGAGCTTCGCGTTCTCAATGATTTGCCCCGGCCGCGTTACGTACAGCAACACGCCAACCGGCAGGCCAATCACAAAACCAAAAAAACCGGACACAAAGGTCATTGCCAGCGTTTCCCATACGCCGCGAACCAGTAGCCACATCATCGGCTCAGACATAACCCAGTACCTCTACTTTTACATGGTGTTCCTGCAACCAGTTAATGGCCGCTTGTGTATCTTCCTGTGTGCCGTGCATTTCAGTCAGCATGATGCCGAACTTCACGCCGCCGGCGTAATCCATCTGCGCGCTAATAATGTTGTTATTCACATTAAAGCGACGGGCCGTCTCAGAAAGTAATGGCGCATCAACCGAATGACCGGTGAATTCCATGCGCAGCATTGGCACGCTGTCGGCTTCTGGCTTTGCTTTTAAACGTTCCAGATAATCTTCCGGGATATCCAGGTGTAGCGTGGACTGGATAAATTTCTGTGCCAGCGGCGTTTTCGGGTGAGAGAACACTTCGCTGACGGTGTCCTGCTCAATCAGCTCACCATTACTGATGACCGCCACGCAGTCACAAATGCGTTTTACAACGTCCATCTCATGGGTAATCAGCAGAATGGTGAGTCCCAAACGACGGTTAATGTCTTTCAATAATTCCAGAATCGAGCGGGTTGTTGCCGGATCAAGTGCGCTGGTGGCTTCATCACACAGCAACACTTTTGGATTGCTGGCCAGCGCACGCGCAATCGCCACTCGCTGTTTTTGTCCGCCGGAAAGGTTGGCCGGGTAGCTGTCGTGCTTGTCGCCAAGGCCGACTAAATCCAGCAGTTCTGTTACACGGCGTTTGATCTCTTCCTTTGGCGTGTTATCCAGTTCCAGCGGCAGCGCGACGTTGCCAAACACGGTACGGGAAGAGAGCAGGTTAAAGTGTTGGAAAATCATGCCGATTTGACGGCGAGCTTTGGTCAGCTCGGATTCAGAAAGCGTCGTCAGCTCCTGACCGCCAACCTGAACACTGCCTTCGGTTGGGCGTTCAAGTAAGTTAACGCAGCGAATGAGCGTACTTTTACCGGCACCGGAGGCGCCAATGACGCCATAAATCTGCCCGGCAGGAACGTGCAGGCTGACTTTATTTAGCGCCTGAATGGTGCGAGTCCCCTGCTGGAACACTTTGGTGATATTCGAAAGTTTAATCATTGGTTATTTATTATCGTAATTAAGTTAGCCGTGGCATTTTCGTCTGTCTGGGACGGTCGAAGCCGTCAACAAGATGGATGTTAAGGCATCCAGACGTCTAAATCAATCTAGCTTTGCACGATGAGCACTTTCTTGCCCGCCGAAACATGCGATACTAGAGCCACATGCCTTATTCAGGAGCTATAAAAGGTGGCAAAATCTGTACCCGCAATTTTTCTCGACCGCGACGGCACCATTAATGTGGACCACGGTTACGTACATGAGATTGACGAGTTCGAGTTTATCGACGGCGTTATTGATGCCATGCGTGAACTTAAAAATATGGGTTACGCGCTCATTATCGTGACAAACCAGTCTGGTATCGCTCGTGGCAAATTTACTGAGGCACAGTTTGAAACGTTGACCGAATGGATGGACTGGTCGCTGGCCGATCGCGACGTTGATTTGGATGGTATCTACTATTGCCCGCATCATCCGCAGGGCACAGTAGAAGAGTATCGTCAGGTCTGCGACTGTCGTAAACCGCATCCTGGAATGTTGATCTCCGCCCGAGACTTCCTGCATATCGATATGGCCGCTTCCTATATGGTAGGCGACAAGATAGAAGATATGCAGGCAGCAGCAGCGGCGAATGTTGGAACGAAGGTTCTGGTGCGCACGGGTAAACCTGTTACGCCGGAAGCAGAAAATGCGGCAGATTTGGTCATAAACAGTCTGGCAGACCTGCCAATGGCGATAAAAAAGCAGCAAAAGTAAGCGCAATGGATAAAAGGTGAGCGGTTGAAACAAAAATGCATTTTTCCGCTTGTCTTCCTGAGTCGACTCCCTATAATGCGCCTCCATCGACACGGCGGATGTGAATCACTTCACACAAACAGCCGGTTCGGTTGAAGAGAAAAACCTGAAAATGAGGGTTGACTCTGAAAGAGGAAAGCGTAATATACGCCACCTCGCGACAGAGCGCTAAAGCGCGTCGCAACTGCTCTTTAACAATTTATCAGACAATCTGTGTGGGCACTCGAAGATACGGATTCTTAACGTCGCAAGACGAAAAATGAATACCAAGTCTCTGAG
>NZ_JBNDJN010000004.1:0-461352 GCF_050434985.1 Citrobacter sp. 506
TTTTAACAAATCAAAAGGGGTTTTAATAACTGGCCCAAAGCTGAAAGCTTTCCGGAACCCCCAGCCTAGCTGGGGGTTTTCTGTGCACAAAAAAAACCGACGCACACGGGCGTCGGTTGTGACAGCATGAAGCCGATTAGATAGCCACTGGCGCTTTAATACCAGGATGCGGATCGTAGCCTTCAATTTCGAAATCTTCGAAGCGATAGTCAAAGATAGATTCAGGCTTACGTTTGATGACCAGCTTCGGCAGCGCGCGCGGTTCGCGGCTAAGCTGCAGATGCGTTTGATCCATATGATTGCTGTACAGATGCGTGTCGCCACCGGTCCAGACAAAATCACCCACTTCCAGATCGCACTGCTGCGCCATCATGTGTACCAGCAAGGCGTAGCTGGCAATGTTAAACGGCAAACCGAGGAACACATCGCACGAACGCTGATACAGCTGGCAGGAGAGCTTGCCATCCGCCACGTAAAACTGGAAGAACGCGTGGCACGGCGCCAGCGCCATTTTATCCAGCTCACCGACGTTCCATGCAGAAACGATAATTCGGCGAGAGTCCGGGTCATTTTTGAGCTGGTTTAACACCGTGGTGATCTGATCAATATGGCGACCGTCTGGCGTAGGCCACGCACGCCACTGTTTGCCATAAACCGGGCCCAGATTACCGTTTTCATCCGCCCATTCGTCCCAGATTGAGACGTTGTTTTCATGCAGGTAGGCAACGTTGGTGTCGCCCTGCAAAAACCACAGCAGTTCATGAATGATCGAGCGTAAATGACAGCGTTTAGTCGTAACCAGCGGGAACCCTTCCTGCAGATTAAAACGCATCTGATGACCAAAAATGGAAAGCGTTCCGGTTCCGGTACGGTCGTTTTTCTGTGTGCCTTCATCCAGCACTTTTTGCATCAGTTCTAAATACTGTTTCATGGTTCCTCAGGAAACGTGTTGCTGTGGGCTGCGGCGGTACGCCCAAACCATCATAATAATGCCTGCGACAATCATCGGGATTGAGAGGATCTGTCCCATGCTGATGTACTGTACCCAGGTGCCGGTAAACTGCGCATCCGGCTGGCGGAAGAATTCAACGATAATACGAAACGCGCCATAACCAATCAGGAACAGACCGGATACCGAGCCCATCGGGCGCGGTTTACGAATGTACAGATTAAGAATGATAAACAGCACAACGCCTTCCAGCGCCATCTCATAAAGCTGTGAGGCGTGGCGCGGCAGCGAGCCGTAGGTATCAAAAATAGACTGCCATTGCGGGTTAGTTTGCAGCAGTAAAATGTCTTCGGTACGGGAGCCCGGAAACAGCATGGCGTACTTGAAGTTCGGATCAACGCGTCCCCACAGCTCACCGTTGATAAAGTTGCCCAGACGCCCTGCGCCCAGACCAAACGGAATCAGCGGGGCAATGAAATCAGAAACCTGGAAGAACGAACGCTTGGTGCGTTTGGCGAAGATAATCATCACCAGGATCACACCAATCAGCCCACCGTGGAAGGACATCCCGCCGTCCCAAACGCGGAACAGATACAGCGGATTATCGAGGAATAACGGGAAGTTATAGAACAGTACGTAACCAATACGTCCTCCGAGGAAAACCCCGAGGAAGCCCGCATACAGTAGATTTTCTACTTCATTTTTGGTCCAGCCACTGCCCGGACGATTAGCACGGCGCGTCGCCAGCCACATCGCAAAAATAAACCCCACCAAATACATTAAGCCGTACCAGTGAAGCGCGACGGGTCCGATTGAGAAAATGACCGGATCGAAATCCGGAAAATGCAGATAGCTACTGGTCATCTGTCACCACAAGTTCTTGTTATTTCGCTGAAGTCAGACAGCAATTGATAAGCGCGCCTGCATAATGCAGGCGCTCCAAAGGTGCGAATGATAGCACATGGGGATCGCAGCGGATGCCGATTACAGTTAAAAGATATGTATACCTACTGTTACCAGCCCTCGATTCACAATCCCCCGCGAATCAGTCCCCCCATGCCACGGCGTTCCATAAAAGCCGCCACCTGATGGCGTACTTCTGTCGCCATCTGCGCTTCCAGACTGCGTTGCGCCAGCGTTTGCGCCTCATCAAAATCGATATGGCGCAGCAGATATTTAACGCGAGCCACGGAACGACCGTTCATCGACAAATGGCGAAAACCCAGGCCGATCAGAATGGCCACGCACATCGGGTCGCCCGCCATTTCACCGCACAATCGCAAATCGATACCGCTTCTTTCGGCTTCCTGCGCAATCATCGCCAGCACACGTAACATACCCGGATGCAGGCTGTCATAAATGCTGGCCACCCGCGTATTGTTACGATCGACAGCCAGAATGTACTGGGTGAGATCGTTGGTTCCGACCGAGATAAAGTCTATCCGGTTTATCAGATGCGGCAGCATAAACACCATCGACGGAACTTCCAGCATGATGCCAATGCGCGGTTTTGGGATCGCGTAGCCGATCATCTCTTCCACTTCGCGTCCGGCGCGTTCAATCAAACGTCGCGCTTCATCCACTTCATCAATGCTGGTGACCATCGGCAGCAAAATACTCAGGTTGCCGGTTGCCGCGTTGGCACGCAGCATGGCCCGAACCTGGATCAAAAAGATCTCCGGCTGATCGAGCGTTATGCGAATGCCACGCCAGCCAAGGCATGGGTTCTCTTCACTGATCGGCATATAGGGCAGTTGTTTATCGGCGCCGACATCCAGCGTACGCAGAGTCACCGGCTTGTCGTTAAACATTTGCAGCATTCCCTGATACTGCGCAACCTGTTCTTCTTCCGAAGGAAAACCGCTTTGCAGCATGAACGGGATTTCGGTGCGATACAGGCCAATGCCGTCGATCCGGCTCCCCAGCTTCTCTTCATGCTCCGGGCTGAGGCCAGCATTGAGCATCACCTTCACGCGCTCGCCGCTTTTCAACTGTGCTGGCTGGTTGACGTCATCTTCCGCCAGGCGGCTCAGTTCTATTTCTTCACTGATAAGACGCTGGTATTCCTGGATCAATACCGGTTCTGGATCGACCAGCAGTTCACCGCGATAACCGTCCACTACCAGCGTACGGCGGTGTAACACCGATGGCTGGATATCGGCCCCCATGACGGTAGGGATACCCAGCGCACGAACCATAATAGCCGCATGAGAGTTGGCCGCACCGTCCCGGACAACCACACCGACTAAGCGGTCCTGAGGAAGTTCCGCCAGCGTGGTGGCGGAAAGCTCATCCGCCACCAGCACAAAGCGTTCCGGCCAGGTATTCGGCCCCTGGATCGAGTCGTCAAGATGGAACAGCAGACGCTGGCCCAGCGCGCGTAAATCTCCGGCCCGCTCTTTGAGGTAGTTATCACTCAGCGCGGCAAACTGTTCGGCAAACTTTTCAATGATCGTTTTAACGGCCCACTCGGCCACCGAACCGTTATCCACTTCCGCAAACAGCTCACGGCGCAGACGAGTATCGGAAAGCAAGTGTGAATAGAGATCAAAAATCGCCGCCGTTTCTTTCTGCGCCCCGGCGGTAAAGCGTTTGCTGTAGCGGCGGAATTCATTCGCCGCCTCTTCCAGCGCACCGGTGAGCCGCTCGCGCTCAAGCGCCGGATCCAACGTTGAAGCCTGATAGACCTGCTCCATCAGCGGCAGCGTCGCATCCTGCCAGCCTTCGGCTATTGCCACGCCAGGCGCGGCGGGCAATGCGCGGATGCGCGTTTGCCGGTATTGGCCGAACAGCGCGTTTAGCTGCGACTGCGAAAGAATAGCCGCCATTTGCGTGGCGAGCGTGACGAGGAAAGACTCTTCACTTTCATCGTACTGGCGCAATTCGCGCTGCTGGACCACCAGCACACCTAACAGCTGACGGCGCTGAATAATCGGTACGCCTAAGAACGCACGAAAACGCTCTTCTTTTACCGAAGGGATGTATTTAAAGCTGGGATGTTTTTGCGCATCGGCGAGGTTGATAGGTTCCGCCAGCCTGCCAACCAGGCCAACGATACCTTCATCAAACGCGAGTGCGACAGTACGACCACGCGGTTTCTTCAGTCCCCGGGTCGCCATGAGGTAATAACAACGTCGATCGTGATCGGCCAAATAAACCGAACAGACCTCTGTATCCATCGCAAGACAGATGTCGGTAACCAGAATATTCAGCGCTTCATTCAGACGCGGAGCACTGGCCACCTTTTCGACTATTTCGCGCAGGCGGGTGAGCATAATTTGCGTAGCTTAACCTCTTTTACGTCTGTACGCAGGTGCGCTTTGCGGCTTAGGAGTGCTCTCCTGAAGCGCCATGACAACACTTGCGAATTCTTTCATCACCCTGCGATAGACATCGCGTTTAAATGACACCACCTGTCGAACCGGATACCAGTAACTCACCCAGCGCCAGCCGTCGAACTCAGGTGTACTGCTGGTTTGCATATTGATTTCAGCATCGCTGCTGACCAATTGCAGAAGAAACCATTTTTGTTTCTGGCCGATACAAACCGGCTTCGTGTCCCAACGCACCAAACGTTTCGGTAACTTGTAACGCAACCAGTTACGAGTAGAAGCAAGGATCCGTACATCTTTACGACTGAGCCCCACTTCTTCAAAGAGTTCCCGGTACATCGCCTGCTCTGCTGTCTCTCCTGCATTTATCCCACCTTGCGGGAATTGCCAGGAGTGCTGACCAAATCGCCGGGCCCACATGACCTGCCCCTGGCGGTTACAAATTACTATCCCTACATTCGGGCGGTAGCCATCGTCATCAATCACCGGACTACCTCAATATAAACCTTATATACAAACGATTGTTTCACACTCCAGAGAGGCGGTAAACCACTCTGTTAAGGGCGCGATACTCTAATAACAATTGAATAACTCACAGCTAAGGGCGGAGTTATAAACAGAAGAAGGGCAAGCAAGGCGATTTTATTCACCTTTTCTGTGGATATAGTTGTGAAGAAGTACGGAATTACTATGGGAAAACCCAGAACAGTCCGAATAAGACATTCGTCACATATCAAAAATAGTCCTCTATATTCATTAAGTTAAAACCGTTAAGCGCAAATAAACCCATAGAAATGTGACGTATATCACGCACACGATCTTTAGGCTGATGAAAGATCGACCAGCGTTGGTTTTATCCACAGATTATGCCAATAAGTTAGGCACAATTTGTGTGAAAATTCGATTTTCGTCGCACGTCAAGGCTGTAAATTGAAACAGTAGTGGGGGTTTTTCACAGTTATCCCATCTTTCTGTGGATAACATGGTGTAAGATCCTGTTCATTGTCAGTGACCAGAATTGGAAAACCCGCTTCGCTGTTGCGCAACTCTGCGTATGTGAATCTAAAAACCAATATAAATCATAGAATTGAATAAAGCATGTGGAAAAAGATAAACTCTGTCCACACGGTATAAAATCTTTGCTCATTTTTTCACCTAAGGGTTAACCCGATGTCAGAACTCCATCCGCTGCTTTCTCCCCCTGAATCTGAAGCCCAGTTGTTGAGCCAGGCACGGCTGCTTTCGGGCTACGCGCTGGGAGAGTTGGCGGCAATGGCAGGACTCGTTACCCCCAAGGATCTCAAGCGCGATAAAGGCTGGATTGGCGTACTACTGGAAATCTGGCTCGGCGCCAGTGCGGGCAGCAAACCGGAACAGGATTTTGCGGCGCTGGGCGTGGAGCTGAAAACAATCCCAGTGGATAGCCTTGGCAGACCGCTGGAAACCACCTTTGTGTGCGTGGCACCGTTAACCGGCAATACCGGCGTTACCTGGGAAACCAGCCATGTGCGGCACAAACTTAAACGCGTTCTGTGGATCCCGGTAGAAGGCGAACGCAGCATCCCGCTGGCGGAGCGCCGCGTCGGTTCTCCCCTGCTGTGGAGCCCGAATGAAGAAGAAGACCGGCAATTGCGTCTGGACTGGGAAGAGTTGATGGACATGATAGTGTTAGGCCACGTCGAACGCATCACTGCCCGCCATGGGGAAGTGCTACAGCTGCGTCCTAAAGCCGCCAACGCCCGAGCGCTTACCGAGGCCATTGGCGCCCATGGCGAACCCATCCTGACCCTACCACGCGGTTTTTACTTGAAAAAGAACTTCACGCGCGCATTGCTTGAGCGACATTTCTTGTTCCAGGCGCAATAGGCACCGTCCGGTCTTTCACCCGCCGCGTTACGGGCCTATAATTACCGCTTCTTTTTTTTGGCAGGACTTTGTTCGATGTTATTTGCATGGATAACCGATCCTAACGCCTGGCTTGCGCTCGGTACGCTGACGCTGCTGGAGATCGTTCTTGGGATCGACAATATTATTTTCCTCTCTCTGGTTGTAGCCAAACTCCCGACAGCGCAACGCAATCATGCCCGACGTATTGGGCTTGCGGCGGCGATGATCATGCGTCTGGCACTGCTGGCCTCTATCGCCTGGGTAACGCGTCTGACAAACCCGCTATTCGAAGTGTTTGGCGAGGCAATATCAGCGCGCGACCTGATCCTTCTACTCGGGGGATTGTTCCTGATCTGGAAAGCCAGTAAGGAGATCCACGAATCCATTGAAGGTGAGGAAGAGGGGCTGAAAACCCGCGTTTCCTCTTTTCTGGGCGCGATTGTGCAGATCATGTTGTTAGACATTATCTTCAGCCTGGATTCCGTGATTACTGCGGTAGGCTTGTCCGATCATCTGTTTATCATGATGGCTGCAGTGGTGATTGCCGTGGGTGTGATGATGTTTGCTGCACGCCCGATTGGCGATTTTGTCGATCGCCATCCTTCGGTAAAAATGCTGGCACTCTCGTTCCTGATTCTGGTCGGTTTCACGCTAATTCTGGAAAGTTTCGACGTCCACGTTCCGAAAGGATATATCTATTTCGCCATGTTCTTCTCTATTGCGGTAGAGACCCTGAACCTGTGGCGTAATAAAAAAAATCCGCTCTGATGAAATCCATCGCTCCCCGCACGGGGAGCGAATGCGCGCCACACCTACCTCTTCTCACAGTTTAAGATTTTACTGCTTTCGCCATGCACAACTTCGCGTTATTACTAAACTATTGTCAGATGCAGGCCATGTGAGGATAAGCAGATGAAAAAATGGGCAGTTTTGATTTCCGCCGTAGGACTGGCTTTTGCCGTTTCCGGATGCAGCAGTGATTATGTTATGGCGACAAAAGATGGTCGAATGATCCTGACCGATGGAAAACCAGAAATTGACGATGATACCGGTCTGGTGAGCTATCACGACCAGCAAGGCAATGCGATGCAGATTAATCGCGATGATGTGTCTCAAATCATTGAACGCTGATGGTTGAGGTCAGCAGCGCGCTGGCCTTAACAATTTTACTTCCCTTTTTCTCTTCCCTCAGCCATTTTTATAATCCTTATGTCGTGATTATAAAAAGGAAACGGCTATGCAATATCACCGTATACCCCACAGCTCGCTTGAAGTCAGTACACTGGGGCTGGGCACAATGACGTTTGGTGAACAAAACAGCGAAGCCGACGCACATGCACAGCTCGATTATGCCGTAGAACAAGGCATAAATTTGATCGACGTTGCCGAGATGTATCCGGTACCGCCGCGTCCTGAAACCCAGGGTCTCACCGAAACCTACGTAGGTAACTGGCTCGCCAAACACGGCAGCCGTGAAAAGCTAATCGTTGCTTCTAAGGTCAGTGGGCCTTCACGTAACAACGACAGCGGTATTCGACCGAATCAGGCGCTGGACCGTAAAAATATTCGTGAAGCGCTGCACGACAGCCTGAAAAGACTGCAAACCGATTACCTGGATCTGTATCAGGTTCACTGGCCGCAGCGCCCGACCAACTGCTTTGGTAAGTTAGGCTACAGCTGGACGGACTCTGCGCCAGTCGTTTCGCTGCTGGATACGCTGGACGCGCTGGCAGAGTTTCAGCGCGCGGGGAAAATTCGCTACATCGGCGTGTCCAATGAAACCGCGTTTGGCGTGATGCGCTACCTGCACCTGGCGGACAAACACGATCTGCCGCGCATCGCCACCATCCAGAACCCCTACAGCCTGCTGAATCGCAGCTATGAGGTTGGACTGGCGGAAGTGAGCCAGTATGAAGGCGTTGAACTGCTGGCCTACTCTTGCCTTGGCTTCGGTACATTAACCGGTAAATACCTGAACGGCGCGAAGCCAGCCGGTGCACGCAATACGCTGTTTAGCCGTTTCACGCGTTACAGCGGCGAGCAAACGCAAAAAGCCGTTGCGGCCTATGTGGATATCGCGAAACGCCATAATCTGGATCCTGCGCAAATGGCGCTGGCATTCGTGCGTCGTCAGCCGTTTGTCGCCAGCACCCTGCTGGGAGCCACGACGATGGAGCAGCTAAAAACCAACGTTGAAAGCCTGCATCTGGAGTTGAGCGAAGAAGTACTGGCAGAGATTGAAGCGGTGCATCAGGTGTATACCTATCCTGCACCGTGACGGTTAGTGCCTGATGGCGCTACGCTTATCAGACCTACAAATTGCTGCTCTCTGTAGGCCAGATAAGGCGACGCTGCCATCCGGCACATTCATTGTTCATTCATCTCGTACCAGGCTGGCGGCGCTGCCAAATCCACAGCGCCGCAATCGCCAGCGCAAACAGCGCACCGAATCCAATACCAATCGCTACCGCCGGGATCCCCACCAGCACTGCCAGTGAGTAAATCCCAAGCATCAGCAGCATCGCGCTGTTTTCGCCCAGGTTTTGCACAGCGATCGCATTACCCGCACCGACGCTTTTCTTGCCCCGCTCCTGCAGCAACGCATTCAGCGGTACCACAAAGAAGCCACCTGACACGCCGATAAGCATCAGCAACGCGTAAGCCGGAAGCAGCGCATGCTGAAGTGAGAAAATCAGCACCACGACGCCAATCAGGATCCCCGCTGGCATACAGCGCGACACGGTTTCCAGCGTCACCAGCTTCGCTGCCGCCCCCGCGCCTACGACAATCCCAATCGCTACCATAGCATTGAGGTAGGTCGGCGTAGCGTTATCGGTGATGCCGAGCGCCACCGGAACCCACAGCACCAGCAGAAAACGCAGCGTGACGCCCGCGCCCCAAAAAAGGCTGGTTCCGACCAACGAAAAACGTGTTTCACCGTTGCGCCACAGCGAAGAAGCGGCGCAGAAGAAACTGCGCGTCATTTTCCCCAGATGCCAGGATTGGCCAGGACGAGCCGCGGCCAGTTTCGGGATGTACAGGTTAGCCACCACGGCGCCAGCATAGGCCAGCGCACAGGCAGAAAGCGCGGCAATCACATGCCAGTCGGCCAGAACGCCACCAGCGACAGAACCGAGCAAAATCGCGGCGATAGTGGAGGCTTCCATCAGGCCGTTGGCTTTCACCAGTTTGTCACCGGTGGTCAATTCACCGAGAATGCCATACTTGGCCGGTGAGTACGCGGCCGCGCCAATCCCCACCAGCGTATACCCGAGAAACGGATTAATGCCGAAGCAAATACTCGCCGCGCCCAGCAGTTTCAGGGCGTTCGCGAACATCATCACTCTGCCTTTGGCAAAGCTATCCGCCACCTGTCCAACAAATGGTGCAAACAGGATGTAAGCGCCCACAAACACCATTTGCAGGATTGGCTGGCTCCAGTCCGGATAAAATTCTTCCTTCAGCAGCGCCAGCGTGGCGAACAGCAGTGCGTTATCGCCAAACGCCGACAGAAACTGCGCGGCGATGACGGACATCATCCCTTTGGACCAGATTGAAGTGTTAGTGTGCGCTGACTCAATCATGTTGTTTTTCCGGCTCATCGACCCAGCTTTTCAGCGTAACAAAATCCGGCTTACCGCTGCCGAGTAATGGGAGTTGCTTCAGGTGGCGAATATCACGCGGCACGGCAAGTTCAGGCACGCCATGCGCTCGCGCATACTGCTGTAGTTTTTCACGCGTGAGTTCGCTGTCGGTAGTGAACAGCACCAGCGCCTCACCTTTGCTGGCATCGCTCTTGATCGCCGTGGCGTGCATTTTGTCTGCAGATACCGCCAATGCCAGTTGCTCAACCATTTCCAGCGAGACCATCTCTCCGGCAATTTTAGCAAAACGCTTGGCGCGCCCCTGGATCTGTACAAAGCCGTTTTCATCAAAGCGGACGATGTCTCCGGTGTCATACCAGCCGCGCTCAATCTCACCCTGCGCATTTTCTGCCGTCGGCACTTCCAGCACGCCAGGTTTTTCGACGCGCAAATAGCCGCTCATAATATTCGGGCCTTTCAGTTGTAAACGCCCACCATCCTCAATACCCGGAACAGCTAGCAGTCGGGCATCCATGCCAGGCAAGATGCGCCCTACCGTTCCTGATTTTGCCGCCATCGGCACATTGATCGACACAACCGGCGCACATTCCGTCACGCCATAGCCTTCAAGGACGCGCAGGCCAAATTTCTCCTGCCATAGCTGCTTTGTGCTGTCTTGCAGTTTTTCCGCGCCTGCCACCACATAGCGCAAGCGGTGGAAATCGTACGGGTGCGCGAAACGCGCATAGTTACCGAGGAACGTTGAAGTACCAAACAACACGGTGCAGTTCCGGTCGTATACCAGCTCCGGCACAATGCGGTAATGAAGCGGGCTGGGATAAAGAAACACTTCCGCACCGGTCAGTAGCGGCGTGAATAATCCCACCGTCAGGCCAAAGGAGTGGAACAGCGGCAGTGCCGACATAAAGCGGTCATCGGCGGTGAAATCGGCAATTGTTTTAATCTGCTCAACGTTCGCCAGAATACTCTTGTGGCTGTGGACCACGCCTTTCGGATGGCCTTCCGAACCAGACGTAAAGAGGATCACAGCAGCCTCTTCCGGCTGCTGTTTCACCTGCGCCAGATGCGGTGCCAGCAGATGTGAGAAAATCCACAGCTTATCGCTCAACGTCACATCGGCTTTTAAATCTTCCAGATAAACCCAGCGTACCTGGGTGAGCTGTTCCGGTAGATGCCAGAGTTTGCCTTTATCGAGAAACTGTCGGGAAGTGAAGATCGTTTTGATTTCAGACGCAGTAATAGCGCTGGTTAACCCTTTCACGCCCGCCGTGTAGTTCATCATGGCCGGAATGCGTCGACGCGCAATGGCTCCAAAAATGACCGCCGCGCTGATCCCCGCATTTGGCAGCATCAGGCCGATTTTTTCACCTTCGGCGCTGTATTTTTCCAGAATACGGGCCACAAAGAGCGTCTTAGTCAGCAGTTTGCGGTAGCTGTCTGGCGTAAAGTTAACATCTTCAATGCAGTTTTTGCCCGCGCCAAAACGGTATTTTGCCGCCAGCAGCGACTCGTATAGCGTTTCACGCGGGCGTACCGCCATGCGTGCTTCCATCATAATTTGATGCAGCATTTCACCGGCGATTTTGCGGCGATCGCGAGCTCGCGGGGCTTCCGGCATTGGCATTTGAGTCGGCGGTAGAATGTGCAGTTGGATACGCGGGAAGAATCGCTGTTTAACCAAACCTTTCAGGCGGCTGAAGTGGGTAAGCTCAGCCCCCTCAATGCGGACAGGAACGACCGTCGCTCCCGACTTCGCGGCGACAAACCCGGCACCGTCATATATTTTCATCAACGAACCGGTGGTCGAAATGCGTCCTTCGGGAAAAATCACCACCGGACGGCCCTGCTCGACCAGACGGACCAGATGCTTAATCGACATCGGTTTGGTTGGGTCTAACGGCACGAAGTCAATCAGCGGGGTTAGCCAGCGCATATACCATTGCTGGCTGATCGAGGTGTAAACGGCGAAGACAGGACGAATCGGTAAAAATAGCGCCAGCAGGATGCCGTCTATAAATGAGACGTGGTTGGGAGTGATTAGAACGCGTTCTCCCTGTAGCGCGCTGACATTGCCCGTGACGCGAACGCGGAAAAGCACGCGAAACAGATTACGAAAAAAGCCAAATAGCATCTCAACTCCCTGTGCCATTAATTATAGAAACATTAATGGTGGGAGAGTATACGAGTTGGGGAATGGGCGCGACAGGTAAACAGGTAAATACAGTCCGAAAAAAAACCTGCGCATCCGCGCAGGTCGGTGCAAGAGACAGGTACGAAGTGCGTACCGAATAATCTCACCAATCAATACCTCTGGGATCTTGATTGTGGTCGTCAGCAGCCAGATACGCCAGTACGAAAACGCAAAGGAATGAACCCAAATGCAACGAGTTGTGTAAATTATCGGTTACTGTTACAGATAGGCTGAAGGCAAAAAAAAACCTGCGCATCTGCGCAGGCTGGTGTAATTCTAGTGATCAACCCGAAAGTTGATTTCACCTATCAATACCTCTGGGATCCCAACTTTAGCAATCCGCTCAGTTCTCCCACCAGCGAACAATCGCAACAGCACATCGCAAAGTGTAAGCAAAAATTAGCATTTTCTATTTTCTGTCTTACTTCGCTCGCGCGCGCTCACATTTGCGAGGTCCTGACGGGCAATCTGCTTGAACAGCCAGCCATTTTCCGTAACACTGACGGAATGTAAGCGTTTACCCACAACAGGTACTATCATGGCGACCATAAAGGATGTAGCCCGACTAGCTGGTGTATCAGTCGCCACCGTTTCTCGAGTGATCAATGATTCCCCCAAAGCCAGCGAAGCATCGCGTCTGGCCGTAACGAGTGCAATGGAATCACTCAGCTACCACCCCAATGCCAATGCGCGTGCACTGGCGCAACAATCCACTGAAACCATCGGACTGGTCGTTGGTGATGTGTCCGATCCATTCTTTGGGGCAATGGTTAAAGCTGTCGAGCAGGTGGCCTATAACACCGGGAATTTTTTGCTGATTGGCAACGGCTACCATAATGAACAGAAGGAACGTCAGGCGATTGAACAGCTCATTCGCCACCGCTGCGCGGCCCTTGTTGTCCATGCCAAAATCATCCCGGATGCGGATTTGGCTTCATTAATGAAGCAAATCCCCGGCATGGTATTGATTAACCGAATTCTGCCGGGATTCGAACAACGCTGCGTTGCCCTCGATGACCGTTTCGGCGCGTGGCTCGCTACCCGACACCTTATTCAACAGGGCCATACGCGCATTGGCTACCTGTGTTCCAATCACAGTATTTCTGATGCGGAAGATCGTCTGCAAGGCTATTACGACGCGCTGGCGGAGAGCAATATACCGGTAAGCGATCGACTGGTGACGTTCGGCGAACCGGATGAAAGCGGCGGTGAACAGGCCATGACCGAGTTACTTGGTCGTGGCAAAAACTTCACTGCGGTAGCCTGCTACAACGACTCAATGGCGGCTGGCGCCATGGGCGTATTGAATGATAACGGCATTGATGTGCCGGGAGAAATCTCGCTGATTGGCTTTGATGATGTGCTGATTTCCCGCTATGTGCGCCCACGTCTGACCACGGTACGCTATCCCATCGTGACGATGGCAACCCAGGCCGCTGAACTGGCGCTCGCGTTGGCGGAGAAGCGACCCGCACCTGAAATTACCCACGTCTTTAACCCAACTCTGGTGCGTCGCCATTCCGTTTCGGCGCTGACAGAGCCGGGGAACTCATCGTCAAACGATTAACCAGGATTGCGTCATGACTACGATGTTGGACGTTTCACGACACGCAGGCGTCTCAAAAGCGACCGTTTCGCGCGTACTAAATGGAACGGGTCAGGTAAAAGAGAGCACGCGCCAGAAAGTGTTCAAGGCCATGCAGGCACTCGATTATCGGCCCAACTTTTTAGCGCGCTCTTTGGCGAATCGCACCAGCAACAGCATTGGCCTGGTGGTTTCCACATTTGATGGATTCTACTTTGGCCGCCTGCTGCAACAGGCCTCGCGCCAGACGGAGTCTCACGGCAAGCAGTTGATCGTCACCGATGGTCACGACACGCCGGAGCGTGAGCAGGAAGCCGTGCAAATGCTGGCCGACAGGCAGTGCGACGCCATTATTCTTTATACCCGCTATATGAGTGAAAAGGCGATTATGTCGCTGATGAACAGCATTGCGATGCCCTTGCTTGTCATCAACCGTGATGTCAGTCAGGCCCGCGATCGCGCGATTTTCTTTGAGCAGGAAGACGCGGCGTATCAGGCGGTCAATTATCTGATCTCGCAGGGGCACAGCGATATTGCTTGCATCACCGTGCCAGGCCATACGCCTACCGGTAAATCCCGCCTGATGGGGTATCGTAAGGCTCTGGAAAAAAACGGTATTCCCTGGGATCCTGATAAGGTTAAATACGGCGACTCCACGATGACGCGAGGCTATGAAGCCTGTCGAGAACTGCTGGAGGAAGGGGTGAAATTCAGCGCCCTGTTCGCCTGTAACGATGACATGGCATTAGGTGCATCAAAAGCGTTACATCAGGCCGGACTGAGGATCCCGACGGACGTCTCGCTGTTTGGTTTTGATGATGCGCCCAGCGCCAAATGGCTGGAACCGGGGTTATCTACCGTTTATCTGCCGATTGATACCATGATAACCACGGCAATCGACCAGGCTATACGTCTGGCCAACGGTGAGAGCGTGGAGCCGATCCCTCCGTTTACCGGCAAACTGGTATTACGTGACTCAGTAACGCTCGGACCGTACTTTAAGTAATATGAAAAAGAGCCGGATGGCGACGCAAGCACCTTATCCGGCCAGCTTTACTCAGATTAATTCCAGCGCTAACAGCTCATCAATGGTCTGGCGACGACGAATCAGTCGCGCCACGCCGTTATCAAACAAGACCTCCGGCAGCAGCGGGCGGCTATTGTAGTTTGACGACATTGACGCTCCGTACGCCCCGGTATCATGCAAAACCAGATAATCACCCGGCACCACCGCAGGCAACAGACGGGTTTCCACATTTCCGCCTTCCTGCTGGGTAAACACGTCGCCTGATTCGCACAGCGGTCCGGCCACCACGGTTTCCCGTTGAGGAGTTTGTTGCAGAGAACGACCATCTCCCGCCAGCGCGGAGATATGGTGATAGCTACCGTACATGGCCGGGCGCATCAGATCGTTGAAGCCCGCATCGATCAGCACAAAGTGACGGCTGCCCATCTCTTTCACGCTGCGCACCTGCGCCACTAACACGCCGGCTTCCGCGACCAGGAAACGCCCTGGTTCGATCTCCAGTTTGACGGCATGACCCAGATGACGCGCAATACTATCGCGCGCGGCGTTCCACAATCCAAAATAGTGATCGGTGTCGATCGCCTCTTCACCTTCGCGATACGGGATTGATAAACCGCCGCCTGCGGAGATCGCCTCCAGATCCTGACCAAATTCCACCACCTGACGCACCATCGCGCCGCACACCTGCTCCAGATGCGCGTAGTCCACGCCAGAGCCGATATGCATATGAATACCCACCAACTTCAGCTTATAGCGCTGAATTACCTCCAGCGCCGCCGGAAGATCGCTGTACCAGATACCGTGCTTGCTGTTTTCTCCCCCGGTATTGGTTTTCTGACTGTGTCCATGCCCAAAGCCAGGGTTTACGCGGAGCCACACGCGATGGCCCGGCGAGAGCTGGCCCAGTTGTTCCAGCATATCGACCGACCCGGCATTTACCGGAATGCTCAATTCATGCACCCGGGCGAGCGTCGCTTCATCAATCATATCGGCGGTAAAGACAATCTCATCTTTGCCCGGTACAAAACCTGCCGCCAACGCGCGTTCAATTTCGCCAAGCGAGACGGAATCGACCTTCACGCCCTGCTCGCGCATCAGGCGCAAAATATGAATATTCGAACATGCCTTCTGGGCAAAACGCACCACGTCAAACTGACTCAGTTTGGCAATCTGCGCGCGAATAATCTGCGCATCATAGACCCACACCGGGCAGCCGAATTCGGCAGGCAGGCGCAACAGGTTGTCGGCGGTCAGGTCAGTGTCTGTGTTGTTGAGTGGGCGTGGCATGGCGTGCTCCGGTATTGGCTTTTTTATGATTACGCCACAGCTCAAAAAGAATAAAAAATATCGTTTTATCTTGAGTCTATGCAAAAATGATATGGATTAGCTCATTTGAGGATTGCTTATGCCCGCGGTTAACCTGCGTCACATTGAAATTTTTCACGCCATCATGACCGCAGGCAATCTGACGGAAGCCGCGCGCATGCTACATACCTCGCAGCCCACCGTCAGCCGGGAACTGGCCCGATTCGAAAAAGTCCTGGGATTAACGCTGTTTGAACGCACGCGTGGCCGACTGCATCCAACCGTGCAAGGCTTACGTCTGTTTGAAGAGGTACAACGTTCGTGGTACGGCCTGGACAGAATTGTGAGCGCCGCCGAAAGCCTGCGCGAATTTCGTCAAGGTGAATTGTCGATTGTTTGCCTGCCGGTATTTTCGCAGTCCTTTTTACCGCCGCTGCTACAGCCATTTCTCGCGCGCTATCCGCAGGTCAACATTCAGATCGTGCCGCAGGAGTCACCACTGTTGGAAGAGTGGCTGTCGGCGCAGCGCCACGATCTGGGGTTAACGGAAACGCTGCATACGCCAGCCGGAACGAAACGCACCGAATTGCTGGCGCTGGATGAAGTGTGTGTACTGCCGCAGGGGCATCCGCTGACCGAGAAAGCGGTATTAACGCCGCAGGATTTTCAGGGAGAGAACTATATCAGCCTGTCGCGGACCGACAGTTACCGTCAGCTACTGGACACCCTGTTTAACGAACATCAGGTGAAGCGCCGCATGGTGATTGAAACCCACAGCGCCGCTTCAATTTGTGCAATGGTGCGGGCGGGCGTGGGGATCTCGGTGGTGAACCCACTGACCGCGCTGGATTATGCCAGCAGCGGAGTGGTTATCCGCCGCTTCAGCATTTCGGTACCCTTTACGGTCAGCCTGATCCACCCACTTCATCGCCCTGCCTCGGCGCTGGTCGATGCTTTTACAGCGCATCTGCAAGCCCATCTCCCGAGGCTTATCGATCCGCTGGAGGCTATTTTGTCTCCACAGACGAAAGCATAAACGCCACCGCATCTTGCGCATGGATTGCCGCGGTGTCGAAAACCGGTAATGGACTTAGCTCGGCTGGAACCAGCAAACCAATCTCGGTACAGCCAAAGATAACCCCTTGAGCGCCCTGTTTAGCCAACTGATCAATTACGCTCAGGTAGTAGTCGCGGGAGGCGTTGCTGAACTCACCGAGGCACAGCTCGTCGAAAATAATCTGGTTTATTTTCTGACGGTCATCAGCCTCAGGAATAAGCGTACTAATACCAAATTCAGTCTGTAGGCGCCCGCGGTAAAAATCCTGCTCCATGGTGTAGCGCGTACCCAGTAGCGCCACGTTGCTCATCTGCTGGTTTTGTATGGCCCGACCCGTCGCATCGGCAATATGCAGGAACGGCACGTCACAGGCGGTTTCAATCGCCTCAGCAACTTTGTGCATGGTGTTGGTACACAGCACAATCCCTTCCGCTCCGGCTTGCTGAAGCCCTGCGGCAGCATGCGCGAGGATCTCCCCAGCCCGCTGCCAGTCACCGCCAGACTGACAGGCTTCAATCTCGTGAAAATCTACGCTGTGCAACAGAATCTGCGCCGAGTGCAGGCCACCCAGACGCTGTTTTACCCCTTCATTAATGAGTCGATAATAAGGAATGGTGGATTCCCAGCTCATACCGCCTAACAGACCGATCGTTTTCATCATTTCCCCTGATTTGTTGTTATCTCTCCAGTGAACCAAAGATGTGATCAACTTTCCACATCTGTTGGCGTGCATTTCTTTTTTTAATTTTCTGATATAGGTTTAATGAAACATTGTTTTAATTACAGGAAGGCAGAATGTTTATTTTTCATAAAGAGACCACCCTTGAAGATCTGGGCAATGGCGTTACCCGACGCATTCTTGCTCACGACGGTAAAATGATGGCGGTTGAGGTGAACTTCGAGCAAGGCGCGATTGGTCCGATGCACAATCATCCGCATGAGCAGCTGACTTACGTTTTGTCTGGGGAGTTTGAATTTACCATCGGCGAAGAAATGCATGTCGTTAGGGCAGGCGATACCCTATATAAACAGCCCAACATTATGCATGGCTGCGTCTGTTTAAAACCGGGAACGCTACTGGATACCTTTACGCCCATGCGCGAAGATTTTCTGCCTGCGTAATTTTATCTGTTCGTAATCTGCCTGGCGGCATAATGTTGTTCCAGAGGGAATGAATATGTCGCCTCCGGTGTATTGCTACATTCACCTTATGTTTAACCGACAAACCCTGCCAAAGGGCAGGGTTTGTCAGTTCTGGAAAGCAGATTAACGCGCCAGCCAGCCGCCGTCTACCGCAACGGTATAGCCGTTGATATAGTCAGATGCGCTGGATGCCAGGAACACAATCGGCCCCATCAGGTCACTCGGCAGACCCCAACGACCCGCCGGGATACGATCGAGAATTTCTGCGCTACGCTGCTCATCAGCGCGCAGCTGTTGAGTATTGTTCGTCGCCATGTAACCCGGCGCAATTGCGTTGACGTTGATGTTATGTTTAGCCCACTCGTTCGCCATCAGGCGGGTGATGCCCATTACGCCGCTTTTAGACGCGGTGTAAGACGGCACGCGGATCCCGCCCTGGAAAGAAAGCATAGAGGCGATGTTGATAATTTTGCCGCCGTTACCCTGAGCTATAAAGTGCTTCGCCGCGGCCTGAGACATAAAGAACACGCTCTTAATGTTCAGGTTCATCACGTCGTCCCAGTCTTTTTCGCTGAAGTCGATCGCATCGTCACGACGGATAAGACCTGCGTTGTTGACCAGAATATCGATATGACCGAATTCTGCCACTGCGCGCTCCAGCAACGCCGGAATGCCGTCAATTTGACGCAGGTCGGCGGTCAGACTTAAAAAACGGCGCCCCAGTGCGGTCACGCGTTCGATAGTTTCCGTCGGTTCAACGATGTTGATCCCCACGATATCGCAGCCCGCTTCAGCCAAACCCAACGCCATACCCTGACCCAGGCCAGTGTCACAACCGGTCACAACGGCGACCTTACCTTCAAGAGAGAATGCATTCAAAATCATTGTAAATCCTTAATTTTTTATAATGCCCGCCGCAGCAGGCACGGCTATCGCCCGCAACTAGCGCAGATCTTTGACCACTACATGGTCCATATCATCAAAGACCTGGTTTTCGCCGACCATGCCCCAAATGAACGTATAAGCTTTTGTGCCAACGCCGGAGTGAATTGACCAGCTCGGCGAAATCACCGCCTGCTCGTTGTGCATCACAATATGACGCGTTTCCTGAGGCTGCCCCATCATGTGGAAGACGCAGGTATCTTCTTCCATATTGAAATAGAAATAGACTTCCATACGACGTTCATGGGTATGACACGGCATGGTGTTCCACAGGTTACCCGGCGCCAGTTCGGTCAGACCCATGCTCAACTGGCAGGTTTCCAGCACATCCGGCACAAAATATTTGTTGATGGTACGACGGTTACTGGTGAGGTCATCGCCCAGCGTTACTGGCGCAACGTCTGCTGGCGTGACTTTTTTGGTTGGATAAGTCGTGTGGGCCGGCGCGCAGTTATAGTAAAACTTCGCTGGTTTCGCCGTATCGATGCTGGCGAATACCACTTCTTTGGCCCCTTTCCCGACGTACAGCGCGTCACGATGACCAATTTCATAGCACTGGCCGTCAACGGTAATCGTGCCCGGGCCACCGATGTTAATCACACCCAGCTCACGACGCTCGAGGAAGTAGGTTACGCCCAGCTGTTTGCCGACTTCGCCACCCACAGAGACGGTTTTGGCCACTGGCATAATGCCGCCAACAATGATGCGGTCAATGTGGCTGTAGACCATGGTGTATTCATCTGGGACAAACACTTCTTCGACCAAAAACTCATTACGCAGCTCCTGAGTATCCAGGGTTTTCGCATGCGCACTATGGATGCTTTGTCTTACGTCCACATTTACCTCCAGTGATAAATTGACCGTGAATGCTTAAACGAATAGCAAAACGCTGTTCCGTTTTATCTTATGCGCTCATGATATCCCTCCCGGAATGGGTTTTCAATTACAAATAAAACAACGTTTCACTTTTTCTGCATCTTATTATCAAAAGTGTAATTGCGATCACGCTAGCGCATATAAATCGCGGGAATGATTTAAATAAAATTATTTAAAACAATTAGATAGATAAAAACAAACACGAGTAGTTCATGAGGGGTAGGGATAAGACATTGAAAATACAGCCAGCCTCACATGTCGTTGACACACCTTTTCTAACAAAGTGCGCTGTTAATCACATGAAATGAAACGCCGTTTTGATACGTTAGCAGAGTTTAGAGTGTATGTTTCTGTAACTGGCCTTGCCCTCCTGTTGGAGGGCTTTTTTATAGATGCAGGGGAAATACAGCGGGAAAGGCGTTTAAGCAGAGAAAACTTCGGGGGGTTAATCTCGCTCGATAGCGAGCGCCACGCCCTGACCACCGCCGATACATAACGTTGCCAGGCCCTTGTGCGCCCGACGCTTCACCATTTCATGCACCAGTGAAACCAGAATACGGCAGCCAGATGCGCCAATCGGATGACCAAGCGCAATGGCTCCGCCGTTCACATTCACTCGCCGTTCATCCCACTCCAGCATTTTTCCAACGGACAATGCCTGTGCGGCAAAGGCTTCGTTGGCCTCGATAAGATCAACATCAGCCAGTTGCCAGCCCACACGCTCAAGGCAACGGCGCGTCGCGTACACCGGCGCAATTCCCATGAGCGCGGGATCGACCCCGACGCTGGCAAAGGCACGAATGCGGGCCAGCACCGGCAAATTCAGCTCCTGGGCCTTAGCCTCGCTCATCATCATCACCGCAGCGGCGCCATCATTGATGGATGACGCGTTACCCGCGGTTACTGAACCGAGCCTGTCGAAGGTCGGATCCAGGCGCGCCAGCCCTTCTGCGCTGGCATCGGTGCGCGGCTGTTCGTCGGTATCCACCACGAACGATTGCCCATTACGCTGCGTTACCACCGGCACGATTTCATCTTTAAAGCGCCCGGCGTCAATTGCCATCCGCGCCTTGTGCTGCGAATGCAGTGCGTAGGCATCCTGCAGTTCACGGCTGATGCCATATTCCCGCGCCAGATTTTCCGCGGTAACGCCCATATGGTAATCGTTGAAAGCGTCCCACAGGCCGTCATGCACCAGGCTGTCGACCAGTTGACTGTTGCCCAACTGTGCGCCGGTACGGCTATCAGTAAGGACATGCGGCGCACGGCTCATATTCTCTTGTCCGCCCGCAATCACAATGTCGGCTTCGCCGCACTGGATAGCCTGGGTCGCCAGATGCAGCGCTTTCAGACCCGAGCCGCAGACATCGTTAATGGTGATGGCGGAAACGGTATTGGGTAGCCCACCATTGATGGCGGACTGACGCGCCGGGTTTTGCCCGGCACCTGCGGTAAGCACTTGCCCGAGGATCACTTCATCCACAGCGTGAACGTCCACGCCCGTGCGCTCCAGTAACGCCCTGACTACCATGCTACCTAATTCAACGGCAGAGTGGCGCGCCAGCGTCCCCTGGAAGCAGCCGATCGGTGTCCGTAACGCCCCGACTATCACAACCTCTTTCATCACCACCTCAGCGCAAAATAACACCGCAATAGTAGATGATTGTTAAAAAGAGTTATCAAGGTTGTTTAAAAACGGTGATTTTTATCACAAAGGAAATTCGTATCATTTATTGGTCATCTGAACGCCACTCTGCTGTAAATGGTCGCGCAGCCAACTTCCCGCCACGCCAGGCGGTGATTTCTTATTCCACAGCAGATCGATAGAGATAGCCTTTGGCCAGCCGGGCAGCATCAATTGGACCAGCGGTTTTTCTGCCGCAAACTCCTCCACCAGCGCACAAGGGAGCGCGCACCAGCCGAATCCCTGCACCGCCATACTCAGCAGCAACAAATAGTTAGGCGCCGACCAGACGGGGCCGCGCGCCACGTTGGTGCCGCTTTCCAGATAGGTATTCAGCCGCAGCTCTCGCCAGGTATGTAGCTGTTCCCACTGCAGTTTTTCTTGAGTCGCCAGTGGATGTGATGCCGCAACGTATAATCCCATCCAGGTTTGCATCGGCAGACGCGTGACGCCCATGTCGGTCGGGTAATCCTCCCGCGCTTCGATCAACCCAACCTGAGCACGTCCTTTTTGCAGCAGATCGATCACGTCTTCATCTTCGCCAATCAGACATTCAAACTCGGTATGGGGAAACTTGTGGTCAAACTGCACCATCAATTCTTCCAGCACATCCGGGTGCAGCGTGTCAGACAAAACGAAGGTCAGACGCGCTTCCGTTTCACCCGACAGCGAAATTGCCGCCTCATCAAGACGTTCGCTGGCCGTCAAAATTGCCTGCACATAGCCCAGCACCCGCTTACCTTCTTCGGTTAGCGTCGGCTGACGTGATGAGCGGTCAAACAGCGCAAAACCGAGATCGGCTTCCAGATGCGCAATGGCCGTGCTGATGGTGGACTGACTTTTACGCAGCCGCCGGGCCGCAGCAGAAAATGAGCCGCAGGAAACGGTCTCCACAAATGCCGTTAACGCTTCAGGAGAGTAACGCATGAACTATCTACTTTATCGATGGATACTATCTTTTAGATATCACATAAAACGATAAAATTGCCACCATTCCGTTATCCGGGCATCAAAGAAGGTTTTAGATTATGCAACACGATACAGTCCAACGCCGCTCGTTACTGGAGCGAATTTTTCATGCCGTCTGCTTTGAAGGCATTGCCACCGCGATCCTCGCACCAACCACCGCATGGTTGATGCAGCGCTCGGTGCTGGAAATGGGCGGACTGACCATTCTTCTCGCCACGACGGCGATGATCTGGAATATCATTTATAACGCCCTGTTTGACCGACTGTGGCCGTCGCACCTGGTAAAACGTACGGCTAAAGTGCGGGCATTCCACGCCTTAGGCTTCGAGAGCGGTTTTATTGTCATCGGGGTGAGCATCGTGGCGTATGTGCTGAACGTCAGCCTGCTCCAGGCATTCACGCTGGAAATAGGTTTCTTCCTGTTCTTCCTGCCATACACCATGTTCTATAACTGGGCTTATGACACTTTACGCGAGCGCGTTATGAAGCGTCGCCAGCAGCGCGTTACTGCCTGATAATTCAAACAATAGCCGGAATCTTCTCGGTTCCGGCTTTTGATCCATTCACTCGCCCGCTTGTTGACACCTCCCCCAGCCCCTGCCATTTGTGGTAAATTGCGCTTCTTTTTGTTTATTTTATAGTTGATACGTTCAAATAATGTCGAAATTTTGGTCAAAAGAAGAGACTCTCTGGAGCTTCGCACTATATGGGACTGCCGTCGGCGCAGGAACCCTCTTCCTCCCCATACAGCTGGGTTCTGCAGGCGCGGTGGTACTGTTTATCACCGCACTCGTCGCCTGGCCTTTAACCTACTGGCCGCACAAGGCGCTGTGCCAGTTTATCCTGTCCTCAAAAACCTCGGCAGGTGAAGGGATCACTGGTGCAGTTACGCACTACTACGGCAAAAAGATAGGCAGCCTGATCACGACCCTCTATTTTATTGCCTTCTTTGTGGTGGTGCTGATCTACGCCGTGGCGATAACCAATTCACTCACTGAACAACTGGCAAAACATATCGCCATCGATCTGCGTGTTCGCATGCTGGTCAGTCTTGGCGTGGTGCTGGTGCTGAACCTGATTTTTCTGATGGGCCGACAAGCAACCATTCGGGTAATGGGCTTTCTGGTGTTCCCGCTCATCGCGTACTTTTTGTTCCTTTCGCTCTACCTGACCGGAAGCTGGCAGCCAACGCTACTCACCGGCCAGATGTCTTTCGATCAGCACACGCTTCATCAGGTTTGGATATCTATTCCCGTGATGGTTTTCGCTTTTAGCCATACGCCAATTATCTCGACGTTCGCCATCGACCGACGTGAGAAATATGGCGAGCAGGCCATGGGTAAATGCAAAAAAATCATGAAGGTAGCCTACGTCATCATCTGCCTGAGCGTGCTGTTTTTCGTCTTCAGCTGTTTGCTTTCGATTCCGACAAACTATATCGAGGACGCGAAAAATGAAGGGGTGACCATTCTGTCAGCGCTATCGATGATGCCAAACGCACCAGCATGGCTGTCGATTTCTGGGATCATTGTCGCCGTCGTGGCGATGTCAAAATCGTTCCTCGGCACCTACTTTGGCGTGATTGAAGGGGCAACGGAGGTGGTAAAAACATCGTTGCATCAGGTGGGAGTGAAGAAAAGCCGGGCCTTTAACCGCGCCCTGTCCATTATGCTGGTTTCGACCATTACGTTTATCATTTGCTGCATTAACCCTAATGCAATTTCAATGATTTACGCGATTAGCGGGCCGCTGATTGCCATGATTCTGTTTATCATGCCGACATTATCTACCTATCTGATCCCGGCGCTAAAGCCGTACCGTTCAGTGGGTAATCTGATCACCCTGATTGTCGGTCTGCTGTGCGTATCTGTGATGTTTTTTGGCTAGAACGTGATTTTAACGGCTCATTCATCAGTATGTGGATGAGCCGTTAAACTGACTTATTTGATGTACGAATCGAGTACCTTCAAAACCACATCCAAATCTTCTTCGCGCTTAATTTCATCGCCCTGATGCACAATGTGCTCGGTCAGATGACCTTTAATCACCTCGCGCATTAACCCGTTTACCGCACCACGGATCGCCGCTATTTGCTGCAATACCGCCGCGCATTCATGCGGTTCATCCAGCATGGTTTTCAACGCCGCTACCTGCCCCTGAATCTTACTGGTTCGGGCTTTCAGCTTTTGTTTGTCGCGGATCGTATGTGACATAGCAATACCTTTTCAACGTCTGGCTGTAGCGACAATACCATCGTCATTCTACTGGGGGGTAGTATTTAATACTGGGGGGGAGTAGAATCTGGCAAAATTAAACAACTAAGAATCATTCTCATGGGTGAGTTTTCTACGCTTCTTCAGCAAGGCAACGCCTGGTTTTTCATTCCCAGCGCGATTCTATTAGGAGTGTTACACGGTCTGGAACCGGGGCATTCCAAGACGATGATGGCGGCCTTTATTATTGCCATTAAGGGGACCATCAAACAGGCGGTGATGCTGGGGCTGGCGGCAACGCTGTCGCATACCGCAGTGGTATGGCTGATTGCGCTCGGCGGGATGTATATCAGCAAAGCGTTTACTGCCCAGGCCGTTGAGCCCTGGCTGCAGTTTGTCTCGGCGATTATTATTCTCGGGACCGCATTCTGGATGTTCTGGCGAACCTGGCAGGGAGAACAGAACTGGCTGACCCAGACGCATCATGACCACGATCATGAGCATCACCATGATCATGATGACCATCACCACCATCATAACCACGGTGAAGCTCACCACCATCATCACGAACATGACCACGACCACGATCATAACCATGCTGCGTTAGCAGGGCTGAGCGAGGGTTCGAAAGCGTATCAGGACGCGCACGAGCGTGCACATGCTACCGATATTCAGCGCCGCTTTGCAGGCAAAGAGGTCACCAACGGCCAAATATTATTGTTTGGTCTGACCGGCGGGTTGATCCCCTGCCCTGCCGCCATTACGGTACTGCTGATTTGCATCCAGCTCAAAGCCTTCACGCTGGGTGCCACTATGGTGCTGTGCTTCAGCCTCGGGCTGGCGCTAACGCTGGTAACGGTGGGCGTGGGAGCGGCAATCAGCGTGCAGCAGGCGGCCAAACGCTGGAGCGGATTTAACACACTGGCACGCAAAGCGCCCTATTTTTCCAGCGCGCTTATCGCGATGGTCGGCTTATATATGGGGATTCACGGCTATATGGGGATCGTCGGTTAACGAGCAGAGAGCGCAGCAGCGATTGCCGCTGCGCATCAAACCAGGCTAGCTTGCGACGTTCCCCCACACCAGTTGGCCTTTATGGAAGGTCGCGGTGCGTGGGGAGATTCGCGCGACCGCTTCCGCTGAGCAGGAGGCATCCACCAGTACAAAGCTGGCTTCATCCTGCGCCTTCGGCCAGACGCGCTCACCTTTATCGTTAAGCGGCAGCACATCGCCGGTGGCGAGGAACAGCGCCCGCGACAGGTTGAGTTCATTGGGACGAATATACAGCTGCGCGTACAGATTCGCCTTCTCCAGCATGTCTCCAAGCCCGTACGGCGACCAGTGGTCAATCACACTGTCGGTCCCGGTAATCACTTCCACGCCTTTGTCACGCAACTGCTTGAGCGGCATATGCAAGGTACCGATCGGTACCGTCGAGGCAATGGTAATCTGCTGCGCCGCCATGCGGCTCGCCAGCGCATCCACCTGCTGTTCGTTCAGCGTCGCCAGCGCAAATGCGTGGCTGATGGTCAGTTTGCCCTTCAACTGCGGCGTTTTCTCCACCGTTTCCACCATGTAATTCACCGCCGCAACGCCTGCCGGGCTGGTTTCATGCAGATGGATATCCACGCCTTTATCGTAATCCAGCGCAATCTGGAACATGGTGTCGAGGGATTTTTCCATCGCCCCGTCCACGCTGGTTGGGTCCAGACCGCCGACGTAATGCGCCCCCGCCTGCATTGCTTCACGCATCAACGGTTCAGACTTCGATAACAGCAGGCCATGCTGCGGAAACGCCACGATTTCACAGGCAAAACCCGGCTGGCGACGCGCCAGCACCGCCTGCAGATTTTCCAGGTTTTTCAGCCCGGAAACCGGTTCGATATTGCAGTGGCTGCGGGCGATCGAGGTGCCCTTTGATTGCAGCAGATCGATGAGCTTTTCCGCGCGCTCCTGCGTGTAAGGCTGGAGTTCAGGCAGCAGTTTTTGCTCCAGGCGGATCATATCCTGAATGGTGGTGCCAGCCGGGCGATTCAGCGAACGCCAGGGACCGCCGTAAAAGGTTTTATCCAGATGGATGTGCATGTCGCGCATGGCGGGCAGCATCAGCTTTCCACCCGCATCGTAGTGCGGCAGCGTCGCATCCGGATGCTGCTTATTCTCACGCAGGGCAACAATTTTCCCGTCCTGAATTTCAACGGTTTGCAGCGCGGTACGGGTATGCACCACCACCGAGTTTTCGTAATCAAAACCCGCTTCCAGCAGGACGTTATCCAGGTAATAGTGCTTATCGTTAATCGTCATTGTGCTCTTCGCCCCGCAGGTGTTCCCGACAGGATTAGCAGCATACGCGACTGGAGCCACTGCGCCAAACAGCGCGGCAGCGGTCACCATTTTTCCGCTCTGACTTAAAAATTCACGGCGGCTGTTACTTTCCTTCATTCACATTTCCTCTCAGGAATGGACAATATGGGTGCCCGTTTCGCCGCGCAGTGCGGCAGGCAGGCATTCCGGCGTGGTGATGATTACTCGCTTACCGCCACGCGCCAGGAACGCCAGACTGGCAACGATTTTGGGTAACATGCTCCCCGGCGGGAAATGTCCCTCCTGCATGTAACGGGTCATCGTTGCGACATCCACCGTATCCAGCGCCTGCTGGTTGGGTTTGCCAAAATGAATACAGACCTGCTCGACGCCGGTGGTGATCACCAGAATGTCAGCGCGGATCTCCTGCGCCAGCAGAGCCGTGGAGAGATCTTTATCAATCACCGCATCCACACTCTGATAATCCCCCTGATCGCTACGCACCACCGGGATCCCACCGCCACCCGCGCCAATCACCACAAAGCCTTGCTGGGTCAGCGTTTTGATTGCCTCCGCCTCGACAATACGCTTCGGTTCCGGAGAGGCGACGACCCGGCGGTAGCCGCGTCCCGAATCTTCAACAAAGCGCCAGCCCGGATTGACCCGCTGCAGTTCATCGCGCTGCGCTTCGCTAAAGAACGCGCCGATAGGCTTGGTCGGGTTAGCGAAGCCCGGATCGTTTTTGTCGACCTCCACCTGCGTGACCACCGTAACCGCCTTCTGCTCACCGCGCCGCGCCAGGCGGTTGTTCAGCGCCTGTTGGATCAGATAGCCGATCCCGCCCTGCGTATCGGCGACGCAGTTTGCCAGCGGGGTGAGCGGCAACCCTTCACGCTCATGCGCGATTTCCGCACGCCGTAGATCCAGCCCCACCTGCGGCCCGTTTCCGTGCGTCAGCACAATGTTGTAGTCCGATGCCAACATCTCCAGCACCGTGTCCGCCACCGCTTTCACCGCTTCAGCCTGGTGCTCAATCGACTGGCTGGCGTTATCTTTGATAATGCTGTTGCCGCCAATGGCAACGACCACAAGTTCTTTCATAGTGTTATCTTCCGCTTACAGGCGATTCAGGTCGTTTTCGTCGGTTCCTGCTCAGGCGCAGTCACCGCTTCACGGCTATCAAGAACATGCTTGAGGACAAACATGCCGCTCATCATCAGGTAGGCCACAACAAACATCATCGAACTGCCTTCTGCAAAGCCAACCGCCGGAGAGTGAATCACACCAAACAGCGATAACAGCGCGCCAAAAGCTGCGGCAATCGCCCCACGCAGCGGCTTATTCATAATGGCGAAGATAGCGACGCAGCCCCACAGCATACTGGCCAGCGGCGCGCCGCTTCCCAGATGCACCAGCCCATCGTAATAGACACCTTTGCTGTGCAGCAGGTCGCTGCCCAGTTTCCCCGCGGATGTTCCGGCGGCGCCCATCACGCTGTTGACGATGGTCAACGCCCAGTTAGCGATCCACGGGAACAAGCAGATAAAGATAACGGGAACCTCGACTTTGGGCGTCTCTCGCACCACCTGGTTGGCGGTCACCACGCCGATAAACACCAGAATCGGCACTATCGCAGTCATCGGAATAATCGCGAGCATAAACGCCCCCAGCCCAAACAGCGGTACCAGGAACATGGTGATGCCTGAAGCGAGGGTATAACCGATGCTGGCCCCCATCGCTTTCCAGCCCGCATGCCCAACATATACGGTCACCGGGAATGGGTTGCCCAGCATGCAGCCGAGCATGGAGGCAAAACCGTTCGCCATCATGACCTTACGGGTGTTGTACTCATCACCCGCCGCATGCGCACTTTCAATATTCTCAAGGTCAAAAATGTAGTTCGCCAGACCCAGAGGAACCGCAGAAGCCAGGTACGGCAGCGCGTGCGGCAAACCCTGCAGGAAGCTGTCGACATGGATTTCCGGCGGATTGAAGCCAAAGGAAGACATCGAAGATTTAATGGCTTCCGGGCTTTGCAAACCGGAGATCCACGCCAACGCTGTACCGGCAATCAGCAGCAGCAAACCGGTGGGTATGCGGGCAAAAATCGGCTTCTTACCGAACCAGTTAATGAAGATCAACAACAAGACGATGAAAGAGACGGTTGGCGCTTCAAATGCCTGCAGCATCGGGTTCATCGCCAGCAGCAACAGTCCCAGACCGGACAGACAAGAAAGTAATACCGTACGCGGGATCATCTTGCGGATGGTCTCGCCCAGGAAGGAGCCGCCGACCAGGATCAACGCTTCTACAAAGCACCACACCAGAGCTATCTGGATAGCAAAGTTGGCATCTTTGGTTTGCTGATATACCGGCATTAGCACCAGGAAGGTCACGGTAAAAATTGACGGTGCGCTCGGCCCGGACGGCAGCGCCGTCACGTCTTTACGCCCGGTGTGCTTTGCCATCTGCAGGCCAAACCAGGCGTAGCAGACGCTGGCCACCAGCACAGCCAGACCAAAGGCAGGCGCAATGCGACCATAGACAATTTCGGTAGGGATCCCGACGACAAAAATGAGCAGCCCCATCATTGTCAGCAGGTTAGTCAGGTTGTTGGTCATCAGCCCAAAGTAAGCAGCCCAGTCACCACGTTTCCATTCTAGTTTTATGCTGTTCATGGAATATCCTTAACAGGTTAAGCATCGTTTGCGATCCCGGGGATCGCCCAGCCCTGCAGGTAAGCAACGTTTTTCGCTTCGCTACTGTGGGGCCAACAGCGTTAGCCCCGATTGTTGTTATTGGCAGTAGCGGTCGCGCCAGTTGAGGATCGCCTTTTCAAAACAGGCGAACGGCGGATGGACTATTCCGGCGCCGATCATGCCGATCCCCGCATCTTTGTGCGCAATTGCGGTGTTAATCACCGGCAGAATGCCGGTGCTACCCACGCGCGTAATGTCGATAGCGGTCGGTACGCCCATAAAACCAAGTAACGGAATGGTAACGTTGGGGTTTTCGCCGAGAGTGATTTCACGCATCTGGCGAGAGAAATCGACCGCCTCTTCAACCGTACCGCCTACCAGCGCCACGATGGCCGGTGCCGTGGCCATGGCAAAACCGCCGATGCCGTAGGTTTCGGTAATTGCGCTATCACCGATATCACGTCCGGAATCTTCGGGCTTATAGCCCGCAAACATCGGGCCAATCACCTGCTGCGCCGGACCGGTAAACCACTGACCCGGTAAGCCGCTGATGCGCAGACCGAATTCAACGCCGTTACGTGCCATCGTCGTAACTACGGTGCTGTATTCGATCCCGTGTGCGGCGTCCATTGCGGCTTTACACATCGCCATCCAGGTCGGTCCGGAGAAGTAATCGCTGCTGAGGACGAACTCGAATACCTCACGCTGCTGCTCAACCGGATAGCCAGTCTGAATAATCCACGGCGTCAGTGCCTGTATCAGTAGCGCCGTCCCGGCGTTATTGCGGTTATGGCACTCATCGCCCATGTGCAGCGCCTGCGCCAGCATCAGGCGCAGATCGATTTCGCCCGCCAGCTTCATGGCGTCGCGCAGCATCGGTCCCATCACATCGCGCATCCAGTTCAGGCGATCGATAACGCTCTGATCGTTCGCGCCCATGCGCAGGATCTTCGCCATCTGCTCGCTCATATTGGTGTATGCGCGGTTGCCGTAGGTTTTGTTCTCGACGATGTGCATAAACATCGACGCCGACGTCACACCCGCCATCGAACCGACACAGTCATGCTCGTGGCACGGTGAGAAGATGATTTCACCCGAGGCGGCCAGGTCGGCGGCTTCATCCAGATCTTTCGCCAGCCCTTCAAACACCAAAGCCCCGGTGACCGCGCCCTTCATTGCGCCGCACATTTTTTCCCAGCAGATGGGCGGTCCGGCGTGCAGGATGGTGTTGCGGGTCATGCCCGGCACGACGTTGATCGCCTGGTCATAGCCAATCAGCACCGGATGCGACTGGATAATGCGTTCCAGCGCCTGCTGGTTAGCGGCAGCGATTTTGTCAGCCAGCGGCGAATCGGCAATTTCGTCCAGTGCGGCCACGACCTGCATGTTGCCCTGGCCCGGCGGCGTCCAGTCGAGCTGGGTCACGGGAACATTCTGCTTTTTCAGGTCATCGCTGAACATCGCGATGCCGACGTTAATCACGTTCAGCGGCTGGTTAAACAGTGTCTGGCTCATCAGGCTTCCTCCCCTTTACAGATAAATTCACGCGCCAGCAATCCGGTATTGGTGCTACTGCTCGCCCAGATCACGCCTGCATCGGTCAGCATCTGGCACTGTTTTTCCAGCGACGGCGTATCGAGATCGGTTCCCAGCACGTAGCCGAGGATCTCAAGCGGACGCCCCTCTGCGGCGGCGATCGCTTTGGCTTCGACGATCGCCTCGATCATCACGCCAACCGGATCTTCATGTGATCCATATCCAAGAACGAAGTCCATAACGATCACGCCGACTTCAGGATCGCGTGCTTCCTGCAACAGACGACTAATGCGGTTGGTTGGATCGATCATCGGGTGCGGTTTACCGTTGGTAAAATCGTCATCTCCAAAATCAAGGAAGGTATGTCCCACGCTGCGGTTGAGATCTGTCAGGCGAAAAGCCGGATCCGGATGAATGTTGCTGTAAACCTCCGCATGTTTTTCCATGGCAGCAAACATCGCCTCATCGCACAGCGTGCCGCCACAGAACAAGCCGCGAATGTACTTTTGCTGCGGGGTCAGGCGGGCGCGGACCTCTTCAATCAGCGGCCAGTTGAGCGGATGCAGATCGAGACTCTCTTTTTTCACGCCAGTCAGCAGTACCGCTTTCAGCGCCGCCTCTTTAGTGCCGCGTGCAAACAGCAGACCGTTTTCATCCGCAGGCGCGGCTTCACGTCCGAGGAAACACACCACGACGGGCTTATGGCAGGCACGCGCACGTTCCAGCACTTTGCGCGCCACTGTTGGCGCAGGAGGTTTGGAGATAAGCGCGATGATCTCGGTTTGCGGATCGGCCTCCAGCATACCAATCGCGTCAAGCATCATCAGGCCGCCAATCTTTTCGCTCAGATCGCGTCCACCGGTGCCAATCAGTTGGGAAATCCCGCCGCCAAACTCATGAATGCGTACGCTCAGCTCCTGGCTACCGGTACCGGAGGCACCAACAATTCCGATGTTGCCGCGACGCACCGCATTGCCAAAACACAGCGCCGCGCCGTTAATAATGGCGGTTCCGCAATCGGGCCCCATCATCAGCAGCCCTTTTTCATGCGCCAGCTGCTTGAGCGCCAGTTCGTCTTCAAGAGAGACGTTGTCAGAGAACAGCATCACGTTGAGGTTATTTTGCAGCGCCTGACGCGCTTCACGCGCGGCAAACAGACCATTGACCGAGATCACCGCCAGGTTGCTGTCAGGAACATGCTTCTTCGCACTGGCAAGCGTGGCATAGCGCGCTTCATGCTGCCCTCCCTGCTCTTTATGCGTAAACAAATCTTCAATCGCCACCAGCGTCTGATCGTTCGCCGCCTCGCTGGCGCCTTTAATGACAATCATCAGGTCGCCACTTTTCGCCTCTTCAAGTTCAGGCGTGAGCAGACCGAGATTCTTCAGTACGCCCTTATTCATTTCTGTCGCCATAGCCACGAACGCCTGCTCAACGCCATCGAGCTTATTTGCGCGTGTGGAGATAGACATCAGTGAGACAGAATCAAAATACGTGTTCTTTTTAACAACTATCCTGATCGACATAATTCCCTCCGGACCTGTGGCTCAGGGCGCAGGCATCCGCCATGCCATACAGCATGTCGCAGCCAGAACTTGAGCCGATATTTTTAATGTCAGTAATATATTGCGTAGAAACGGGTTGTTGCTCTGTAATAATATGGTTCAGCAGCCGTCCGACGCTTTCCCGATAACGTTGATGAAAGGCTTCCTCTAGCGTTATTTTGCTGAGTAGCGTGGTATTATTTCCGGCACGTTGTAAGGCTGCTAAAAAATCATCACGATATTTCCCCAGCGGATGTCCCGGAATAAATAAAATAGTGCTTAAACCCACTAAATAATCATCAGATGAAGGCGTCAGACCAATCCCCAGACCAATTAAATGGCTGACCGCTGTAGAGATATTTTCTCCTGTCTGCAACGCCGCCAGTAATGTTTGTCGGCGACTCAGTAATTGGCGGGTGATTTCCAGATAAAACGGGTTATCACCCTGGTACAGAAATAATGTGTCAGCGCTTCTTAGCTGTTGGCGGATAACCTCTTCCCAGCGCAGCCAGCGGATTGCAGCAAGGCTTATTGCATCAAGCCTCCACCGTGGTATGCGCCATGGCAGACAACCGGAAGTTTCTATCCATTTATCGTTGCCAACGGCTATCCCCGATTCGGTAAAACTGACTCTCTCACCGGGGTGAAACAGCTCTTCACAATGCGTCAGCGCCAGCCGACAGCTGTTAGGCGCGTTATCACAACCTTCACTCAGTAACGTCAGCAACCGCTGCTGTTCGGGTATCAACAGGTTTACCGCG
Organism: Citrobacter sp. 506; assembly: GCF_050434985.1. Classification (NCBI taxonomy): domain Bacteria; kingdom Pseudomonadati; phylum Pseudomonadota; class Gammaproteobacteria; order Enterobacterales; family Enterobacteriaceae; genus Citrobacter; species Citrobacter sp. 506. Next base: position 33,610 of record NZ_JBNDJN010000004.1, read on the forward strand.
CGGGAAAAAACCTGTTCAACCCGTCCCGTTCCCCGGAAAGCGAGAAACGCGCCGTCTGCGGTTAGCGCCCGTACGCATCGCCGTGATGGCGTAGCGATAGTGGCGCTCCTCTGTCAGGCTCCGGCCGCAATCAGCAGCTCGGCAATTTCGTGGTATCCTTTCTCCCGCGCCAGCTCCAGCGGGGTTTTACCGTATTTATCCGTCATGTGCGGGTTTGCGCCATGGTCGAGCAGCAGCTTGACGATTTCCTGCTGTTTCGCGCCGCCGTCATTAAGCACGATGGCTTCCAGTAACGGCGTCCAGCCGACAAAGTTGGTATGATTAACATTGATATCGGTACGCAGCAGCAGTTCGCGCACGATCTCTACATGACCTTTTTCGCTGGCAGGCGTAATACCGACGCCGCCAAAACGGCTCAGGCAATTGAGATCGGGATTGGCCGGTAATACGGTACGCAGCAGCGTTAAATCGTTAGTCAGACAGCTAATCAGGAATGGATTAAAACAGGTTTGATCCTGTTTATTAATATCGGCACCGGCGGCAATCAATAAAGAAACACAGTCATAATGTTTATTCAGGCTGGCAATAATTATGGCAGTGCGCCCCTGGCGGTTAGTGGCATTAATATCCACATTTTTTGCCAGGCAGGATTTTAATCCATCGGCATCACCCTGCTCTGCCGCCAGCAGAAATTCAGTAATGAGTTCTTTCTCTGACATAATCGCTCTCCTGCAGTTTTTTAGACTTTTTAAATATCCGATAAGTTGAGAATAGCAACAGAGTGCAGAGAATAATATCCGCTTAAATTTCATTCATCGTAAGCGTGTCGATTATTGAATCAAATTTAACAATGAGAACAAAACGTGCTGTAGTGCAATCTTTTCCTTATGACAGAGCCGCTTTTAGCCATTAATCAGTTGTCAGGAAAATCAGGCGTGATGCTACACGGATAGCGGCCTGCAATTAATATACAGAAGTGTGATTGCCTTCAAATCAATTGTAAAACTAGTGTTAAATTCTGTTCAAAACTGATTGCTCTGCATAAGGATTACAAATACATTCAACAATCATCGCGTCGCGGATGCGCGTTTGTCGCCGGAGGGGAGGAAGATGAATTCAATTTTTACCGAGGAAAACCTGCTGGCATTTACGATGGCAGCCCGCTACAGCAGCTTCAGCAAGGCGGCTGAGGAACTTGGCTTAACCACATCAGCAATTAGTTACACCATTAAGCGCATGGAGCTGGGGCTTGACGTGGTGCTGTTTACCCGCAGTACCCGCAGCATTGAGCTGACTGAGTCCGGACGCTATCTGTTTCGCAAGGCGACCGACCTGCTCAACGATTTCCACGCCATCAAGCGCAGTATTGATACCATTGCTCAGGGCATTGAAGCCCGGGTACGCATCTGTATTAATCAACTGTTGTATACCCCTCAACATACGGCACGACTGCTGCAGGTACTCAAGAAACAGTTTCCAACCTGCCAGATAACCGTCACCACCGAGGTGTATAACGGCGTCTGGGATTCGATCATTAACAACCTCGCCAACATCGCTATCGGCGCACCGGATACGTTACTGGACGGCGGGGGGATTGATTACACCGAGATCGGCGCGATCCGTTGGTCGTTTGCGATTGCCCCGGATCATCCGCTGGCTTTTATGCCTGAACCGATTTCTGAGAGCCAGTTGCGCCTGTACCCGAACATCATGGTGGAAGACACCGCCCACACCATCAACAAGAAGGTCGGCTGGCTGTTACACGGACAGGAGTCGATTCTGGTTCCTGATTTTAATACCAAATGCCAGTGCCAGATCCTGGGTGAGGGCATCGGTTTTCTGCCGGACTATATGGTGCGCGAGGCGATGGAAAAGTCGTTGCTGGTCACGCGGCAGATCCACAACCCGCGTCAGGATTCACGGATGCTGCTGGCGACCCAGCATTCGGCCACCGGTCGTGTAACCCAATGGATTAAAAAAGAGTTTGGCCCACAAGGGGTATTGACGGGAATTTATCAGGATTTGCTGCATCGGGAGTGATGCGCCGGACGGCGGTCATGCCTTCCGGCGCACGTAAGATTATCAGGCGCGAATATCGTCGTACTCGCGGGTTTTATCAAACTCATGTTTGGCAAACGGGCACAGCGGAATAACTTTGCGGTTTTCGGCGCGCATTTTCTCCACCACCTTCGCCACCAGCAGTTTACCGACCCCCTGGCCTTTCAGGCTGGGGTCGACATCGGTATGTTCAATGATGCTCAGATGCTCACCCGTCGGCACGAAGACAATCTCGGCAACCTGATTGCCTTCGGCATCGTTAACATAAAATTTGTTGTGGCCTGCAAGAATTTCCATGGTCCCCTCACTCATTTCTGGCGATATTTCAGCGCACCGCTCGGACAGGTATCAATCACTTTAATGACCGTCGCGACATCCACTTCATCCGGAATGATCCACGGTTTACGCTTCAGGTTAAAAAGCGCTGCGCTTCCCCGCACGCAGTTGCCCGAATGTTGACATATCGCCGTATTGAAGTAGACGTCAATCTTCTCACCGGTATAGGCCCGGTAACCGGCATCCAGTAGTTCCTTATCCACGACATTGCCTCGCATTTTTTTATTGTCTGGGTCTAATCATAGACCTGTGCGAGGCTGAAGGAAGCAACTGAAAGTAGAAATATCACTCAGGCCTTTTCTGCAACAACGGCTGCGGCTCTGGCGGCAAATACTCCAGCATCGCAGGCGTCGGCGGCGGTAGACGGTTATCGGCGATATCCCTGTCCACATCGATATGACTGATTTCACCACTTTCATGATGGTGAACCGTCAGCACCCGCGCTTTGTTCAGCTCTGTCACCAGTTCCCGGGTAATACGTAAACTTTCCGCCAGCTCATGGTCTTCCAGTCCGGGCCTGCGACTGCGACGTTCCACCCGAAAACGAAACTGGTTGTACTTCGCCCAACCAATCAGCACCAGTCCGTTGACCAGCGCGACAAGGATGTAAAACGTGACCGTATCCAGCGTGGTGAAAAAGGGTCGCACGCCTATATAAGGTGAGTGCGCCAGAGCGGTGATCAGCCCTTTATAGATCAAATATAAAAAGCCAACCCAGGCAAAAAGCGTTAACAGCACGTCAATGATGCGCGGCAGCAAACGCTGCTCCGTAAAGATCAGCGGCTGGCTCATGATTCGATCCTCCCAATTCCACGATCGGGACTCACCCAACGCGCCCTGCCGCGTTTGCGTTTAAGCATTACTTTCGGGAAAGCGACCAGCGTGGTGAACAGGCTTAACATCCAGTACACCACCGGGAACCAGATAATCCAGAACAACGACGCGCCAATGCCTTTTTCATAGCGCCGCTCAATCATCAGACTCACCGCAAACTGCAACAAGCACACCACGCCGAGGATTAGCCCAGTAAAGGCCGGCGGGAACAGATGTTGTACATACAGCGAGTCCGGCATCGGGATCATCAGCCCTAACAGGAACAGCACGATACTGATCGCATAGGCAAACGCCCAGGTGGTAGAAAAACAGAACTCAAAAAACAGCGGCCACATACGGCGATATTCCCATGACCACAGGCGGCGCATGTTCACGATAAACACCTCCGCACCGCCTTGCGCCCAGCGCAGTCGTTGTTTCCATAACCCTCTTAACGTTTCAGGCATCAGGATCCAGCACAGTGCGCGCGGCTCAAAGAATATCGACCAGTGGCGCAATTGCAGCTTCCAACTGATATCGATGTCTTCAGTGATCATATCCGGGCTCCAGTAACCGACCTCGGCCAGCGCGCGACGACGAAACGCAGCAACCACACCGGAAACGGTAAAGATCTGCCCATAAACTCGCTGAGTACGCTTAATCAAGCCGATAATGGAAGAAAACTCCCCGACCTGCACCCGACCGATTAAGGTGGAGCGGGTTCGAATACGTGGGTTCCCGGTCACCGCACCGACGCGCGGGAACTGGATCAGCGGCGCCACAATATAGGCAACGGCATCACGGTCCAGTAACGCATCGCCATCAATACACACCAGGTAATCACTGCGCGCCGCTGCTGCCCCGGTCTTGAGCGCCAGCGCTTTGCCCTGGTTTTCAGCCAGATGAATCACCCGCAGACTGGGGTATTCCACCGCCAGTTGTTCCAGCACGTCGTGGGTGTCATCCGTTGAACCATCGTTGATGGCAATCACTTCAATATTTTTATATCGCTGCGCCAGCGCGGCCTCAATGGTTTCACGCGCATTGATCCCTTCGTTAAAACAGGGGATCAGAATAGAAACCAGCGGATTCCCTTCCAGCGTCGGTGGCGGTGTGTCATCTCCCCATTTCCAGTGACGCTCACGGTAGAACCAGAAATAGACCCCGCCGCTTATCCACAAAGCAGACATAAACAAGGGCCAGAAGAAGACGAAGTTCAACATCACTTCACCTGTAAAGATGACCGCCACGCCAAACGGCAGGCTGAACATCAGGCAAAGTATCAGGAAAGCAATTATGCGATCGGTCATTTTTGCGGGTACCAGTATGAGGAGAACGTCGAGCGAATCTCTGACATCTCAGGTTTGTCGCTGATGAAATCATCCGGGTAATAGCCGTAGTTACCTGCACCGCTTAATTTCAGCTGGCGCATCCATTCGGCTATTTGTTTTCCGCTGATTTCAGCCTCGTCCCCGGATTTACGCCAGTCTCGTGCCTGTAGTTCAAACACGGTTTTGTCCAGCGCGCCGGGCGTTTGTGCAACGGCATTCACTAATCTGTCGAGCCAGGCGTTGGCATCATTAGCCGGGATCTGCTCCATGAAAGGCATCGCCATTGGTGCCGTCCAGTCATAGGTATTGAGGAAATCATTCAGGTTCTGCGCAAACCAGGCTTCACTCTCCGGCTCCAGTACCGGCATGGCGTAAATATTGCGCGCCGTCTGCACCTGCGGACCGCGAATATTACGCACCGCCTGGGTCAGTTGTTTGGTGAAGTCGATCAGCACCTTACTTTTCAGTCGCGTCCAGCGCTCGAACGCCTGGGGATTGCTACGGATTTGCTCAATGCTTCCGGGAAGCCCTGCGGCGCGGTAGGCAGCCAATGCCTCCGGTGACGCGTCTTCAAAATCCGTCAGGAAAGCATCGTCATGGAACAAAATCCCTTTGAAGCTGGCGTGTTTGGCCAGGTCTTCATAGATTTCAGTGATGCGCTGACGCGCTTCGCTGCTCCAGGGGGACAGACGGACATAATTCTCGCGATTGATCGCTGTACGTCCCGTTTTCGGATCCCAGGCGGTTACGCGTGGGATGGAAGCGTCGAGATCGAAAGCCAGAACCGGCATCCAGGCATACACCGTCACCCCTGCCCGCGTTTGTAACTGCCAGGAGATATAGTTAAAGAGGTCGGCACGCATCGGCAGCCAGCGGTTAGGGAAATAGAGCTCGCGAATATTTCCGTCACCCTGCGGATCGGCGTAGGCCTGCAGGAAGACATGAGAAATACGCATGTCATAAACGCGCTGGATAAGTTTGTCGATGTTTCGCTTCTGCTGAGCCGGGTCCTTGTCATACACGTAATCCAGATCGACATGCATCACGCGCATCGTCTGCGGTTCACGTACCTGAGCGACCTGGCTGGCAAAGCGCTTAAGAGAGGGGTTATCAGAGATTAGCACGCGCGGGATGTCATCAAGAAACGCGGCATTCGCCAACCCTTCGTTGAGCGTGAAGGCCATCTTATAGCCATGCTCTTTAGCCAGGTTTAACGTTGTGCCATTGGCCGCACCGTAAGGCCAGACCCACGCGCGCGGTGATTTCCCGGTCACCGATTTGATCTTGTTGGTGATGAGAGAGATATCCGCGTTTATACGGCGCGTGTACTGTTCATCCGTTTCGTAAGTGCCGGTTTTCTTATCATACAGGCGGTTCGCCACCGCCGGTTCTTTACTTCCCTGCGGGTTGGCTTGTGCACCGAAATGCGAATTCCAGGTGTGCGCACCGACTTCCACCAACGGTGATTTGCCCATCTCTTCGACCATTTTCCAGGTGGCGAATTTATCTCGCGCCGTCATTAAGCCGCCAAAATCGACTTTTTTGTTGGCGGGAGCATCAACCCAACTCCCTACCGGCGCCCAGAGCGCAGGCCAGTTATAGGCTTTCAGCAGCGGCCAGACGCGGGTATAAAAACTGCTATATCCGTCATCAAAGGTGAGTAATACCGCTTTTTCCGGCAACACGATTTTACCGTCATGGGCGTCCAGGATTTGCTGCACGCTGATCGGGTTATAACCATTATCACGCAGCCAGGCCATTTGGTCGCTCAACGCGCTGGTGCGCACAGAAAGATAGCGTTGGTCGGCGGCACCATCCTCGACATCGTGGTAGCCGAGCACCAGGAAGCTATTTTTCGGCCACGGATGATCCGCCGTCAGCGGCGTTCTCTCTGCGGGAGGAACGTAGCGAGGCGTTGTATTGTGCGCACTACTGCACGCGGTAATCATCAACCAGCCAGCGATTAATGCGCTAAGCCACAGGCATCTTTTCAGCATGAACAATCCTTAAAACCTGACATTTAAATCGAAAGCGAGGGAGATATTCCGCTCACGTTTACCGTCGTAGGGGCGTTTATCCCAAATCAGCATCACCCCGCCATCTACGACGTTGTTCCATTTGAGCCGTTGTCCGTATCCCACCTGAACGATGGCACCAGCGTCCTGGCCTTGCTGCCAATAGCCACCTACACCAGCCAGACCTTGCTGCGTCCACACGGTGTCATAATGGCGGTAAAGAACCTGCTCCGCGCTCAGACCAGGTACCACGGAAAAATCACTCTTCGGGTTGTAATACGGCACATTCTCTTTGGTGTTGGTGCTCCCGCCGATGCCCGGGGTAAAGTCCAGGGTGAAGCGCGGCGTTGTCCACATGCGCTCTTTTCCGCTGAGTCCGTATTCGATGCGATCGTTACCATCTGAGAAATGTGATGCGGCAAACGACAGTTGATATTCACGTCGTTCGTTTTGATACCAGCGAACAAACATATCGCCGCCGTTGGCATACACGCCGCTACGCAGCGCGCGCAGTGGCGTATTACGCGACAAGCGCTCGGCCGAACCGCCTACGCGCCAGTTGTCATTGAAGTCATGCCAGCCGGAAAGACGACCGCCAATTTTCTGACCATCGCCATAATTTCGGCCAGAGACTTCCATTTCTGCCCAGTAGTCGCGGGAAGTCCATTCCGCCCCCGCAGCCAGATCGCGGCTGATGCCTTTACCTTCCTCAAATTCGCCGGTAGCAAAGTTGAATCCAGTAAACAAGCGCCAGTTGTCGTTAATTGGCGGACTGTAAATGGCAGTATTGATATTGAAGTCATTCTTACCGCTGACCGGGCTATCGGACGAGATCCCTTGTGTGCCGCTAATGCGCACTTCCGACATTTTGTGGACATCACGAATACGCGCGAGGCGCAGCGTCGCTTCATCATCCGGGCTACGAGCGATGACATCATCCGTCAGTTCATCGGCCTGCCTCCATTCCTGGAGATCCAACGCAACATAAGCCTGCTGACGTTCCAGTTCCAGGTTGCTTGGCTCAATCACTTCCGCCAGCTTCAGCTCTTTCTCCGCCGCATGCGGCAAGCCACGCGCCTCAAGAACGGAGGCATAAGATATGCGCAGCCCCTGGTTACCTGAACCTGTTCGCGCCAGATGCTCAGCGAGCTTTTCAGCCTCAGGTAGCTCATTGGCAGCGATATAATATTGCGTCAGCATCGACTGTCCGAGCAGCCAGTTATCGTTAGGCTGCGGCGTTGGCGAACCATAGATGCGTCGCAGGTACGGACTCTCTTTGATTAAGTTTTCGGCCTGTTTTTTAGCGGCATCAAAGTTTTCATTATCGATATGCGCGTAGAACAGATCCTGTTGATCCTCAGGACCAAGCGGCGTAACGGGAATCGGTCCATTCGGGTAGTAGATGCTCATCAGCATCGCTTCGGTTTTTTCTGGCTGGCGTTCGCTTAACCATGCCGATGCTACCCAGCGTTTCGCGTAGTTTGGCACTTCGCCGCTCGCAGAAAGCGATTCGTATTCCTTAATCACTTCAGACGTTCGCTTACGAACCAGCAAAGCGCCCATGCGGTCAATTCTCGCCCGACGGACATCATTCTGCGCGGACGGCTCATCCTTCCAGGCAGCCAGCAACTGGTCATAGCGGGCCAGCGCTTTATCCGCCACGATAAACCGCTCTTCTTCATTACGTGCGGACGTATAGGAGGAACGTACCATTTCGGCGGCCGCATCAAGCTCAAGGCGGCGCTTCACAGGATCTGCCGTAGGCACTACCTCCGCCATATTTAAGGCGGGCCCGGAAACACGGTTTGCTGACAGAGCAGACAGCAGCGTAGATTTTGCATTTTTGTTGCCAGGATCAACGTCATCCGCCTGGCTGGCAACCAACAGCGCGTCCCAGTTTTTTCCCTGAGAATGATATACGTAGGCAAGTAGCGCATCGGAGTCAGCCCCCGGATGTGCCTGTGCCCATTTATTCGCTTCAGTAAGGGCTTGCTGATTGTAGCGAGCATCTGCCAACGTCATTATCCAGCCGGTGCGTACGTCAACGTTGTCAGGCTCTTCCTGTAAAACGCTTTCCCATACCGCCAATGAATCATTCCAGTTTTTCTGGTTACGGTACGCACGTGCAGCGGCAACTTTGCCGCGCGCAGGCACATCCATCTGCCCACGATAGCGCTGCCAGATTTCAATAGTGGCTTTATCGTTGTTATCAACCCAACTGGAAACTTGCAGCCAGTCGGCAACCTGATTTGGCGTTAGCGCGCTTTGCTTTCCCTGATCCTCTAGATAACGCAATAACGGTGCACTATTACCACCCCGCGCTTCAATAACCAAAGCGTCATAATCTGATGTCGCTGCAGAGATTTGCATAGGGAAAAGAACGCTTGCCGTAAATAAACAGCTTAAAGACTTAAAACGTTTAATGAAGTTGGCATGTCGACGCATACTTAACATATCTGCCCTTATAACTTACATCAGAGTAAAAATAAGCGTTTTCAATATATTACAGTCAGTTACTTACGATACCCGACCATGTAAGATGCACTGCCGCTTATTTTGCAATAGGGTTATGAAGCAATTAATTCTTTCGTCTTATTGACTACCCGCGCCTCGCCCTCTAATCGTGGGAAAGCAGGCGTAAACTCGAAAATTTTATCACTCAGCGTAGTTCGTGGCTATGCGATACGAAAACTCTTAGACAAAAAAGTATTTTAGACTAAATAATCCTAATACTCTTGGGATTGAATTCTGGATTTAGATTAAGTTTGCATGACGAAACCTTGTGACGATGATAATTATTGCTGGCTAGCATAGCTACACCGCGCAACTGTTTGCATGGTAACTATTGTGTGCGGATAGAGAAAGTTCTGATAATAATGCCCCTGATAACAACAAAGCTCACAATGTAAATAATATAACCTAATTTTAAGTTTCGAACAGGGTCGATAAAATGAAATTAAAGGTACAGTCATAAGCAGAACTAAGTACAGTAAAAACTCAATAAAATCAAATGACTTTTTGAACCTATCATTGAAATCTACCAAAATTGGTATTTTGGTATCCGCCATAATACGTGCGCGAAGAATTGTGCATTGCTCGACTCGCTAAAGTATTTACCACTCTTGCGTATTATTGACAGTATCAACCACACTCACTTTACCCTTACAATTTGAAAGCTTATTTGCATTGAAAATAATTTATATACCCTAAATAATTCGAGTTACATGAAGGCGGCAAGTGAGTGAATCCCCAGGAGCATAGCGAACTATGTGACTGAGGCGAGCTAGCGTAGCCAACGCACATGCAGCTTAAAGAATGACGAGTTTAGACGCATAATTTTTTGCACTTACCTTCCCTCCAGCCTTTGAGGTAATTTGGACAAAGATGCCAATGGGAGCTGGTCAATGAAAATCGTTAACGCTGAAAAAAAACACATCCCCGCCATACGCGATATCTACGCCCATCATGTTATTCACGGTACCGGCAGCTTTGAAACTGACCCGCCGGATACCCGCGAGATGCAGGATCGTCTGGAAAAAATCCGCAGTCTGGGACTGCCGTGGGTTGTCGCATTGCAAGAAGATAAGGTCATCGGGTATTGCTATCTCACCCGCTACCGCGAGCGTTATGCCTATCGCTATACCCTCGAAGATTCGATTTATATTGACCCGACGGCACAGCGTCAGGGGGTGGGAAAAGCGTTGCTACGCCATGTAATTGAGTGGGCTGAAACGCAGGGTTATCGGCAGTTGATCGCTATCGTCGGCGACAGCAATAATCAGGGATCGCTGAAAGTCCATCAGCAGGCTGGATTTACGAAAATAGGTACGCTGACGAACATTGGATTCAAGCATGGGCTCTGGCTTGATACGGTATTAATGCAACGCAGCCTGGGCACAGGTAACAGTACGCTACCAGCGGATTTCGATGCCGCTATTTAACATTGCTAAGGGATGACTTCAGGATACTGTCCTCTGGTAACCCTCAGACAAACAGAACCACAATCAGGTATAACGTAGCTATTATATAATTCTCCATTTTTCAGCTCGTTAGAACGAAAAAAGCACCCGAACGTTAATGAACGGGTGCTTTCTAAATCGAATAACTCAGTTTTACTTAGCGGGCGGCCCCGCCTGGTGCGCCAAAGGCATCGCGGGGCAAACGTCTTTTCAGCCCGAAGATGATTCATCCCTGCGCGTGATATTTCGCCAAATCCCCCCCGACAGTCTCAGGTTTTCCGGCCCGCTATTGAGGATTTGGGTTACACATTTCAGGTAATTGTCTTTCCAGCGCTCAATAAAAGAAGACTGGCTTTCGAACCTCTGCGGATCGACCATTTTCTCCAAAACAAAATGGATGCGCCCGTCTCGCCACACCGGAACACCAAATACGGTGGGTAAGTGCATTTTCCAGGCAAGTCGAGAGCAAAAGGTGGAGTAGGTAATCTGCTGGCCGAAAAAGTCGATAGTCGGCGCGCTCAAATTCAACGCGCCGTCGATCGCCACAACAAGCGACTGCCCACTATGTAAGGTCTGTATGCAGGCCCTGACCACGTCCGCTTCGCTTTTGTCACTAACCGAAATCAACCGCTCGCCGTAGCCCCCTTTGAGCACGCCAGGCGTGGAAGCCACCCATTTGCTGTTCATTTCCAGCAAGGAGAGGATCATCGGCCCGGCATACATTGCGCCCATATGAGCCGATACAACAATGCAACCACGCTTATCGAGCTGCAGCCGTTGGAAAAACTGCTCGACATGCGATATATCGGCCAATCGGTACATCGGTTCGTCGGCCTGCTCTCCACGGCATTCAAGCCAGTCGAGGAGATAATTATCGGCAAGATACCCCCACTTCGCCCGGCGTTCCCATTCATCGCGCTCGATACCGGACTGTCTGCCGGCAACTTCCCATGCCCAGTCAAGGCGCTCAGGCGGTAGATTAACGGCAGATATTTGCCCATCAAGCGCCAGCAGCCCCTCTTCGAATGACTGAGGCAGATGGCTTGCTCTGGCCTGAATATAGTGCTCAAAGATGCTTTCCGCTTCGCTTGTTTTCCCCGCCTGTAACAACGCCGCCGCGGCATAACGGTTCCATTTACTGGTCACCCCTTTTTCCCTTGCCAGTTGTACAAACTCATCGCTGGCAGCAGCGTATTGCCCAACCTGGCGCAGTGCTCGGGCATACATGGCTCTGACATAAGGAAGATCAGGATGAGTCGCGAGCGACTGCTGCAGTAACGGAATGGCTTTCTCATTCTGACCCGTTCTGATTAAGGCATCGGCATACAGGGTCACGATCCGTAAATTATCAGGGTTAAATTGCAGGGCATGACGCCAATGCTCAGCGGCCTGAAGCTTCGCTTCCCGGCTGCGGCCAGATTGATAGTGGGCAAGCCCCAGGCTACGACGCAGCGCTGCACCATCCAACCCACGGGCTAATGCGGACTCCCCAATCTGAATGGCTTCCTGATATTTACCGACAGCGCACAGCGTATCAACCGCCAGCCCCGCCGACTCCTGCTTTTCTAACGCGAAGAAAGGGAGCAATGCGCGGGCCAGGTCATGATCTTCTGGTAGGCGGCTTTTATTTAAGAAACGGAGGCAGGTCTCAATCATATCTCCCCGCGGGGGAACTTCCTGCGCCTGTGTTCTGGCCAACGAGATTGCCTGTAACTCTTTATCCACCAGCGTCAGGCTGCGCAGATGGAGGGCAAAAATTTTGCTATTGCCCGAAAAAGCGAGCCATGCCCGCTCGGCTAAGTCAGCAACAGTCGCATATTGTTTACTCTTAAGCAGCACGCTTGCGACCAGCAGGACATCCTCCGGCTGGCACACATTCACCGCCAGCAGTTTGTTAACCACCTGTAGTACAGCGTCCCGATGATGTGATGCCAGCGGCGAAATAACCCAGCGTCGCAATAAATCACGGCTATTCTTTGCTGTCAGCACACGGTCGGACAACAAAGTCAGCGCGGCATCTGTTTCATCTTTACGCAAACACGCGATAGCGAAGAGAATAATGTTTTGCTCATTTCCAGCACTATCTCGCACTTTTTCGGGATGCTGCCCGAAATAGTGACATAGCCCCTCCCAATCCTCTTGTTTGAGCAGGGTGGTTGGCGATTTTTTTTTACATGTAGAGTGCAAGCTCATCGTATTTCCTTACTCCGCCTTATTCACGCATCCGCCTGATAGTTATCAGGAGAGAAGTCACCAGGTACGCGATGCCCAGCAACACGAAGAACAGTAACCACTTTGTTCCATCGGCATAGCGAGTGGTGTCAGACACCACCATCGGTTGAGAAATGATCAGCAAATACCGTCTCTCACGTAACGCTTGAAGCTTCCCTTGCTGTAAGGTCTGTAAGGCAGATTCCCAGCGTGTTTTGGCGATCTCACTCTGCAGGCGAAGATCTTCAAACAGGGACAGGCTTTCTGAAGAGCCTTGCGACCCTAACTTATTTGACAGGCGGTTACGTTGTTCGCCGATCTGCTTTTCCAGGACCTTGATTTTGGCCGACAGGCGAGGAATAAGGGGGTTCTGATCCAAACCATTAGCCATTAATTGCGCGTATTCCGCTTTCGCCTCCGCCAACTGCGTTTCAAAGCCAGCAATTAATTGATAAATCGCGGTCACGGTTTCCTGCGGTTCAATATCTTTTTGTATATGCTGTATTTTTAGCAATTCAAGCCGAGCGGCCCCCAGATTTTCCTGGGCCGATTTAACATCGTTTTCCAGCCATAAAATTCGTTCCTGCTGCATCCGCGCTGAAACGGTATTAACGTGCTGTTCAGCAAAAGCCAGAATGCGCTGGGCAAAAAACTCAGCCTGTTTCGCACTCCGCGCCTTGACGTTTAAACGCAGCATGCCCTGTTGAATATCGACAGCAACCGAGACTTTCGATAAATAGTAACGATAAGGATCATCATTAATACCCAGCGGTGCATGGTAGCGGGAAAATAATGCGATATCGTCTTGCGCGAAATAAGATAAAAAACCGAGATCTTTTTCCATCCGCTCCATCATTTCTTTCGAAAGTATAAACTCGCGAACCTGAAAGCCCTCCGACATCTCATTGCCTGCACCAAAGAAAGCTGTTCCAGAAAAATTATCCTGGCTGGCATCAGTTTGCACAATAAAGGTGGCATCCGCGCTATAAAAACGCGAAGTTAATAGCCACGACATAAGCATAATAACCAGCAGCGGCAAAGCAATATAAAGAAAGAGCCGACGTAGCGATTGTTTGGCTTGCTGAACACGTCGCTCTTTAATAACCAATGACGCTCTACGGACGGAATCAGCATCCGTCGCGGACCAACCGGCGTCTGGGCGATGTTGACTTTTCGCATCGGCCGTTTTTTCTGTCTGGCGAAGGGCGCGTTCATCCTCTTTTTGTTTCAGTCGCAAGGCTCGGCTTTCTTCTGCTACCTTCGCCCTTTCCTCTTTCCATTTTTTAATACGTTCTGAATTTTCCACTCTCTATCCGTATATTTTCTATTTATATATCAAAGGAATAATTATCAGTTTGAAGCATCGCCTGATTTGACTGATATTGTTCAAAAAGCGCAGATGCCTGTGCTAAATCTTCACACATCGTAATTTTCCCATGCAGCAGTACGCCAAACGCATGACAGTGTTCTTTAATAAGCCGAGGGTTGCGCGTTAGCACAATCAACCCTTTCTGTTGCAGCTCATAAGCTAGCGCCGCCTGCATACGCAACTGTGAGGTATTATCCCCGGTGTACAGCTTGTCATCGGCAATATAAAGGCGACAGGGAAGCAGTAAATTAATGGCAAATGCCAGATGCGCTTTCATCGTGACAGAATATTCACTCACCCTGTCGGTATAGCGCTGTTCAAGCTGGGTCAATTGATAGCAGAAATGTGAAAACTCATCGCCATCCAGGCCATAAAGACTGGCCATCATGCGCGCATTCTCTTCGCCGGTTAACCCCGGCAGAACAAAAGCATTTGCCCCCAGTGGGAGCGCATCACCCCGTAGCCCAATAAAATCCCCTTCATCAGGAGCATCTATACCGCACAGCAATCGGGTTAGCGTCGTTTTGCCTGAACCAGGGGCCGCCAGAATACCGATATGCTCATGGTAATCCATGACAAAATCTGTTTTATCAAGGACCACCCGCGGGCCCTTATCAGACTCAAAATAGCGTGTACAACCTAATAAACCGAACACGAACGCGTCTCTCCTGAAGCCAAAGTCAGTGATTTTCAGTGTCACAAATCAGGTGAAAAATGATGCCCGCGAGGAATAACGTTGCGGAAAATGCCAGAGGGTAAAGAGGTTCAAGGTACAAGGAGTTATATCCCTCAAACATTCCTTCTCTGACTATCTCATTAGCATGAAGTAGAGGGTTCCAGCTGAATATGCTCAATAATGAATAGGGCAATTCATTCGCCGTATAAAAGACAGCTGAAATCAAAAACATCGGTCTTAGCACCACAGGAACGGCTTTGTAGACCAGCGGAAACCGTTCAGACAGTGCGTCACAAAAGTAACCAAACGATAACCCCAGAAGCCATGCGATAACCATCCCTTCAAAAATCAGGATCGGTTTCTGGGCTTCCCAGCGGGAGAAGATAAGAAAGTTAATTAATGAAACAATAATATAAATGATAACCGCATTAACAAATTCGACTGCGGCAAGAGCAAAAATCACATGTCTTTTCTTAACCTGCGAGACAACCGCCAACGATGTGGAGAATGAACGGGTGCGCATGGTTGCGGTAATGGTATAACGAAATAACAGATACGGTAATATACCTGCAATAACAAAGCTGATATCGTCAGTGAATATTGGCACGGTGCGATTTAAATATTGAAAAGAAATAACGGTAATGGTTATCCATACCAGTGGTACGGCCAGCACCATCATATAGTTTAGCAAATTACCGTTATAGCGTGTTTTGATATCGCGTGACATTAACAAAATGATTAACTCACAGACGGTAATGAGTTTCATAAAATAATAAGTATTATTTTTCAAAATATTCATATGGCGACGTTAGAAAGAATTAGAGCCGCGGATCAAAAAGCTATCGAATGCGGCTTTCACCTTAGCGAAATCAGTCAAAGAGGCGTTCGAGATATAGATAACATCGCCGTCTTCCACCCGCATGGCCTGTGCTAAAAACACCGAGTCAGGTTGGCTCATATCGACATGATAGATATTCAGCTTACGCATCTGCTGTTTCGCCTGTTCCGCTTCGTCATGCTTGTACAGAAAAACCGCCTGCGGATCGGCAAGATTGTCGTTTAATCCTTTCGCCAGCGCCAAAGCATCCACTACGCTGGAATGACGCTGAACCAGAGCATGTTTCCCCTGAACACCCGCCGCGCCGAGCACATTAACATACTCGGTCACTTGACGCAGAGTGATACGGTCATCCGGCTGTAAGACAATATCCAACCCGGGATACTGATAAATATCTGACAGTCGCGCATTGAAATAATGCTGCTGGCGCGTCACGTGAACTTCCATCATCTCTGCGCTGGTATTTTCTACTGCCGCCGCCGTTGCCAAAAAATGACTAAGACGATTCATACTCTGTTCGAGAGGGTAGCGACCCGTTTTCCCGCTGCCCTCGACCGTCACCATGGCTCCGGTGCGGGCGGTAAGCGTCACCAGCACCTGAGGATTCAGGACAACGCGCGAAAGTCGCTTTCTGATCTCTTCAGCCAGTTGTGTCACATCCAGCCCGGTAACCGGAATGATCCCGGCATAAGGCACCTGAACGATATTACCGTCAGTCACAAGAATATTTTCAAAATCCGCCCGGTCGCCGCTCGCGTTATTGGATAAGTACCCCGCCCCGCCCGAGGATAAAATAGTGATATGCAGCACATCGCCTTTAGCCAAAGATGTCCAGTGCCAGTTATTTTCGGCAAAGACCGGATCGACAATAGTTTTCGGCACAGTATCGGCATCACTCAGTTTTAATGTCGGTGTGACTTCAACCAGATGATAATGAGGATCGTCCTGATTAATCAGGCTGGATTTAAATACCGCCCTGGGAATAGTGCATCCCGAAAGCAGTAAAAACGTCGTTAATAATATAATAATTTTTTTCATAACTTATTTTATAAATGAAATAGCTGAAAAAATGCTGCCCATTAATTAACGAGGCTGAGAGGCAATGGTTTGTACAAACGTTCCCACCATATGTTCAACGGTGAAGCGTTCTTGTAAAAATGACTGCGTCTGTTGGCAAATACCGGTTCTGCTGCGCCATAAATTGACCAACTGTTCTGCATAGCGGCAAGCCTGGTCAAGATTGACCGTCTGCGCATCATCAAGAATGAAACCCGAAACACCCTCAATAAAGCATTCTGCCGATCCGCCTGCAGGGGTTGAAATCACCGGCACCCCGACCATTTGTGCTTCAATGAGCACATTGGGTAGCCCTTCATAACGCGAAAACAAAATGAATACGTCCATTTTTTGCAGCCAATACCCCACGTCACGCGAGACGCCAACGAATAGTATTCTCTCCAGAATCCCCAACTGTTCGGCGCGTTTCTGCGCTTCAGCGCGCAAATCACCATCGCCTACCAGCACAAAGCGTGTGGCGGGGTGGTGCTGTAAATAGCGTGCTGCAAAATCAATCCATGCAAAAGGGTTCTTATCGCCTACAAAGCGGAAAACGCCACCAATAGTTGTGTCCGCATCCTGGGTTTTTTGCGTAAACTGCTGCCAGATTTTATGTGGCACCTCAGAAGAGGGCTCGGTAGATGGCGGTAAGACGCCGTTATATACAACCTGGAAGTGCTTCGCCTCCAACTTTAGCCAGTCGGCATAATGGCGGGTCACACAATGGTTGTTACTCATAAAATCAACGCCAGGCACGGCCGCCAGCGCCTGGTAAAGAGGCTCATATTCCGGCTTGAACAGACGCTTTCTCACCACCGGCGGTAAGCCACGTAATCCCAGTTGAATTCTGGGCACGCCAGCAATCAGCGCTGCAAGCGCAATCATCAGACAAGCGCCATCCTGCCAAACGGAGAGATAATCCGGCTTGCGCTCGCATAAGTGGGGGACCAGATGCTTGATACCGTAGTTACACACCGGCGGCAAATGAGAGAGCAATAAGCGCAACTCCGGAGATTCTATTGTCGCATCGTCAAAGAAGTTTCCGGTAATCTTCGCGATTTCAAGCACCTCGACCTGTTCTTCCAGCACTTCTTTCAGGAAAAAGTCTTGCCTGAGTTCCGGTGCCAGGGAGCGAATAATGAGCTCTACCGGCTCTTCTACTTTCAGGCCGCCAATTTTCCCCTGTTGCCGATATTTTCTGGCGATCTCGATAGCCAGCCTGGAAATCTGACGCTCTGCACCGCCGCTACCTAGCGAGCCTGTACAGAGCGCAAGGCGACCAAAAGATCCGACGGGAAGCTGCCGCGGCTGACGATTTCGATAAAACAAGATGGCATGCTTCATTGCAATAATACGGGTGTTGGTCCCCACAGGGATCGCTTCCCCTTCAAGGCGTTCAAGCAAATCGCAGATCTTATTTATTTTGCCTAAATAATTGTTATATTTTTTCTGCACGCCAGTGCTAACCTTTTTAAGAATTTGCTGTGCATCTTTGGCTAGTCCCGCATTATATAAACGCCGCGCATACTCATAACGTGCTTCATCATTGTTTTGTGCAATCAGCGTTTCGTAGAGCGCGTATGCACGCGCCGTTTCATTGAAATCATGAAGAAATTCTGCTTTTTTTAGCATCGCTAATGAAGTTAAAGCCTCAGCCGGTAATTCACTGTCAATTAATGCAATAGCTTGCGCAAGCTTCCTCTCTTGTTTCAATGTTAAAAGCGTTTTCCCTAGCGCAGCTAACTTTTCTTCCTCCGTAATCATTACGACTTCCCTGATGTATTTTTTTGTAATGCGGTTATGCAGGTCGAGATCTGCCTTGTCACCGGCTCCGTTGGCCCATTCACTTTCTCCAGTCGCTGCCAATACTGCAAAGCCTGGGTGTAGTCGCGTAAATGCATTGCATTTAATGCGGCATATTTCAAGGCATAGGCATTTTCGCTATCAAAAACGAGTAATTTTTTCGCATAATCCAGATGTTCATAAGACGCGATAGTGCTGCCGCCATCCTTCAGTGACTCATTAAATAATCTGATAATTTGCTTATATTCACGCATCAGGCGAGAAACATCAGGATCAATTCGTTTCAGGCTAATCAATACAGACAATGCTTCATCCAGACGCCCTTCAGTTTTCTTCTGGCGTACATATTTAAGGGCTCTGGTTGCAACATTGCGACACTCTTTCTCAAACAGCTCGTTCATCGAGGCATTCTGGAATGATGGAGAAATGCTCATGACGTTAGCAATCAAATCAATGAGGAACGGAATGTCGTTAATATGACGTATGCTGCGTAACATAATCGACTGCAGGCTGGTAATGTTCGAGTTACGAATCAAGGTCATGTGGGCCAACGTGCACGCATCCTTCCAGGCACCAAGATTCACCAGCGTTCTTGCACAATATACTGTGCTAACAGGATCGAACTCCAGAAGTGGCCACACAATTTTCGCCCCTACCAGGATATTTTCATAATCCTCACGCTCATACATTTCTCTTAATTTCTCGCGCCATGCCGTTTTAACTTCATTATTAAAGCGAGAAATACGTGCATGGGGATAAACCATAAATGCAGAGAAGGTGTACACCAGCGAAGTACTCAGTGAGACAAAATCATCAACCGAATGTAGCGACAGCGCCGTATTGTTCCATGCCACAAAAACGTCGTGGAGTTTATCTTTATACGAGGTGCTAAGCGCCTGATGATAGCTCATATTCTTGATGCAGAAAGCTGCGTGGATGACGAGACCGGTATCATGAATCGTCGACAATACCGTCAGCGCAAATTCTGACTCATGGCGGAGTAACTGCTCAAGCGCATGCTTGAAAATCAATTCATCACTGAATTTGATTGCCAAAGATAACGCTGTTTCCATAAACGCATCATTTAGGCGCTGCGATTGAATGCCGGCATGGAAAGCTTCGGAGAATGCGTTGCCATCATTGAAATATTGCGTGCTGCTCAGGAAATTAACCCATCCGCTTTGGGTTTCAGGATTCAATAACAGTACACTTTTCCAGTATTGATATGACTTATCAAACAGCTGTAAAGCATCGGCTGAGCCGGCGGCAACGGTAAGGACTTCTTCATCTTCAATTTCATTGGAAAGCATCATCTCGGCCGTCGATAAGGCTTCCCGCCAACGCGCTAATCCATGCAGAGACCTCAGCCGACAACGTAATGTACTGTCCGTCGTACCGATAATTTTCTCAACATCACTAATATCCTGATAAGCCTGTTCATAATAACCTAAACGGCTGAAGATTACTGACCGAAGTTGGATCA
Organism: Citrobacter sp. 506; assembly: GCF_050434985.1. Lineage (NCBI taxonomy): Bacteria > Pseudomonadati > Pseudomonadota > Gammaproteobacteria > Enterobacterales > Enterobacteriaceae > Citrobacter > Citrobacter sp. 506. Next base: position 53,558 of record NZ_JBNDJN010000004.1, read on the forward strand.
GAACGGGCTCTTGCTGCTGATTTCTTAATGCGGCAAAAAGTTGCTGTGATGCAGCAATAATGTCGCCATCGGCAAGCAGCTTAGTGATCGATAATGTAATCTCACGTATTTGGTCCTGTTTCTCTTGCCGCCTCTCATCAAGATGATGCTTAGTATTGTTGATCACTCCCTTAAAAATAGCCGCAACGATCGCATCACCAAACATGTCGGTATAATGAGTAAGATCGTCGCCATTTTTTTCCAGGGCTCGTTTCTGCCCCCACTTTTCCATCAAATTTGTCGGGTTAACGCAGGGAATATCCATCCTGGCGGCGATGGTCTCGACATTTTTAATCAACCGACTGCGGGACTGAATGACGGTTCCAGCACGAGTCACAGCATCAACATGGGTCATAAACATAACGCGATCGCGACCAAGAAGCTGAATGATTTCCATCATATCCTGTTCGATAGCATGCTCATCCATCTGCTCAACATTAATATTACTTAATAAGGCACGATCGTCTTCCGACATTCCGGCAAAACAGGGATCGTCTTTGAGATAGGCCAGCAGTTTGTGTTGATTCCCTTGCGTGGCCAGCGACCAGTACACACGCGCCCGCTCTGTTTGGCTAAAAAACTCATAAAAATGACGAGTTATATAATTTTGTTGTAAGCACAACCCATAGGCCATAATCTTCTTCTGACTTGAAATCTCAACAATATAGAAATCAGAACGACTATGAACGTCGGTTTTTGAATAATTTACAGCAGTTCTAAAAATAAAAGGCCGGACCTTTTCAGGAATATCTATCAATCCCAAAATAAAACGGACCTGCTGTAATGCCTCGCTGCTCGTATGCGTAAACCCATATATTTTCTTAAAATTAGCCTTAAAATTAAAATAAGGCTGAGCTCTTTTTACCGGACTCGCGATACGGCAACTACCAATGGCGGTAAGCGTAAACATCTCTGACGATTTCATTAAATTCATCCACGTGAAAAGAAAGTGAGTAGTTATACTCAGGAATACAAAGCAGTCTGTTTATCGATATACCATTTTAGAGTCTGCTTAAGTCCTTCTTTGATATCAAACTCAGGCTCATATGAAAGAAATGTTTTTATTCTGGTAATATCTGCCTGACTATGCTTAACGTCACCGTCACGAAAATCTTTATAAATTGGTTCAGCACTAATTTGTTCGTCCCGCCATAAATTCAACCCATCGCGGATGAGATAATAAAGCTCATTTAGCGAAGTTCTGTCTCCAACAGCCACATTATAGACTTTATTTTTTGAGTCTAAATCATTAGTCGTTGCTGATAATAAATTGGCCTGAATCACATTTTCTATATAGCAAAAATCGCGGCTTGTTGAACCATCGCCATTGATATAAATTGGTTCATCTTTAAGAAGCGATAGTATCCAGCGAGGAATGACTGCAGAGTATGCTCCGTTAGGGTTTTGGCGGCGGCCAAATACATTAAAGTAGCGCAGGCCAATAGCGTTAAAATCATAGCTGCGAGCAAACACCTCGGCGTACAATTCATTGACGTATTTTGTAACCGCATACGGGCTTAATGGCCGGCCGATCCGTTCCTCAATTTTAGGTAAATCGGGATGGTCACCATAAGTACTACTGCTTGCGGCATAGGTGAAACCAGATACATGTGCATCTCTCGCCGCCGTCAACATATTTAAAAAACCATCAATGTTAGCGCTATTTGTCGTGATAGGATCCTGCAAGGAACGAGGTACGCTTCCCAGAGCGGCCTGATGTAAAACGTAATCGACATTCTCACAAACAGCCTGACAATCGGCAAATGACCGGATATCCCCATGAACAAAGGTAAACCGCGACCATTGTTCTTCACTGACAGCGGCACGCACATCCTCTAAATTATGTTGATAGCCAGTTGAAAAGTTATCCAACCCAATTACTGTTTGATTTAAATAGAGTAGTTCTTCTAATAATCCAGAGCCGATAAAACCTGCTACGCCAGTAATAAGCCAACGTTTTGGTTCAAGAACGAGTTGTATTTTTAATTCATCATAGGCTGTCATGATTATAACCTCACATCTGACTGCTCAGGCGAAAGGATATACTTCAAATCATAAAGCACATGTTTATCTTTTCCAAAGCCACGAATATCAGTACTCCCCATCTTCTTAAACTGCTCATGGCCAACGGCAACAATAATGGCATCATAAGAAGCCGCCTTGATTTCCGATACAGGTATAATCCCGTATTCCTCTTCGACTTCCTCAGCATCCACCCAAGGGTCAAAAATATCAACATTACAGCTGTAATTGCCCAACTCTTTTACAACATCGATAATGCGGGTATTCCTGATATCCGGGCAGTTTTCTTTAAAGGTGAACCCCAGAATCAGAACGTTAGAACCCTCAACATTAATCCCTTTTTTGATCATGGCTTTGATCAACTGTCCCGAAACATAGTTACCCATATTATCGTTCAGTCGACGACCCGCGAGGATAATTTCCGGATAGTAACCGATGCCCTGAGATTTATGAGTCAGATAATAGGGATCGACGCCAATGCAGTGACCACCAACCAGTCCAGGACGGAATGGCAGGAAGTTCCATTTACTTCCCGCTGCTCGCAGTACGGCTTCAGTGTCAATCTCTAATCGGTTAAAGATAATCGCCAATTCATTTACCAGCGCGATATTGAGATCGCGTTGGGTATTTTCAATCACCTTTGCCGCTTCCGCGATCTTAATGCTTTCCGTTTTGTACGTTCCTGCCGTGATGATCTGTCGATAGATCTCATCAACCAGACAGGCCGTTTCTGCAGTTGAACCAGAGGTGATTTTCTTGATAGTTGTCAGACGATATTTTTTATCGCCGGGATTGATGCGCTCTGGGCTATATCCGACAAAGAAGTCTTTGTTAAATGTCATCGCTGACATACGCTCAAGGATCGGCACGCATTCTTCTTCAGTACACCCTGGATATACCGTAGATTCATACACCACGATATCCCCCGGCCTCAGTACTTTGCCAACAGTTTCACTTGCCATAATCAAAGGGGTGAGATCTGGTTGCTTATAATCGTTGATCGGCGTCGGGACGGTAATGATGTAAAAATTGCATTCTCTGATTTCATCAATTGATGAGGTAAACGTCAGATGGCGAGCATCACGTAGCTCTTCTTCTGTGGTTTCGAGATTGACATCGATCCCTTCTTTTAGCTCGAGTATACGTTTATGATTAACATCAAAACCAACCACCTGACGAATTTTCCCAAATTCAGCAGCCAATGGTAAGCCAACATACCCGAGTCCAATAATGGCAATTTTTACATCATCTTTGCTGATCATTACTGATAAGTCCCTTATTTAATAATTATTAACTTTAAATAAATCCCAGATGTTTTCTGGAACGCTACCGCCCCTGACGTTCTTAGCCAGCGTATCTATTCTTATCGAAATCACGACAGTTTCTAGTCTAAGCAAGGCTAGAAATTTTATATTTCCTAATTTTAGTTAAATGGAGGTCGTATGCAGTATCCGTTCTAAAACAACAATTAAAGATCGGATCTTTAATTGTAATTCTTAATGAGAAAACGCATAGCATTTTATTCTGGCAATAGAAGATATCGAGGGTCTCGCACGCCGAATTTAAGGGCGATCTCTTTTCTCCAACGATACAATGTTGACGGCGAGTTCATAAATCTATCCTGAAGCTCCTCCATACCGCTTTCGGTTAAGAAGTACTTCATCTTCATGATATCTTTGTTGCTAATCTTAAAGTTACATTCCCTTCGCCCTGCCGTTATCTTGTCACCATTTCGTCGATATAGGCTTATTTTCTTAATCATCTCCGACACAGATGTTGAGGTATCGAAAACAGCAATAACATTTTTGATATTATCCAACCAAAAAAGAGCCAAAGGCATCAACCGTGAGCTGGAAATGATGATTATGATTTTATTGATATTTTTATTCCGTGAGAAAAAAACCAAGGTGCTACGTAAGCTATATTGATTAAGATTCACGAATAAATAATTTCTTTCGTTTGTAATCAGTGACATTTCATCAATAACACTAGCGGCACCACCCCCAAAGTAAATATCATTAGGTGGCCAGAAATGTTGATACTTCATGAAGCCTCCATAACCTCAAAAAACTCTATTTCATCCATGGAAAGGTAAGTGTCTACTTTTAAGCACACCGCCCCTCTAAAAAATACCTAACAATCGAGTAATTGATTTTATTAATATTGCTAAATACATGAGATGAACTTTTACACAACAAGGATGTGATATCAACCCCTCGCCATTCATAGCTAAAAGCTATCAATCACTCATTCTTAGATTTGAATTACTAATGGATATCGGCATTTTAATACGATTATTGGTTGTATTATTAGCACTACCTGTGAAACCGCACTTTCATCTTTTATTCAAAATGAGAAAATTCTCAAAACACAAGGAAACATTTTCTTACAAATTACCAGCATACATACTGGGGTTAAAGGTAGCCTGACTGAATTGTCACCCATGTCTCTACCTTTAAATTCTTAGCTATACCGTGTGAGATTTTAATCAGTACAACTGAAGTCTATCTAACTATATTTGCTATATTTTTCAACAACAATGACATAATATACACAAGGCTAACGAGCCCCCGGGCATAGCAAGCATTCAAAATGGTACAAAGTACTAAACTGACTCGTATATTTTTGTGTATCTACATGATTTCGTGACCGGATAATGAGAACAAAACTAGTCACCCTAAGAAATTATCAGCAGTGATTAAACTCCTGAAGATATTTTTAACAAAATAGATGTCACCATGTTTATCCAGGTAAAATCATACCAAGTCTAAACCATTTAAAACCTGTTACTGCCGATTAGAGAAAATTGACCTACAAAAAGACTATATTACTTATTTATGAAGAATGACCAATCTTATATCGTGTTAAATAAAGATAACTTTGGAATTATAATCTAACAATTAACTACGTGACCTGTATTAACGTTGATATATTTTCAGACAGATAATCAAACATACTTCTTAAAATTTCTTAAATAAATTCAATTGATTGATAGTTGATTTTTTGTACCACGGGGGGGAAATGCGATATTTAAGACACCAGTATCGCGAATTGAAAGGATTAACCAACATATACAAGGCTCTACTATCCGAGAGCGTCAAAGATTTCTCTTTGGCCCCTGTGGATAGTTAGTTTCATATGAGGTATCTCCTGCCAGGGGAGCCTATCGTCTCCCACAATCGCTTTAGCCTGCATAGTCGTGCATTGAGTCTGTCTGACCGTTAAACAAAGAAACACATTGAGATTACGAAGGATAATTGAATCAGGAGAGTCAGTGAGAAGTAAGTCGTGGAGCGGGCGAAGGGAATCGAACCCTCGTATAGAGCTTGGGAAGCTCTCGTTCTACCATTGAACTACGCCCGCATTGGAGTGCGTAAGGGATTATAAACCTTACGCTCTCCTTGGCAAGGGACTAACTGACTGACTGGCGATTAATTCACCGTCAGCATTTTGGCTTACTGCCCTTTGGTGGCAAATAACGCAGCGGATCGATAGCCGTCGCCCGATAGCGGATCTGGAAATGCAGCCGCACCGTGGTCGCATCCGAGCTGCCCATCGTCGCGATCTTCTGCCCGGCTTTCACGTTTTGACCGTTGTTCACCAACATGGTGTCATTATGCGCATACGCAGTGATGTAGTCCTCACTGTGCTTAATCATAATGAGATTACCGTAGCCCCGTAGCTGATTACCGACATAAACCACCTTCCCGGCTCCGGCGGCATAAATCGGCGTACCGCGCGCAGCTGAGATATCAATGCCTTTATTGCCGCCGTCCGCGGTTGAATAAGGCAGAATCACTTTACCGCTGGCAGGCCACTGCCAGCAACGCTGTCCGACCGGTGGCCAGGAGGATTGCGGTACGGACGAAGATGGTCTGACCGCCGCCGTTTTGGTTGAGGATTTCGTCGTTGTTTTGCCAGAGCCTGAACTGGTTTTCGCGCCGCCGCTGACCTTCAGCTTTTGCCCCACTTCAATGGTATAGGGCGGTGAAATATTATTCAGGCGTGCAAGCTCTTTTACGCTGGTCCCGGTGGCGCGCGAAATACGGTATAGCGTATCTCCCCGCTTCACGGTATACACGGAGCCGGAATAACTTCCTGTATCAGACGACTTGCTCCCGGAACAGCCAGCTAACAGCAGACCGACACACAGCAGCATCGCGATACTCAGGCCATTTTTCTTCAGGCGTCCTGCACTCAAAACAATACCTCGCAACATTTTCAGACGCTTTATCATAGCAGCCAGAAACCGGATGCCAAATCATATCGCGCAACGAAGCGTCGACTCTGGCATTTCACACCCTCTGTTAATCATTCTGACTTAATAAAGCATATAATGTGAATGCTTAAGATTGATGGTGGACGCTATGCGACAGGAACATGTCATTTTATTGAATGAGCAGGGCCAGCCCTGTGGAACACTGGAAAAGTATGCGGCGCATACCGCCACAACCCCCCTGCACTCTGCTTTCTCATGCTGGATATTTAACGAGCAGGGTCAACTGCTGGTCACCCGCCGTTCGCTGCACAAAAAAGCCTGGCCAGGCGTCTGGACCAACTCTGTCTGCGGTCACCCGCAATTGGGTGAAAGCACCGAAGCCGCTATTATCCGCCGGGCTAGCTTCGAGCTGGGTGCAGACATCGACTCGCTCAGCCCCGTGTATGCTGATTTTCGTTATTGCGCCACGGACCCGAGTGGAATAGTGGAAAACGAAGTATGCCCGGTTTATGCCGCACATATCGTCAGTGAGCTACAGCTAAACCCAGATGAAGTGATGGATTTCCAGTGGAGCAATCTTGAGGATGTTTTAAGCGGGATTGACGCGACGCCGTGGGCTTTTAGCCCGTGGATGGTAATGCAGGTTTCAGACGTTAAGGCGCGAGAGTTACTGCGCAAGTTTGCCAACGGGAATTGATTGCCTGACGGGGCTACGCCCATCAGGCCTACATAACGCATTGTAGGCCTGATAAGGCATCAGCCGCCATCCGGCATTTCACATCTTACTTAACCGGGCGCATTGCCGGGAACAGGATTACGTCGCGGATAGTATGGCTGTTTGTGAACAGCATAACCATACGGTCGATACCAATGCCCAGGCCCGCAGTCGGCGGCAGACCGTGTTCCAGAGCGGTAACATAGTCTTCGTCGTAGAACATCGCTTCGTCGTCACCTGCATCTTTGGCATTAACCTGATCCTGGAAACGCTGCGCCTGATCTTCTGCATCGTTCAGCTCGCTGAAGCCGTTACCGATTTCACGTCCGCCAATGAAGAATTCGAAGCGATCGGTGATTTCCGGATTTTCATCATTACGACGCGCCAGCGGAGAAACTTCTGCCGGGTACTCGGTAATGAAGGTCGGTTGAATCAGGTGCGCTTCTGCAACTTCTTCAAAGATTTCGGTCACGATACGGCCCAGACCCCAGCTCTTCTCAACTTTGATGCCGATAGATTCCGCAATCGCTTTTGCAGAATCGAAGTTATCCAGATCGGCCATGTTGGTTTCCGGACGGTATTTCTGAATCGCTTCGCGCATCGTCAGTTTTTCGAACGGCTTACCAAAGTCAAAGACTTCTTCGCCGTAAGGCACTTCAGTCGTTCCCAGAACGTTCTGCGCCAGCGTACGGAACAGCGATTCGGTCAGTTCGATCAGATCTTTGTAGTCCGCATAAGCCATGTAGAGTTCCATCATGGTGAACTCTGGATTATGGCGAACAGAGATGCCTTCGTTACGGAAGTTACGGTTAATTTCGAATACGCGTTCGAAGCCGCCAACCACCAGGCGCTTGAGGTACAGTTCCGGCGCGATACGCAGGTACATGTCCAGATCCAGCGCGTTATGATGGGTGATAAACGGACGCGCTGCCGCCCCGCCTGGGATCACCTGCATCATCGGGGTTTCTACTTCCATAAAGCCACGACCAACCATGAACTGACGGATACCCGCCATAATCTGTGAACGCACTTTAAAGGTATTGCGGGATTCATCGTTAGAGATGAGGTCCAGGTAGCGTTGACGATAGCGCGCTTCCTGATCCTGCAGACCGTGGAATTTATCCGGCAATGGGCGCAACGCTTTCGTCAGCAGACGCAGCTCGGTACAGTGGATAGACAGCTCACCGGTCTTGGTCTTGAACAACTTACCTTTCGCGCCGAGGATATCGCCCAGATCCCATTTTTTGAACTGCTCGTTGTAGACGCCTTCCGGCAGATCGTCGCGAGCAACGTACAGCTGAATGCGGCCGCCAACATCCTGCAGCGTAACGAATGATGCTTTACCCATAATACGGCGGGTCATCATACGGCCAGCAACGGAAACCTCAATGTTCAGCGCTTCCAGCTCTTCATTTTCTTTCGCGTCGAAGTCAGCATGCAGTTGGTCTGAGGTATGATCGCGACGGAAATCGTTCGGGAAGGGGATCCCCTGCTCGCGCAGGCTCGCCAGCTTCTCACGGCGCGTTTTCAGTTCATTGTTAAGGTCGGCTACCGCGTCAGCGCCCTGTACGTGTTGTTCAGACATGTTGGTTCCTCATAACCCTGCTTTCAAACTTGCTTCGATAAATTGATCCAGGCTGCCATCCAGCACCGCCTGCGTGTTGCGGGTTTCAACCCCAGTACGCAGATCTTTGATGCGGGAGTCATCAAGGACATAAGAACGAATCTGGCTACCCCAGCCGATATCTGATTTAGTATCTTCCATCGCCTGTTTCTCGGCATTCTTCTTCTGCATTTCCAGTTCATAAAGCTTCGCTTTCATCTGCTTCATGGCCTGGTCTTTGTTCTTGTGCTGGGAACGGTCGTTCTGACACTGCGTCACAATCCCAGTCGGGATGTGGGTGATACGCACCGCAGATTCGGTACGGTTAACGTGCTGACCGCCCGCACCAGAAGCGCGGTAAACGTCAATACGCAGGTCCGCCGGGTTGATATCGATATCAATATCATCGTCAACTTCCGGGTAGACAAACGCAGAGCTGAACGACGTATGGCGACGACCGCCGGAGTCGAACGGGCTTTTACGCACCAGGCGATGTACACCGGTTTCAGTACGCAGCCAACCGTAAGCATATTCGCCAGCAATTCTGATGGTCACGGATTTAATACCCGCCACTTCACCTTCAGATTCTTCAATAATTTCAGTCTTAAAGCCGCGCGCTTCAGCCCAACGCAGGTACATACGCATCAGCATGCTTGCCCAGTCCTGTGCTTCCGTACCGCCGGAGCCAGCCTGAATATCGAGATAGCAATCTGCGCTATCATATTCACCGGAGAACATACGACGGAATTCCAACTGGGCCAGCTTATCTTCCAGCGTATCAAGTTCTGCTACGGCTTCGTTAAAGGTTTCTTCGTCGTCGGCTTCTACAGCCAGTTCCAGCAGGCCGGAGACATCTTCCAGGCCCTGGCTCATCTGATCGAGCGTATCAACGATGGCCTCGAGGGAGGAACGCTCTTTACCCAGCGCCTGCGCGCGTTCGGGTTCGTTCCATACGTCCGGCTGTTCCAGCTCGGCGTTTACTTCTTCCAGACGCTCTTTCTTGGCATCATAGTCAAAGATACCCCCTAAGAACGTTAGAGCGCTCCGTGAGGTCCTGAATGCGGTTATTTACCGGATTAATTTCAAACATTGTCTGATTTCTTTTATTGGACTAGTCAAAATGCGGTTATAAGAGCGGGATTGTAACTAATCCACACCCTTTTTTATAGCGAATATACACATCATCCTTCAAGCTGCCTCTTTGTTGGCTGCGCGATTTCGCCCCAGTCACGTACTGCTCGTACGCTTATGGAGACTCATCCACTTGCCGCCTCGATGCAGCTTGAATGATTTTGTGTAAAGTGACGCTAAAGTGGCCAGATATTATCGATTATAATCTGCAGGCTGCGGTTGCCGCGAAACTCATTAATATCCAGTTTGTAGGCAAGCTGAACTTCGCGAACACCGTTATCCGGCCAGCAGGTGGTATCAACGTTAAACGCAATACCGTCCAGCAACGGTCCACCACCGACGGGCTCCACCATCACCTTCAGATGACGCTCACCGACCAGACGCTGCTGGAGCAGACGGAAATGCCCGTCAAACAGTGGTTCCGGGAACATTTGTCCCCACGGTCCGGCATCACGCAGCATTTGCGCGACCTCCATGGTCATCTCCGCCGCGCTCAGAGCACCGTCAGACACCACTTCGCCCTGCAGTAAGGCGGGGTCCAGCCACTCGGTTACCAGTTCGCCGAAACGCTGCTGGAAACGCTCAAACTGCGCCTCTTCCAGCGACAAACCCGCCGCCATAGCGTGACCGCCAAACTTGAGGATCATACCTGGATGAAGAGTGTCCAGGCGCTCCAGCGCATCGCGCATGTGTAGCCCCTGAATCGAGCGCCCGGAGCCTTTCAGCGTACCGTCACCGGCCGGGGCAAACGCAATTACCGGACGGTGAAAGCGCTCTTTAATACGCGATGCCAGAATCCCCACCACTCCTTGATGCCACTCGGGATGGTACATCGCCAGACCGCCTGGTAGCGTATCGCTACTGCGTTCCAGCTTTTCACACAGAGTCAGCGCTTCCGCCTGCATACCCTGCTCGATCTCTTTACGCGTCTGGTTGAGTGCGTCCAGCTCATTGGCCAGCACGCGTGCTTCACCAATGTTGTCGCACAGCAACAGCGCCACGCCAACGGACATATCGTCCAGACGCCCCGCTGCATTCAGCCGTGGTCCGAGAGCAAAACCTAAATCACTGGCAGCCAATTTGAGTGGGTCGCGATTGGAAATCTCCAGCAGCGCTTTTATACCAGGGCGGCACTTTCCGGCACGAATACGGCTTAAGCCTTGCCACGTCAGAATGCGGTTATTGGCATCCAGCGGGACCACGTCGGCCACCGTGCCAAGCGCAACCAGATCGAGCAAATCCGCCAGGTTCGGCGGCGCAATTCCTCGTTCATCAAACCAGCCTTTGTCACGCAGGAAGGTGCGCAGCGCCAGCATCAGATAGAAGGCCACGCCAACGCCAGCAAGCGATTTAGACGGGAATTCACAATCGTGGAGGTTAGGATTGATGATCGCTTCAGCGCCCGGCAGCGTGTCCCCAGGCAGATGGTGATCGGTCACAACGACCGGGATCCCCAGCGTTCTGGCATGTTCAACACCCGCGTGGGACGAGATGCCGTTGTCGACGGTGACAATCAGCTGAGCGCCCCGGGCATGGGCCTGATCAACAACTTCCGGGCTTAAGCCATAACCGTCTTCAAAACGATTAGGCACCAGGTAGTCCACGTTACTGCAGCCCAACGCGCGCATCGCCAGAATGCTGAGCGCGGTGCTGGTCGCGCCATCGGCGTCAAAATCGCCGACCACGATGATTCGGGTTCCTTCGCGAAAAGCGTTATAGAGGATTTCAACCGCTTTTTCGACACCGTTCAAATGCTGCCACGGCAGCATGCCTTTCACACTACGCTCAAGCTCCTGCGCGCTGCGCACGCCACGGCTGGCGTATAAACGGCGCAGCAATGGCGGCAAGTCGGCAGGTAGCTCGGCGGTCTCGTCGGCTTCACGCCGACGAAGTTGTATCTGTTGTTTCACGCGAATTATTTACCGCTGGTTTGTTTTGCATGTGCGTCGAGGAATTCTTTCATCTCTTTCGGGCCCTGATAGCCAGGCACTACATAGCCATTGCTCAGCACAATCGCCGGCGTACCGCTGACGCCAAACTGTACGCCCAGCGCGTAGTGGTTAGCGATGTCCACATTGCAGGTCGCAGGCTTCACATCTTTGCCAGCCATGGCGTCGTCAAAGGCTTTGTTTTTGTCCTTCGCACACCAGATAGATTTCATGTCCTGCTCGGCCTGGCTTTCCAGTCCCTGACGAGGGAAGGCCAGATAGCGTACGGTGATCCCTAACGCATTGTAGTCTTTCATCTCTTCATGCAGCTTGTGGCAGTAGCCACAGGTGATGTCGGTGAAAACGGTAATGACGTGTTTTTCCTGCGGCGCTTTGTAGACGATCATCTCGTTTTCCAGCGCGTTCAAATGCTTCATCAGCAGTTGGTTGGTAACGTTTACCGGGCTTGCACCGCTCACGTCATACATCGGTCCCTGAATAATATGTTTACCGTCTTCGGTAACGTACAACACGCCGCTATTGGTCAGTACAGTTTTCATGCCCGCAACCGGAGCAGACTGAATCTCGGTACTCTTAACACCCAGCTTCGCTAATGACTGGCGAATCGCCGCATCGTCTGCATGTACCATGCCGGAAAACGCCGTCGCCAGCAGGGTGAACATCATAAAACGTTTTTTCATAACCTATCCTTTCCTGTCAGCACTCACGCTCGCGGGTGATGCTGTTGATGTAGTTGCCGCAAGCGCTCCGTTGCGACATGAGTATAAATCTGCGTTGTCGAGAGGTCGCTATGCCCCAGTAGCATCTGCACCACGCGCAGATCAGCGCCATGGTTGAGCAGATGCGTGGCAAACGCATGCCGCAGGACGTGCGGGGACAGCTTTTCGCTGTCGATTCCAGCCAACACAGCATAGTGTTTGATACGATGCCAAAAGGTTTGGCGAGTCATCTGTTGCGCCCGCTGGCTGGGAAACAGCACATCTATTGATACACCGTTGAGCAACCACGGACGCCCATGCTCCAGGTACGTTTCCAGCCAGTACACCGCCTCCTCACCTAACGGGACAAGGCGCTCTTTATTACCTTTACCGATCACCCGAACCACGCCCTGACGCAGGCTGACGTCACTCATCGTCAGCCCCACCAGTTCAGACACGCGCAGGCCTGTGGCATACAATACTTCCAGCATGGCTTTGTCGCGAAGTTCCAGCGGTTGTTCTATCAGCGGCGCCTGCAGAAGTCGTTCGACCTGTGCTTCGCTGAGATCTTTGGGCAGACGCTGCGGAAGTTTAGGTGATGCAAGCGAGGCGCTGGGGTCATCTTCGCGATATTTTTCACGGTACAGATGCTGAAAAAAACGCCGCATTGCACTGAGCAAGCGTGCGGAACTGGTGGCTTTATATCCCCCATCCATCCGCTCAGCCAACAATGCTTGCAGGTCATCACTCTGCGCGGTCGCAAGCGAGGCGCCGCGGTGATGTAGCCATTCAACAAGCATGGTCAGATCGCGACGATACGCACTTAGCGTGTTTTCCGCCAGATTTCGTTCCAGCCACAGGGCATCAAGAAACTGCTCGATGCGCGCCAGATCCTGTTCCACTCGCGCCCCTTATTTCACTCTCATTTTTGATGCATTATGCCTCATTGTGCCGAGAATGCGGCGATTCTGTTACACTACCCGCAACGCTACAGCAGAATTGAGATGTTTACGTCATGAACATGGGTCTTTTTTACGGTTCCAGCACCTGCTATACCGAAATGGCAGCAGAAAAAATCCGCGATATCCTGGGTCCCGAACTGGTGACACTGCACAACCTCAAAGATGATTCCCCGACCTTAATGGAGCAGTATGACGTGCTCATTTTAGGCATCCCAACCTGGGATTTCGGTGAAATCCAAGAGGACTGGGAAGCGGTCTGGGAGCAACTGGACGACCTCAACCTGGAAGGCAAAATTGTTGCGCTTTACGGTATGGGCGATCAGTTGGGATACGGTGAATGGTTCCTGGATGCGCTGGGTATGCTGCACGATAAACTGGTCACCAAAGGCGTAAAATTTGTTGGTTACTGGCCAACCGAAGGGTATGAATTTACCAGCGATAAGCCCGTCATTGCCGATGGACAGCTGTTTGTTGGCCTGGCACTGGATGAAACAAACCAGTACGATCTCAGCGATGAACGCATTCAGGCCTGGTGCGAGCAAATCCTTGGTGAAATGGCCGAACACTGGTCCTGATAACCATTTTGCCGGATGTAGGCGTAAACGCCATATCCGGCCTACATGTCGCACCGAACCGTAGACCTTAACGCTGCACGCCATCAGGCATTCATCAGCATTATCCCTGCTTCGCCTGTTGCAGTATTAACCGCCGCAAATCCCGCCACTCCGCGTCATCCATACTGTCTGCCGCCAGCCACAAATGCTGACGTTTTCCGGCATCGGAACGTAAACGCAGCATCATGCCTGTTTTGACCATCCAGGGTGCGCTAGCAATAGTCCACTCTTGCCCTTGCCAGCGCAGACGACCGTCCATCAACAGCCGAATCTCGCCCTGACAGGCATTGATTCGGCGCTGGCTACGGACGCTATCGAACACCACCAGAGAGAGCAGAACCAGCCATAATGGGGTGTAGCTCAATGGCCAGGGCATCAATAATATAAATACCGCCACCAGCCCATGAATGAGCAGCGAAAGCCATTGCGCGCGCCATGAAACGCGTAAATCAGATTGCCACTGGACCACGTTCCCGATTCCGTGTCTGGATAAGTCGCACCATCTGCTCTAGCTGAGCATCAGCCGGTTTCCCATGATTCATCAACCAGTTAAATAAGTCTGGATCATCACATTCTAGCAGACGGATAAAGATACGTTTTTCTTCATCACTTAAGCTGTCATATTCATGTTCGAAAAACGGCATGATCGAGATGTCCAGCTCACGCATACCGCGACGGCATGCCCAATGAATACGTGCTTTGTTGTTAATATCCATGTTCTTCTTCCTATCTCGCGAAAACGAAGTATCCCGCTATTGTAACGTGTTTTTCCCTCATATTTACGGGAATATCAGTAAACGGAAGCGTGCTCGCTAAATAAAACCACATTAAGTCAAAGGATTCAGCATTTTTGGATGTCTCCTCGCAAAGCTTAATATATGGCACAAATAGCCTGTTTAAACCGCTTGCAATGGGCCATAGCTCTTTTACCATTAGTCATTATCACTGCGTTAAGCAAATCAGGACATTAATTATGGCTTTTATATCTTTTCCTCCTCGCCAGCCTTTCGCGTCAACGCGCTTGCCTCTGACGCTAATGACGCTCGATGAATGGGCGCTCGCCACCATCACCGGTGTCGACAGTGAGAAGTATATTCAGGGTCAGGTCACAGCGGATGTCAGCCAGATGACTGAGCATCAGCACGTGTTGGCAGCACATTGTGACGCCAAAGGTAAAATGTGGAGCAACCTGCGTCTGTTCCGCCAGGGTGACGGTTTTGCATGGCTTGAGCGCCGTAATCTGCGCGATGCGCAGCTCACCGAACTGAAAAAATATGCAGTCTTCTCGAAAGTGGCGATTGCCCCGGACGACGAGCGCGTACTGCTGGGCGTCGCGGGATTCCAGGCGCGTGCTGCGCTGGCCAATCTCTTTAGCGAATTACCAAACAGCGATAAGCAGGTCATTACTGAAGGTTCTTCCACCATATTGTGGTTCGAACATCCCGCTGAGCGTTTCCTGCTGATCGTTGATATTGCAACGGCGGAAACCCTGGTAGAGAAGCTGCGCGGTGAAGCGGAGTTAAATAACAGCCAACAGTGGCTGGCGCTGGATATCGAAGCAGGTATTCCGGTGATTGATACTGCCAACAGCGCGCAGTTTATTCCGCAAGCCACCAATCTGCAGGCTCTGGGCGGAATCAGCTTTAAAAAAGGCTGCTATACCGGTCAGGAAATGGTTGCTCGCGCAAAATTTCGCGGAGCCAACAAACGTGCCATGTGGACGCTGGCAGGTGCGGCCAGTCGGGTACCGGAAGCAGGTGAAGACCTGGAGCTGAAAATGGGTGAGAACTGGCGTCGTACCGGCACCGTACTCGCCGCGGTGCAACTGGCGGATGGACAGGTACTGGTGCAGGTTGTGATGAATAACGACATGGAAGCCGACAGCGTGTTCCGCGTTCGTGACGACGCGAAAACGCTGCATATCGTACCGCTGCCGTATTCGCTGGAAGAGTAAATCGCCGGGTGGTGACTTTATCTTACCGGGTCGCGCGTTTTAAAGACCCGGTAAGCACAGCACTGCTGGGTAATGATAATTACGCCTGCCCCACGTACAGGTAGATCGCCAGGAAATGGCAAACGCTGCCACCCAGCACAAAGCCGTGCCAGATCGCATGGTTGTATGGAATGCGCTTACAGACGTAGAAAATAACGCCCAGCGAATACACCACACCACCAACTGCCAGCAACGTCACACCACCCACCGCCAGCTTAACCGCCAGTTGATACACCACAATCAGCGATAGCCAGCCCATCGCCAGGTAGGTTACCAGCGACAGAACCTTAAACCGGTGCGCAATGGTCAGTTTGAATAAAATACCGAGCAGCGCCAGGCTCCAGATAACAATCATCAGTCCATGTGCCAGCGGCGAATCCAGCCCCACCAGCAGAAATGGCGTGTAGGTCCCGGCAATCAGCAGATAAATCGCGCAGTGGTCGAACTTTTTCAGCCAGACTTTCGCTCTTTGATGGGGGATCGCGTGATATAAAGTTGAGGCGAGGAACAGCAGGATCATGCTGCCGCCATACAGGCTATAGCTGGTTATCGCCATGGCGCTGGCGTTGGTATCCACTGCCTGAACCAGCAACAATACCAGTCCGACAATCCCAAACACCAGCCCGATACCGTGACTGATGCTATTGGCTATTTCCTCTGCCAGCGAATATCCCTGCGCAATTAATGGCTTCTGAACCATATTTTACTCCCGAGAAACGAACACTATCGTGATTGCTCCTCTAGCGTAACTGAGAATGGTTCCAGTGAACACCTGTTAGCTAAAATATTTGCCAACTAAATAATAATCCATAAAAATCATGATGTTATATTTTAATATTCAGCTAACAGGCGTTACCTTTAAAATCAAAGGCATTTAAAATCAATCACATAAAATTGTGTTTGATCCGGGTAAATCTCGGCAATCACGTGTTTAAGTTCTTCTAGCGTCATGTTTTCCTGGCGAGCATGTTTCTCCGTCAGCGTATCCAGCGTGACGGTTGAGGTGCCAACAACCTCAATCGTGCAGAAGTACCCCTCATCTTCGAAGCGCCCAACCCGTAGAATGTCACCGGCTTTGAAGTGTGATTCGGACTCGTCACGAATCGTAATGGTTTTGCGTCCGGCCAGAATGTCATCCTGGAAACGCTGAAAAAAAGTGATGTCATTTGGCTGCATGTTATTATTCCCTGTAGATGAAGTCTGATGAGTGAGTTTTGCCATTGTGAGTATGTTCTCCCACGCTGCCATCGCCAGTCTCAACAATCTTGAGATGCTGGTCTACAACTATGTCATCAAAAACCGTGACAAAGTCATGTACATGACCATTCGCGAACTGGCTGATGCCGTGGGCGTTTCCACCACCACCGTACTGCGCTTTTGCCGCAAGCTTAAGTGTGAAGGTTACTCAGAATTTCGCGTACGCTTCAAATTATATTTAGAGCAGAATGAACCGCAACAGGCTAATTTCGGTGCCAGCGAAATTATCAGCTTCTTTAAAGGCGTTAATAACGACGAGTTCGACAAACTACTCGATCAGGCTGTTGATATTATATTATCTTCCGAGCGTATTATATTCGTCGGGGCGGGAACATCCGGAGCCCTGGCAAAATATGGCGCACGTTTTTTCTCAAACGTCGGAAAATTCAGTAACCACATCGATGACCCTTATTTCCCGGTAACTAATGATATGGCCAGAAACGCGCTGGCGATCGTGCTTTCCGTTTCTGGAGAAACCGAAGAGATCCTACGCTTTGCCAGCCAGTTCAGTCTGCATAACTGTAAGGTTCTGTCGGTCACCAGCCATGAACATTCGCGCCTCGCGAAACTTGCCGACTTTAATCTCTCCTGGCACGTTCCACAGACACGCATTGCCGGGGTATACGATATAACCACGCAGATCCCCGTTATTTATATTCTGGAATCACTCGGTCGCAAGCTGGCGAAAAGAATAGCGTAAAAAAACAATATGTTTTTTTGATGTAACAAATCACATTAACGCTATTTTGTTATATCGTGACATTTATCTTTCCTTTGTTAGACTCAAAATCAGATTGTATTAATTTGAGACTGAGCGCAGATGAAAAAACTTACCTTACCAAACGATTTTTTATGGGGCGGCGCGGTTGCGGCGCATCAGGTTGAAGGCGGCTGGAATAAAGGTGGCAAAGGGCCCAGCATTTGCGACGTACTGACCGGGGGGGCACACGGCGTTCCGCGAGAAATCACTCAGGACGTCGTGCCAGGTAAGTACTACCCCAACCACGAAGCCGTCGATTTTTACGGTCATTACAAAGAAGACATTAAGCTGTTTGCCGAGATGGGCTTCAAATGCTTCCGTACGTCAATTGCCTGGACCCGTATCTTCCCCAAAGGGGACGAAACCCAGCCAAACGAAGAAGGGCTAAAATTCTACGACGACATGTTTGATGAACTGCTGAAGTACAATATCGAACCGGTCATCACCCTTTCCCACTTCGAAATGCCGCTACACCTGGTTCAACAGTACGGTAGCTGGACCAATCGTAAAGTCGTTGATTTCTTTGTCCGTTTTGCTGAAGTGGTCTTTGAGCGCTACAAGCACAAGGTCAAATACTGGATGACCTTCAACGAGATCAACAACCAGCGTAACTGGCGTGCACCGCTGTTTGGCTATTGCTGCTCCGGCGTGGTGTATACCGAGCATGAAAACCCGGAAGAGACTATGTACCAGGTGCTGCACCACCAGTTCGTGGCCAGCGCTCTGGCGGTGAAAGCCGCACGTCGCATCAACCCTGAAATGAAAGTCGGCTGCATGCTGGCAATGGTCCCGCTATACCCGTACTCCTGTAAGCCTGAAGATGTGATGTTCGCGCAGGAATCAATGCGTGAACGCTATGTATTCACCGACGTTCAACTGCGCGGCTACTATCCATCTTATGTACTGAACGAGTGGGAGCGCCGCGAATTCAATATTCGAATGGAAGCTGGCGATGAACAAATCCTGCGTGAAGGCACCTGCGACTATCTCGGATTTAGTTACTACATGACCAACGCGGTAAAAGCGGAAGGCGGTAGCGGCGATGCTATTTCCGGTTTTGAGGGCAGCGTGCCGAACCCGCACGTCAAAGCATCCGACTGGGGCTGGCAGATTGATCCGGTCGGCCTGCGTTACGCCTTATGCGAACTGTACGAGCGTTATCAGAAGCCATTGTTTATCGTTGAAAACGGATTTGGCGCTTACGACAAAGTGGAAGAAGACGGCAGCATCCACGATGACTACCGCATCGACTATCTGCGCGCCCACGTCGAAGAGATGATGAAAGCGGTAACGTATGACGGCGTAGATCTGATGGGCTACACGCCGTGGGGCTGCATCGACTGCGTCTCGTTCACCACCGGCCAGTACAGCAAACGCTACGGTTTTATCTACGTGAACAAACACGACGACGGCACCGGCGATATGTCGCGTTCGCGTAAGAAAAGTTTTGAGTGGTATAAAGCAGTGATTGCCAGCAACGGCGAGAATCTGTAATTTTTTGCCGGATGGCGCTGCGCTTATCGGGTTTACGGTAACTGTACCTGTAGACCAGAGCAGACATTTACGCCGCCATCCGGCAAGCAACGCATTACTTCCCGCCGGCCAGCTCCAAAAAACTGCCCGTGACGTAAGACGCCTTCTCACTCAGCAGCCAGGTTATCGCCTGCGCGACCTCTTCCGGCTGTCCGCCGCGCTGCATAGGCAACATGGATTTCACGCGATCCACCCTTCCCGGCTCGCCGCCTGACGCATGCATTTCCGTGTAGATAAGACCGGGTCTCACGCAGTTCACGCGTATCCCCTGCGCCGCAACCTCCAACGCGAGGCCGGTGGTAAGCGTGTCCACCGCACCTTTTGAGGCTGCATAATCAACATATTCGAACGGGGCGCCAAGCCGTGACGCCGCCGAAGAGACATTCACAATCGCCCCGCCCTGACCGCCATGCTTAAACGACATGCGCTTTACCGCTTCCCGACAACACAGAAAATAGCCGGTAACATTAGTCGCCAGGACGCGATTAATACGCTCAGCGGTTAGGCTTTCCACCGTGCTCTGTTCAAACAAAATCCCGGCATTGTTCACCAGCGCAGTCAGCGGCTCACCCTCGCGGTCAATGGACTCAAACATCGCCCCGACCTGGCTTTCATCGCTGATATCGGCCCGCAGAGCAAACGCCTTTCCTCCCGTAGCGGCGATATTGTTCACCACCTCCGTTGCCGCACGAATATTGTGATGAAAGTTAACGGCGACCGTGTAACCCTCTAGCGCTAACTGCAGCGCGGTTGCCCGACCAATACCGCGACTGCCTCCCGTAACCAGTGCTATAGCCATCACTATTCTCCCCAAAAATAAAGGCGCCGAAGCGCCTTTAAAAGATAGCTGAATCAGTCGATTACTGATAATCGCTCATCGGCACGCAGGAGCAGAACAGGTTACGGTCACCGTAAACGTCATCAAGGCGTTTCACGGTCGGCCAGTATTTGTTCGCTACGCCCGCCGGGAAGACGGCGATTTCGCGGCTGTAACCGTGATTCCACTCCGCGACCAGCTCATTTTGCGTGTGCGGGGAGTTAACCAGCGGGTTATCTGTAAGCGACCATTCACCGGCTTTCACGCGATCGATCTCTGCGCGGATTGCCAGCATCGCATTGATAAAGCGATCCAGTTCCACTTTGCTTTCCGATTCAGTCGGTTCCACCATCAGCGTACCCGCTACCGGGAACGACATGGTCGGCGCATGGAAACCGTAATCGATCAGACGCTTGGCAATATCCAGTTCGCTGATGCCGGTCTCTTCTTTCAGTGGGCGAATGTCGAGAATACATTCATGTGCCACGCGACCATCGCGACCGGTATACAGCACCGGATAGGCATCTTTCAGACGGCTGGCAATGTAGTTAGCGTTCAGGATCGCCACCTGGCTTGCCTGCTTCAGACCTTCTGCGCCCATCATACGGATATACATCCAACTGATCGGCAGAATGGATGCGCTACCGAACGGTGCCGCAGAAACCGCGCCCTGACGGGTGAGCATCCCTTCAATCTGTACTACGCTATGACCCGGCACGAACGGCGCCAGATGCGATTTAACACCGATTGGTCCCATACCTGGGCCGCCGCCGCCGTGCGGAATGCAGAATGTTTTATGCAGGTTAAGGTGTGAGACATCGGCACCGATAAAGCCCGGTGTGGTGATCCCAACCTGAGCATTCATGTTCGCGCCATCAAGATAAACCTGGCCGCCAAACTGGTGCACAACGTCGCACACTTCACGGATCGTTTCTTCATACACGCCATGAGTAGAGGGATAGGTCACCATGATGCAGGAGAGGTTTTCACCCGCCTGCGCCGCTTTTTCACGCAGATCGCCAAGATCGATGTTGCCGTTTTTATCACAGGCGACAACCACTACCTGCATACCCGCCATCTGTGCAGAGGCCGGGTTGGTACCGTGGGCAGAGGCCGGGATCAGACAGATATCGCGATGGCCTTCGTTACGGCTTTCGTGATAATGGCGAATCGCCAGCAGACCCGCATACTCGCCCTGCGCGCCGGAGTTCGGCTGCATGCAGACTGCGTCATAACCGGTCAGTTTTACCAGCCATTCGGAAAGCTGGCCGATCATCTGGTGATAACCTTCTGCCTGCTCTGGCGGGCAGAACGGATGCAGTTCAGCGAATTCCGGCCAAGTGATAGGGATCATCTCGGCGGCAGCGTTCAGCTTCATGGTGCAAGATCCCAGCGGGATCATTGCCTGGTTCAGGGCCAGATCTTTGCGCTCCAGCGAGTGCATGTAACGCATCATCTCGGTTTCGCTGTGATAGCGATTAAACACCGGATGGCTGAGGATCGCATCGTCACGCAGCATGCTGTCCTGAATGGAACGGCTGTCGAGCGCCACGTCTTTGTCCAGCGTTTCGATGTTCAGACCGTGGCTGTCTCCCAGCAGAACATTGAACAACTGCACCACGTTTTCACGGGTGGTGGTTTCATCGAGCGTAATACCTACCGCGTTATGGATATCGCTACGCAGGTTGATTTCTGCTGCTTCAGCACGCGCCAGTACCGCAGCCTTATCGGCCACTTCAACACACAAAGTGTCAAAGTAGTGCGCATGACGCAGCTTCAATCCTTTCTGTTGCAGACCGGCTGCCAGAATATCGGTCAGACGATGGATGCGATTAGCGATGCGTTTCAGGCCAACCGGGCCATGATAAACGGCATACAGGCTGGCGATGTTGGCCAGCAGAACCTGCGAGGTGCAAATGTTGGAGTTCGCTTTCTCGCGGCGGATATGCTGTTCGCGAGTCTGCATCGCCATGCGCAGGGCGGTATTACCCGCTGCATCTTTGGAGACGCCGATAATACGGCCTGGCATGGAGCGCTTGAATTCGTCTTTAGCGGCAAAGAATGCCGCGTGCGGGCCGCCGTAGCCCATCGGTACGCCGAAGCGTTGCGCAGAGCCGAAAACGATATCCGCGCCCTGTTTGCCCGGTGCAGTCAGCAGTACCAGCGCCATAAAGTCGGCAGCGACGCTGACCACTATTTTACGGGATTTCAGCTCAGCCATCAGGGCGCTGTAGTCGTGCACTTCACCGGTGGTGCCAACCTGCTGCAACAGCACGCCGAACACATCCTGATGATCCAATGCTTTTGCCGCGTCATCAACAATGACGTCAAAACCAAAAGTTTGCGCACGAGTACGCACTACGTCCAGCGTTTGCGGATGAACATCAGCAGCCACAAAGAAACGGTTAGCGTTTTTCAGTTTGCTGACGCGTTTGGCCATCGCCATGGCTTCAGCTGCAGCAGTAGCTTCATCCAGCAGAGAAGCGGAAGCCATGTCCAGGCCGGTCAGATCCAGCGTCACCTGCTGGAAGTTCAGCAGTGCTTCCAGACGGCCCTGGGAGACTTCCGGTTGATACGGGGTGTAGGCGGTGTACCAACCCGGGTTTTCCAGCATGTTACGCAGGATAACCGGTGGCAGCTGCACGGCGGTGTAGCCCATGCCAATGTAGGACGTGAAGCGCTTGTTACGCCCGGCGATGGCTTTTAATTCAGCCAGCGCAGCGTATTCGGTCGCCGCCTCGCCCACCTGTGGCGGGGTTGCGAGCTGAATGTCTTTCGGCACAATCTGGCCGATCAGCGCGTTTAACGACTCTGCGCCAACCGCATTCAGCATCTCTTGCTGCTGCGCGGCGTCCGGTCCGATGTGGCGTTCAATGAAAGCGCCGCTATTTTCAAGCTGGCTTAACGTCTGTGTCATGGGCGATGGTTCCTGAAACGTGCAGTGAATCGTAGGTGTCTCTACTTACCTGAATACGCGAAAAATTCGCGTTGCAGGAAGGCGGCGACGCAGCACATCCCCAGGAGCTTACATCAGTAAGTAACTGAGGTGTGCAAGAAAGCCAACACACCTGCAACGTGAAGAATGAAGCGTATTTATTCGTCTTCTAACAAAGCTTCATATGCAGTCGCATCCAGCAGCGATTCAATTTCGCTTTCATCGCTGGCTTTGATTTTGAAGATCCAGCCCCCTGCATACGGCTCGCTGTTGACCAGTTCCGGGGAGTCGCTGAGCGCGTCGTTAACCGCAACAATCTCACCGCCTACTGGCGCATAAATATCGGATGCCGCTTTTACGGATTCCGCAACGGCGCAGTCATCGCCCGCGCTGACGGTTGCGCCAACTTCGGGCAGGTCAACGAAAACCATGTCACCTAACAGCTCCTGAGCATGTTCGGTGATCCCAACGGTGTAAGAGCCGTCAGCTTCTTTGCGCAGCCATTCGTGTTCTTTGCTGTATTTCAGTTCTGCAGGTACGTTGCTCATCAATCAATCTCCAAAAAAGGATGAATTACGCGACGGCTTTGCCGTTACGCACAAAAACAGGTTTAGTCACTTTTACCGGCATTTCGCGGTTACGGATCTGTACGATCGCATTCTCACCAATACCCGCAGGGACACGCGCCAGCGCGATGCTGTAACCCAGGGTTGGGGAGAATGTTCCGCTGGTGATAATGCCTTCCTGCTGATTGCCGGAAGCATCGGTGAAACGCACCGGCAGTTCATTACGCAGTACGCCTTTCTCGGTCATCACCAGTCCGACCAACTGTTCGTGGCCTTTTTCACGCTGCATTTCCAGCGCTTCCCGACCGATAAAGTCGCGGTCAGTAGGTTCCCACGCGATGGTCCAGCCCATGTTGGCCGCCAGCGGGGAAATGCCTTCGTCCATCTCCTGACCGTACAGGTTCATGCCGGCTTCCAGACGCAGCGTGTCGCGCGCGCCAAGACCGCAAGGTTTGACACCTGCTTGTACCAGCGCACGCCAGAAGTCTGCCGCCTTTTCACTCGGCATGGCAATTTCATAGCCTGCTTCGCCGGTATAACCGGTGGTTGCGATAAACAAATCACCCGCCTGAACGCCGAAGAACGGCTTCATGCCTTCTACCGCCTGACGCTGCTCGTCAGTAAACAATGTGGCTGCTTTTTCCTGCGCGTTTGGACCCTGCACCGCAATCAGCGACAGATCGTCTCGAACGGTGATGTCGATGGCGTAAGGTTCAGCGTGTTGGGTAATCCAGGAGAGGTCTTTTTCGCGGGTGGCGGAGTTTACAACGAGGCGGAAGAAATCTTCAGTGAAGTAGTAGACAATCAGGTCATCTATCACGCCGCCCGACGCGTTGAGCATACCGGAGTAGAGGGCTTTACCCGTCTTCGTTAGCTTCGCGACGTCGTTTGCCAGCAGATAACGCAAGAACTCCCGGGTGCGGCTACCGCGCAGGTCGACGATGGTCATATGTGACACATCAAACATTCCGGCATCGGTGCGAACAGCATGGTGTTCATCAAGCTGAGAACCGTAATGCAGTGGCATCATCCAGCCATGGAAATCTACCATGCGCGCGCCACATAGCGTGTGTTGTTCGTACAAAGGAGTCTGTTGAGCCATCTTTTCCTCGTTGAATAAGCGGGGCTACCAACTCTTTCGCGGTGAAATTTTCGCCACGAAACCCAGCACCGCAGCCGCTCCAGGGGCCACGACGCAAACGTTCTCTTTGTCCTGAACTTACCACCGAAACAGACGCTAAACCATAAGGCAAAATTAACCATCACATTAGCTTATGGCCAAAAACAGCAAAATCACCGGCAGAACAAAACCCCATCCATACGGCAAATAATCAGAATAAAAAATAAATACAAGCTGGAATTAACAGCACCAACCAACATTAAATGTGGAAAAATTGTCAAAAATGGCGTTATGAAAAAAACGTAATATTAAAAAAACTAATGCGAAAAAAGGCGTGGAATTAGATTATTTCAAATGAGAGAAGCCCCCCGGCGCGCAGGCCGGGAGTGGAAAGTGTGACGGGTCTCAAACTCTTAAGATTGTCCTTACGGACGCTAGCGTAACCACTCAGGAAGATCGTTCAGTCCCATCGCCTGGCGGATGAGCTGTGGTTTTACGCCTGGCAGGGTATCGGCCAGTTTCAGACCAATATCACGCAGCAGTTTTTTCGCCGGATTCTCGCCAGCAAACAGTTCACGAAAGCCCTGCATACCGGCCAGCATCATCGCTGCGCTGTGCTTACGGCTACGCTCGTAGCGGCGCAAATAGAGATACTGACCAATATCTTTGCCCTGACGCTGTAGCCGCTTCAGCTCATCGATCAGCTCCGCCGCATCCATAAAGCCAAGGTTAACCCCCTGACCCGCCAGCGGGTGGATGGTATGCGCCGCATCCCCCACCAGCGCCAGACGATGAGCAGCGAACTGACGGGCATAGCGTCCCGTCAGCGGAAACGCCTGACGCTCGCTTTCAAGGCTGCACAGCCCCAGGCGATTATCAAAAGCGATATTCAGCGACTGATTAAACTCGTCAACGCTTGCCTGCTGCATGCGTTCTGCTTCCTGCGGCGAAAGCGACCAGACGATAGAGCACAGGTGCGGGTCACTGAGCGGCAGGAACGCCAGGATCCCCTCACCGTGAAACGCCTGCCGCGCAACCGCGCCGTGAGCTTCCTGCGTACGGATAGTCGCCACCAGCGCATGATGACGGTAATCCCAGAAAGTGAGCGGAATATCCGCTTTGTTGCGCAGCCAGGAGTTAGCGCCATCGGCGCCGACCACCAGGCGAGCTGTCAGCATTGCGCCATCTTTCAGGGACAGAAATGCCTCATTCTCACCCCAGGCTACCTGCTGTAACTCAGCGGGCGCCATCAGCGTAATGTCCGCTGAACGCTGCGCTTTTTGCCAGAGTGCGTAATGGATCTCTGAGTTTTCAACGATGTGGCCTAAATGGCTGTAGCCCATGCTCTGGTCATCAAACGCAATACGCCCAAAGCTGTCTTTGTCCCAGACTTCCATGCCGTGGTAGCAACAAGCGCGACGGGCAACAATGTCGGACCAGACGCCCAGTCGGCTAAGCAGTTTTTCACTGGCGGCATTAATGGCCGATACGCGAAGCTGAGGAGGTGCATCCGCCGCCAAAGGCTGCGGAACATGTTGTTCTAACACCGCAACGCGCAACCCGCTGCCCTGCAAGCCGCAGGCAACCGCCAGTCCCACCATGCCGCCACCAACAATTGCTACATCAACACTTTGCACTGTTTGCTCCTGAAAATAGGACAATCAAAAACCGTAGGCCGGATAAGGAAAAGCCGCCATCCGGCATTACTTCCGCGACATTGCCTGATGGCGCTGCGCTAATCAGGCCTGCTTTTTTAATTCGGCCTACAGGTTATATCTATCGCGCAACCCAACCGAGGGTCCGCTCCGCCAGCGCATCGCGCGCAGGCGTGAATAATTCCATCGCCATCAGCCCGACATTACGCCCAACGACCAGCGGGGCCCAGCGATTGGCAAACAAATACACCAAATTGTTGGTCACACCAATCGTCGTTTCGCGATCGCGTTCGCGGCGCTGCTGATAGCGTGCCAGCACCGCATAATCACCGATATCTTCCGCGCAGTTTTGCGCCTGCGTCAACGTCTCAGCCAGGCTCATCACGTCGCGCAGACCAAGGTTAAAACCTTGTCCGGCAATGGGATGCAGCGTCTGTGCTGCGTTCCCCACCAGCACAGTACGATGGGTAATGGCTTTTTGCGCCGAGGTTAATGAAAGCGGATAGGCGTTGCGTTTACCGGCCTGGGTAATACGCCCCAACCGCCAGCCAAACGCAGTTTGCAGTTCGCGGCAAAATTGTTCGTCGGACCAGGCCATAATCTCATCACGCCGCTCCAGCGGATGGCACCATACCAGCGAGCAGCGACCATCAGACATCGGTAGCATTGCCAGCGGACCATATTGCGTGAAACGTTCGAACGCTCGCCCGTCATGCGCAACGGAGGTCGTGACGTTGGCAATCACCGCCAGTTGTTCATAGGGTTGTTGCTGCCAGTCAACGCCGCAGGCGGTAGCCAGCGCGGAGCGCGTGCCATCGGCGGCCACCAACAGGCGACCATTAATCATCTCACCATTTTCCAGCGTAACCTCAACGCGTTCCTGCGTGCGTGACACGCTGGCTACACGGTCGGGGCAGTGCAGCGTGATGCCCGGCGCTTTACGCAGCAGCGCAAACAAACGCAGCCCGACATCGTGCAGTTCTACCACCTGGCCCAGCGCCGGAATACGGTATTCCTGCGCATCCAGCGTCACAAATCCGGCATGGCCGCGATCGCTGACGTGAACCGTTTTGATCGCCGTTGCGCAATCGGCAATCGCCTGCCATACGCCAATTCGCGCCAGCTGTTGGCAGGTCCCTGCCGCCAGCGCGATCGCCCGGGCGTCAAACCCTGGATGGCGGTCAGTTTCAGGTTCGCTCGCTTCTATCAGGTGAACAGGCAGAGTCCCGTGGCTGAGCTGAGAAATGGCCAGCGCCAGCGTCGCACCGACCATACCACCACCAACGATAATCACGCTCATTGCAGTCGCGCCGCAGCCATTAAGGCTTCAATGTCATCCGCTTTCTTCACCACGCTGGCGGTCAGGTTCTCATTGCCGTCCTCGGTGATGAGGATGTCATCTTCAATACGAATGCCGATACCACGATAAGCAGGCGGCACATCGGCGTCCGGCGCGATATACAGCCCCGGTTCGACAGTGAGTACCATTCCTGGCTCGAGAATACGTGAGCGCTCCTGACCATAAACGCCAACGTCGTGCACATCCAGTCCCAGCCAATGGCTAAGACCATGCATAAAGAATGGGCGATGCGCATTTTCGGTAATCAGTTGGTCGATCTCGCCGTGCAAAATGCCAAGCCTCACCAGACCCGTAATCATGATGCGCACCACTTCGCCGGTGACTTCCTGGATGGAAGTCCCCGGGCGATACAGGCGCAGGCTGGTCTCTAATGACTCCAGTACGATGTCGTAGATTTCACGCTGAGCAGGGGAAAATTTGCCGTTTACCGGGAAGGTACGCGTAATGTCGCCCGCATAACCTTTGTATTCACACCCGGCGTCAATCAACACCAGATCGCCATCGCGCATTGCACTTTCATTTTCGGTGTAATGGAGAATACAGCCGTTTTCGCCGCTGCCGACAATCGTGTTATAGGATGGGTAACGCGCGCCATGGCGAGTAAACTCGTGGTGAATCTCCCCTTCCAACTGGTATTCAAACATTCCCGGACGGCATTTTTCCATCGCGCGGGTATGCGCCAGCGCACTGATCTCTCCGGCACGGCGCATGACCGCAATTTCTACTGGTGATTTGAACAGGCGCATTTCATGGACCATTGGACGCCAGTCGATGATCGCGGCGGGTGCGTGCAGATTTTGTCTGGAGCCTTTACGCAGTTTATCCAACGCCGTGCACACAATCTCGTCTGCCCAGGCATATTCGCCCTGTGCGTGGTACACCGCGTCCAGGCCATTGAGCAACAGGTGCAGTTGTTGGTTGATTTCACTGAAGGCCAGCGCCCGGTCAACGCCGAGTTTTGCCGGTGCGGCATCCTGGCCCAGACGGCGGCCAAACCAGATCTCCGCCGTCAGATCGCGAACCCGATTAAACAAAACGCTGTGGTTATGAGTGTCATCACTTTTAATCAGCACCAGCACGGCTTCCGGTTCGTTAAAACCGGTGAAGTACCAGAAATCACTGCTTTGGCGGTACGGGTATTCACTGTCCGCGCTGCGCGTCGCTTCAGTCGCGGCAAAAATCAGCGCGGCGCTGCCGGGCTGCATTTGTGCCAGTAAAGCCTGGCGACGACGCTGGAATTCTTGCTGAGATATCTCGCTCATCACACTCTCCTTTGCGTTTCGTTCTTAGTGCAGAGTCGGTTTACGGACTTCCGGCGCGGTCGGCTGCTGACGCGTAAACGTGTCATGACATAGCAAGGCGGCTACGCGCACGTATTCGATAATCTCTTCGAGCGACATTTCCAGCTCTTCCTGATCTTCGTCTTCGTCATATCCCAACTGAGCGATATTGCGCAGGTCGTCAATCGCTTCACCGGTTTCACCGGTCACTTTGTCGAGCTTTGGCTGCGTAACGCCAAGGCCCAGCAAAAAGTGGTTTACCCACCCCGCCAGCGCATCGGCACGATCAAACACGCTAACGTCGTCGCCTTCAGGCAGATAAAGCTGAAAAAGGAAGCCGTCGTCCTCGAGGGCATCGCTGGTGGCTGAGTGCATTTTCATCAGTGCCTGAGCCAGCTCGTGACCGAAGGCCAGACCTTCGTTAGTCAGGTCGTGCAGCAGCGGCTGCCATGAGCTGTCGTTGTTGCCGCCGCAAATCATCCCGCTGATCAAGCCGTGCATTTCGGCCGGGGTTAATCCAGCCCCTTGTTGGTTCAAAAACTGGCTAACGTCGTTGTAGCCAGGCATTTCGTTCTGTATAGACATAAGCATTCGTCATCAAAGGGAGGAATATTCATGGTATGCTACCACTTTGGGCCCTGGTGGACCAGAAAAGGGCTTGTATCTTGATACCAGGGTAGCTATAGTGTCGCCCCTTCGCGGACCCAAGGTCTGGAGACGAAGGCAGCGCAGTCAATCAGCAGGAAGGTGGCATGTCTGCACAACCCGTCGATATCCAAATATTTGGCCGTTCACTGCGAGTGAATTGCCCGCCTGAACAAAGGGATGCGTTGAATCAGGCTGCGGACGATCTCAATCAGCGATTGCAAGATCTGAAAGTTCGCACTAGAGTCACAAATACTGAGCAGTTGGTTTTCATCGCCGCGTTGAACATCAGCTATGAATTAACTCAGGAAAAAGCGAAGACGCGTGAGTACGCGGCGAGCATGGAACAACGTATTCGGATGCTACAACAGACCATCGAACAGGCGTTGCTTGATCAGGGTCGCATAACCGAAAAAACGGGCCAAAACTTTGAATAACACTTTTCGGTTTACTGTGGTAGAGTGACCGTGAAGACAAAATTTCTCTGAGATGTTTGCAAGCGGGCCAGTCCCCTGAGCCGATATTTCATACCACAAGAATGTGGCGCTCCATGGTTGGTGAGCATGCTCGGCCCGTCCGAGAAGCCTTAAAACTGTGACGACGCATTCACCTTGAACCAAGGGTTCAAGGGTTACAGCCTGCGGCGGCATCTCGGAGATTCCCTTCAACCTGGCAACAGCCATGACACTACTTTCTGAACTCCCTTTATCCCGGCAAGAAATTCGTCAACTGATTCGACAGCGTCGTCGCGCGCTGACCTCTGAACAGCAACGACACTACGGTCAGCAAGCCGCGACCCGAATGCTCAGTTTTCCCCCTGTTGTACTCGCGCATACTGTGGCGGTATTTCTCTCGTTCGATGGCGAACTCGATACCCAGCCGCTGATAGATCAGCTGTGGCGAGCGGGCAAGCGCGTTTACCTTCCGGTTCTTCATCCCTTCAGTCCCGGTAATTTACTGTTCCTGCACTATCATCCGCACAGCGACCTGGTGACCAATCGCTTAAAGATCCCGGAACCACGGCTTGATGTACGCGACGTATTGCCGCTGTCAAAGCTGGACGTACTGATTACGCCGTTAGTGGCATTTGATGAGGACGGGCAACGCCTGGGCATGGGCGGTGGATTTTACGACCGCACGCTACAAAACTGGCAGCAGCATAAGATCCAACCCGTGGGCTACGCGCATGACTGCCAGTTGGTAGAAAAATTGCCGGTTGAAGAGTGGGATATCCCGCTGCCAGCGGTGGTGACGCCGTCCAAAATCTGGGAG
Source organism: Citrobacter sp. 506 (assembly GCF_050434985.1). NCBI lineage: Bacteria > Pseudomonadati > Pseudomonadota > Gammaproteobacteria > Enterobacterales > Enterobacteriaceae > Citrobacter > Citrobacter sp. 506. The sequence continues at coordinate 84,703 of NZ_JBNDJN010000004.1, forward strand.
TGGTAGCCGTTTTTTGCCGATTGACAGCGCCGTTTTTTTGACCTAAATTCCTCGGTGAAGGGTGAGGGAGGCGAACCTCCCTCCTGCGTACTCTCTGTTAATATGCTGGGCAAGCGATGATTAACAGGATCAGCAGCATGATGACGTATCTCATCATCGTCCCTTTCCTTTTTAGAGCCCCTGCTTCGGTAGGGGCTTTCCCGTTTCAGCGCTATGCTGCGCCCCTATCGTAAATTCCTTTTATTGCTGTACAACACGCAACGCTGCCTTTAGTTGCCAACTGCGGCAAAGCTCGAAAACAGAATGTATGCGTTACAGAAAGAGATTTTGAGGCAGGGAAATCAGAGGAAAGATGGGCAGGTCAACCGCCTGCCCATGTAGAGGAAATCAGTACAGCAGACGAGCGCGAATGGTTCCAGGAAGGGCTTTCATCGCCAGCAGCGCTTTCTCCGCCACATCTTCATCCGCTTCAATATCGATAACCACATAACCTACCTGCGCGGAAGTTTGCAGATACTGCGCGGCAATGTTGACGCCCTGCTCGGCAAAAATCTGGTTCAGTGCCGTCAGTACGCCCGGACGGTTTTCGTGAATGTGCATCAGACGTCGACCACCGTGCAGCGGCAGCGAAACTTCCGGGAAGTTTACCGCAGACAGCGTAGACCCGTTGTCGGAATACTTGGTCAGTTTCCCAGCCACTTCCAGACCGATGTTTTCCTGCGCTTCCAGCGTTGAACCACCAATGTGCGGCGTCAGGATCACGTTATCGAAATCACACAGCGGCGAAGTGAAAGGATCGCTGTTAGTTGCCGGTTCGGTTGGGAATACGTCGATTGCAGCCCCCGCCAGATGTTTAGTCGCTAACGCGTCGCACAGCGCAGGAATATCAACAACCGTACCGCGTGCGGCGTTAATCAGCAGCGCCCCCGGTTTCATCAGCGAAATTTCACGCGCGCCCATCAGGTTTTTGGTGGAGGCATTTTCCGGTACGTGCAGACTCACCACGTCGCTCATATTGAGCAGGTCGGAAAGATGCTGTACCTGCGTGGCATTGCCAAGCGGGAGTTTATTTTCAATATCATAAAAAAAGACATGCATCCCGAGCGATTCCGCCAGAATGCCCAACTGAGTACCAATGTGGCCGTAGCCGATGATCCCCAGTTTTTTACCACGCGCTTCAAAAGAGCCGGTAGCCAGCTTATTCCAAACGCCGCGGTGCGCTTTGGCGTTCGCTTCGGGTACGCCACGTAGCAGTAGCAGCAGTTCGCCAATCACCAGCTCAGCAACGGAACGTGTGTTAGAGAATGGTGCGTTAAATACAGGGATCCCGCGCTTTGCCGCTGCACTTAGATCAACCTGGTTGGTGCCAATGCAGAAGCAGCCAATCGCGACCAGTTTCTCTGCGGCGTCAATCACATCTTCAGTCAGATGGGTACGGGATCGCAGGCCAATGAAGTGGGCATCACGGATGGACTCTTTCAGTTGTTCAGTGTCCAGAGCACCTTTGTGAAACTCGATGTTGGTATAACCTGCTGCACGAAGGCTTTCGAGTGCTTTTTGGTGCACGCCTTCAACCAGCAGAAATTTAATCTTATCTTTCTCCAGTGATACCTTTGCCATTTCCCCGACCCTGTCTTTTTTTGTTCAAACTGATGTGTTGTGTGTGGGATTTTCATCCGTCTCTTCAACATATCAAAAAATAATATTGCGGCAATATGAACGTTTGCGTCGCCGTGCTGAAGAAATGTCATTCAACGGGAAATGTCAGAGGAAAATACTGGCGATAACTTTTTCTTTGGAGAGATCGGCAGGACAATATTATAAACGTGACACAAGTCACCAAATTTGCCCTGCCAAAATTTTTTTAACGGGAGAAGACGCTCCCGTCAGATCATTTTACGATAGTTTTCACGCCGTCAGGCGTACCGATCAGCGCGACATCCGCACCACGGTTGGCAAACAGGCCGACGGTTACCACACCTGGAATCGCATTGATGGCATTCTCCAGCGCGATGGCGTCGAGGATCTCCAGACCGTGCACATCGAGGATCACGTTGCCGTTGTCTGTCACGACGCCCTGACGGTATTCAGGACGACCGCCCAGCTTCACCAACTGGCGAGCCACAGCGCTGCGCGCCATTGGGATCACTTCGACCGGCAGCGGGAAGTTGCCGAGAATATCGACTTCTTTAGACGCATCCGCGATGCAGATAAATTTCTTCGCCACGGAAGCAATGATTTTTTCACGGGTCAACGCTGCGCCGCCGCCCTTGATCATTTGCATGTGACCGTTGATTTCATCCGCGCCGTCAACGTATACGCCGAGGCTATCCACTTCGTTAAGATCGAACACGTGGATGCCAAGGCTTTTGAGTTTTTCAGTCGATGCGTCCGAACTGGATACCGCACCTTCAATCTGACCTTTCATTGTGCCCAGCGCATCAATAAAGTGTGCGGCTGTTGAACCTGTACCTACGCCCACAATGGTGCCGGGCTGTACATACTGAAGTGCCGCCCATCCTACTGCTTTTTTCAGTTCATCCTGCGTCATGATCGTTTCGCCTGTGGTGTGAATATGGTGGGAAAATTCACGCGCATTATAGAACATTGTGCAGAAAAATGTCCCCACACCCGCTCGCAAGCGGCGGATTTCGTCTTTACCCAATCAAAAATTGTGTCATAGTGCAGAACAAGCAAAAATTTCAGGAGTGCGTCAAAGCAATGAAACGTCCGGACTACAGAACACTACAAGCACTGGATGCGGTTATTCGTGAACGAGGATTTGAACGCGCGGCGCAAAAGCTGTGCATCACGCAATCCGCGGTTTCACAGCGCATAAAACAGCTTGAGAATATGTTCGGACAACCGCTGCTGGTGCGTACCGTACCGCCGCGCCCAACGGAACAGGGACAGAAACTACTGGCGCTTCTGCGCCAGGTTGAACTGCTGGAAGACGAGTGGCTGGGCGATGAACAAACCGGCTCGACGCCGCTTCTGCTTTCGCTGGCGGTGAACGCCGACAGTCTGGCGACCTGGTTACTTCCGGCGCTGGCCCCGGTACTGGCTAATTCACCGATTCGACTGAACCTGCAGGTTGAAGATGAAACCCGAACCCAGGAACGTCTGCGTCGTGGTGAAGTTGTCGGTGCGGTGAGTATTCAACATCAGGCGCTGCCAAGTTGTCTGGTGGATAAACTGGGCGCGCTGGACTACCTGTTTGTTGGCTCTAAACCTTTCGCCGAGCGTTATTTCCCAAACGGCGTCACCCGTTCCGCCCTGCTGAAAGCCCCGGCGGTCGCGTTTGACCATCTTGATGATATGCACCAGGCGTTCCTGCAACAAAACTTCGACCTACCGCCGGGCAGCGTACCGTGCCATATCGTTAACTCGTCTGAAGCCTTCGTCCAGTTAGCCCGTCAGGGAACAACCTGCTGCATGATCCCACACTTACAGATTGAGAAAGAGCTGGAAAGCGGTGAGCTTATCGACTTAACGCCAGGCCTGTTCCAGCGTCGGATGCTGTACTGGCACCGCTTTGCACCAGAAAGCCGCATGATGCGCAACGTCACCGACGCGCTGCTGGCCTATGGCCACAATGTACTGCGTCAGGATTAATTCCTCGAACAGAGGCCGGATAGCGGCGTCACGCCTTATCCGGCCTGCAAGCCTTTCCCCTCTTTTCATGCTATTCCCGCCACGTCTTTGAAATACATCACAAAATAAAACACGCCACACGGCAAAAAACGACGTCCTGTTGGCTATTTTTTGCTGGCGACAAGCCAAATGAAAAAGCACACCGTATTCGCAAAGATTCAACTTATTGCGTAATACGGAGCAAAAAATGGCAAACGTGCAGGAGTGGCAAACACTCGCCAATAAAGAACTCAGTCGACGGGAAAAAACCGTTGAGTCGCTGGAAAGACAAACGGCGGAAGGGATTGCCATCAAGCCGCTGTACACCGAAGCGGACCTCGATAATCTGGAAGTCACGGGCACCCTGCCCGGCCTGCCGCCTTACGTGCGTGGCCCGCGCGCCACTATGTACACCGCGCAGCCGTGGACGATTCGCCAATACGCCGGTTTCTCTACCGCCAAAGAGTCCAACGCCTTTTACCGCCGTAACCTCGCCGCTGGGCAAAAAGGGCTTTCCGTCGCCTTTGACCTTGCCACTCATCGTGGCTATGACTCAGACAACCCGCGCGTAGCGGGCGACGTCGGCAAAGCCGGCGTGGCGATCGATACCGTCGAAGATATGAAGGTGCTGTTCGACCAGATCCCGCTGGATAAGATGTCGGTATCGATGACCATGAACGGCGCGGTGCTGCCGGTACTGGCGTTTTATATCGTCGCGGCGCAGGAGCAAGGCGTGACGCCGGAACAGCTCACCGGGACCATTCAGAACGATATTCTGAAAGAGTACCTGTGCCGCAACACCTACATTTATCCGCCAAAACCCTCCATGCGCATTATCGCCGACATCATCGCCTGGTGCTCAGGCAACATGCCGCGCTTTAACACCATCAGCATCAGCGGCTATCACATGGGTGAAGCCGGGGCAAACTGCGTACAGCAGGTGGCGTTTACGCTGGCAGACGGTATTGAATACATCAAGGCCGCGCTTTCCGCCGGACTGAAAATTGATGACTTCGCCCCGCGCCTGTCATTCTTCTTCGGCATCGGCATGGATCTGTTTATGAACGTCGCCATGCTGCGCGCTGCACGGTATCTGTGGAGCGAAGCGGTCAGCAGTTTTGGCGCGACCAACCCGAAATCTCTCGCTCTGCGTACCCACTGCCAGACCTCAGGCTGGAGCCTGACCGAGCAGGACCCGTACAACAACGTGGTACGAACCACCATTGAAGCGCTCGGCGCTACGCTTGGCGGCACCCAGTCTCTGCATACCAACGCTTTTGATGAAGCGCTCGGCCTGCCCACCGATTTCTCCGCCCGTATTGCGCGTAATACGCAGATCATCATTCAGGAAGAATCAGAGATCTGCCGCACCGTCGATCCGCTGGCCGGATCGTATTACGTCGAATCACTCACCGATCAAATCGTGAAGCAGGCGCGCACGATCATCAAGCAGATTGATGAGGCAGGCGGCATGGCGAAGGCGATTGAAGCCGGGCTTCCTAAACGGATGATCGAAGAAGCGTCCGCGCGCGAACAGTCGCTGATCGACCAGGGTAAGCGCGTTATCGTCGGGGTGAACAAATACAAGCTGGATAAAGAAGACGACACGTCGGTGCTGGAGATCGACAACGTGAAGGTGCGCAACGAGCAGATTGCCTCACTGCAGCATATCCGCGCCACCCGCGACAATGATGCGGTTAAAACCGCGCTATCCGCGCTGACCCACGCCGCACAGCAGAATGAAAATCTGCTGGCAGCCGCCGTCAACGCCGCCCGCGTTCGCGCCACGCTCGGCGAAATATCCGATGCGCTCGAGGCCGCCTTTGACCGTTATCTGGTTCCCAGCCAGTGTGTTACTGGGGTCATTGCGCAAAGCTATCACCAGTCCGACAAATCCGCCGATGAGTTCGATGCCATTGTTGCGCAAACAGAACAGTTCCTCGCAGAAAATGGCCGCCGCCCGCGTATTCTGATCGCCAAGATGGGTCAGGACGGCCACGATCGCGGCGCAAAAGTGATCGCCAGCGCCTACTCCGATCTCGGCTTTGATGTCGATCTCAGCCCGATGTTCTCCACACCGGAGGAAATTGCCCGTCTGGCGGTAGAAAACGATGTGCATGTCATTGGCGCATCATCGCTGGCGGCGGGTCATAAGACATTGATCCCGGAGCTGGTCACCGCGCTCAAAGGCTGGGGACGCGAAGACATTTGCGTCGTCGCCGGCGGGGTTATTCCGCCACAGGATTATGCTTTCCTGCACGAGCATGGCGTGGCAGCCATTTATGGCCCAGGCACGCCAATGCTCGACAGCGTCCGCGATGTGTTAACCCGTATCAGTCAGCATCATGATTAACGCCGCCACGCTTGAGGATACCGTCCGCCGCTTGCGACTCGGTGAACGGGCTACGCTCGCCCAGGCGATGACGCTGGTCGAAAGCAATCACCCGCGCCACCAGCCGCTGAGTACGCAATTGCTGGACGCGATTATGCCGTTCACCGGTAACGCCCTGCGTCTGGGGATCACCGGCACGCCGGGCGCGGGTAAAAGCACCTTTCTGGAAGCATTCGGCATGCTGTTGATTCGCCGCGGGTTACGGGTAGCGGTGATCGCCGTCGATCCCAGCAGCCCGGTTAGCGGCGGCAGCATTCTTGGTGATAAAACCCGCATGACGGAACTGGCTCGCGCAGAATCTGCGTTTATACGTCCGGTTCCTTCCAGCGGTCATTTAGGCGGTGCCAGCCAGCGCGCCCGCGAATTAATGCTGCTGTGCGAGGCGGCGGGCTTCAACGTGGTGATTGTGGAAACCGTCGGCGTTGGGCAGTCAGAAACCGAAGTCGCAGGCATGGTGGATTGCTTTCTCTCACTGCAAATCGCCGGCGGTGGCGACGATTTGCAGGGCATCAAAAAAGGCCTGATGGAGATGGCGGACCTGGTCGTCATCAACAAGGACGACGGTGATAACCGTACCAGCGTTGCCATCGCCCGCCATATGTACGAATCCGCCCTGCATATTCTGCGCCGCAAATATGACGAGTGGCAGCCGCAGGTTCTGACCTGTAGCGCCCTGGAAAAACGCGGCATTGAGGAGGTTTGGCAGGCGATAACCGACTTTAAAACGTGCCTCACCGCCAGCGGTCGACTGGAAAAAGTCCGCCAGCAGCAGGCGGTGGAATGGCTACACAAGCAGGCTGAAGAAGAAGCCCTGCATCTGCTGTTTGCCCGGGCTGATTTCGACCGGTATTTCCAGCAGACGCTGCTGGCCGTCAAAAACAATGATCTTTCGCCGCGCACCGGCCTGCGGCACATCAGCGAATTTATCCAGCATCATTACTTTCAATAAAGAGAACATTATGTCTTATCAATACGTCAACGTGGTCATCATCCAGAAAGTCGCGGTTATTGAGTTCAATTACGCCCGCAAGCTCAATGCCCTGAGCAAAGTGTTTATTGACGATCTGATGCAGGCGCTGAGCGACCTCAATCGTCCGGACATTCGCTGCATCATTCTGCGTGCCCCGAGCGGGGCCAAAGTGTTCTCTGCCGGGCATGATATTCATGAACTCCCCACCGGACGTCGCGATCCGCTCTCTTATGACGATCCGCTGCGTCAGATAACTCGCATGATCCAAAAATATCCGAAGCCGGTGATCTCCATGGTTGAAGGCAGCGTCTGGGGCGGCGCGTTTGAGATGATCATGAGTTCCGATCTGATCATCGCAGCCAGTACGTCTACCTTCTCCATGACCCCGGTCAACCTCGGCGTGCCCTATAACCTGGTGGGCATCCACAACCTGACCCGTGACGCTGGTTTTCACATCGTTAAGGAGCTGATTTTTACCGCCTCGCCCATCACCGCTCAACGCGCCATGGCGGTCGGGATCCTCAACCATGTCGTTCCAACCGAGGAACTGGAAGATTTCACCCTGCAAATGGCGCATCACATCTCGGAAAAAGCGCCGCTGGCAATCGCCGTCATCAAAGAAGAACTGCGCGTGTTGGGCGAAGCACACACCATGAACTCTGACGAATTCGAGCGCATTCAGGGCATGCGCCGCGCGGTGTATGACAGCGAGGATTATCAGGAAGGGATGAACGCGTTTATGGAAAAACGTAAACCTAATTTTGTTGGCCATTAATCACGTCCGACGAAGGAGACGTCCATGAAACGGATGAGCGCCGAACAGGCGGCAGAAATTATCCAGCACGATGATATGGTGGCGTTCAGCGGCTTTACCCCCGCGGGTTCGCCAAAAGCGTTACCCACCGCAATTGCCCAACGCGCCTGCGAACGGCATCAGGACGGGCAGCCTTTTCAGATCCGCCTGCTGACCGGGGCGTCAATTGGCGCCGCCGCTGATGATGCACTATCCGCGGCGGATGCCGTTTCCTGGCGTGCGCCTTATCAAACCTCATCTGGCCTGCGCGAGAAAATTAACCAGGGCCAGGTGAGGTTTGTCGATCTCCATTTGAGCGAAGTCGCGCAGATGGTTAATTACGGCTTTTTTGGCGATATCGATGTTGCCGTCATTGAAGCTTCCGCCATTGCGCCGGATGGCCGGATTTGGCTTTCCAGCGGTATTGGCAATGCGCCTACCTGGCTGCTGCGGGCGAAAAAGGTGATTATCGAGCTGAATCATTACCATAATCCGCGCGTGGCAGAGTTTGCCGACATCGTAATACCCGGCGCACCGCCGCGGCGTAACAGCGTGCCCATATTTCATACCATGGATCGCGTGGGCAGTCAGTGCGTGCAGATAGACCCCAGGAAAGTGGTCGCGGTGGTGGATACCGACCAGCCCGATGCCGGGAATGCGTCGGATAAAACCAATCCGGTCAGCCAACAAATTGCCGATAACGTCGTCACTTTCCTACTGGCAGAAATGGCGTACAAACGCATTCCAGCAGAGTTTCTGCCCTTACAAAGCGGCGTGGGCAATATCAATAACGCGGTAATGGCGAGACTGGGAGAGAATCCGGATATCCCGCCCTTTATGATGTATTCAGAGGTGTTACAGGAATCGGTGGTGCATCTGCTGGAAACGGGCAAGATCACCGGTGCCAGCGCCTCCAGCCTGACCATCTCAGCCCCGTCGCTACAGAAGATTTACGACAATATGGACTTCTTCGCCAGCCGAATTGTGCTGCGCCCGCAGGAGATCTCCAATAACCCGGAAATCATCCGTCGGCTGGGGGTCATTGCGCTCAACGTTGGGCTGGAGTTTGATATCTACGGCCATGCCAATTCCACGCACGTTGCGGGCGTGAACCTGATGAACGGGATCGGCGGCAGCGGGGATTTCGAGCGCAACGCCTACCTGTCTATCTTTATGGCGCCGTCGATTGCCAAAGGCGGGAAAATCTCAACCATCGTGCCGATGTGCAGCCATGTCGACCACAGCGAACATAGCGTTAAAGTGATCGTGACCGAACAAGGGATTGCCGATCTGCGTGGGTTATCTCCGATGCAGCGGGCGCACACGATTATCGATAACTGTGCGCATCCCCTTTACCGGGACTACCTGCACCGCTATCTGGAAAAAGCACCCGGCGGGCATATCCATCACGATCTCAGCCATGCGTTCGATCTGCATCGCAACCTTCTCGAGACAGGATCGATGCTCGGTTAACTTGCCGTACCGTCACGATCTTCAGCAATATGCTGGAGCATGGTGCCGGTATAGCGATGATTTTTCAGCGAATAGAGAAACTCCTGCATATACATGGGGCTGCCGGGCGCGTCGAAATACTTTAGCGTCGACGGATTCACCAGCCGCCAGGCAAAATGAGGAATCACCGTCAAAAACTGCCCGCGCTCCACCGCGCTAATCTTGGCCATAAAGCTGTACGGACGGTAGATAATTGTCGGATTGATCCCGCAGGGCCGCATATAAGCATCCAGCATCGCCTCAAAGTTGGCGCGATTCTGGAAGCGCATTTGCAGCCAGGGTAGCTCGCGCAGCAGATCCTGCGGCTGTTTCTCTTCGTAGCGCCGGGAAACGAGAAACCCCAGACGTAGCGGAGACAGTTCGCTGATCGCCAGATTTTCCAACTCCTGTACGCGGGGAGAAACGTGCTGCGGCGAGATAATGAAATCCAGTTTGCGGTCGAACAGATTATCAATCACCCCATTCTCACTGAATTCAACGGCCTGAGCCGTCACGCCGTCATATTTATCGCCAAGGCTAATCAACTGGTCAAAAATAATCGTTGGATAAGTATTATCGATACCGATGACGATTTCCCGCGAGCGACAAGAGGCGTTATGGATTTCATTATCAATGGCAGAGAGGCGCTGATAGACGGGAAACAGCTTCTGATACAGCTCCTGTCCGGCTTTATTCAGGCTGATGTTGTTATCTTTACGGGTAAACAGCGTATAGCCGATTTGATCTTCCAGTGCAGCAATGCTTTTACCGAAAGGCGATGCGGTCATATGTATTTTTTCTGCCGCTCTGGCGATGTTATTGGTTTGCGCCAGCAGAATGAAATTACGCATCTTTTTCGAGATAAAAATATCCATAGCGTCCCCTTAAAAATCGCTATGGCCTATCCTCATTACCACGAAAAAAAAGACTGAATGTGAGGTCTCATTTTTACAGTTGCTCACAGAAAAACCGGCTGGAATGTTTTGTCGGCCTGATGAGACGCGTAAGCATCGCCATCAGGCTAAAAACTTGCCGGATGGCGACTTACGCCTATATCAAGACTACTTATTGGTTACTGTAGGCTCAATCTGGAAGACGACATCAACCTGATCGTCAAACTGAATAACCGGCTGTTCGTAGGTTTCCTGAGCAGAGGTTGCAGGCGCTGCATCTGCTTTCATCATCCGTACCATCGGGCTCGGTTGATAATTGGAAACGTGGTAACGCACACTGTAAACGGGACCCAGTTTGCTATTAAAGCCCGCTGCCAGCTGTTCAGCCTGATGAACAGCATCATCAATCGCCGCTTTACGCGCTTTGTCTTTGTAAGCATCCGGCTGGGCAACGCCCAGCGATACCGAACGAATCTCATTCAGACCGGCCTTCAGCGCGCCATCAAGCAGAGCGTTGAGTTTGTCCAACTGACGCAGCGTGACTTCAACGGTGCGCACTGCACGATAACCTTTGAGGATGCTTTTGCCGTTCTGGTAGTCGTAGTCCGGCTGCGTACGCAAGTTTGCAGCGCTAATGTCTTTCTTCGCTATCTGGTTCTGTTCAAGGAAAGACAGATATTGCGCCACGCGCTCATCGGCCTGCTTCTTCGCGGAAGCCGCATCCTTTGCAGCAACGTTCACTTCAATCGCCAGGGTGGCGATGTCTGGTGTTGCATCTACGCTTGCCGTTCCGGAAGTCACGATGTGCGGTCCATTTGGCAACTCATTTGCCTGTACCGATAGTGCGCTGAATCCGACTAATGCCGCCAGGGCCATTATTTTGAACTTCACGGTCGTTCCTCCATGTTTCATTAATTACCCCAAAACTCAGGGCACATGCAGGCAAGCTTAGCCGATCTCGCTGCGTTGTCCATCAGACAACACTTAGTTGAACAGCGCATGAACGTGCGCAACACCTTCTTTTGCCAGCTGAAAAGCGATAAACCACATCACTAATCCTACCAGCGTATTGATGATGCGCTGTGCTTTCGCAGTTCGCAGACGCGGTGCCAGCCAGGCCGCCAGCAATGCCAGACCGAAGAACCACAGGAACGAAGCGCTGACGGTTCCCAGTGCAAACCAGCGTTTAGGCTCAACGTCCAGTTGTCCCCCCAGACTCCCGAGCACCACAAAGGTATCCAGGTAAACATGTGGGTTGAGCCATGTCACCGCCAGCATAGTGGCGATGATTTTCCAGCGCCCCTGCTTCATCACCTCGGCGCTGGCCAGTTCCAGATTACTGCTCATCGCCGTTTTTAGCGCACCGAATCCGTACCAGAGTAAAAATGCGACCCCGCCCCAGGTGACCAGCGCCATCAGCCATGGCGACTGCATCAGCAAGGCGCTACCGCCGAAGATCCCCGCGCAAATCAGCACTAAATCGCTGATGGCGCAGAGTAAAGCAATCATGATGTGATACTGACGACGGATCCCCTGATTCATCACGAAGGCATTTTGTGGACCAAGCGGAAGTATCATGGCTGCACCAAGCGCAAGCCCTTGAAAATAGTAGGATAACATGTAAAGCATCTCACATAATTGTCTTGTGGGCAGACTATACTGCGCGGGATTCATTAGAGGAAATGGATAATATTAATCAGTAATTAGCATTATTAATAATACCGCGCACACTCCCCTCCATATTCAGTCTCTGACAATAGCGATTGTGCGTTACCCGAGGTATGCTGAAAGATAAGTCTGTCTATACCAAAGGAATGGGTATGAAGCATAACGCGAACATTTTTCTCTTCTGTGCCTCGCTGGTAGTTACCAGTTTGTGGCCCACTGTCGCCAGCGCAGACAGAACGCTGCGCTATACCGATCACGAGCCATATGGCAACATGCGTACCCGGCTCATAAAAGAGACTTTTTTTCGCGCGATCGAACAAGAGTCGCTTGGACGTTTGAAAATCGACGCTCACTGGAACGGCGAGCTGTCCACCAGCTATGACGCCTTAAAAACGATCGGCCAGGGCAGCGTGGCGGATATGGGGATCGTGGTCCCTGAGTACACGCCCGAACAACTGCCGCGACACCAGATTTTTAAGAGCTTCCCCCTCGGACCGGGCCGTGGTGAAGCGCAGGTTAACGCCTTTCAGCGGATTTTCCGCGAGTATCGCCAGTTTGGTCGCGAGCTGGAAAACAACAATCTGGTGAATCTTCAGTTTTTCCTCGGCTATCCGGTTGGATTTTTTACTACCAGGCCGAACGTCGATTTGGCACAGCTGAATGCAAGCCAATGGCGGACCGCCAGCTTTTGGCATCAATCATTTTTACGCAACGCGGGCGGCGTGCCGGTCAGCATGCCATGGAATGAAAAAATTACCGATGCGCTTCAGACCGGACAGCTTGACGGCCTGATGGTTAACCTCGACAGCGGAGATGATATCCATGCCCAGCGGGCGGCCCCCTATATTCAGCTCTCCCCTTCGCTCTGGCTCGGACACGTTTATCTTCTGGTGATGAATAAAGACGTCTGGGATAGCCTGGACGTGAAAGATCGCGCAGCCATCAATCGGGCCGCCGCCATGACGCAAAAGCGTATTGGCGCAGTGCAGGACGCAAGCCTGACCGCAATGGCGAAAAAGATGGCAAAAGAGGGTGCACGCGTTCACTACCTGACCAACAGCGAGCTGAATGCGTGGCAAGCCGCTACCGGTTATCAGCACGTTCAGGCCGAATGGATTGCCCAACAGGAAAGTAAAGGAATAAACGATGTTGGCGAGCTGATGCGGGGTGTCAGCGCAATTCTTAACAAGACGAGATAAATCAACGCCCGCCTCTCTCGGGCGGGCGTTTTTAGCTGAAGTTAGTCGGTCGCGTTCTCTTTCACGCGTTTAAAGTTCACATCCATCTGCGGGTACGGGAAGCTGATACCGTTGGCGTCAAACTCGCGCTTAATGCGCTCCAGTACATCCCAGTAGACGCTTTGCAGATCGCTGCTGTTGCTCCAGACACGTACGACGAAATTAATCGAGGAAGCGCCCAGCTCATTCAGGCGTACCGTCATTTCACGGTCTTTTAGGATGCGATCTTCAGACTGGATGATATCAGTGAGGATTTTTTTCACCTGATCGATATCGGAGTCGTAGGCCACGCCGATAATAAATTCGTTACGACGGACCGGCTCGCGAGAGAAGTTAATGATGTTCCCGGCAATGATTTTACCGTTTGGGATCACCACAATCTTACCGTCTACGGTACGCATAGTTGTGGAGAAAATCTGCACGTTAAGCACGGTTCCCGCAACGCCGCCAAGGTCTACATATTCACCCGCGCGGAACGGACGGAACATCACCAGCAGCACGCCTGCGGCGAGGTTGGACAGCGACCCTTGCAACGCCAGACCGACAGCTAAACCTGCGGCACCGAGAACGGCGATCACGGAGGCAGTTTGCACCCCAACGCGACCCAGCGCGGCAATCAGCGTGAAAGCGATAATACCGTAGCGCACCAGTGCAGAAAGAAAGTCGGCAACGGTGGCATCAATTTTACGCGCCAGCATCAGGCGGTTAACGGTGTTTGATACGATACGCGCCACGATCATACCGATAATGACAATCGCGAGAGCCGCAACGATGTTGACGGCATAGCTCAACAGTAGCTCCTGATTGCGGACCAGCCAGGTGCCCGCACCGTTTATGCTGTCGACAACATTCAAATCTTCCATTCAATATTCCTTTTTTGCTTACCCAAACGGGAGAAATAAAGCCGCCCTAACGGGACTGGCAACCTGACAAGGGTAAACAATAAACTCAGATTTTGCCAAACAGATCACAGAATTCTCTGTCAGCAGCACATTGAAATGGCAATAAAAAAGGCCCGCATTTGCGGGCCTCATGTCACGTTGGACGGCGTAAATTACAGAACGTCAACCGCGTTCAGTTCTTTGAAAGCCTGTTCCAGACGGGTGATCATGGTTGCCTGACCAGCACGCAGCCATACGCGCGGATCGTAGTATTTCTTGTTCGGCTGATCTTCGCCTTTCGGGTTGCCCAACTGACCCTGCAGGTAAGCTTCGTTTGCTTTGTAGTAGTTCAGAACGCCTTCCCAGGTAGCCCATTGGGTATCGGTGTCGATGTTCATTTTCACTACGCCGTAGCTTACGGAGTCTTTGATTTCCTGAGCAGTAGAACCGGAACCACCGTGGAAGACGAAGTTCAGGCTGTTATGCGGCAGGTTATGTTTCTTAGAAACATAGTCCTGAGAGTCGCGCAGGATGGTCGGGGTCAGAACTACGTTACCCGGCTTGTAAACGCCGTGTACGTTACCGAAGGACGCTGCGATGGTGAAACGCGGGCTGATTTTGCTCAGCTCGGTGTATGCGTAGTCAACGTCTTCCGGTTGGGTGTACAGTGCAGAAGCGTCCATGTGGCTGTTGTCCACGCCGTCTTCTTCACCACCGGTGCAACCCAGTTCGATTTCCAGAGTCATGCCCATTTTGGACATGCGCGCCAGGTATTTGGAGCAGATTTCGATGTTCTCTTCCAGAGACTCTTCAGACAGGTCGATCATGTGAGAAGAGAACAGCGGTTTGCCAGTTGCTGCGAAGTGTTTTTCACCCGCGTCCAGCAGACCGTCGATCCACGGCAGCAGTTTCTTCGCGCAGTGGTCAGTGTGCAGGATAACCGGAACACCATAGTGTTCAGCCATCTGGTGAACGTGATGCGCACCAGAGATAGCACCCAGGATTGCAGCGCCCTGAGGAACATCAGACTTCACGCCTTTACCCGCGATGAAAGAAGCACCACCGTTGGAGAACTGGACGATGACCGGCGCTTTAACTTTTGCAGCGGTTTCCAGAACGGCGTTGATGGAGTCGGTACCAACGCAGTTAACAGCTGGCAGAGCAAAGTTGTTTTCTTTAGCTACCTGGAAAACTTTCTGTACGTCATCACCAGTGATTACGCCTGGTTTTACGAAATCAAAAATTTTAGACATGTTGCGAGTCCTGTATCTTCGGCCTTGGAAAGGGGGCGCGCTCGACAGCGCGCTAATAATTGGGCAGGTTTCCCTGCCCATCAATGTCTTACTTTTTAGCACGCTCTTCGAGCATGGCTACTGCTGGCAGTACTTTGCCTTCCACGAATTCGAGGAATGCGCCGCCGCCAGTAGAGATGTAGGAGATTTTGTCAGCAATGCCGAACAGGTCGATTGCTGCCAGGGTGTCACCGCCGCCTGCGATAGAGAATGCTTCGCTGTCTGCGATAGCATTAGCAACGATTTCAGTACCTTTGCGGAAGTTCGGGAATTCGAACACGCCAACCGGGCCGTTCCACAGAATGGTTTTCGCATTCTTCAGAATGTCAGCCAGCTGCTGTGCAGAAGCGTCGCCGATATCCAGGATCTGCTCGTCTTCTTTTACATCGCTAACGGATTTAAGCGTAGCCGGTGCAGTTTCAGAGAATTCAGTCGCTACGCGAACGTCAGTCGGGACCGGGATATCGCAAGTCGTCAGCAGACGCTTAGCTTCATCAACCAGGTCAGCTTCGTACAGGGATTTGCCGACGTTGTGGCCTTGAGCAGCAACGAAGGTGTTCGCGATACCACCACCAACGATCAGCTGGTCAGCGATTTTTGACAGAGAGTCCAGAACGGTCAGTTTGGTAGAAACTTTAGAACCACCAACGATAGCCACCATCGGACGAGCAGGTTCTTTCAGCGCTTTACCCAGCGCATCCAGCTCAGCAGCCAGCAGCGGACCAGCGCAAGCTACGTCGGCGAATTTACCGATACCGTGGGTAGAAGCCTGCGCACGGTGAGCTGTACCGAAAGCGTCCATTACGAATACGTCGCACAGCGCAGCGTATTTTTTGGACAGCGCTTCGTCGTCTTTCTTCTCGCCTTTGTTGAAGCGAACGTTTTCCAGAACAACCAGTTCACCGGCAGCGACTTCAACGCCGTCCAGGTAATCTTTTACCAGGCGAACCGGAGCAGACAGTTTGTCTTTCAGGTAGTTAACAACCGGCAGCAGAGAGAATTCTTCGTTGTACTCGCCTTCGGTAGGACGACCCAGGTGGGAAGTTACCATCACTTTAGCACCCTGTTTCAGGGCCAGTTCGATGGTCGGCAGGGAAGCACGGATACGCGCATCGCTGGTTACTTTCCCTTCTTTAACTGGTACGTTCAGGTCCGCACGGATAAAAACGCGTTTACCAGCCAGATCCAGATCGGTCATCTTAATTACAGACATGGTGAATCCTCTCGTTGATTCATAAAGTTTTGTCGACGCTCAAGCGTCGAGCCTGAAACCAATAGCAGCCATCGCTAACGTTGTGTCGAGCATACGGTTAGCAAAGCCCCATTCATTATCACACCAGACCAGCGTTTTGATCAGGTGAGCGCCACTCACGCGCGTTTGCGTACCATCAACGATGGCGCTGTGCGGGTCGTGGTTAAAATCTACAGAGACCAACGGTAATTCCGTATAGTCAACTATACCATGAAATGCACCTTGTGCTGCTTTTTGCAGCAACTGGTTGACTTCACTGGCTTTTACTGGTTTTTTCACCGTCACGCTTAAGTCGATCGCCGTCACATTTATGGTCGGTACACGCACCGCAATCGCTTCAAAACGATCGTTAAACTGCGGGAAAATTCGCGTGATTCCCGCCGCCAGTTTGGTATCAACCGGAATAATAGACTGGCTGGCCGCTCGCGTGCGACGCAGGTCAGGATGATAGGCATCAATAACCTGCTGATCGTGCATCGCGGAGTGGATCGTGGTGACGGTACCAGACTCAATGCCGTAAGCATCATCCAGCAATTTAATGACGGGTATTATGCAATTCGTGGTGCAGGAGGCGTTGGAAACGATCCGGTGTTCAGCGCGGAGCTGATCCTGATTAACGCCATACACAACGGTTGCGTCGATGTCGTGACTACCAGGATGTGAAAAGAGCACTTTTTTTGCACCAGCGGCAATATGCGCCTCGCCGTGTTCGCGGTTGCCGAAAACCCCCGTACAGTCCAGCACAACGTCGACACTCAGTTCGCGCCAGGGAAGCGCATCGAGCGTTCGCTCATGCAGAATGCGGATCGCGTCATCGCCAACGATGAGCTGGTCACGTTCCTGACGAACATCCCAGGCAAAACGTCCATGGCTGGTGTCATATTTCAACAAATGCGCCATGCCTGCAGCATCCGCCAGTTCGTTGATTGCCACCACGGTGATTTCCGCCCGACGCCCGGATTCATACAAAGCACGAACCACGTTGCGTCCGATGCGACCGAAACCATTAATCGCTACGCGTACGGTCATAGGTCTCCTGCAAGGATTTCTCAGAAACGATGTGGCAGACAGAGTAATGCAGCAAATCGCTCAGGGAAACCTTACCTGTCGCAAACTGCGACTAATTGGTTAATTGTCGAACATTTAATCGACTGAAACGCTTCAGCTAGAATAAGCGAAACGCGGAATAAAAGGAATGATTGTCCAGCCAAAGAAAACAGTTATCTGACGTACATCACACTTTTCCCGCTAAGACCGGGGGAAATTATTCCAGTAAGCCGTAATAATCATTACGGCTTAACAGGAATAATTGGCCTTCACGCTATCCGATATTCACCAGATTCCAGCATCTCCAGCGTCAGGTCACCAGGCAGACTCGCTTCCAGTACCCGGCGAACATTCGGTCCGTCGGTACGCTCATAAAACGCCTCAGCGTCAGCTTGTGATAGTCCGCCCGCCAGTTTACGGCCTACCAGTCGTGTACGGAGCGCGTTGGCAGGAGCACGAATAAACAGCGAGTAATCACAAAACTCAGCTAACGCCCGCCACCTTTCATCATCGCGTAATAACCAGTTGCCTTCCACAATCACAATCGGCGCGCTCACTGTTATGGCCGCTTCTACCGGATCGTGTTTTTGCCGGTCGTACTGTGGCCAGGTGCCCTCCCCTTCCCTTATCAGACGTAGATTCTGCGCAAGCTTATCCACATCAAAGGTTTCCGGCGCACCTTTATATGCTCGCAGGTTATGAGCATCCAGCCAGGTGTTGTAGTGATGGAAGCCATCCATCGGCAGCGTCTGGATCTCCGGCAGGCCAGGATCCTGACGGGAGAGATATTCCCAGAAGGTGGTCAGCGTCGATTTACCCGTACCAGGCGGTGCGCTGAGAAAAACGATCGTTCGTCGCTGCGGGTGAGTGGCATGTATTTTTGCCAGCTGTTGTAATAACGGTTTGTGGACGTTCTCTATCTCATCATCACGGTAATGTGCTTCAACCTGTAGCCCATTCACCGTTAGTTTGATTTTCACGGCGTTAATTCCTTTAAAATCGCCGTCACTGCCAGCGTCATTGCCGTCTTGACCATTGCGCTAAAGCGCACTTCGGACCACGCAGCAAAGTCGGCAAATTTCATCGACTCCAGCGCACCGTAGAGCGTTGCGTTGCGGGTGATACTGTTCACGTTGCTGACAAAATCCCAGGTAATGTCATCGGCAAAACCGGGGATATTATCCTGCTCGTTCAGGTACTGATAAAACTGAGAGAAATGGGTGATGTCGGCATAAAGCCATTTATCCATTTTTCCCAACGCATAAATCAGACGTAACGCAACGTCGATATCGTCAAGCGGTCCACTCTGGGCGAGTAACGGCTTCACTGCATATTCCACGATCTCTTCATCGTTATTAACGAACAGCGACGGTAGAAAGCGCTTAATGCCCTGGAGCAAAATGTTATGTGCCGTCGTCATAAACGAGAGTAAATTATTTTGAGCATCCAGTTGCTCAAGCACATCGTCTTCTGTCAGCGTCGTCATTCGTTTCTCGATAAATCACCATGAATGCAGAGAGTCTATTATATTACACGTTCGATCCGCGCCGCCGATCAGTAAAGTTTGCGTGCGCACACCATTCGCAACCTGTTGGATCCCTTTCACAAGATCGCCGCCCGTGACCCCTGTTGCGCTGAAGAGGATCTTATCTCCCCCTACCAGTTCGTCCAGCGCATAGATCCGGTTGATCTCAACGCCCATTTCCGCGCAGCGCTGATGTTCCTGTGCCGCAATCAGACGATTATCTGCGTTATTTCCTTTCGCTTCGCAAAAATCAATCAGTTCAGCCTGCATATCGCCCCCCAGCGCTTTAACCGCACAGGCTGAAATAACCCCTTCAGGCGCGCCGCCAATGGTATACATCAGATCATAAGGATTCTCCTGCATACAGGCCAGCACGCTGGCGGCCACGTCGCCGTCGGGCAGAGCAAAGACCTTGACGCCAAGCCGTGTCGCCTCGGCAATCGCTGGTTGAAGGCGCGGCTTATCCAGCGTCACCATCCGCAGTCGCTTCAGCGGTTTACCCAACGCCTCTGCCACATTACGCAGATTATCTGCCAACGGCAGCGCCAGATTAATCGCCCCTTTCGCAAACCGATTAACAACCAGTTTTTTCATGTACATATCAGGGGCGTGTAACAAACTACCGCGAGGGGCAAACGCCATGACGGCCAGCGCATTGCTTTGCCCCATAGCCACCATTCGGGTTCCTTCGATAGGATCAACGGCGATATCTACCTCAGGTCCGGTGCCGGTTCCCACTTCCTCACCAATCCACAGCATCGGGGCTTGATCAATCTCCCCTTCGCCAATAACGATGCGTCCGCGAATGGCAATACAGTTCAATGCTTCCCGCATTGCCGTCACAGCCAGACCATCAATCTTGTTTTTATCGCCGCACCCGGTTTGCGGCCAGGCTGCCAGTGCAGCCTGCTCCGTGATACGAAATAGCGGCCATGCCAGCGACATCATATCGCCGCCTCCCCGATATCAACGCCAAAGTGTGCCAAAAGGTATTTTTCTGCCT
Organism: Citrobacter sp. 506; assembly: GCF_050434985.1. NCBI lineage: Bacteria > Pseudomonadati > Pseudomonadota > Gammaproteobacteria > Enterobacterales > Enterobacteriaceae > Citrobacter > Citrobacter sp. 506. The sequence goes on from NZ_JBNDJN010000004.1 coordinate 104,781, forward strand.
TTTCATTCCAGATACCGTGCGTCTCCTCCACCAGCAGCGCCAGTTCTTTGAATAATGGGTCAGTTTTCCCTTTCTCGGCAAAATCAGCAATGGCGGTTAGTGGCATGGTAACGCCGTTATATATCAGCTTCTTACCGCCGGGGATCGCCGGTAAATTCAAAACAGTTTCCGGAACTGCATCAAGGCCGCCAATGTGCGTCACCATAAAAGACGGTTGCAGTTGGCCAGTTGCACTGAGCGCAATGGCCTCTTTCATATCATCCGTTGAACCACCGGATGTCCCGACAACGTGAGTGCTGTTGTAGTGCACGTTATAAAAATTAAACGGCACTTTGAAGTTACTGTCCGTAGGGCCGGCAAAAAAATTCAGGCAACCATCTTCCGCGAGTAAATCATCAGCCATCTCAACAACTGCAGGCACTGCCGCATACACAAAGACATCATCAAAACCTGCGTCATGAGTTAACGCTCGCAGCATCGCTGTCGGAGAATCCATGCCAGTAGTATTCACATAGATGAGCTCAATCCCCTTTTCAGCCGCCAACTCAACGGGCAACAGTTTTTTAGCTTGCGCCAGTCGTGCTTCGTCAATATCGACCACCACCACGCGCGACGGCTGAATATTCCCGTTAATGGCATAATCTATTGCACCAATACCCATCGGCCCGGCGCAGGCCAGAAGCGCAATGTTCCCCCCTGGCTTAATCCCCATGCGATGCTCATAAACGTAAGGCGTGGTATGAAAATTCGCGTTATACGCCCCAATAATGCAGCACATCGGTTCTGCCAATGAGGCAGCGGCAAAATAAGAGCCGTGGTAAGGCAAAACGCATCCCAGGTTAATCGCCACTTCCGGGATAATCATATATGTCGCATTGCCGCCAAAATATTCATAGCTGTATCCTGCTGAATATCCACTTGGCAATCCCATCGCGGGTTGCAACACAAAACGCTGACCTTTCTTATATTTATCCGTCAGGTTTTTTCCCACCTCAACAATAATACCTGCACATTCATGTCCGGTAATAACCGGATGATTTTCCAGATCGTCCGGTACGCGTTTATGATCGCTCCCCAATGCTGCTGCTTTCCAGGTGGACAAACAAACGCTATCGGATATTACGCTTACTAACAATTCATTATCTGTAATTGCAGGCAGTTCAAACTCGCGGATACGAATATCCTGCTTGCCATATATGGCAGCAACTTTCGTTTTCATATTCACTCCAAAAATAGAAGAAGGCTAGTTCGCAGTAATGCGTTTAAATAAATCATCCAACAATGGGTCACCAATATAGTTCTTAATCAGCACTAATGGCTTTTCACTTACACGTTTAACACGACCTTCAAGACTGGCATGGGTGACAATAATATCGGCATCTTGCGGAACGTTTTCGATAGCATAATGCGTCACAGTAATATTCAATCCCGCTTTCTCCAGACGCTTACGAAATGTGGTTGCCCCCATAGCACTGGAACCCATTCCTGCATCACAGACAAAAGCGACGCGTTTAATGTTTTTGTAAGAGAATTGCCCTTCCTGCTTCATCGCTTTGACGGTTCTGGCTGATTCAGCAAAGTCATCTTCACTTTCTGTTTCAACGTTCTTTTCCATTTTCAGGATGACAGAGGTAATAACAAAAGTAACAACGGTTCCCGCGGTAACTCCTGCAATGGTCGCGAGGAAAGAACCTTTCGGCGTTAATGCCAGATAGGCGAATATGGATCCTGGGCTTGGCCCCGCAACTAACCCACCGTCCAGCAGGTGGAATACCCACGTCCCGGTCATTCCCCCGGCAATCATCGCGATCAGGGTCAGAGGCTTCATCAGCACATACGGGAAATACAGTTCATGAATACCACCGAGGAAGTGGATAATCATGGCGCCTGGCGCAGACTTTTTACTCATTCCTTTGCCAAAGATAGCAAAGCCGAGTAACAAACCTAATCCCGGCCCTGGGTTAGATGCCACCATGAAGAAAATTGATTTTCCCGTTTCAGAAGCTTGCTGCATCCCCAGCGGATAATACACCCCCTGATCGATGGCATTGTTCAGAAAGAGGATTTTTGCCGGCTCATTGATTACGGATAGCAACGGCAGATAGCCCGCATGAACCAACGCTTCAATACACTCCTTCACGAAATTATTGGCAATGAGAACCGCCGGGCCGATAACTTCAAACCCCAACAAGCATAAGAGCATTCCCGCGATACCAAGAGAGAAATTATTGATAACCATCTCGAAGCCTGCAGGAATGCGTTTTTCCAGCAGACGATCGATATGCTTAATCACCCAACCGCCAAGCGGCCCCATTACCATGGCGCCAAGGAACATCGGGATATCCGCGCCCACAATAACGCCAATAGAACCAATGCCCCCCATCACCGCACCGCGTTTCCCGCCAACCAGATGCCCCCCAGTGGAGCCAATCATGACGGGCAGTAAATAGGTAATCATCGGACCGACAATTTTGGCGAAATGCTCATTCGGCATCCAACCGGTAGGAATAAATAATGCGGTAATAAAACCCCAGGCAATAAACGCACCGATGTTGGGAATGACCATTGCAGTCAAAAACCCACCAAAAGCCTGGACTTTGGCACGAGCAGACTTGTTTTCCATAATAATGTCCTGAAAGGAAACCGTTAATTATGCTTGAGCGATAATATCCGCCAATTGTTTTTCTGATTTAGCCGCTAACAAAGCGGTTAGTGCTTCCTCTTCACATAATAATTCGCTTAAGGCCTGAATAGCGCCAATGTGTGAATCAGCATTAGCCGCCGACAATCCGATTAATAATCTGATACCTTCATCATCTTCGGCAAATTTCACTTCCTGTTTGAGAAGCGTTAATGACATACCGGTTTTTAACGCGCCACACTCCGGTCGAGCGTGCGGCATGGCGACGCCTGGCGCTAAAATATAATAAGGACCATTGTTAATCGTTGAGTCTTTAATGGCCTGAATATAATCTGAATTGACATAATGATTGGCGAGTAAGGATGACATAGAAAAGTCAATTGCCTCCTGCCAGTTCTTTGCTGAATTTTTTATTGAGATAGATGATTCTGGAAAGTAATCAATCAGCCGCATACATTTTCCTTATTTTATTTTTAGGGTACGAGTTAGCGTTAAAAATAAAATACGCGCACGGCAAAATGAAATCAATCGAGGAGAAAACTACATACAGCGCAGAATGTTTTTTGGTGATGCCTTTAAAAACAATGAATTGAGAAAAGAAATATAAAAATCAATAGCAATAATGTGATTCAAGTTGCAAATATAAAACATCACTAAATATCACATTTGTGATGCAAATCTACATTTTCGGGTTGCACACAACCGAATAAATTTACTTACTTTAAAAAAACGGGCCGCATAAGCGACCCGTTTTCACCTGTAATCAAAATTACAGCAGTTCTTTTGCTTTCGCGACAACGTTGTCGACAGTGAAGCCAAACTCTTCAAACAGCAGCTCAGCCGGTGCAGACTCACCAAAGGTAGTCATACCAACGATAGCGCCGTTCAGGCCCACGTATTTGAACCAGTAGTCTGCGATACCCGCTTCCACTGCAACACGTGCGGAAACAGCTTTCGGCAGTACGGACTCGCGATAAGCGGCATCCTGTTTGTCGAACGCGTCGGTAGACGGCATGGAAACCACGCGCGCTTTAACGCCTTCAGCGGTCAGTTTGTCCCAGGCAGCCACAGCCAGCTCAACTTCAGAACCGGTAGCGATGAAGATCAGTTCCGGCTGACCGGCGCAATCTTTCAGCACGTAACCACCGCGCGCGATGTTCGCCAGCTGCTCTTCGGTACGTTCCTGCTGTGCCAGGTTCTGGCGGGAGAGGATCAGCGCGGTTGGACCGTCCTGACGCTCTACACCGTATTTCCATGCAACGGCAGATTCAACCTGGTCACACGGACGCCAGGTGCTCATGTTCGGGGTCACACGCAGCGAAGCTACCTGCTCTACCGGCTGGTGAGTCGGGCCATCTTCGCCCAGACCGATGGAGTCGTGGGTATAGACCATCACCTGACGCTGTTTCATCAGCGCAGCCATACGCACCGCGTTACGGGCATATTCCACAAACATCAGGAAGGTGGAGGTGTACGGCAGGAAGCCACCGTGCAGGGAGATACCGTTAGCGATAGCGGTCATACCGAATTCACGTACACCGTAATGGATGTAGTTACCGGCAGTATCTTCGTTGATAGCTTTAGAACCAGACCACAGAGTCAGGTTACTTGGTGCCAGGTCAGCGGAGCCGCCGAGGAATTCAGGCAGCAGAGGACCAAACGCTTCAATCGCGTTCTGAGACGCTTTGCGGCTGGCGATTTTCGCCGGGTTAGCCTGCAGCTTAGCGATGAACTCGTTCGCTTTTGCGTCGAAGTCAGACGGCATTTCACCTTTCATACGACGGGTGAATTCAGCGGCTTCCTGCGGGAAGGCTTTCGCATAAGCAGCGAACTTCTCGTTCCATGCAGCTTCTTTTGCCTGGCCTGCTTCTTTCGCATCCCACTGCGCGTAGATTTCAGACGGAATTTCAAACGGCGCGTATTTCCAGCCCAGCTGTTCGCGGGTCAGTGCGATTTCTGCATCACCCAGCGGCGCACCATGAGAGTCGTGGGTACCGGCTTTATTCGGGGAACCGAAACCGATGATGGTTTTGCACATCAGCAGGGACGGTTTGTCGGTCACAGCGCGAGCTTCTTCCACTGCGCGCTTAATCGCGTCAGCATCGTGACCATCAACGCCACGAACCACGTGCCAGCCGTAAGCTTCGAAACGCTTAGCGGTGTCATCGGTGAACCAGCCTTCAACGTGGCCATCGATAGAGATGCCGTTGTCATCGTAGAACGCTACCAGTTTACCCAGCTTCAGCGTACCGGCCAGGGAACATACCTCGTGAGAGATACCTTCCATCATGCAGCCGTCGCCCATGAAAGCATAGGTGAAGTGGTCAACGATGTCGTGACCAGGACGGTTAAACTGCGCCGCCAGCGTTTTTTCGGCGATAGCCATACCCACAGCATTCGCAATGCCCTGACCCAGAGGACCGGTAGTGGTTTCAACACCTGCGGTGTAACCCACTTCCGGGTGACCCGGAGTTTTGGAATGCAGCTGACGGAAGTTCTGCAGCTCGGACATCGGCAGATCGTAGCCGGTGAGGTGCAGCAGGCTGTAAATCAGCATGGAGCCGTGGCCGTTGGACAGCACGAAGCGGTCACGGTCAGCCCAGGACGGGTTAGTCGGGTTGTGGTTCAGGAAATCACGCCACAGGACTTCGGCAATGTCAGCCATACCCATCGGGGCACCCGGGTGACCGGATTTGGCTTTCTGTACTGCGTCCATGCTCAGCGCACGAATAGCATTGGCAAGCTCTTTACGTGAGGACATTTTGACTCCAGATCGGATAATGAAGGCTGAGCCCTTAACGACTTGACGACAGCGCGTTTTGGGCTACGCCGGAAAAAAGTGCCAACAATGTAACCCAAGCCGCGTGTCATGTACATGGAGCATCCTTTTACCGCTTCAGAAATCTCTGGATCATGCGCGCAAGTTGCGCAATCTTCTCGCCCGCTGAATGTTCTTTTCTTTATACTAAGGCCGAGCGTCGGTTTACCTGCAAACGACGCATTTTTTAGAATAATCCTGACTTTGTGCGGAAGAGAAAAAATGAAAATTCGCGCTTTACTGCTTGCTACGAGCATGGCGGCGGCATTGACCGGCTGCCAGAACATGGACTCAAACGGACTGCTTTCTTCTGGCGCAGAGGCTTTTCAGGCCTATAGTCTGAGCGATACTCAGGTAAAAGCGCTGAGCGATCAGGCCTGTAAAGATATGGACAGCAAGGCTACTATCGCCCCTGCCAGCAGCGAGTACGCAACGCGTCTTGGCAAAATCGCCGCCGCGCTTGGCGACAACATTAACGGCCAGCCGGTGAACTACAAAGTCTATATGGCGAAAGATGTGAATGCCTTTGCCATGGCGAACGGTTGTATCCGCGTGTACAGCGGCCTGATGGATATGATGACCGATAACGAAGTCGAAGCGGTGATCGGCCACGAAATGGGCCACGTCGCGCTGGGTCACGTGAAAAAAGGCATGCAGGTCGCGCTGGGCACTAACGCCGTACGTGCAGCAGCGGCTTCCGCTGGCGGCATTGTCGGCAGCCTGTCGCAGTCGCAATTGGGCGATCTTGGCGAGAAACTGGTGAACTCGCAGTTCTCCCAGCGTCAGGAATCCGAAGCGGATGATTACTCGTATGATTTGTTGCGCAAACGTGGGATCAATCCGGCAGGACTAGCCACCAGCTTTGAGAAACTGGCTAAACTGGAAGCAGGACGCCAAAGCTCAATGTTTGACGATCACCCGGCATCTGCAGAACGTGCGCAACACATTCGCGATCGCATGAGCGCAGACGGGATAAAATAATCCTCGAACAGTGCCGGATGGCGGCGTGAGCGCCTTATCCGGCCTACAAATTCAGCAATAATGTAGGCCGGATTAGCGTCAGCGACATCCGGCAAAATAGTCCGAAACCCGTTATTCGCCTTTCTTCGCCGCCTGGATATACAGCATTTCCAGTGCCAGCGTAGCCGCCGCCAGCGCGGTGATCTCTGACTGATCATAGGCCGGAGCCACTTCCACCACATCCATCCCGACGATATTCAGATCTTTCAGACCACGTACCAGCTTGATCGCGCGATCGGAAGTCAGACCGCCGATTACGGGCGTACCGGTTCCTGGAGCAAACGCCGGATCGAGGCAGTCGATATCAAAGGTCAGATACACCGGCATATCACCAACAATCTGCTTAACCTGGGCGATGATGTCATCTACGCCGCGATCGTTCACCTGGCAAGCATCCAGCACGGTAAAGCCGTTATCTTTGTCGAACTCGGTACGAATACCGATCTGCACAGAGTGATTCGGATCGATCAGACCTTCGTTCGGCGCAGTGTAGAACATGGTACCGTGGTCGAATTCACAGCCGTTAGCGTAGGTGTCGGTGTGGGCATCAAAGTGCACCAGCGCCATTTTACCAAAGTGTTTAGCGTGCGCGCGCAGGAGCGGCAGCGTGACGAAGTGGTCACCGCCGAAAGAGAGCATGCGCTTACCAGCAGAAAGCAACTTCTCAGCATGCGCCTGCAGTTTTTCACTCATTTCACGGGCATCACCGAACGCATAAACCAAATCGCCGCAGTCCACCACGTTCAGGCGCTCGCGCATATCGAAGTCCCACGGGAAGCGATTGTGTTCCCACGCCAGGTTAGTGGAAACCTGACGAATCGCAGCCGGACCATGACGACCGCCCGCGCGGCCAGACGTTGCCATATCAAACGGTACGCCGGTGATCACCCAATCGGCGTCGCTGTCGTACGGCATGAAGTTCATCGGCAGACGCAAAAAACCAAAGGCGTTAGAAACCAGGGAGTTGTCGTATTGATGACCTAAGGTGCTCATGTACTGACCTCTTTTAAAATCGGTGAAAAAAAATCCCCTCCGCGTCGTTAAGCCCGACGAGGAAGGGATTGATTTACGTGACTACTTGTATAGGCGAATTATCGCCGTTAATTTGCTCAGGTTCAAGCGAACCCCAACAGCATTACTCGTCTTCGAGATAGGTATATCCGTACAGACCTGCCTCAAACTCTTCGAGGAACTGCTGCTGCAACTCGGTATCCAGATCGGTATTTTTCACCTGGTCACGGAACTGCGTTAGCAGGGTGTTCGGATCCAACTGCACGTATTGCAACATATCCGCCACGGTATCCCCTTCGTCAGACAGCTCAACTTCCACGCTGCCGTCAGGGAAGACGAACACGTCAACCGCTTCGGTATCACCGAACAGGTTGTGCATGTTGCCAAGGATCTCCTGGTACGCACCCACCATAAAGAAGCCCAGCATCGGCGGGTTCTCCGGGTCGTATTCCGGCATCGGCATGGTGGTCGCAATGCCGTCACCATCAACATAGTGGTCGATAGCGCCATCAGAGTCACAGGTGATATCCAGCAGCACCGCACGGCGCTCAGGAGCCTTGTTCAGCCCTTCCAGTGGCATCACCGGGAACAGCTGATCGATCCCCCACGCATCCGGCATCGACTGGAACAGCGAGAAGTTGACGTAAATCTTATCCGCCATACGCTCCTGCAACTCGTCGATAATCGGACGGTGCGCGCGGTTGCTCGGGTCGAGTTGTTTTTGCACATCGTGACACATGTTCAGATAGAGCTGTTCTGCCCACGCGCGTTCCTGCAGGCTAAAGGTGCCTGAAGAGTACCCAACGTGAATATCGTGCAGATCCATCTGGCTGTCGTGCAGCCATTCACGCAGCGAACGACGGGTTCCCGGCTCATGCATCTCTTGCCAGGTTTCCCACATGCTTTGCAGGGCACGCGGCGCATCGTCAGCCGGAGGCGTTGCTTCGGTATGCTCGCTACGCTCAACGCCGATAATATTAGACACCAGCACGGTATGATGCGCGGTAACAGCGCGACCGGATTCGGTAATTACCGTCGGGTGCGGCAGACCGTGCTCTTCACAGGCGTCGCCAATGGCCCAGATGATGTTGTTCGCGTATTCGTTCAGGCCGTAGTTTACGGAGCAGTCAGACTGCGAACGGGTACCTTCGTAGTCCACGCCCAGGCCACCGCCCACGTCGAAGCACTGGATATTTACGCCAAGCTTGTGCAGCTCAACGTAGAAACGCGCCGACTCACGTACGCCGGTGGCAATATCACGAATGTTCGCCATCTGTGAGCCGAGGTGGAAGTGCAGCAACTGAATACTGTCCAGACGACCGCGCTCGCGCAGCATTTCTACCAGTTGCAGCACCTGGTTTGCCGCCAGGCCGAATTTCGATTTCTCTCCGCCGGAGGACTGCCATTTGCCGGAACCCTGCGACGCCAGACGCGCACGCACGCCCAGACGCGGAACAACATTCAGTCGTTCAGCTTCATCCAGCACGATAGCGATTTCAGACATCTTCTCGATGACCAGATAGATCTTATGGCCCATCTTTTCGCCAATTAGCGCCAGGCGGATGTATTCGCGGTCTTTATAGCCGTTACACACGATCACGCTGCGGGTCATTCCGGCATGAGCCAGAACGGCCATCAGTTCAGCTTTAGAACCGGCTTCCAGCCCCAGCGGTTCGCCGGAGTGGATCAGCGATTCAATCACGCGACGGTGCTGGTTAACCTTGATCGGGTAAACGAGGAAATAGTCACCGTTGTAGCCGTAAGACTCACGGGCGCGCTTAAACGCGGCGTTAATCGAACGCAGACGGTGTTGCAGGATCTGCGGGAAGCAGAACAATGCAGGCAAACGCTGGCCCTGCGCTTCACGGGCTTTCACCAACTCAGCAAGGTCAACGCGCGCTTCTGGTACGTCGGGATCCGGGCACACGCTGATGTGGCCCAGTTCATTGACGTCATAATAGTTATTACCCCACCAGGCAATATTGTAAGTACGCAGCATCTTGCTGGCTTCCTGGGAACTCATTGCAACCTCCTGCATGGAGCGTAGTACACCGTGTTCGCCTGCTGACGAAGGCGAACCCAAAGAAATGTCGTCAGACATAGCGAACCTCAAATTTTATTAACAAGTGTAAAACAGTTGACTACTATCGCAATCCGAAGACGCGATAACAACCCAAATACAGGCAGAATTTCCAGCAGATAGTGCTGACGCTCCGACTGTGCGACCGGTTTCTTTTTCATATCAATGTAAACACGTAACCGAACTTAATGCTTACGGTTCGGCGAAACCACGAGAAAACTCTTGTTTACCAAGAGCGCCCTTGTTCAGTTCTTAGTGACCGTTGCCGGCCCTGGAGTCCTGAGAAGCGCCGAGATGGGTATAACATCGGCAGGTATGCAAGATGCAGATTGCGGGGGACATATGTACACCAGAACGGTGCGACAGATTCAGCAGAATACAACGGTTCATTATCTCGTATCACCTCCACGGTTGCTCCTGACGGAACGAACCCACAAGCCAAAGCTAAAGTTTTAACCCGGCTGGAAGTGGCAACACGATGAAAACGTCGTGTGCTTTTTTGTCTATCCTCAATAAATCGAGTTGCGGGAAGGCGGCAACGCAGTGAATCCCCGGGCGCTTACAGGAGTAAGTGACTGGGCGAGTATTGCCAACGCACATGCAACTTGAAGTATGACGGATATGAGCCGCGCGCCGCGTTTTATACCGACAACAGTACGAAAAAGCAAAAGATAAATACGCGCATTGCCAGCACCGTCAGGAAAAATTTCCAGTTACATTTTCAGTACAATGCGAGCTCAATCAAAAAAAGCTGGAAATCAGGCGCAGAACCGCCTTAAAATAGCCGTCCAGATGTTAATCCATCTATACCGATTAACACTCAGACTGCCAGTGTCCGTCATCTGCAGACTCATGGTAGAATCTTCTACACATGGCTATTCCACTCGACAGTTTGAGCTAACTACATTCTCCTTAGGTGAAATTAAATATGGCAAAACACCTTTTTACGTCCGAGTCCGTATCAGAAGGGCATCCTGACAAAATCGCTGACCAAATCTCTGATGCCGTGCTGGATGCAATCCTGGAGCAGGATCCGAAAGCACGCGTTGCCTGCGAGACCTACGTCAAAACCGGCATGGTTTTAGTTGGCGGTGAGATCACCACCAGCGCATGGGTTGATATCGAAGAGATCACCCGTAACACGGTTCGCGAAATTGGCTATGTGCATTCCGACATGGGCTTTGATGCCAACTCTTGCGCGGTACTGAGCGCGATTGGTAAACAGTCTCCGGACATCAACCAGGGTGTTGACCGTGCGGATCCGCTGGAACAGGGCGCAGGCGACCAGGGTCTGATGTTTGGTTATGCAACCAACGAAACCGACGTGCTGATGCCAGCCCCGATTACCTATGCTCACCGTCTGGTGCAGCGTCAGGCTGAAGTGCGTAAAAACGGCACCTTATCCTGGCTGCGCCCGGATGCAAAAAGCCAGGTAACCTTCCAGTATGACGACGGTAAAATCGTCGGTATTGATGCGGTTGTTCTGTCGACTCAGCACTCTGAAGATATCGATCAGAAATCGCTGCAAGAAGCCGTTATGGAAGAGATCATCAAGCCGGTACTGCCGACTGAATGGCTGACAGCTTCAACCAAGTTCTTCATCAACCCAACTGGTCGTTTCGTTATCGGCGGTCCAATGGGTGACTGCGGTCTGACGGGTCGTAAAATCATCGTTGATACCTACGGCGGCATGGCCCGTCACGGCGGCGGCGCATTCTCTGGTAAGGATCCGTCTAAAGTTGACCGTTCCGCAGCTTATGCAGCCCGCTACGTAGCGAAAAACATCGTTGCCGCTGGCCTGGCTGACCGTTGTGAGATTCAGGTTTCCTACGCAATCGGCGTGGCTGAACCGACCTCTATCATGGTGGAAACGTTCGGTACTGAAAAAGTGCCTTCAGAGCAGCTGACCCTGCTGGTGCGTGAGTTCTTCGACCTGCGCCCGTATGGCCTGATTCAGATGCTGGATCTGCTGCACCCGATTTACAAAGAAACCGCTGCTTACGGTCACTTTGGTCGCGAACATTTCCCATGGGAAAAAACCGACAAAGCCGCCCTGCTGCGTGAAGCTGCCGGTCTGAAGTAATTCCTCTACGGCTCAATGCTTATGAAGACCAGCCTCGCGCTGGTCTTTTTTTATGTCATTTGCTCTCCTATCCCCCATCGCTATAACCACGCTAATTTCATTTGCTTCAATAACAAATGAAAGCGATTACATAGCACGGTATTTCTATCTACCTTGAATTCACATCTCTTCGTTACCAGCATTGCATCACTGTTACATCATATTTCAGCATTGTCTTAAAATCAGCCAATCAACTTTAATCTATAATAATAAATAATGTTAACTTTCAACTCATTAAACAATAATCCACATGAATGCCAGTGTAACCGATTACACTAATGTGATGTGATTCGCATTTTTTTACCCCGTACTCACCTACCCTTAACATCAACAAAACTAGCTACCCAACGGAGGGCATCATGCCTGACAATAAAAAAACGGGGCATTCCAACAAAGCCATGACATTTTTTGTCTGCTTCCTGGCAGCCCTGGCTGGATTACTTTTTGGCCTGGATATCGGTGTTATTGCCGGTGCTTTACCATTCATCACCGACGAGTTCCAAATTACCCCACACACTCAGGAATGGGTGGTGAGTTCCATGATGTTTGGTGCGGCAGTGGGCGCCGTCGGCAGCGGTTGGCTCTCCTTCAAGTTGGGACGTAAAAAAAGCCTGATGATCGGCGCAATCCTGTTTGTTGCCGGTTCGCTGTTCTCCGCCGCAGCGCCAAACGTTGAAGTGCTGCTGGTTTCCCGCGTGCTGCTCGGCCTGGCAGTCGGCGTTGCGTCTTATACCGCACCGTTGTACTTGTCCGAAATCGCCCCGGAAAAAATTCGCGGCAGCATGATTTCTATGTATCAGTTAATGATCACCATCGGTATTTTAGGTGCGTATCTTTCCGATACGGCGTTTAGCTACAGCGGCGCATGGCGCTGGATGCTGGGCGTGATCATTATCCCTGCCCTGTTACTGCTGGTTGGCGTCATCTTCCTGCCGGACAGCCCGCGTTGGTTTGCGGCTAAACGTCGTTTTGTCGATGCCGAACGCGTTCTGTTGCGTCTGCGTGACACCAGCGCTGAAGCCAAGCGCGAGCTGGATGAAATTCGTGAAAGCCTGCAGGTGAAGCAGAGCGGCTGGGCGCTGTTTAAAGAAAACAGCAACTTCCGCCGCGCGGTTTTCCTTGGCGTTCTGTTACAGGTGATGCAGCAGTTCACCGGGATGAACGTCATTATGTATTACGCACCAAAAATCTTTGAGCTGGCGGGTTACACCAACACCACCGAACAGATGTGGGGGACTGTTATTGTCGGTCTGACCAACGTGCTGGCAACCTTTATCGCCATTGGCCTGGTTGACCGCTGGGGCCGTAAACCTACGCTGATCCTCGGCTTTATCGTCATGGCCGTCGGTATGGGCGTGCTGGGTACAATGATGCACGTGGGTATTCACTCGCCAGCCGCACAATACTTCGCTGTGCTGATGCTGCTAATGTTTATCGTTGGCTTTGCGATGAGCGCCGGTCCGCTGATTTGGGTACTGTGCTCTGAAATCCAGCCGCTGAAAGGTCGCGATTTCGGCATCACCTGCTCTACCGCAACTAACTGGATTGCCAACATGATTGTCGGCGCAACCTTCCTGACGATGCTGAACTCGCTGGGCAGCGCCAACACCTTCTGGGTCTACGGTGGCCTGAACGTACTGTTCATCTTCCTGACCCTGTGGCTGATCCCTGAAACTAAAAACGTCTCTCTGGAACACATTGAACGTAACCTGATGAAAGGTCGTAAACTGCGCGAAATTGGCGCACACGACTAATCTCGTTAGGCTTCCTCCCCCGTGGGAGGGAGCCTTCCTCTTGCAGTCCCTTCCCTGTCGCACTATCCTCTGGCGTTATGAAAACCTCCCGTCTCCCGATCGCCATCCAGCAAGCCGTTATGCGCAGCCTGCGGGAAAAACTCGCTCAGGCCAATCTCAAGCTCGAACGCCAATACCCGGAACCAAAGCTGGTTTACCAACAGCGCGGAACCGCCGCGGGTACCGCGTGGCTACAAACCTACGAAATTCGTCTTAATCCAGTTTTGCTGATGGAGAATGTTGACGCGTTCGTTAACGAAGTGGTGCCCCATGAACTGGCGCATCTACTGGTGTGGAAACACTTTGGCCGCGTACCGCCGCACGGGAAAGAGTGGAAATGGATGATGGAGAGCGTGCTGGGCGTACCGGCCCGGCGCACGCATCAGTTTGAGCTGCAATCCGTGCAGCGTAAGACCTTTACATACCGCTGTAAGTGTCAGGTGCACCAACTGACCGTCCGCCGCCATAACCGCGTTGTACGCGGCGAAGCCACCTACCGCTGCGTTCACTGCGGTGAACCGCTGGTTGCAGAATAATCTTCAGAATTATCAGGAACTTTTCTGATCTAACTGATTGCATACAGGAATGACTTTCGCTACGTTGCGGGCTCGTTTTGACACGGAGTTCGTGATGTACCGTAATCTTTCTTTTGCTGCGGCCCTGTTAGCCGCTGCGTTTTCAGGCTCGGTTTTAGCCGAAGGCATCAACAGTTTTTCTCAGGCAAAAGCAGCAGGCGTTAAAGTTAACGCCGATGCGCCAGGCGATTTCTATTGCGGATGTAAAATTAACTGGCAAGGAAAAAAAGGGGTCGTTGACCTCGAATCCTGCGGCTATAAAGTGCGAAAAAATGAAAACCGCGCCAGTCGAATTGAATGGGAACACGTGGTCCCCGCCTGGCAATTTGGTCATCAGCGCCAGTGCTGGCAGGACGGAGGGCGTAAAAACTGCGCTAAAGATCCGGTCTATCGCAAAATGGAAAGCGATATGCATAACCTGCAGCCCGCGGTGGGTGAGGTCAATGGCGATCGCGCAAACTTTATGTACAGCCAGTGGAACGGTGGCGAAGGCCAATATGGACAATGCACCATGAAGGTTGACTTCAAAGAGAAAGTTGCCGAGCCGCCAGCCCGCGCCCGTGGCGCCATCGCGCGTACCTATTTTTACATGCGCGACCAATACAACCTGACGCTCTCCCGCCAGCAAACTCAGCTTTTTAATGCCTGGAATAAGCAGTATCCGGTCACCGATTGGGAGTGTGAGCGCGACGAACGCATTGCAAAGGTACAGGGGAACCATAACCCCTATGTACAACGCGCTTGCCAGGCGCAAAAGAGCTAACCTACACTAGCAGCAATATTTTTTAACCATGCCCTGGCCTTTTGCAGCCCAGGGCCATGACGCGGATGTTTAACTATGCGCATTCCTCGCATTTATCACCCTGAGCCACTCACTTCCGGCCGCCAAATTTCACTGTGTGAAGATGCAGCCAACCATATCGGCCGCGTACTGCGTATGGGGCCAGGCCAGGCGCTACAGCTGTTTGATGGCAGCAATCAGATATTCGACGCCGAAATCACCCACGCCAGTAAGAAAAGCGTGGACGTGAAGGTGCTTAACGCTGAACTCGACGATCGAGAATCGCCGCTGCACATCCACCTGGGCCAGGTGATGTCGCGGGGTGAAAAAATGGAATTTACTATCCAAAAATCGATTGAACTGGGTGTAAGCCTCATTACGCCACTTTTTTCTGAGCGCTGCGGCGTTAAACTGGACAGCGAACGCCTGAACAAGAAGCTCCAGCAGTGGCAGAAAATCGCCATTGCCGCCTGCGAACAGTGCGGTCGTAATCGGGTGCCTGAAATTCGCCCGGCGATGGATCTGGAAGCGTGGTGCGCCGAACAGGATGAAGGTCTGAAACTGAACCTGCATCCCCGCGCCAGCGCCAGCATCAATACGCTGCCGCTCCCGGTGGAACGCATCCGCTTGCTGATTGGCCCCGAAGGTGGGCTGTCGGCAGATGAAATTGCCATGACCGCACGGTATCAGTTTACTGATATTCTGTTAGGACCTCGCGTTCTGCGTACTGAGACAACTGCGCTCACCGCCATCACCGCGCTACAGGTGCGTTTTGGCGATCTGGGCTAACGGAGAAGAACAATGATCAAGCTCGGCATCGTGATGGATCCCATCGCAAGCATCAACATCAAGAAAGATTCCAGCTTCGCTATGCTGCTGGAAGCGCAACGTCGCGGTTACGAAATTCATTATATGGAAATGGCCGATCTCTATCTGATCAACGGTGAAGCCCGCGCCCGTACACGTACCCTGAGCGTGGAGCAGAACTACGACAAATGGTATGAGTTCAATAGCGAGCAGGATCTCCCGCTGGCAGATCTGGACGTCATTCTGATGCGTAAGGATCCGCCGTTTGATACCGAGTTCATCTACGCAACCTATATTCTGGAACGTGCAGAGGAGAAAGGGACGCTAATCGTCAACAAACCGCAGAGCCTGCGCGATTGTAACGAGAAGCTGTTCACCGCATGGTTTGCCGACCTGACGCCGGAAACACTGGTCACGCGTAACAAAGCGCAGCTGAAAGCCTTCTGGCAAAAACACAGCGACATCATTCTCAAACCGCTGGACGGCATGGGCGGCGCATCTATTTTCCGCGTGAAGGAAGGCGATCCGAACCTTGGCGTTATTGCCGAAACACTGACCGAGCACGGTACCCGTTATTGCATGGCGCAGAACTATCTGCCGGCAATTAAAGACGGCGATAAACGCGTGCTGGTGGTCGATGGCGAACCCGTTCCGTACTGCCTGGCGCGTATTCCACAAGGCGGCGAAACCCGTGGCAACTTGGCAGCCGGCGGTCGTGGCGAGCCGCGTCCATTAACCGACAGCGACTGGGAAATTGCACGTCGCATTGGGCCAACGCTGAAAGCAAAAGGTTTGATTTTTGTCGGTCTGGATATCATTGGCGACCGTCTGACGGAAATTAACGTCACCAGCCCAACCTGTATTCGTGAAATTGAAGCGGAGTTCCCGGTTTCGATTACCGGTATGCTGATGGACGCCATCGAGGCACGTTTGCAGAAATAAATAAGTTGCCGGATGGCGATGCCTTCGCGTCTTATCCGGCCTACATTTGCACCCCGTAGGCCGGATAAGGCAAAGCCGCCATCCGGCAAAGCTATCTTCAGAGGGTGACATCTTCGCGCTTTGCCCACATACTGGGCTCTGTTGCTTTTTTGAACCAGGAAACAGAACCTCTGACAATGAATTTACAGCATCACTTTCTAATTGCCATGCCTGCTCTCCAGGATCCGATTTTCCGCCGTTCCGTGGTGTATATCTGTGAACACAATGAGAACGGAGCAATGGGGATTATCGTCAATAAGCCTCTGGAAAACTTACAAATTGAAGGGATTCTGGAAAAGCTAAAGATTACTCCAGAAGCACGCGATCCTGCCATTCGTCTGGACAAACCGGTGATGCTCGGCGGCCCGCTGGCGGAAGACCGTGGATTTATTCTACACACCCCGCCGTCACGCTTTGCCTCCAGTATTCGCATTTCAGATAACACTATCATCACCACCTCCCGCGATGTACTTGAAACCCTGGGTACGCAGGAGCAGCCATCCGAAGTGCTGGTTGCGCTGGGCTATTCATCATGGGAAAAAGGTCAACTGGAACAAGAGCTACTGGATAACGCCTGGCTCACTGCTCCCGCAGACCTCAACATCTTATTTAAAACGCCGATTGCCGACCGCTGGCGCGATGCGGCGAAGCTTATCGGGATTGATATTCAGACCATGCCTGGCGTGGCGGGACACGCCTGATGAGCGGAACATTACTCTCTTTTGATTTTGGTACGAAAAGTATCGGCGTCGCGGTTGGTCAACGCATTACCGGTACGGCGAGACCCTTGCCCGCCATCAAAGCACAGGACGGTACGCCAGACTGGAGTTTGATTGAACGCCTGCTAAAAGAGTGGCAGCCGGACGAAATCATTGTCGGCCTGCCGCTCAACATGGATGGCACCGAACAACCCCTTACTGCGCGCGCGCGCAAATTCGCTAACCGCATTCACGGTCGCTTTGGCGTAACCGTAACGCTGCACGATGAACGTTTGAGCACCGTCGAAGCCCGCTCAGGCCTGTTTGAGCAAGGCGGATACCGGGCGTTGAATAAAGGCAAAGTAGATTCCGCTTCTGCCGTTATTATCCTTGAAAGCTATTTCGAGCAGGGCTACTAAAGTCGCCCCTGCGCCTGGCGCTGCTGCTGACTTTGTGCAAACGTCTGCATACCTGTCTGCTGCCCGGTTTGAATCACACCGGGTAGCTGATGCGTTTTCCCTTCGCGGATCAAATTACCCACGGCGGGCGTGTTGACGAGCAGTTCGAATAGCGCCACGCGTCCTCCCTGCTTATCTTCCTCCAACTTTTGCGAAAGTACCGCCCGCAGGCTGTCTGCCAGTTGGTTACGCACCGGATCTTTCTCCTGAGCGGGAAAGGTGTCCACCAGCCGCGCGATGGCCTGCGCCGCCCCTCGCGTATGTAAGGTTGCCAACACCAGATGCCCGGTCTCCGCTGCCGTTAAGGCCAAACGAATAGTTTCCACGTCGCGCAGCTCGCCCAGCAAAATGACGTCGGGATCTTCGCGTAACGCGCCGCGCAAACCGGCAGCAAAAGAAGCGCAGTGTACGCCCACCTCCCGCTGTTGAATAAGACAACGCTGGCTGGTGTAGCGATACTCAATCGGATCTTCCAGCGTCAGAATATGCCCCGCAATATGTTGATTAAGGTACTCCACCATCGCCGCCAGGGTGGTTGATTTACCGCTGCCGGTGGCTCCAGTGACCAGAACTAATCCATTTTCACCGTGCAGCAGTTCAGGTATGGCCTCCGGGGTCTGAAGATCGTCTAAACGAGGACATTCAAGCGGTAGCAATCTTAGCGCCAGCGAGGTTCCCTGCTGATGAGCAAATGCGCTGGCGCGTAGACGCCGGGAGTCCGCCAGCGTAAGGGCAAAATCAATCTGCCCCTGTTCCCGCCACTGTACCTGTTGTTGCTCACTGAGCCAGCACATAAGCAGATCCTCCACGTCAGGGGGAGTAAATGGCGCTATTTCGACTTTTCCACCTATGCGCCAGCGCGCAGGCCATGCATTGCACAGGTGTAGATCCGACACGTTATGCTTTACACTAAGGGCCACTATTTCTTCCATATTCATATGAACATCCTCGGAAAATGAACGATATCGCGCATAACCTGGCACATGTCCGGGACAAAATCTCAGCCGCTGCGACGCGTTGCGGGCGGTCTTCAGAAGAAGTTATGTTGCTTGCAGTCAGCAAAACCAAACCTGCGAGCGCCATCGAAGAAGCCATCGTCGCTGGATTATTTTCAATTGGTGAAAACAACGACTAATAGCGAGTAGTCACGCTCTTGATTTTCCATACACCTTTTTCTTCTACCATGCAGTCAATAACTTTTTGAGATGACTCACCTGTTCCAAATGTCAAATAGACATTGGTACAAATAGGATCAGCTATAATTAGATCAATACTAATATGCTTACTCCAGTCTTCATCTGCAAAATCCTGAACTTTTAGAAAATAATCCTCTTCAAGCTCATTGCTTCTATAAGCTTGCTTTAATTTATTCAATGTATCAATAATAACATAAGGCTCTAATGCCGTCGGATCATCTGCAACTGGGATGATATTATGAGCAATCTGCTTGATATACCAGGCATTGAATTTTAATGCCTGAGTATCAGCAGGTATTATTCCTGCCATAGCAAACGATGAGAATAGAAAAGCAAACAATATCAATCGTTTCATCAGTTATGCCTATAGAGTTTATACGAGGGCTGATTTTTACGATAACCAGGTCCGGGATACACGCCATGTTCGATTGCTGCTGTTACTGCCCTGGCACAATAACCTGCAGCGTGCGCATGAGCATTATTCTTAACAAAATTTATAGCGGCTTCTTTATTCCACATTTGCAAAATCTCATTTATAAACGAAGAGTATGAAATATCACAAAGCGAACCATCACCTTGAACATTAAATGCTTCCAACTCTATTTATTGACATCACAAATATGTCCGCAATCTGTATTTTCGATGTGTATTGCTACTTAATAATAAATGAAGTCATAATATTTACCTTACCAATTATCTAATTTTTTGCTTTATTAGAAATAAATATCATCCCAAATTTTATAACTGTAGAATATTTACACTGGGGCAAACTGGAGCTGAATAAAACGAATTGAAAATCCTGTCAGTTAAATCTGTTTACGTCCTCCTACAGACTCACATTTTTATACTCAGCCTATCTGCAGCCTTACCAGGCGTAGTAAATGGTGCGGTTTCGACTTTTCCACCTATGCGCCAGCGCGCAGGCCATGCATTGCACAGGTGTAGATCCGACACGTTATGCTTTACACTAAGGGCCACTATTTCTTCCATATTCATATGAACATCCTCGGAAAATGAACGATATCGCGCATAACCTGGCACATGTCCGGGACAAAATCTCAGCCGCCGCGACGCGTTGCGGGCGGTCTTCAGAAGAAGTTATGTTGCTTGCAGTCAGCAAAACCAAACCTGCGAGCGCCATCGAAGAAGCCATGACCGCAGGGCAGCGTGCCTTCGGTGAAAACTATGTCCAGGAAGGGGTGGATAAGATCCGCTACTTTCAGGAAAAAGGCGTTAACGATCTGCAGTGGCACTTTATCGGCCCGCTGCAGTCGAACAAAAGTCGTCTGGTCGCTGAACATTTTGACTGGTGCCATACAATTGATCGTCTGCGTATCGCTGCCCGTCTGAGCGAACAGCGCCCTGCGGAACTGCCGCCGCTCAATGTGTTGATTCAGATTAATATCAGCGATGAGAACAGTAAGTCAGGTATTCCGCTTGCAGAGCTTGATGCACTGGCCGCTGAAGTCGCCGCGTTGCCACGGATTACCCTGCGTGGTCTGATGGCGATTCCGGCGCCAGAGTCAGATTATGTAAGGCAGTTTGAAGTTGCACAGCAAATGGCGGTAGCATTTGCCGGGTTGAAAACACGTTACCCAAGTATCGACACGCTCTCACTGGGGATGTCTGATGATATGGATGCCGCCATTGCGGCGGGTAGCACGATGGTGCGCATCGGCACTGCCATTTTTGGTGCTCGTGATTACACTAAAAAATAAGGAAAACTAAGGAACACCATGAATACGTTGACCTTCCTGCTCTCAACGGTAATTGAGCTGTATACCATGGCGCTGCTGCTGCGCGTGTGGATGCAATGGTCTCGCTGCGATTTCTACAACCCGTTCTCGCAGTTTATTGTGAAAATCACTCAGCCCATTATTGGGCCGTTACGCCGTATCATTCCGCCGATGGGGCCAATTGACAGCGCATCGGCATTAGTTGCGCTCGTTCTGAGCTTTATCAAGGCCATCGTGCTGTTTAAGGTGGTTACGTTCCAGCCGATCATCTGGATCGCCGCCGTGCTGATTGTCCTGAAGACTATCGGACTGCTGATTTTCTGGGTTCTGCTGGTGATGGCGATTATGAGCTGGGTCAGCCAGGGCCGCAGCCCTGTGGAGTACGTGCTGATTCAACTGGCGGATCCGCTGCTGCGTCCTATTCGTCGCTTACTTCCAGGCATGGGCGGGATCGATTTCTCGCCAATGATCCTGGTTCTGCTGCTGTATGTCATTAACATGGGCATCGCAGAAGTGTTACAGGCGACAGGTAACATGCTGCTGCCGGGGCTGTGGATGGCGCTATGAGTGCCGTTACCCCCTGCGATGACGGTCTGGTTTTACGGCTCTACATTCAGCCTAAAGCCAGCCGTGACAGTATTGTAGGTTTACATGGCGACGAGCTAAAAGTCGCCATTACCGCCCCACCGGTTGATGGGCAAGCCAATAGCCATCTGGTGAAGTTTCTCGGCAAACAGTTCCGTGTGGCAAAAAGCCAGGTCGTCATTGAGAAGGGCGAGCTTGGTCGTCACAAACAGGTTAAAATCATTCATCCGCAACAGATCCCGCCCGAAATTGCGGCGCTAACTGATTAGGTATCCCATGCAAAAAGTTGTCCTCGCGACCGGCAACGCCGGTAAAGTGCGTGAACTCGCCTCTCTTCTGAGTGATTTCGGTCTTGATGTTGTTGCCCAAACGGATCTGGGTGTTGATTCTGCAGAAGAGACCGGGCTGACGTTTATTGAGAACGCCATTCTGAAGGCTCGTCATGCCGCGCAAATTACCGGTTTACCCGCCATTGCTGATGACTCCGGTCTGGCGGTAAATGCCCTTGGCGGCGCGCCGGGCATCTATTCAGCCCGCTATTCCGGCGAAGATGCAACCGATCAGCAGAACCTGGAAAAACTGCTCCACACCCTGCAGGATGTTCCTGATGACAAGCGCCAGGCACAATTCCACTGCGTGCTGGTGTATATGCGCCATGCAGACGATCCAACACCTGTGGTTTGCCACGGACGCTGGCCGGGCGTTATTGCCCGTGAACCTGCCGGAAACGGTGGTTTTGGCTACGACCCAATCTTCTTTGTGCCCTCTGAAGGGAAAACCGCCGCCGAACTGACCCGCGAAGAAAAGAGTGCGATTTCTCACCGCGGACAAGCACTGAAGCTGCTGCTGGATGCCCTGCGTAATGGTTAAGCTTCCGCCGTTAAGTCTTTACATACACATCCCGTGGTGCGTGCAGAAATGCCCGTACTGCGACTTCAACTCGCATGCGCTTAAAGGCGAAGTCCCTCATGACGACTATGTGCAGCATCTGCTGAGCGATCTGGATTCTGAGGTGGCCCACGCCCAGGGCCGCGAGGTAAAGACGATTTTTATCGGTGGTGGTACGCCGAGCCTGCTTTCTGGCCCGGCAATGCAAACGCTGCTCGACGGCGTGCGCGCACGGCTGAATCTCGCCGCAGATGCAGAAATCACGATGGAGGCGAATCCCGGTACGGTGGAAGCCGATCGCTTTGTGGATTATCAACGTGCTGGCGTAAACCGTATCTCCATTGGTGTACAGAGCTTTAGCTCCGCCAAACTCGAACGTCTGGGACGTATTCACGGGCCGGAAGAAGCCAAACGTGCAGCGCACCTGGCGAGCGGTCTGGGACTACGCAGCTTTAACCTCGACCTGATGCACGGTTTACCGGATCAGACGCTGGAAGAGGCGCTGAGCGATTTACAGCAGGCCATCGCGCTCAACCCGCCGCATCTTTCCTGGTATCAGTTGACCATCGAGCCGAATACGCTGTTCGGGTCCCGACCACCGGTATTACCGGACGACGACGCGCTGTGGGATATTTTTGAGCAAGGCCACCAGTTGCTGACCGCCGCGGGGTATCAGCAGTACGAAACCTCAGCCTACGCCAGACCGGGTTATCAGTGTCAGCACAACCTAAATTACTGGCGTTTTGGCGACTATCTAGGCATTGGCTGCGGCGCGCACGGCAAAGTCACTTTCCCTGACGGTCGCATCCTGCGCACGACCAAAACGCGACATCCGCGCGGATACATGCAAGGACGTTATCTGGAAAGCCAGCGAGATGTCGCCGAGGCCGATAAGCCGTTTGAGTTCTTTATGAACCGTTTCCGGCTGCTGGAAGCCGCGCCTCGCGCGGAGTTCACGCAATATACCGGGCTTACCGAAGACGTTATTCGTCGACAGATCGATGAGGCCATTGCCCAGGGCTATCTGAGTGAATGCGATGAATACTGGCAGATTACCCAACACGGTAAGCTATTTTTGAATTCTCTGCTGGAGCTGTTTCTGGCGGAGTGATCTCTGTGCGCCTGTCGGCGCATTTTCTTCTACAAATTCCTTTAAATATTGTACTCGGAAAAACCGAGTACAATGCACGTCATTTATTGACAATAACCATATTAATTATTTTATTCATTTTAAATAGCCTCTTCACCAACATAAATATATTGAACACAGCGCACAAAATAAGATCAAACTGCTGCCATGCAAAAGGTATGTGATCTATATAGTGGATAGATGTCTGACAACTATATTAATTTATCATACAGAAAAAGGTGAACCATCATCAGATGTCAACCAATTACTGTACCTTAAAGCACGGAGCTTACTTATGAAAATCAAAACCTTTTCCCGCTCGCTAGTCTGTGCGTCCTTGTTGGCGCTACTTAGCACTGGCGCAAATGCTGCTGAAAAAGTGACTCTCAAACTGGCACACAACCTTGAACGTAGCCATGTGGTTCACCAGGCTTTCGAAGAAATGGCCAAAGAGGTAAAACAACTCTCCGACGGTAAAATGATTGTACGTATATATCCCAGTAGCCAAATGGGTAATGCCCGAGAAACGATGGAGTTGTTACAAAATGGCGCGTTGGATATGACAAAAGGTTCTGCCAGTGATTTAGAGTCATTTGATAATATTTATGCCATTTATAATTTACCTTTCTTATTTAAAGATCAAAACCATTTCAATAACGTTGTATTTGGTGAGGTAGGTAAAGACATTATGGAATCCACAAAAGAAAAGGGATTCTTTGCGTTATCTGCTTACGTTGCCGGCACGCGTAGTTTTTATGCCAAAAAACCTATTACCAAACCAGAGGATCTGAAAGGTCTGAAAGTCCGCGTTCAACCCAGCCCCACAACCATTAAAATGGTTGAACTGATGGGCGGATCGCCGACCCCTATTTCCTTCGGTGAGGTTTATACCGCTATGCAACAAGGTGTAGTGGATGGCGCAGAGAATAACGTTCCATCGTGGGTGCAAACACGTCATATCGAAATAGCTAAAGTCTTCTCCGAAGATGAGCACGCCTCTATTCCAGATTTTCTCGTTATCTCAACCAAAACATGGAATAAGCTGACCCCGGAGCAACAACAGATCCTTCGTCAAGCAGCTAAAAATTCCGAGGCTTATCAACAAAAGTTGTGGGATAAAATCGATGCTGATACCCGCGCTCAAGCAAAAGCTATGGGTGGCGAGATTATCAAAGTTGATAAAGCCCCTTTCCGCGCCGCTGTTCAACCGCTGTTTGATGACTTCAAAAAAGACCCAAAACATGCAGCCCTGCTGGCGAAGTTTGAAGACGCAGTACAATAACCCTTTGGGCCATTGATTGGCCCTGTTTCACCAGGAAACTCACCATGATATTTAACCGCCTTAAGCTTGCGGTAGACCGCGTCATTGCCGCATTTTCGGTCATCGTAATGATTGCGCTGGTAGTGTGCGTAGTCTGGCAAGTTTTTAGCCGCTACGTGCTCAATCAGCCCAGCACCTTAACTGACGAACTGGCACGCTTCTTAATGATCTGGGTCGGATTATTAGGTGCAGCCTATACCGTAGGCGCCCAGCGCCACCTGTCTATCGATCTACTGTTCATGTCGATTAATAAACGTAAACAGGCGTTATTGAGCTTATTCATTAATCTGCTGATTTTTGGCTTTGCAGGTTCAGTCATCGTTACCGGCGGTATCAAGCTGATTAATAAAACGCTGGCAACGGTGCAAGTTTCTGCGGCTATGCAAATTCCAATGGGTTACGTGTATATCATCCTGCCGCTCAGCGGCGCAGTCATGATGTTCTATGCCCTGTGGTTTATTCACCAAAATATTCAGCAACTGAAACAATCTTCGCAGGGAGTAATTTGATGGAAGGCTATATCGCACTAACCCTGTTTGGCTGCTTCTTTGTCCTGGTGTTCATTGGCGTACCTATTTCGTTCTCCATCGGTATCGCCACTGTAGCCTCAATGCTGCTGATGTTTCCTTGGGATGTTGCCGTTATCACTGTCTCTCAACGTCTGGCAAACGGATTAGATAATTTTGCCCTATTGGCGATCCCGTTTTTCATTTTCGCAGGTACGCTGATGAACAGCGGTGGGATCGCCATCCGGCTAATTAACCTGGCGCAGGTGATGGTTGGGCGAGTTCCCGGCTCACTTGGTCATGTCAACGTGCTGGCAAACATGATGTTTGGTTCGATATCCGGCTCTGCCGTTGCCGCTGCTGCAGCCGTTGGCGGTACGCTTAATCCTATTCAGACAAAGCAAGGATACGACCCAACCTTCTCGACAGCCGTTAACGTTTCCTCCTGTATTACCGGGCTGTTAATTCCACCATCAAATGTGTTAATTGTGTTTTCTCTTACTGCTGGCGGTGTTTCAGTTGCTTCGTTGTTTATGGCGGGTTATTTACCAGGGATCCTGATGGGGCTTTCGATCATGGTGGTATGCGCCATTATCGCCAAACGCCGTGGTTATCCCCTGTCGGAAAGGCCAACCTGCGCACAGGCAGTAAAAGCACTTCTGGATGCGCTACCGAGTCTGTTACTGGTCATCATTGTGATGGGGGGTATTTTAGGTGGGATCTTTACCGCAACAGAAGCCTCAGCGATTGCGGTCGTCTACACCTTCATTCTCTCGGTGCTGATTTACCGGGAAGTAAAATGGCGTGATTTACCAAAGCTGATCCTGGAATCAGTCGTGATGACCTCTATCGTACTGTTACTGATCGGCTTCTCTGTCGGCATGTCCTGGGCGATGACCAATGCCGATATTCCCTACATGATCAGTGACACATTAATGGGTATTTCCGATAATCCACTGATCATCCTACTGTTAATCAATATTGTACTACTGGTTGTTGGGATCTTTATGGATATGACACCGGCAGTCCTGATCTTTACCCCCATTTTCTTGCCAATCGCTCAAGAGTTAGGTATGGATCCGGTACATTTCGGCATCATGATGGTCTCCAACCTGTGCATTGGTCTGCTGACACCGCCGGTAGGAAGTGCATTGTTTGTAGGCTGTTCGATTTCTGGCGTGAAGATCCAGCAATTGATCAAACCCCTGCTGCCGTTTTACGCCGCATTGCTGGTCGCACTCATGATGATCGTATACATTCCACAGATCTCTCTGTTTATTCCACAGATGCTGGGGTTGATGTAAATACGAAGAGTAACTGCTTCTGGAGAATGCCCCAACGCTACGGTAGGGGCATTTTTTATGCCATTAATACTGATTAAACATTTCCTGGATCTGCTTAGGATCCTTGGTTTGGGTCAGAGCCAGTTGCAGCAGAACACGCGCTTTTTGCGGGTTCAGAGAGCCTGACGCCACAAATCCGTATTTCGCATCATCAACTTCAGCATCCTGGGTGGTGGCGCCCGTTGGTACACGGGATGAACGCACCACAACGGTACCTTTATGCGCGGCAGTTGCCAGCGTATCGAAAATGGTTTTATACAGGTTACCGTTACCTACACCCGCACTGACGATCCCGGCGTAACCCGCGTCTACCAATGCTTTGGCTGGCAGATCGGAGGCGTTAGCGTAGTTGTAAACAATCCCAACTTTCGGCAGCTCGGTCAGCTTAGATACATCGAACGGCGTGGATGTGGTGTGCTTACGCGCAGGCGTACGCTGGTAGTCGATTTTACCGTTATGGATATACCCCAGCGGACCATAGTTAACGGATTTGAAAGTAGCGACATCCGTAGTGTTAGTTTTGGTCACATCGCGACCATCCATAACGGTGTCGTTCATCACCACCAGCACACCACGGTTGGCAGAGGCTTTGTCTGCGGCGGTTACCACGGCGTTATACAGGTTGAACGGGCCATCAGCGCTCATACCTGTAGACGGACGCATTGCGCCGACCAGCACCACCGGCTTGTTGCACTTGACGGTGAGATCGAGGAAATAGGCGGTTTCTTCCATGGTATCCGTACCATGTGTTACCACGAAGCCGTCAGTTTTATCACACTCGGTATTAATCTTTTTCGCCAGCGTTAGCCAGACATCGTCATTCATATCCTGGGAGCCGATGTTCACCACCTGCTCGCCTTTCACAACGGCGATATCTTTCAACTGAGGTACGGCATCAACCAAATTTTCTACGCCGACTTTGCCTGCCGTGTAGTTAGATTTTGTTGCGGAGTCACCACCGCCGGCAATCGTCCCGCCGGTAGCTAAAATAGTGATGTTTGGCAGTGCAAGCGCCGCGCCGCTGAAACCCATAACCAGTGCGGCAAGTGCCGTTCTCTTGAAAAACTCCATGTTATTTCTCCAGTTACTTGAATTTGCAGCATTATGTCTATCTTACAGATGAATAATGTGACGCCATCCAATTAACCAGATTTATATCTCCATCAAATTGTTATTCTTAGAGATGGATATCAAAAAAACAGAAAAATACAAAATAAAACGGCACAGAATGTTTCTGTGCCGTTAAAAAGAGGTGAAGATTATTTCAGAGTGCTAACCAGCGTTTTACGATCGTTTTCCAGCGTCACGACGCGGGCACAAACATCTTTGCCAAACTGCTGGAAGTCTTGTTCCTGATTCTTCCATTCGTTCTGAATTGAGGTTTGTAAACCTCCGAGGCTTCCGAGCACGCCCTGCAGCGGATTACCACCGCCTTTGAGCACAGCTTTCGCCCCCATCTCATTGATGCTGTCCTGCAAAATACCGCCCATCGCCTGATTGACCAGCTGTTGTCCATCCGCGCGAACCTGATCAATCGCCTTATAATGGAAGGTCAGGCCGTCAGTGCGATGCTCAATAATGCGGTTCATCTGCTCTTTCAATTGCGCATCCAGCTTAGTTAAGCGGCCACGCATGTTGCTGCTTTCGCCGACCTCTTTGGCGATGATTTTATCCAGCGCCACGCGACCTTTCTCCACGCGCGCTCTGGCACCTTCGTCAATCCACGGCAGGCTGCTACGCAACGCCGCCTGATAATCTTTAGCCTGCTCACGCTGCGCGGCGTTCAGGTTGTACTGTTTACCGTTAAAGGTGACATCACCGGCCTGGGTAATGACCAGGTTGCCGTTCTCACCCTTCACCTGTACCGTTTGTGGACTCAAAATCACATCGTCACGCGGGGTGACGCTGCACTGATAATCAGCATGTGCGGCCATCGCCGTGAACGTTAGGACTGCCGCCAGCAGCGTTTTGCGCATCATATCTTTCCCTCAATACAAATTGGGCCGGCATTTGCCGACCCTTTGCTACTTAGTCCCACCAAATATCGAAAAGTTCGCTGGTGCGCACTTCTTCGAGTTTGCGCTCTTCCAGCCACTTACGCACGATAGCCTGATGTTCTTCGGTGCATTTGCCGATTTCCTGCAGACAGATCAGACCTTCCCAGGCCAGATAGCCGCTGCCGTCAAAGGCCAGCTTGTTCGGTTCGATAACTTCATTGATAAAATCATCAACGATTTGATCGACCTGCTCTCCAGATGTACCTTCCGGGAAACGCCATGCAACCGAAAATCCTACTTCCTGGAATTCGTCGATGTGCATTTTTTTACGCAGACGACGGCTACGGTTCTTTGCCATTATTTCACCCTCTCGAACATTAAGTCCCATACGCCGTGGCCAAGACGATGACCACGTTGTTCAAATTTGGTTACCGGGCGCGATTCCGGGCGCGGTACATAATCGTTACTCTCTGACTGGTTTTTATACCCGTCAATCGAGGACATCACTTCAAGCATGTGCTCCGCATAGGCTTCCCAGTCGGTTGCCATGTGGAACACGCCGCCCAGCTTCAGCTTGCTTAAGATATGCTCAGCAAACGGTACCTGAACGATACGGCGTTTATTATGACGTGCTTTATGCCACGGGTCAGGGAAAAACAGCTGAACCATAGATAAAGAATTGTCAGGAATCATTTTATGCAGGACTTCGACGGCATCATGGCACATGACACGCAGGTTCTCGACGCCCTCTTCATGAGCTGAAGCCAGACACGCGCCAACGCCCGGTGAGTGAACCTCAATGCCGAGGAAATTTTGCTCCGGACGCGCTTTCGCCATCGCCACCAGCGAAGCCCCCATACCAAAACCAATTTCAAGCGTGACTGGCGCATCGCGACCAAACAGCGCAGCGAAATCCACAGGTTCTTCGCTGAACTCAACGCCCATCACCGGCCAGTAGTTTTCCAGCGCGTGTTCCTGCCCTTTCGTCAGTCGCCCCTGGCGACGAACAAAACTACGAATTCGGCGCAGAGGGCGGCCGTTTTCATCAAATTCCGGTGAAATGACGTCGTTCTTCATAAAAGTTTAGTCTGCTGTGTTTGAGTTCTGAAAACGGGCATTATCCAAAGTTAGTTGCCGGATGCAAGTAAAGGAAGAAAGTGAGCAGCGGAAAGTTCCGGTTTACACCCCGTTGCCGCTGTGCTGCAATCTTGCCCCCGGCAATAATGAAACGGTAATCATGCAAGCGTCTCAATTCTCGGCTCAGGTTTTGAGCTGGTACGACAAATACGGGCGGAAAACGCTGCCCTGGCAAATTGATAAGACGCCTTACAAAGTATGGCTCTCTGAGGTGATGCTGCAACAAACTCAGGTTGCGACCGTTATCCCCTACTTTGAGCGCTTTATGGCGCGCTTCCCAACGGTAACGGATTTAGCCCATGCGCCGCTGGATGAAGTCCTGCATTTATGGACCGGGCTGGGCTATTACGCTCGAGCGCGTAATCTGCATAAAGCCGCGCAACAGGTTGTGACGCAGCACGGCGGCTCATTCCCGCAAACCTTTGATGAAGTGGCCGCCCTGCCAGGCGTCGGACGTTCAACTGCAGGCGCGATCCTTTCTCTCTCCCTGGGTCAGCATTTTCCGATTCTTGACGGTAACGTCAAACGAGTGCTGGCTCGCTGTTATGCTGTAAGCGGCTGGCCGGGTAAAAAAGAGGTCGAAAAGAAACTGTGGGAGTTGAGCGAGCAGGTTACGCCAGCCCATGGGGTTGAGCGGTTTAATCAGGCGATGATGGATTTAGGCGCCATGGTCTGTACGCGCTCAAAACCCAAATGTTCCCTGTGTCCGTTGGAAAATGGCTGTGTGGCGAGCGCCAATGCAAGCTGGGCGCTGTACCCGGGTAAAAAGCCCAAACAGACATTACCAGAACGGACGGGCTATTTTTTACTGATGCAGCATGAAAACGAGGTGTTGCTCGCGCAGCGACCACCCAGCGGCTTATGGGGTGGCTTATACTGTTTTCCGCAGTTTGATGATGAGGATGGGCTACGCGACTGGCTGGCGCAACGGCAAATTAACGCAGAAAATCTGACCCAACTTAATGCGTTTCGCCATACCTTTAGCCATTTCCACTTAGATATTGTGCCTATGTGGCTTCCCGTGTCCTCATTCACCTCATGCATGGATGAAGGCAACGCGCTCTGGTATAACTTAGCGCAACCGCCGTCGGTCGGACTGGCGGCCCCCGTGGAGCGTTTGTTACAGCAATTACGTACCGGCACACAGGTTTAACGTACCGGTCGATAAAGAGGATTTTTTATGAGCAGAACGATTTTTTGCACTTTCCTGCAACGCGAAGCAGAAGGACAGGATTTTCAGCTGTACCCGGGAGATCTGGGAAAAAGCATCTATAACGAGATTTCTAAAGAAGCATGGGCGCAATGGCAGCATAAACAAACCATGCTGATTAACGAGAAGAAACTCAATATGATGAACGTTGAACACCGTAAGTTACTGGAACAGGAGATGATTAACTTCCTGTTTGAAGGTAAGGATGTGCATATTGAAGGCTATACGCCTGAAGAAAAAAAATAAGCATCGCTTGCTGGCAATCTCGTAGGCCGGATAGGGTGCTTGCACCGCCATCCGGCAAAACGATACAACAACAAACACAACACGCACTCCCGGAATGATGAAAAAATTTCTCGCGCTTGCCGTTATCGCGCCGTTGCTCATCTCCTGTTCCAGTTCGACCAAAAAAGGCGATTCCTATAACGAAGCCTGGGTCAAGGATACCAACGGTTTTGATATTCTGATGGGGCAATTTGCCCATAACATTGAGAATCTGTGGGGATTTAAGGAAGTGCTGATTGCGGGTCCGAAGGACTACGTAAAGTATACCGATCAGTATCAAACCCGCAGCCATATCAATTTTGATGACGGTACGATAACCGTCGAGACCATTGCCGGGACAGATCCAGCCGGACATCTGCGTCTAGCGATTATCAAGACGTTGCTGATGGGTGATGATCCGGGTTCTATCGACCTCTATTCCGATGTCGACGACATTAAGATTTCCAAAGAGCCGTTCCTGTACGGGCAGGTAGTCGATAATACCGGCCAGCCTATTCGTTGGGAGGGACGTGCAACCAACTTTGCCAACTACCTGCTACAAACGCGACTGAAAAAGCGCAGCAATGGCTTGCGTATCATCTATAGCGTGACGATCAATCTGGTCCCGAACCACCTTGATAAGCGCGCGCATAAATACGTCGGCATGGTACGTCAGGCTTCACGTAAGTATGGCGTCGAAGAGTCGCTGATTCTGGCCATCATGCAAACCGAATCCTCGTTTAACCCGTATGCGGTCAGCCATGCCGATGCGCTGGGACTCATGCAGGTGGTACAACACAGCGCCGGAAAAGATGTGTTCCGTTCCCAGGGGCGCTCAGGCACGCCAAGCCGTAGCTTCTTGTTTGACCCGGCCAGCAACATTGATACCGGTACTGCCTATCTGGCAATGCTGAATAATGTCTATTTGGGCGGCATTGATAATCCGACCTCGCGTCGCTATGCGGTGATCACCGCGTATAACGGCGGCGCGGGCAGCGTGCTGCGCGTGTTCTCGAACGATAAAATTCAGGCCGCAAACATCATTAACAGTATGTCCCCTGGGGACGTTTATCAAACGCTGACCACCCGACACCCATCTGCTGAATCACGCCGATATCTTTACAAGGTCAATTCCGCACAAAAATCATATCGTCGCCGCTAATGTATCCCTCTCTTGCCCCCTAAAACGGGGGCCTGAAGGGGGAAAAACGTTAACTCCATCACTCTTTTGCTTTGCAATCCGAAATTGTTTGCAAATATTTGTCACAGGTAACAAAAAAAGAGTGTCTCTCGTTGATAGAATCACATCATATAGCCACGGCAAATGTGCCTTTTAAAACATTCATCCGCATTACGGTGTGAGGAAATTAACATGAATCTTAAGCTGCAGCTGAAAGTTCTCTCGTTTCTGCAGTTCTGCTTATGGGGTAGTTGGCTCACTACCCTCGGCTCCTATATGTTTGTCACCCTTAAATTTGATGGTGCATCCATTGGCGCGGTGTACAGCTCGCTGGGGATCGCCGCCGTGTTTATGCCTACGCTGTTAGGGATCGTGGCTGACAAATGGATCAGTGCAAAATGGGTGTACACCATTTGTCACCTGGTCGGCGCAGCAACGCTGTTCGCCGCAGCCGAAGTCACCACGCCAGGTGCCATGTTCTTTGTGATCTTGCTTAACTCCCTGGCCTATATGCCAACGTTGGGGTTAATCAACACCATCTCTTACTATCGCCTGCAATCAGCCGGGATGGATATTGTTACAGACTTCCCGCCAATCCGTATCTGGGGCACCATCGGCTTTATTCTGGCGATGTGGGCGGTAAGCTTCTCCGGCTTTGAACTGAGCCATATGCAGCTGTATATCGGCGCGACGCTGTCCGTCGTATTGGCGCTGTTCACCCTGACGCTGCCGCATATCCCGGTCGCCAATCAGCAGAAAAACCAGAGCTGGTCTTCCATGTTGGGCCTGGATGCCTTCGCGCTGTTTAAAAACAAGCGGATGGCGATTTTCTTCATCTTCTCTATGATGCTGGGCGCAGAGCTGCAAATTACCAATATGTTCGGTAATACCTTCCTGCACAGCTTCGATAACAATCCGCTATTCTCCGGCAGCTTCATCGTTGAACACGCGTCGGTGATGATGTCGATTTCGCAGATCTCCGAGACGCTGTTTATCCTGACCATCCCGTTCTTCTTAAGCCGTTACGGTATTAAGAACGTGATGCTTATCAGTATTGTGGCGTGGATGCTGCGCTTTGGCCTGTTTGCCTACGGCGATCCAACACCGTTTGGTACCGTGCTGCTGGTTCTGTCGATGATTGTTTACGGCTGCGCCTTCGACTTCTTCAACATCTCTGGCTCCGTGTTTGTAGAGAAAGAAGTTCGCCCTGAAATCCGCGCCAGCGCACAAGGCATGTTCCTGATGATGACCAACGGCTTCGGTTGTATTCTGGGCGGTCTGGTGAGCGGTAAAGTAGTTGAACACTATACGCTGAACGGTATTACCGATTGGCAGACCGTGTGGCTGATCTTCGCAGGTTACTCGCTGGTTCTGGCTTTTGCCTTCGTTGCGCTGTTTAAATACAAACACGTACGCGTTCCGGCAGGCGCCCAGACTATCGCGCACTAATCTTTATTGATTAAATAGGGTCACCTGATGGTGGCCCTATTTGGTCAGATGACGCTTACTTCAGAACATATCCATACAGACGTTTAATACCGTCTGCATCCGTTTCACTGTAAACCCCTTGCAGCTCCGGCGAGAAGCCCGGCAGCAGGTTTATGCCCTCTTCCAATGCCAGGAAGTAACGTTGCACCGCCCCGCCCCATACTTCGCCCGGTACCACGCACAGTACGCCCGGAGGATAAGGCAGCGCGCCTTCTGCCGCAATGCGACCTGCGGCATCACAAATACGCACCAGTTCAACATCACCGCGGATAAAGGCGCTGTTAGCATCCTGTGGGTTCATCGCCACGGCAGGCAAACTCTCCTGACGGAACATCGCTTTTTGCAGATCTTTCACATCAAAGCTGACGTACAGTGAGTGCATCTCCTGACACAGTTCACGCAGCGTGTAATCCCGGTAACGTACCGGATACTTGTTGAAGACGGTGGGCAGCACGTTTGCCAGCGGCGTATCGTCCTCAATATGCTGTTCAAACTGCGCCAGCATCGCGACCAGTTGCGCCAGTTTCTCAGCGCTTTCTGCCGGGGTCAGCAGGAACAGAATCGAGTTAAGGTCGCATTTCTCCGGCACGATACCGTTTTCACGCAGATAATGCGCCAAAATCGTCGCCGGAATGCCAAACTCAGTATATTGCCCGGTTTGCGCATCAATGCCCGGAGTGGTTAACAGCAGTTTGCAGGGATCGACAAAATACTGGTCGCGTGCATATCCAGAAAAACCATGCCATTTAGCACCAGGTTCAAAGCTAAAGAAGCGACGCTCGCT
This sequence comes from Citrobacter sp. 506, assembly GCF_050434985.1. Lineage (NCBI taxonomy): Bacteria > Pseudomonadati > Pseudomonadota > Gammaproteobacteria > Enterobacterales > Enterobacteriaceae > Citrobacter > Citrobacter sp. 506. The sequence continues at coordinate 139,330 of NZ_JBNDJN010000004.1, forward strand.
GGCAATCACCTGTGTCGGATAGCTTTCCCACGGTTTGCCATCCACTACCGGAGGAATAAACGGTTGAAGCAGCTTACAGCGGGTAATAATCGCTTTGCGGGCCTCGATCCCCAGCGTCACACATTCCTCCCATAGCCGACGGCCGCTCTCGCCTTCATGGATTTTGGCGTTAACGTCCAGCGCCGCAAACAACGGGTAAAACGGGCTGGTGGAAGCATGCAGCATAAACGCATTGTTCAGACGCTTATGCGGGCAGAAGCGCGCCTGGCCGCGAATATGGTTATCCTTTTTATGGATCTGCGAGGTTTGCGAGAATCCGGCCTGCTGTTTGTGTACCGACTGAGTGACAAAGATCCCCGGATCGTTAGCATTGAGCTCCAGCAGCAGCGGCGACCCATCGGCCATCATCGGGATAAATTGCTCGTAACCGACCCATGCGGAATCAAACAGAATGTAATCGCACAGGTGACCGATCTTGTCGATCACCTGCCGGGCGTTGTAGATCGTACCGTCATAGGTACCCAACTGAATGATCGCCAGACGGAACGGGCGCGGTTGATCAGCCTTTTGCGGCGCAACTTCTCGAAGTTGCTGGCGCAGATATTCCTCATCAAAGCAGTGCTCATCAATGCCGCCAATAAAGCCAAACGGATTACGCGCCGCTTCCAGATAAACCGGCGTAGCACCCGCCTGGATCAGCGCCCCGTGGTGGTTCGATTTATGATTGTTGCGGTCAAACAGCACCAGATCGCCGCGCGTCAGCAGCGCATTGGTGACCACTTTATTGGCCGCAGAGGTCCCATTCAGCACAAAGTAGGTTTTATCCGCGTGGAAAACTTTCGCGGCAAATTTCTGCGCATGTTTCGCTGAACCTTCATGAATCAACAGATCGCCAAGCTTAACGTCAGCGTTGCACATATCCGCGCGAAACAGATTCTCACCAAAGAACTCATAGAAATGTCGGCCCGCAGGATGCTTCTTAAAAAACTCACCGTGTTGGTGTCCCGGGCAGGCAAACGTGCTGTTCCCCATTTCGACATACTGGGTAAGCGTGTCATAGAACGGCGGCAGCAGCTCTTCCTCATACTGACAGGCAGCAGATTCCAGCTCCAGCCAGTCCTGAGCCTGACCGCGAATTACCGCATTAACGCCCGCAGGCACATCAACATCAGACTCTGCGAACAGAAACACAGGTAGATGAAAACCGGTGCGTTTCAGCAAAGCCAGGATCCCACTGCGGCTGTCCGCAACGGTAATGACGACTGCCGCAACGTCAGTAAAATCGGTACTGTCCAGCGACACCACCTGACGATGGCTGGACAGACGAGAAACCAGTTCACTACTGGCGGCAATTTTCATTGATTTCATAAGCGCAATAACCCGTTTCGGGAAAATCAAAAGTCCCGGACAACGCCGCATGGCTTTGCCCACGAAATGACAGGTCAAACTGGTTACCAGCCCCGACCGCCAGACATCAGTAAAAGCAGATAGCCTCTGATTTTACTGTTATCCTGCAGTGAGCGTGCGCTGCCCTCACCGCATGGTGGGAGCGTAAAGATAAGTCGCGGGAAGGGGCAAACGTCGCGCAAAAAGGCGATGTTGAAGGCGATGTAGGGGGAGTAATATCATCCCAGGCAGCCCCATTCAGACAGGAGAAAATTCGCGCAATCATGGCACCTTTCAATTACAGGCGCAAGATAAAATCTTGCGCGAAAACCTTACAGATCAGCAAGCATTTCGTCTGAAAGTTGCGGCATAATAATGCAATCTGAAACATAATTTCACCCAGCTAATTGCCTTTAGTATCAAGACGATGATGGGTATGCAGGAGCAAATGTGGTAATCGGACCCTTTATTAATGCCAGCGCCATTTTATTTGGTGGCATTCTCGGCGCGCTGCTCAGCCAGCATATACCAGAACGCATTCGGGTCTCCATGACCTCTATTTTCGGGCTGGCCTCGTTAGGGATTGGTATCTTGCTGGTTATCAAATGCGCCAATCTACCGGTGATGGTTTTGGCAACGCTCGTCGGCGCATTAATTGGCGAGTTTTGTCATCTCGAAAAAGGGATCAATGCCGCGGTAGCCAAAGCGCAGCAGGTTTTCACCCGCTCGGACGCCAACGTAACGCACGAATCCTTTATTCAAAGCTATGTGGCTATCATTGTGCTGTTTTGCGCCAGCGGTACCGGGATCTTCGGTGCGATACATGAAGGGATGACAGGCGACCCGAATATTTTAATCGCCAAGTCATTTTTGGATTTCTTCACGGCCATCATTTTTGCCTGCTCATTAGGAATCGCGGTATCCGCCATTTGCATGCCGATGCTGGCAATCCAGTTAACGCTTGCCACCTGTGCAGCACTGATTTTACCCCTGACGACGCCAGCTATGATGGCCGATTTCAGCGCCGTAGGCGGTCTATTGCTGCTGGCAACCGGTTTGCGTATTTGCGGCATCAAGATGTTTGCGGTTGTGAATATGCTTCCTGCCCTGCTGCTGGCAATGCCGCTTTCCGCCGCCTGGACGGCATTTTTTGGCTGAGAATGCGTGCATTAGCAGCAATGTGGTGATAGATTGTGCAGTCTGCATTGATTTGAAGAAATTTCGTTGACGAAGCGAAGCGAATCGGGTTTAATGCGCCTCGTTGCCCGGATAGCTCAGTCGGTAGAGCAGGGGATTGAAAATCCCCGTGTCCTTGGTTCGATTCCGAGTCCGGGCACCACTTATTCAGAGCTTGTTCGTTAAGAGATAAAATCCTTAACGGGTAAGACAGCAGTCCCCATACGGCATGATGATGGTACTCGTGTTACCACATCAGTTGAAAACGGGACTTAAATCCAGAGAATGCGCATGCCATTTTCTGGATTTTTTTATGTCCGCACTTTACCCGTTCAAAAGCCAGTATCTAGCCCTTTCTCTCGTTCTGATCGCTAACGCTGCAACTATTTTCCGGTTCCTCAAATTCACGACAAATTAATGTGATGCTTTCCATGGGAATTGGCTCTTCTGTTAGACCACACCAGGGATGCCCATTTATCGACTGATGAAACCGGCAAAAACGGCACTCACCGAACATTCTGGCCCCCTGATTTTTCTGCATACTCCGCAGATGGGCCAGAAAAACTGTTTTCAGTTGTTCCTCAGAAAAAGCTAATGAATCCCAAGGCTCCTGCAGTGTCTCCTGCATGATGCTATGCATCACTTCACTCGCTTTGGATGTCAGAACCAGATGGACAACCCGTTTATCCTTGCCGTCATTTTCTCTTCTAATCCAACCTTCACGCTCTAGTTTGTTCAGGGACTGCGATACCGTGCCTTTAGTCAGCCCGAGGTATTCCGTGGTTGCAGCGGGCGTATTGGAATAACCATTGCATCGCGTTAAATAGAAAAGAATCTGAACCCATGTTGTGGGGAGTCCTTTCAGTTGTGGATGGCGATAAAAGCTGCCCATTTGCAGGCTCACCAGGCGTTCAAGAATATCAAAGAGTGTCACAGTAACCTGCCTCTGCTTGCCGGGATACGTGCTGGATAAACAAACGTCCAGACTTTCTAACGATAGGGATTTACTGTCATCAATAGTATCGATTCAAAACCATATTGACAATATTTTCAGTGTGTGTAATATCAAATGGTATCGATTCGATACCATTTGATATTACACAAGGAAAGTCATCATGAGTAAAACAGCCGTTTTCTTTCATGCAGGTTGCCCGGTATGCGTAGATGCAGAACACCAAATCGCACTGGCACTCGATCCCGCTCAATACACGGTAGAAATCGTTCATCTCGGAAATGATAAAACCCGACTGAATGAGGCCATCGAAGCTGGTGTGCAATCTGTTCCGGCCCTGGTACTGGATGGCGGTATCCCGCTTCACATCAACTTTGGTGCGTTTATTAAAGATCTGCTTTAAGGATAAAAATGAAACGTATTGCGATTGTATTAGCAATGGCTGTCGCCACCTCTGCCGGTGCACATGGCAATGAGCCTCATCAGGGCGGTATTAAAACCAGCGCCGACAAGGCTGTATTGGCTGAGTTTGATATTGTGCACACTAAAGTCACTACCGAAGGGAATGTTGCCACCTTCCATATGGCAGTTTCCGGCAAGGCAGGTAAAAGTAAGCCTGCAGTAACAGGTAAGCTGGCGGGAACGGAAATTTTCTCTTATGTCTGGCCGACAACGATCGATCCGTATGAAGTGGGATTTGAACATAAGGCCGGTATCCTGGCACTGGCGGTAACATCCCATCCTGATCTGGATGATACGCCGCTGTATGATGAAAATGGCGATGGTAACCGCAACAATGATGGCGATCTGTGGCATACCCACTGGGTGGTGCTGAAGCCTAACGAGGTCTGCGGGCCTGACGCACTGGCCGTAGTTGATATTCCTGAGGGACAAAAACCTAGGCTGCCTAAAACCTGGCCTGGCTTGCCGGTACTGTTGGACAGTCCGGGCTGGAATCCTACGCTGACAGGTGAAACTGTAGAAGTGAAAGTTCCGTTCGATAATATTGGGGTGGTCACTGCCAGCCAGTTTGATGGCGTAACTGCCGGGCTACGAGTTAATGCGTCCGTTCATGCGCCGCTACTTTGCGTCGAGGATGTATTTAAAGTGGCCTCTGGCAAGCTGACGCTGCCGGGGAAAGTAAACCAGTAACGGAAATTAACCCGCACCACAGTGCGGGTTCTGGAGTTAACATGAATATCATTCGTCATCCGCGAGCACCAGCATTGACAATTGAACGCTGGTTTAATACGTCACAGCCGATAACCCTGGAATCATTACGCGGCAAGGTCGTGGTAATGGAATCATTTCAGATGCTGTGTCCTGGCTGTGTTTCCCATGGACTGCCGCAGGTTTCACGTGTGTATGCCACTTTTCCACAGGATAAGGTGGCCGTTATTGGCCTACATACGGTTTTTGAACATCATGAGGTAATGACCGCACAGGCACTGGAAACCTTTCTATCAGAATACCGCATCCCTTTCCCCGTCGGGGTGGATATGCCGTCTCCTGACAATGATGTCCCCCAGACCATGCTGTCCTACGCTATGCGCGGTACACCTACGTTGACGTTAATTGATCAGCAGGGATACCTACGCCAGCAATATTTTGGTCAGGTAGACGACCTCGCGCTGGGAGCAGAAATCGGGGCGTTATTGAATGAGTCGTTGTCTGTTTCCGAGGACGCGTCTATGGCATCAGGGTGCAGTGATGGGCAGTGTGCACTATAGAGGTCCCGATAGAGATCCTGGCGTTAACCTTTTAGGGCACTCAGTGATAATTCCTGATAAATATTATTAATTTTTCATGATTTTATAGCGGAGATCATCAACCAATTTTATATAACCAACTGAATCAGTTGATGATCTTTGGCTGGCTTATTTCCAGTGCTACCGCCCTCGAATGGCATTTTGTTTCAGCAGCGTATAACGATTAAGAAGCTGGTTAAGTCGTATATCGAGCTGCTGATACAAAGCGGGTGATACACTCCCCTGTTTTTTTAATTCCTCATCGATTTGACGCAACAATTCTTCTGTCGGCGGCGTTTGGTCAAGCTGGCGGCGGATAGTGAAAATGGCTGATTTCAACTCCGACCCCGTCAGATATTTACCCTTGCGTTCATCAAGCGCATTTAGCTGGGCGGTTAACGCTTCCAGCCCCTGCTGGGCATGATGCCAGTTTTGCAGAGCACTTTCCGGCAACGCTTCCGTAGTTAACTGTTTCTGTAATCTGCTCGCGATTACTGTCGTCTGCGATTCTTCCGGCCACAGAGTGACTAACTGCTGCGCTAATGATGCAGCGTATAATCTGGTTGTGCGTTTTCCTGACGGTACGTTAGTGGATACAGGTATTTCAGATAACCTGCCTCCGGCGTGTGATTTATCGCATCTTACTGGTTACAGCAGCGTTGATATCGTCCTGGCGTTGCCGCTGCTTTCGGCTAATGGCGGCAATCTTTCGTCAGGCAACGGCGTTAGCCGTCCATGTCGCTGGCAGCAGGAATGGCTGCCAGTGCAGGATCTCTCTGGTCAGGAACGGACTGATATGGCAGTGCTGCGGCATGCTATCACCCTCCGGTATGCCCACGATGATAACAGCGCTTATCTGACCTGTCCGGTAGCTTGCCTGACTCGTAATGCTCAGGGGCAATGGGAGCTGGGACGCGATTTTTTACCGCCATCGCTTTCACTCTCAGCCAGCCCCTTATTAATCAATTCTCTCAGTGATTTGGTGCATCGCATCCAGGCCCGTTGTCGCCGTCTGATGGCCTTGCGTCGTGAAAGTAACGAACGAATGGCGGATTTTGCGGTAGCAGATGTTTCGTTGTTTTGGCTGCTGAATGCGCTTAATAGCTCGGAACCTGTACTGAGAGAAATGCTGCAAAACCCAGGCCGTCATCCCGAACTTTTGTGGCGTGAACTGGCGCGGTTAGCGGGCAGCCTGCTGACCTTTTCATTAGAAAATGATGTCAGCGTTGTGCCGCCATACCAGCACGCAAATCCGCAGCAAGTATTCCCTCCATTGTTTGCATTGCTGGTGGAACTGCTGGAAGCCAGCCTGCCATCTCGTGTTGTCGCTATTGAGCTGACGCAGGAGAGACAGTTCTGGAATGGTGCACTGTCGGATGCTCGACTGCGTGAAGGCGCTGATTTTTACCTGTCCGTTCGTTCAGATCTCCCTGCGCATGTCCTACTGACGCAATTTCCACAGCTCTGTAAAGCGGGGAGCAGGGCAGACGTGTCTGATGTAGTCAATGTAGCACTCAGCGGAATTCCGTTAAAACCGCTGACGCATGTACCCGCAGCCATCCCGTTACGACTGGAAAATCAATACTTTGCTCTTGAGATTAATCATCCAGCAGCTCAGGCCATGCTGGACGCTGGTAATTGCGCCTTCTATGTGCCGGGAACGCTGGGAGAGATTCAACTCGAGTTATTCGCCGTATTAAGGGATTGAAATAAATGAATAAGGATATTGATCAGGTGTTCTGGCCAACCTGGCTTGCTGTAAGCCAGCTACGTGGCGGGTTGGAAGTCGACGATGGGGCTGCTTTTTATCGCCGGGCCTGCCAATGGGTGGATTCTGCGCGTAATGCATTGCGTGATCTGGGGTACAGCGAGCACAGCGTTGAACACATGCTCTACACCCAATGTGCGTTACTGGATGAAAGCGTGTTAAACCGTAACCGGCAGGATAGCGGTTATATCACCTGGCTTGCGACACCCTTAGCTGAGCAGGAAACCTTGTCATTAAAAGTGACCGGAACAAACGGTCAACTACCCAGGCGAGCTTTGCAGAGTTCATTGCTCAATCGCTGCGAGCAGATCCTCCAGACGCAGATTGCCGTGCGCAATCTGTGTAAGCCGACACTACCTGCTTATCCTCCCGCAGAGGATCGTTTTCACTGGCGAGTGTTGAGCCACCTGGGATCCAGCTTTCTGAATATGATGGCTAGCGCAGAAGTGCTCAAAGGAACGTTGTCCCTCTATAACTGGCAGGACGATGAGCTTAATTATCGTCGTCTGGATGCGATCATGGATGTTCAGCAACATGAAATACAGCGCTTTGAAAAAGGATTTTTACTCCGTGGGGTGGATATCGAAATAACGCTTGATGAGAACGGATTTACCGGTGAGGGCGATATTCATCTGTTTGGTGAAATGCTTAACCGCTTTTTTGCGTTGTATGCGGATATTCACTTATTTAATCAGCTTACTTTAATCATACAGCCGGCAGGGAAAAGCTTGCGATGGAAAGAGAATCACAATCAGCGACTACCCGGCTGCTAAATAGCCTTGGTGAAAACCTACCCCGTACTAATTTTTATCGTTTCTGCCAGTTGTTGGAACAGTGGAATCCACAAGCGCCAAGTCCTGGAAGCCAACAAAGTCCGCGCTTCGATACCATTCGTTTTCGTCCTCATCCCGGGATGGGGTTCCCGGCGGGGGAGCTAAAAAATGCAGAATATGATCCGCTACAATCCATACTTCCACCAACGGTTCGTGTCACTTTTATGGGATTGTATGGCGTGGAATCGCCGCTGCCGACAACCTATCAGGATGATATTGCCCAGCGTCAGGAAGGTTCGGACGTTGCTGCTGAGTTTCTGGATATTTTTAACCATCGCTTAATTACGCAGTTTTATCGAATCTGGCGTAAATACAGCTATCCGGCGACCTTCCGCCCAGGCGCTACAGATGAAACATCACAATATTTACTGGGGTTGACCGGGTTGGGCATTCGGGGATGCGCCACGCAAACCGAGGCTCCGTTATCGCGTTTTTTGGCGCTGTTGGGAATCATGAGAATGCCAACGCGTACGGCGGAAGGTATATCCGCGCTGGTATCTTTATTATCACCAACAACAAATATCACCGTGACTCCTCATGATAAGCGCTTAATCCTGCAGGATAAGCCGTTAAAAATGAGTACGCGGCAACCCGTTAGCCTCCATTCTCGCCCGGTGATGGGACTTAGCGCTGTAGATATTAACAGCCAGGTGCTTATTACTCTTACAACGGATGTTCCCGATGAGGTTCGCGACTGGTTACCGGGCGGCCAGCTTTATCATGATTTTCTCGCGCTGATGCACGTGTATTTAGGCGCCAGAGTCAATGCAAGGCTGCAATTACGCATTCCTCGCTCGGCACTTCCGGATGCTCAACTTACCAGTAACAAATGTGAACGGGCAGTACAGCTTGGCCGCACGGCCGTTTTGCGTCTGGATAACCCGGAAGCTAATAATCAATTTATAACAATTAAACTTGGGCTTTGGCAGAGCCTTAGTCAACATGATCAGCGGAGGGAAGCCGATGAGACTGGCGATTATCGCTATTAATTTTGCCGTAATAACCGTAATGACCAGTGTGGTCACTGGATGTGGTCTGACACAAAAAGTATCGGAAGGCACGGTGTCATTAACGAAGTCTATTTTTTATAAGGAAATTAAAACGCTGCATTTGGATCTTTCCGCCAGAGAAGGCGCTAATAAAAATGCGCAGGGCATAGCGCTTTCTACGGTTGTGCGTATTTACCAACTCAAAGATCGTAAAGCGTTTGATTCGGCTAATTATCAGTCTTTATTTGAGCAAGATAGCACGGTGGTGAAAACAGATTTACTGGCTCAGAAAGATGTTTTGATACGTCCTGGTGAAAGTGTAACTGTCGATATTCCACTCGAAAAGGAAGCGCAATATGTTGCCGTGGCGGGGATGTTTATTTCTCCCGAACAGTCTGAAGATTCATGGCGCGTGGTATTACGCCGTGAAGATCTCGATCCTGATAAGGCGCGTGTGCTTGAATTAAATACCCGGACTCTGGCACTCCTGGCGCAGGAGGATGAGTAATGGTCAAGCAGCCGTCTCTTTATGACATCTTACTGGGTAATTTTTCCGGTGGTTTCCCTTTGCACTCGGTCAGTGAAAACACGCAGGTCATCTTATCCGTCCTGGATAATATGCAGCGCATTTTGAATACTCGTGCCGGTAGCCTCAAACATTTACCCGATTACGGTCTGCCGGATATGACCAAAATCCTCCAGGGAATGCCAGGTACGGCACATCAGCTTATCAGCACGCTTTCTCAGGTTTTGTTGAAGTATGAACCGCGGCTAAAAGGTATTCAGGTAACGATGCAGGAGCAGGAAACGCCGGGGCATTTGCGTTATTCCATTGATGCTGAACTGCAAGACCTTGGCATTGTTCGCTATGGTACTGATTTTACCCCTGAGGGGCGGGTTCTTATCCGTCACCTTAAGAGGCAGGGTTGGCTTGAGACTGGAGTGTACTGACATGGATAAGTATCGCATCTGCACCGGTGGTGACCCGCGTGCTTTCACGGAGTTCGGGTTGTTACGCGATGAAATCAGCAAGCTGACTCACCCCGCGCGCCCGGACGTTGACTGGCAAAAAGTTGAACAGTTAAGCCTGGCATTGTTTCGTCATAACGGCGTCGAACTGCAAACACTGTCCTGGTACACCGTCGCCAGAATACGTAATGCGGGACTGGTGGGACTTGCCGAATGCGCGGAACTCCTGGAGGCCTTACTGACGCACCACTGGAATGCAATATGGCCACAGCAAACCCATGCCCGCGTTGAGATGTTGGCATGGCTCTCAGCCCGTTTACAGCAAGAATTGCGTACGCTAACGCTGTCATATACTGATTTATCCATGGTGTATCGGGTTGAACAGAGTTTAAAACATGCCTGCGAAGTGCTGCAACGGCTTGAGTTGAAAGCGCTTAGTAAACTGGAGGCTGTCGTGACCTGGATGCACAATGCAGCTTTGCGTCTGGAGAAATCCGAACCCGATTCGGGATCGGCCATTGTGATGATACCGGCTTCAGATGCAACAAATAACGTTGTGACGTCTTTGCCACAACTGGTCTTTGTGGTTAATGAGCCAGCGTCGTCCGGGCAATCGAGCGCAGCGGTTTTAGCGACCAAAATCGATCATGGAACCCGACGGATATGGCTGGGGTTTGCTAACGGGATTCAAACGGGAAACCGTTAGCGCACTTTCATCAAACTCCGCGCTGATGACGCCCCACGGTGATGAAAGTGACATATGAGCCACAACGTCGGCTACATAGGCATCCCAACGTGTCTGTTGCTGAAACTGCTGGGGAGCCAGAAAGGCCCCCTCGCTCCATAACGGGCGATAGATCTTCATCGCACCTCCTGTGCATTGTGTCGTTAAGATTTCGACTTAGGCATTTGTGAAACTAACGACAAACTGACGTCCATACCTTCAACCTGAAAATGCGGAATGGCATACAGGCGCACGCGGAAGAAGCCTGGGTTATCCTCAATATCCTCCACCACAACACGCCCGTCACGAAGCGGGTGTGAAGCCTGCAAGTCATCGCCAGGATCGGTCATTTCGGTTACCAGACTGCGCAGCCAGTTGTTCAGTTCAAGTTCAAGCAGACGGCGATCTTTGGTCGTACCTATATTTTCTCGCTGCAGGATTTTCAGGTAGTGAGCGATACGAGAAAGCAGGAAGATATACGGTAGACGTGAGTTAATCCGGCTGTTAGCCGTCGCTTCCGCTGTATCAAACAGCGCAGGTTTTTGAGCCGAGTTAGCAGAAAAGAAGCAGGCGTAATCACGATTCTTATAATAAGAAAGCGGAATAAAGCCGAGGTTGGCGAATTCAAACTCCCGGGTTTCTGGAATCATCACCTCAGACGGGATCTTCACCTGATTACCTGTCCCCAGATCGTACAGATGGATAGGCAAGTCTTTAACCGCACCACCCGCCTGTGGTCCACGGATCTGGACGCACCAGCCATTCTTGATAAAACTTTTCACCATGTTCACAGCGAAAGAGAAAGAGGCGCTGGTCCACAGATATTTTTCATGATCCGGGCCCTTAACTTCTTCAACATAGTTAAAACTACGTACCGGCACGGTATCAGGACCATACGGCAGGCGACCCAGTACACGTGGCATAGTTAGTCCGATATAGCGTGAATCGTCGCTATCACGGAATGCTTTCCACTTGATGTATTCAGCTCGTTCGAAATAATCATTGATATCTTTTATGGCCGCGACTTCTTCCATATTTTCCTTCAGGAAGAATTTCGGCCCAACGGAACCAATGAACGGCATATGACAGGCAGCCGACACACCCGAAATATTGCGCAGCAGTGCAATATCCTGTGGGCTGTTATCAAATTCGTATGCTGAAATCATTGCCGCAATGGGTTCGCCGCCTGGCTGATCATATTCTTCAATATAAACATGGCGATATAACCCACTTTGGATAAGTTCCGGCGCGTCGTCAAAATCATCACGCAGCGCGTCCTTGCTGATATCCATCATTTCTACACGGACATTTTGGCGAAAATCGATACCGGTGATCATCGAGTGCACACCACGCCAGAGCGATTCTTGTTTTTGAAATTCAGCATGGTGCATAACTTCATTAACCTGGTCGCTAATCTGCTTGTCCAGACGAGCAATCTGCTCATCGAGCAGCGTTTTATCCAGGCGTTCTACTGGCTGCGCAGCATCCGCCAGACAAGAGACCAGAACCTGAATAGCGGCGGTCACGCGTTCAGCCGGAGCGGCATCAGAAAGCGCTTCATCGCTCTGCCATGCATCTACATTTTTTAATGTCGAAACCGGGGAAAGATTAATTTTGTCAAAGAGGGATTGATAAACGCTGCGTTCACTGGTCGTGGTGGTCGCGACTGAAGAGGTATGTTCCTGAACAGACATCAACATATTCCTTTTATGATCCTTTACTATTCCTGCCAATTAAGCGGAGGAAACCCTGTATAACGTTAAATCTCTTCTGGCATCATGGTTGCCAGTTCATCACGCAGTTCCTGACTCAGGGCTGGATTTTTGAGGATGATTTCCAGCTCGCGACGAAAAGCAGCGTTATCGAGTAAGTTAGATTTCAGGTCGCGCAGTAAGTTACGCATAGCCAACAGAACGCGTAATTGTGGGATATTTCGTGCGACCTGTTCAGGTTCAAAATCGCGGATATTTTTAAAGGTAAGGTTAATATCGTCAGTTCTGTCATCACCAGCTAACGTATTTTTAACACTCATATTTACTACTGGTGCGAACTTAGCTAACACATCATTGAAATTATTTTTATTAATATCAACCTTTTCGCGCTCGGATAATGGTCGTTGTTCTCTACCATTACTGAAATCACCTACAGCCAAAAGTTTTAACGGCAATTCAACCTTTTTCTGAACGCCTCCGGTATGTAAATCTAACTTAATATTAACGCGTGCCGTCGGCACTTCATTCTGAAAACTGTCACCCATACGTCCCTCTCAGACCGGCGGTTCCTGCCGATATTTTACATTTCCTAACGGAGCATTTTCCAATCGCTCAACGTGTTTCTTACAACGTCATTTCTGCGGGCAGTCAACAACGACTGTTAATGACAATTAACGATTATAATTAGTATGCTGACGTAATCCGACATATTACCTGAGATAAAACATGATCAATATCACTAATGCGCCAAATAATACATTAGTATTATTCATCTAAAAACAAAATCAAGAAAGTATATTATCTAATACAAGCGGAAGAAATTGATTAACGTTGAAAACATTCATGAAAAGAATGTTTTTGAGCTATAAAATATTAATTAAAGTAATAACTGTCATTATATCCATATTCCATGTAACTTATTTAAATATATAATCAGCGTCAATTTAACTACAAACAGAAAAAAGCCGGAGATATACTCCGGCTTTTCGCATTTCAATCAAGAACTCGCAAAAAGATTACCCTTCCTTCACTACAATCAGCGGCTCGATATCGCTCTCTTTTTTAATCACCAGCGACTCATCGCCGCGCAGGCAGGTCCCCCCATAGTTACCGCCTACGGTGAAGGTACAAACCTGAATATATTTACCGGCAATTTTTGGCAGACACCAAAGCTGCTGATAAATGTTCTTCTGCTCGGCAAACTTACCGCTGGTTTTATCCAGTAACTCTTCCTGATGGCTCACCAGATCGATGTTGCTGCCACAACGTCCTGCAATAGGTTTCACTGCATAACCGGTTTGCGCCAGCTCTTCATTAACAGTGAAATCAGTATCAAGCAGATAGCGGTGGTGTGGGAACAGTTGCCACAGGATCGGCAGAATCGCTTTATTACCAGGGATCACCGTCCACAGAGGTTCAAAGACCAGCACTTCCGGGCGCAGCAACACGTCGATTAAACGCACTTCCTGATTCGTATGCCCGGTACGAATTGGTACCGCAGCGTACTCCGTTTCACTGACCTCTCGCACCTGCTCAATTGCGGTTTCCCACGCCCAGGTTTTCCAGACGCAGTTCACCAGACGACCGTCCCCGTCAATCAGCTGACCAGCGTCATCCCAACGTAGCTCATCGAGGCCACGCAGAATTTTACTGTCAAACCCGGCCTGACGTAGCGCCTGCTGCATAAACTGAGCGTGGTAGTTTTCCTCTATATCTTTATCCTGCATGATGTGGACAAAAGGACGCGCGCGGCTGTGCTTCCAGGCCCCCGCCAGTTCGTTGATCAATCCTTCAGCTGGGTTGTGTCCCTGTCCTGTATAGCCCTGCTCGGCCCATCTTTCGAGGATCAAACCAGCTTCGGTATGGCACGATGCGGAATCGGCGTTGTACTCATATACCTTCAGTCCGCGTTCATCCATACAGAAATCCATACGTCCTGTAATCATATGATGCCGACGACGCTGCCAGGAAAGGCGCAGACGCGGCCAGAGGATTTTCGGGATATCGAACAGCGCCAACAGGTTGTCATCTTTCAGCACTTTGTCGGTCGCGTGCAGATACATCAGGTGCAGCTCGTTGGTGGCTTTGATCAGCTCCTGCTCTGCACTCTCGGTAATGGTGAAGTACTGATGCGGATCCTGATTAATCACGTGACCGTTCGCCAGCACGTAGGCTTTCTGCAGCGGATCCTGTTCATCAAGCCATTTACCGTCAAACTGCCCGTTATCTTCCAGTCGCGCGCCGCCAATTTTCAGCGAGTCATTGGCGATCTCCGGCTGCGGCAGGCTGTCACGGGTATCATCGGTCTGGATCATCCAGCCAAGGATGGTGGTGTCGTCAAAGGTATCACGCAAGGTGTAACAACCGTTTTCAACCACCATCTCCAGTTCGCGGGTCCACTGCTGTCCGGGAGGCAACGGCGTATGGAGCACGTTCTGTTCGGCAATACGGATTTTGTTTTCCAGCAACTGGGTGACGACCGCCACATGGCCGGTATCGTTAAACTCACCGCCTTTTTGCCAGATAAGCAGAGCACCGGCTACCGGCGCGCGGGGTGAACCATTCGGAAATGCCTGTAACGGCAGGATATTGTCATTCACCACTTCGCGCAGAAAGCGTAAGGAAAAGATCTCCCAGGCCATGCCTACATCGGTGAAGACCACGCCATAATTAAGGAAGAGAAAGCGGCGTGCGAACTCTACGCACTGCCATTTGTGGCCCATGTATTCGTCGTCGATATAGCTGCGAAATGCCGCATCATCGTCGTAGTCCCGTGGGTCGAGGGAGCTGTAATCTGAAGAGTAGATTGCTACGCCGCCTGGGGCGTAGCCCAATAATGTCCCGAATGGGGCATCCTGACTGGTCGTTCCTTTGCTCATGCACCTTACCTCAAAACAATACAGCCTGAGCAGGTTGGCGTGAATTTTTCGCTCTGATTGCCTGCTCTGCGACACTAACCGGACAGAGGTCGACATCATCATACACCTCAACGCAGCGGCTGGCGCTCAGAGGCGAAAAATTCGCAGCAGGAACTACGCTTTTGTCACGGTGACCGGTACGCTTTTATATGCCGGAGTCAAACTTTGTGTGTCCACCGCATCCAGCGAAAGCAGGACATTCGCTTCTGGCAGATAAGCGCCTATTGAGCCCACCGCCATGTTGTAAATCACCACCGTCAAGCCGCACATAATGCGATCCGCACAGGGCTGGCCGCTGTCGTCCAGCGCCTGAACGTTGACCACATCTCCCTGGCTCAGACCGCGAGTCGCCGCTTCTTCAGCGCTTAAAAACACCACATCCCGACGACCGGTAATGCCACGGTAGCGATCGTTCATACCATAAATAGTGGTGTTGTATTGATCGTGGCTGCGCAGCGTCGCCAGAACCAGTGCATCGGCAGGCTGATTTTCTCGCTCTACCGCCCGCTGATGGCTGACGATAAAGTTGGCTTTACCATTCGCCGTTCGCCATTCACGGCGCGAAGCGGGCGTATCCATACGAAATCCGCCCGGCTCGGCAATACGGGCATTGTAATCGTGGAACGCCGGGATCACGGCTTCAATGGCGTCACGGATCAGCGCGTAGTCCCCGGTTAACGCTTCCCAGTTGATCGGCGAAAGCGGCAGAGTGGCGTGTGCCATGCCCGCCACAATCGCGGGTTCCGATTTTAACCAGCGGGAAGCTGGCTTCAGCGCGCCGCAGGAAGCGTGGACCATCGACATCGAGTCTTCGACGGTCACCGACTGGATCCCCGTCGCCTGAATGTCGCGCTCCGTTCGACCTAATGCAGGCAGCAGGTAATTATGCTTTGCCAGCAGCAAATGCGATCTGTTCAGCTTGGTCGCAACATGGACCTGCAGATCCAAATTTTTCATCGCCGCAAAGGTACGCTGCGGCTGCGGCATCGCCACCGCCAGATTGCCACCCATGCAAATGAGCGCTTTTGCCTCTCCCCGTTCGATGGCCCGAATACTCTCCACGCTGGAGCGGCCATGTTTGCGCGGCACACGGATAGAAAAATGCGTCTCCAGGCGTTGCAGGAAGTCTTCGGATGCCGCTTCATTGATCCCCACGGAACGGTCGCCTTGCACGTTAGAATGACCGCGCAACGGGCAGATCCCCGCCCCAGGCTTACCCACATTGCCTTTCAGCAGCAGCAGGTTTACCAGTTGCTGGACGTTCTCAGTACCGTTTTTATGCTGGGTGATGCCCAGACCATAACAAATAATAGTGGCACGAGATTTACTGTAGCTGTGCGCCAGGTCTTCCATCTGACTGCGCGTCAGGCCCGAGTCCTGTTCTAGCTCCGCCCAGTTATGCTGACGTAAGTCCTCATACAGCGCTGCATATCCAGCGGTATGCTCATCGATAAACGCATGATCGAGTGTCGGTTGCTGATCCAGTAAGATCCGCGCTTCATCCATTTCGATCAGCGCCTTCATGATGCCTTTCAGCAGCGAGGCGTCACCGCCCATTTTTACCTGGTAGTAGTCGTTGCTCAGCTGCGTCGACTGACCGGTGAACATCTCTTTCGGGCTTTGCGGGAAACTAAAGCGCTCAAGCCCCCTTTCGTTCAGCGGATTGATAGAGATAATTTTAGCCCCGCGTTTGGCAACGTCGCGTAAGGTGGTCAGCATACGTGGATGATTAGTGCCAGGGTTATGCCCGATACAAATCACCAGATCGCAATGGTCAAAATCGTCAAGTTCAACGGTCCCTTTTCCAAGGCCAATGGCCGGCGTTAGCCCTGCGCTGGTCGGTCCGTGGCACATGTTTGAGCAATCAGGAAAGTTGCTGCTGCCATATTCGCGGGCAAAAAGCTGATACAGGAACGCCGCTTCATTTGACGTTCTGCCGGAGGTGTAAAACTCAACCTGCTGGGGTGAATCATAGCTGCGCAGACGCTCGCCTATCTCCTGGAAGGCGATATCCCAATCCACCGCCTGCCAGGTATCTGATGCTGCATCGTATTTCATCGGATGCGTCAAACGACCGATATTTTCCAGCTCATAATCGCTGTAGTGCCAGAGTGTGGAAACCGGGTGACGGCTGAAAAATTCCGGTGACGCTTTTTTACTGGTTGTCTCCCAGGAGACCGCCTTAACGCCATTTTCGCACAGCTCCATTGGCGCACGGTGCCCTGGGTCCGGCCACGCACAGCCCGGACAGTCGAACCCTTTCACCTGGTTCATTTTGAACATCGCGATAATGTCGCGGGCGACAGCCTTTTGCGAAAACACCGAAGCAGTGACGGCTTTTACCGCGCCCCACCCACCCGCCGGGCCCTGATAACCGCTTACTCCTGGAACACCATTTTTCATTATTACTGCTTATTCACCGCCAATTTTTAATGGCGAATACGGTAGCAATTTCCGTCCAACATTGATTTCCTCTTCATGGAGTACGGAGCGGGTACAATGAACGGGTTAGATTTATCTTCCCCTTTCAGCACAAAGCGACATAAAGTTCCAATCTGTTAAATTGAGTTCTACCTAACTGCTACACTGCATCAACACAACCACTCAGAAGGCAGGTCAATATGTCAGACAATACCTATCAGCCCGCGAAAGTCTGGACGTGGGAAAAATCGAACGGGGGCGCATTCGCCAATATCAATCGCCCGGTTTCCGGAGCCACCCACGAGAAAACGCTGCCGGTTGGCAAACATCCGCTGCAGCTCTATTCGCTGGGTACGCCAAACGGGCAGAAAGTGACGATTATGCTGGAGGAGTTGCTGGCGCAGGGGGTGAAGGGCGCGGAATACGATGCCTGGATTATCCGCATTGGCGATGGCGATCAGTTTTCCAGCGGCTTTGTTGAGGTGAATCCGAACTCGAAGATCCCGGCGCTACGCGATCACTCGCAAAACCCACCAGTTCGCGTATTCGAATCTGGCGCAATCCTGCTCTATCTGGCGGAAAAATATGGTTATTTCCTGCCGCAGGATTTGGCAAAACGCACCGAAACGCTGAACTGGTTGTTCTGGTTACAAGGCGCAGCACCGTTCCTCGGCGGAGGCTTTGGCCACTTCTATAACTATGCTCCGGTTAAAATTGAGTACGCTATCAATCGCTTCACCATGGAAGCCAAGCGCTTACTCGACGTGCTGGATAAACAATTGGCGCAACATCAGTTTGTGGCCGGAGATGAATACACCATTGCCGATATGGCGGTCTGGCCATGGTTTGGCAATGTGGTTCTGGGCAACGTCTACGACGCAGCAGAGTTCCTTGACGCAGGAAGCTACGCGCACGTACAACGCTGGGCAAAAGAGATTGCAGCGCGTCCGGCGGTTAAGCGTGGTCGTATTGTAAACCGCACTAACGGACCGCTGAACGAGCAGCTTCATGAACGCCATGACGCCAGCGACTTCGATACCCAGACCGAAGATAAGCGCCAGAACTAAAATAAATTGCCGGATGGCAACCGCTATCCGGCAATTTCATTCAGGATTTGTCACGCGCTGGTGACGTCGTACTCCATGCGGCGAAGTGCGTCTAACGTGGCTTTAGCTTCATCTTCATCAATGATGCTCATGGCGAACCCTACGTGCACCAGCACCCATTGCCCGACCAGCTCAGCTGTATCACCTTCACAAATCAGGGCAATATTGACATCACGTTTGATGCCGCACACTTCAACCTGCGCAAGCTGGTGAATATCTTCACCAACGGCCAGAACCTGACCAGGGACTCCAATACACATATCTGACTCCGCCCCATAGCAACCTATGGGTTATTCGACTTCAATACTTTTCACTTTCAGTGAATCGCCAGCATCAACCCGCAGGCGATCGCCCTGACATTGTGGACACTGCGCATCATGCTGGGTGATTTCCACAACCTGACTGCAATCCCAGCACCATGCCTGGGCTGGCTTGTAATCAATATGCAGCTCACAACCCTGAGCCAGCGTCCCCTGACAGACGATGTCGAAACTGAAACGAACGGCGCTCTCTTCAACGCAGGAGAGCGCCCCGATTTCCAGCCAAACACCGGTTACACGTTTGACACCGTGCTGCTCTGCCTGCTGTTGAACAATCTCAACCGCGCTCTGACAAAGGGACAGCTCATGCATTTTCGCAGTTCCGACGACCCAGCAGCAACGCGCGGCGATTTAGCTGCGGCGCATTCGGATCGCTAACCGGTAGCGATAACAGCATTCGCGCGCAATCGTCAGTCAGACGCATGCCTTCTTGCGCCGACATACTGTGCGAAAGCGGCGACATCAATGAGCAGGAAAGGTATTGCGATACGCCCTCCAGTTCACCAACGGTAAAGGTCATCTCGCCATACGGCAGACGCAGTCCGATTTTTTCGCTGACTTTACGCACCGGCCAGATCTGGTCCGGTCCGGGGAAAATCAGTGCGCTGAGCATCCAGGGCGTGATAACACACCCCGTCCACTGTCCTTCAAACAACGTAAATTCAGAGACATATACCGGCATGTTCGGATGCAGGAAAGAGAGATCGTGCATTGAACGCCGGGCAACCTCTTCAAACGCTGCCTGAATTTGCATCTTCGGGGCCGTCTGAAAACCGACAAACTCCTCAGACATGAGCCGCCTCCCGCGGGATCGCTTCAACACCTGATTCGCGAAGCGCGGCAAGAACCTGCTCAAGCGCAGGTTCAATCATCGCTTCAACCGTTGGCGTTAGTCCGATATGCGGCTCCAGCGATTCCGGAATAACACCGACTAACGTCAGCTTTTTCGGAAACTCGCCGGTGAAACGCAGGGCCGACAATACGTCGGCCAGACCAAGCTGGTGCGGTGAGATTTTGTTGGTAAACAGCGCCGGGATCTCTTCATCCCGCAGGACCATCATCGTTCCTGGCGTGTTTTTCTTCGACACAATGGCGTCAGTAATGATCAGATGATCTCTGTTCGCCATATCACCGAGAAGCTCCATCCCAGCCGTACCACCGTCCAGAACATCAACAAAGTCTGGCAGGACGTACCGTTGTTCTAATGCTTCAACGATACGTACCCCGATGGCTTCGTCGGTCAGCAAAATATTGCCGACCCCTAAGACTAATATCCGCATTACAGAACCTTAACTGAGACCACTTCGTTCCCATCAACGTCCACCACATGCACCGCACATGACATACAAGGGTCGAAGGAGTGAATGGTACGAACCACTTCCAGCGGTTTGTTTGGATCGGCAATCGGCGTACCTACCAGCGAGCGCTCATACGGTCCCACTTCATCATTAAAGTTACGTGGGCCAGAGTTCCAGGTTGACGGTACTACCGCCTGGTAGTTGCTGATAATGCCATCTTTGATCACCATCCAGTGAGACAGCATACCGCGCGGCGCTTCGAGGAAACCGACACCTTTAAATTCACCCGTTGCCGGGATATCCGGTTTCACGAAGGTGGTGTGGTCGCCTTTGCCGATGTTCACAATCAGCGCGTTGTACTGATCCTGCAGAACGTTCTGCAGTTCACAGCAGTGAACGGTACGGCCAATAATACGGCCCAACGTAGAGTGCAGCTGTGACACTTCGATAGTTTTACCGGTCAGCTTGGTGTAAATCGCGATGATTTCATTCAGCTTGGCATGGGTAGACTCGCGTTTGGCCGCCAGTTTACACAGCATGTTGGCCAACGGACCCACTTCAACCGTTTTACCGTAGAAGGTCGGTGCTTTAACCCAGGAGTACTTGCCGTCATCTGACCAACCGGTGTAATCAGGAACCGTTGTGCCTTCCCACGGAGCCTGCGGCGCTTCGTCTTTGTACCACGCGTGTTTCGCACTCTCCTGAATCCCTTTGATCAGGTACTCATCGGAGTGAGAGGTGATCGGACGATAGGTCGACAGATCTTCATTGGTGATGTAACCACCCGGGAACAGGAAGCTGCCGTTTTTACCGTCAGTCGGGAATTCCGGTGCGCTCAGATAGTTAACCGCACCTTGACCACGTTCCAGCCACTCAGGGTAAAACGCAGCAATAACCGCGGTATCAACCTTGTAAACCTGCTCAACGAAGTCGCTCAGCTTATCGATAAAGGACTTGATATACATCAGGCGCTCAAGGTTCAGCACGCCAAGGCCGTCGAGGTTAATTGGGTTAGCAACCCCGCCTACCGCCAGGTTCTGAATGTGCGGCGTTTTACCGCCCAACAGCGCCACAACACGGTTAGCATCACGCTGGCATTCCAGCGCCTGCAGGTAGTGAGCGACCGCAATCAGGTTCACTTCTGGCGGCAGCTGCATCGCCGGGTGACCCCAGCAACCGTTGGCAAAAATGCCTAACTGACCGCTGGCAACAAGGTCTTTGATCTTGTTCTGAACCTTAGTGAACTCTTCTGCGCTGTTCAGGTGCCAGGAGGACACGCCGTTCAGCATGGCAGACGCTTTCGCTGGATCTGCTTTCAGTGCAGAGGTGATATCCACCCAGTCCAGCGCAGAGAGCTGATAGAAGTGAACAATGTGGTCATGCGTAGTGTGCGCGGCCAGAATGATGTTACGGATATACTGTGCGTTCACCGGAACATCAATATTCAGCGCGCTTTCTGCTGCACGAACGGAAGAGATAGCGTGAGTGGTAGTACAAACGCCACAGATACGCTGCACAATCATCCAGGCATCGCGCGGATCGCGATTTTTCACGATCTCTTCCATGCCGCGCCACATGGTACCGGAAGCCCATGCTTTAGATACCACGCCATTTTCGATTTCGCAGTCGATGCGTAAATGACCCTCAATACGGGTTACCGGATCAATAGTAATTCTCTGGCTCATGCTTTGCTCGCCTCATGACGATTTTGATCGTTTTGTTTTAAAGGAGGAAGTATCGGCAGTAGACGAATGAGTACGATGTATGCACAAATCTCAATAGCCACAAAACCAATAGAAATCAACAGTTCTTCCCAGGTCGGGAAGTAGTGGTAGCCACCACCAGGATTGAACGCCACCAGCGAATAGGACAGACGCCATGTCGCACAACCCAGCAATGCGCTCAGCGCAGACAGATACAACATGCGCGAGTCGTTACGCAGCTTAGTGACGCGCAGCACCACCAGCGGGAAGACCATCAGCACGACTTCAATCCAGAACATCAGGGAGTAAAGATCGCCTGAGAACGCATAGGACAGCTTGTCGCGATAGATCAGTTCGCCAAAGCGCAGAACCACGAAAATCGCCAACAGCACGCTGATGGTATTCGTCAGCTTGATGAACAAACTTTTCTCGTCCGGACCATTACCTTTCAGCCCGGCTTGTACCAACGAGCCTTCGAAGATGACGATCGAGAAGCCCATAATAAAAGCGGTTAATACGGAGAAAAGCGGCAACATTTCATAAGCTTGCCATAGCGGATGCACCTTATAGCCCGCAGATATCATCAATGAACCCATTGAAGACTGGTGCATAGTTGGCAGCAGCGCGCCAAGGGCAATAATAAAGAACATCACTTTATTCAAACGTTTGAGAGAGACTTTCCACCCCAGACGTTCAAACAGAGCCGGAGCAAATTCCAGCGCCATGATGCCGATATAGATGGTCATACAGACCGCCGTTTCGAACAGTACCGAGTTCACGTTGAAGTGGCCCGGAATGTAGAAATACGGCAGGTTCCAGTAACGACCGACGTCAATGGTGATCGACAGACCACCCAGCGAGTAGCCAAACAGACTCGCCAGCAGCGCCGGACGTACCAGCGGATGGTATTGTCCTCTGTTGAAAACATACACCGCCCACGCCAGCGCCCAGCCACCGCACGCGAAGCCGGTACCAATCAGCAGGTCAAACGCGATCCATACACCCCATGGGAAACCGCCGTTCAGATCGGAGACTGAGCCCAATCCGAAGACCAGACGTTTCACGATCAGGAGCATACACAGGACGATAAGCGGCCCAAAAATAATGACCGGTTTGCTGATTATTTTTCCGCCCAGCGGTTTAGGATCATGACTCATGATCGTCTCCTCCATCGTGATGGTCGTTTTTCGTGTTACGACGAACCAGCACGGTTAAGCCCGCCAGCGCAGCCAGGGGTAATATCATGCCCTTGTACAAGGAATGTTGAACATGTTCGGAACGCGCACCGGTTGAAAGATCATCCAGTTTTGGCAGATCCAAATCCTCGTAAGGAACGCCCGTCAGTACCATAACCTGTGTACCACCACCCTCTTTCTCGCCGTACAGATGGGGGTAATACTTCGGTACCGTATGCAGATAGGTATCGCCTGCTTTCACCGTCTGACGCGGATAGTGGTATTCGCTGCCAGGCTTCAGCGCGAGACGTTTTTTCGCCTCAGCCATCAGCTCTTCACGCGTACCAAAAATCACCGCACCGGCAGGGCACACTTCAACACAACCCGGTAAACCGCCTTTGTCCAGACGCTCAACACCTTTCTGGTTACACAGTTCACATTTGTGAAGCGCACCAAACGGGTTGTTGTAGTCATACTTAGGCACATTGTACGGGCAGGCGACCATGCAGTAACGACAGCCCGTGCAAACATCTTTGTCATAGTGGACGATGCCAGTTTTCGGATCTTTCTTCAGCGCGGAGACCGGGCAAACGGAGACGCAGTTCGGATCGACACAGTGCATGCACTGCTTCTTAATGTATGCGTAGCCGTTTTCTTCCTGGTCTTTGTTGACGCCTGTTCCGCTACGCCACACCTGGATGATGTTATTGGTATACGGTGACAGTTTGTCGTTGTTCGACCAAGTCTGCTCGCCTTCCGGGTTACGCGCCGGGAAGTTGATATCCTGACACTTGGTGACACAGGCCTGGCAGCCTACGCACAGCGTCGAGTCATAGAGCATCCCAAGAGAACCAGGGATCGGCGGACGGTTTTCTGCAGCCGCATGGCTGATGGACGGCGCAGCGCCCAACAGCAATGCCCCGCTGGAGGCTGCTTTAATAAAGTTACGTCTGTTCACGGTTATTCTCCCCGTGAGTCAGCGTTATCTTTCTTCTGCTGACGCCCCAGTTCACGAACCGCCATCACGCTGACACCGGCAACCAGTCCTACTACGCCACCAAGCAGCCCAATCGCCCCGGCAGAAATATTGCCGCCTTCTTTCATATTGACGTCAGGTTTCTCGGAACGCGGTGTTTGGTTTTCCACATGAGCAAGCTGGTGAATACCTTTATGGAAACCGACACCTTCTTCGTTACAGCCGTAGCAAGGGTGACCGATAGCCACCGGCCACACGCCGCCAACATCGCAGAATTGCAGCGTTGAGCAGTTGCCGTAGGTTTCTGGTCCTTTACAGCCCAGATGGTAGAGGCACCAGCCTTCACGGTGACCTTCATCGCCAAACTCTTTAGCAAAACGACCTGCATCGAAGTGCGGGCGACGTTCGCAGTGTTCGTGAATCAAACGACCATAGGCAAATGTCGGACGGTTTTTGGTATCCAGCTTCGGCGGCTTACCGTAAGTGATGATATGCGCGACCGTTGCAAGGAAGTTGTGCGGGTTCGGAGGACAGCCGGGGATGTTGATGATGGTTTTGCCTGGCAGAACTTCCTGCAAGCCGACGGCCCCCGTTGGGTTAACGCCAGCAGCAGCAACACCACCCCACGCGGCACAAGAGCCGATGGCAATGATAGCGGCAGCGCCTTCTGCGGCCCGGCGGATGTGATCTACGATCGGCTCACCGGCAACCATGCAGTAAATACCATTGTCTTTAAGTGGGATAGAACCATCTACAACCAAAACATATTGCCCTTTGTACTTCTCCAGAGCGTTATGTTTATTCTCTTCGACCTGGTGGCCGAAGGCGGCAGAGAGTACCTCATGGTATTCCAGAGAGATTGTCTCCAGAACGAGGTTTTCCACTGTAGGGTGTGTCGCGCGAAGTAGCGATTCAGTACAACCCGTACACTCCTGCGCACCAATCCAGATAACCGGTGGACGCTGAGGACGAGAAACTGATTCGGCCATTTCTGCGGCGGCTTTGCTACTGAGCCCCATGGTAGCGGCCAGTGCTGCACAAAGCTTCATGAAATCACGGCGATTGATGCCGTTCGAATTGATGAGAGAGTTATCTCCAGTCATTTTATAGTTATTCCGTTGCGAAGACCTGGCTTTTATTTTGCACCTTTCGCATGTTGCATATTGCGATCGGCGCGCCATTTACCACACTTTTTATATGGTTATGTGCATTATAATACTTCGGCGGAGCAACAAAACGAAGGCGTAGGTCAATAGTGTAATTAATTAAAGCAAGATAATACCCCTTTCGGATCAAGCTTCGAGACGATAGCCAGCCATGAAAAAACGAATTGTTGTACTGGACTGGTTCTCTTTAAAGAAATCCATAACCATCTCTTTATCCAGCCCATAGCGACGCGTGAGGATCCCCGCTTCCCACGCGCTGAGCTGTCGATCGCCCGTTTTTTCAAACATTCGATGAGAAAACCCCAGCACAAAACCGCGTTTATAATCAGCACAAAAATTGGCCGCCGTGCGTGCGCTATCCGCACTTGACGCGTTTAATCCGGCCATCAAGCCTTTTCCAAAATGGTTGTCCATGCATAACCTCCAATCGCTATATAATAAATTATATAGCGATTTTTTAAGCAAAGACCAGAGGTATCACGTACTTTTTTATGCCCGCTTAAAAGGACACCCATTCATCCTTTTTAGTGGCTGCAGACGTTTTGCTGTCTGCTGAAGGGGAAGCGGTGATGGCGGCGGCGTACTGCACATCGTTTACTGAAAGACGGAACTGTTGTACCGAGCGTTGCAGCTCTTCCGTTTGCCGTTCAAGCGCCACAGCAGCGGCGGAAACTTGCTCTACCAGCGCGGCGTTCTGTTGCGTTACGCTGTCCATCTGCGTGATCGCCACGCTCACCTGCGAGATGCCCTTATTCTGTTCTTCTGAGGCAGAAGCAATTTGCTTCATGATAACGGTCACTTCGGTGGCTCCGCGCAGAATCGCCTCCATGGTTAATCCCGTCTCTTTAACCAGTCGAGCGCCCTGATCGACGCGACGCGACGATTCGCCAATCAGCGTCTCAATCTCTTTCGCCGCCCCGGCGCTACGGCTGGCAAGGTTACGCACCTCACCGGCAACAACGGCAAAACCACGCCCCTGCTCACCTGCTCTGGCAGCTTCAACTGCCGCGTTCAGCGCCAGAATATTGGTCTGGAAGGCAATGCTATTAATAACAGACGTAATTTCCGCGATCTGTTTAGAGCTGGCGGCAATGCCGTCCATCGTCTCAACCACTTCTGAAACCAGGCTGCTCCCTTTACCTGCCGTCTCTGTCGCCGTATCGGCAAGCAGGCTGGCTTCACGCGCGTTTTCGGCGTTCAGTTTTACCGTTGCGGTCAGTTGCTCCATGCTGGCAGCGGTCTCTTCCAGCGCCGCAGCCTGCTCCTCAGTACGCGATGAGAGATCGTTATTGCCGGTGGAAATTTCCGTAGCCCCTCGCCAGATGTTGTCACTACCTGAGCGAATTGTACTGACGGCTTCGCGCAGGCTGTCCTGCATCGCGCACAATAACGGCACCAGTTGGCCCACGCAGTTACGGCCAAAATCTTCGATTGGATGGCTGAGATCGCCCTGAGCAATCTGCTGGAACTGCTGGCGGATACGTCCCAGGGGTTTCACCATCATGGCGACGAGGTAACGATCTGTGAAGAACAGGAGAGCAATACCGAGGATCACGGCGGTAATAATTAGCGTCCGGATGATAGACGTTTTGCCATCGACCATGACGCGCGTGGTATCAAGCCGCTCACCTGCCGTGGCGTTAAAACGTTCGGCACTGGCGCCAAATTCACGGCTCAGCGCTGGCGTAACGGTGCTGGCATGCTCCGCAAAGGCCGTAAGCGTGCCCTGCTGCGCCAGTTGCATTTGCGGAATCACCCCGTTATCCAGCAGCGCCTGCCACTTCGTCAGTACCGCCGCGGCAACGTCCGGATCCATAGGCCCCGGAGACAACGTTTTCATCTCCTGGAGTTTTTTGCTCATATTCTCCAGGGACTGCTGCGCTGGTGCAAAATCAGGCGTTCCGCCGCTCATTTTGACATCCATGGCGCGACTTAAGCGCGTTACGAAGCGAAAATACTGATCGTTTCCCTGACTGAGTACCGTCATCTGATGGACAAGATGACGGTCAATATCATTGCCTTCAGATATTTTTGATAAAGAATGAAGACTGAATAAACCCACGCCCGACCAGAGCAGGCAAAAAAGTCCCAGTATTGCCAACATGACAATACGAATAGTGAAGTTTTTCAGCAAACGCATAATAATTTCCTTGCCGTTGATGAGGAATTCGCCATCAGGCGATACTTATCCTTGTTATCGGCAGGCAACAGAGAAGATATAATGCATTCTTTATTTTTTTACTTTCTTAAGTACATCCAATATTATTTACACTATATCAACATGAATGCTAATGAAATTAGCTAGCATTATTATTCAGATAATTAACCTGAAGCATTAAATAATCCCTTGTTTTCTATCGTAAATATTTGTTAAACCATGCAAGAGTACGCTCCCAGGCCAAATCAGCGGCAGCATTATCATAACGCGGTGTCGAGTCATTATGAAAACCATGATTAACGCCGGGATAGATATATGCCTCATAGACTTTCTTATTGGCTTTGAGCGCCGCTTCATAGGCAGGCCATCCCTCATTAATTCGGGTATCTAATTGCGCATAGTGCAGTAATAAAGGCGCTTTGATTTTAGGGACATCTGATGCAGGAACCTGACGCCCATAAAAAGGCACTGCGCAGGCCAGTTCAGGAAAAGCAACGGCTGCGGCGTTCGACACGCCGCCACCGTAGCAAAATCCGGTGATACCCACCTTTCCCGTCGCGCCTGAATAACGCTGCATAAATTCAATGGCGGCAAAGAAGTCGTTCATCAGCTTTACGGGGTCAACCTGCTGCTGCAACTCCCGACCTTTATCATCATTGCCAGGATAGCCCCCCACTGAACTTAATCCATCAGGCGCGAGTGCAATATAGCCCGCCTTCGCCACCCGCCGTGCCACATCCTCAATATACGGATTCAGCCCACGATTCTCATGTACCACCACTACCGCCGAAACTTTCCCCGTCGCTTTCGCAGGTTTAACCAGATACCCACGCACATCACCATGCCCTTCAGGTGAAGGATAAGTCATGTATTCCGCCAGGATATCAGGATCGGTGAACTCCACCTGCGTTGCGAGGGCATAATTGGGTTTCAATACATTGAATAATGCCAGCGCCGTCATACCACCAACAGCATATTTCGCAGCAAGATTGAGAAACTCGCGTTTCGTTATTTTGCCATGAGCGTAATAGTCATAGTAGTCGAGCAATTCTTGCGGAAAGTCTTTGGCAGTTAGACGCGACATGGCAGCACTCCGGATCGATGTTTTTTTAAGCAAAGCACAGTGGTCTGTTTTTGCCCAGTTTTTCATTCCAGTGTGACCTGGTGAACGGGATATTCACCATGAACCCGCTAGAATAGAAACGTTGTTTCGAAATTCACCTGCACTAAGGAGATCTCATGGACTGGTTTGCCAATCCTGAACGTTACGAGCAGATGCTCTATCGCTACTGCGGGCGCAGCGGTTTACGTTTACCCGCGCTATCACTGGGTTTGTGGCACAGTTTTGGGCACGTTCAGGCGCTGGATTCACAGCGCGCTCTGCTGCGTAAAGCATTTGATTTAGGCATCACGCATTTTGATTTAGCCAATAACTACGGGCCGCCTCCGGGCAGCGCAGAAGAGAATTTTGGCCGATTATTGCGCGAGGATTTTGCACACTATCGTGATGAACTGATCATCTCCACCAAGGCAGGCTATGACATGTGGCCAGGGCCATACGGTTCTGGCGGTTCGCGAAAATACCTGCTCGCCAGCCTCGACCAGAGCCTGAAGCGCATGGGCCTCGACTATGTCGATATCTTCTACTCGCACCGCGTTGACGAAAATACGCCAATGGAAGAGACCGCCTCAGCGCTGGCCCATGCGGTGCAAAGCGGTAAAGCGCTGTATGTCGGCATCTCATCCTATTCCCCGGAGCGTACGCAGAAAATGGCCGAGCTGATGCGGGAATGGAAAATTCCGCTGCTGATCCACCAGCCTTCTTACAACCTGCTTAACCGTTGGGTAGACAGCAGCGGTCTGCTGGATACGCTGGAATCCAACGGCATGGGCTGCATCGCATTTACGCCGCTGGCCCAGGGGCTGCTGACGGGGAAATACCTCAACGGCATTCCGGAAGGTTCACGCATGCAGCGTGAAGGGAAAAAAGTTCGTGGGCTGACGGAAAATATGCTGACGGAAGAAAACCTTAACAGCCTGCGTTTGCTCAATGAAATGGCGCAACAGCGCGGACAGTCGATGGCGCAAATGGCCTTAAGCTGGCTGCTGAAAGACAACCGGGTGACGTCGGTATTAATTGGCGCCAGCCGACCGGAGCAACTGGAGGAGAACGTTCAGGCGTTGGCTAACCTGACGTTCAGCGCCGAAGAACTGGCGCAGATCGATAAGCATGTCGCGGATGGTAAACTGAACCTGTGGCAGGCCTCATCTGACAAATAGCCGTTTGTAACTCTGTGCCGGGAAGCGGCGTTAGCCTCCCCGGCACGTAACAGGGCCAGCCAATCCCTTCACACCTCTTCCGCTTTGATCTCTGGACGTTGAAATTCCGGCCACACCAGCGCGACAAGCGCAGGATAAGCCTCCAGACTGAACTCCCTGAAGCACTGGCGTAAGTTAAGCACATCCAGATCGGCATGCGGGACTTTCTCACCGCTCAGACAGCGCTTTTTTATATTGTCGTAATATTTATACACCGCAGAGTTGAGATCGCTACAACGCCGCTGTGCATCAAATAGCCCTGGCGTCTCATTTAGCTCCACCATAGTCATCCGCTTGATCGTGGAGTGGATAAAATCGATATATTCGTGATTAACGCGCCAATACCATACTGGGGTAATCGAATTCATCAGTACCGAAAAATGATCTTCCCCCTCTTCTTTACTCAGCATTTCCGGCTGGTTTTCAGAGTGCCCATTTTCTGCATATCGGTTTTTATTTGCACTGCGCATCAACAAAAGTACCCCGCAGGTAAGCAATAGCAGGGTAATAACAGAATAAAATATACTGTTCATATACTGGCTCCATTTTTTTTGATTTTAAAATTACGCCATGCTATTGTCAACGCAGCCTGGTTTATTTAGAACAACATATCATTGGCATCAAAGGATATTTCAACATGCTTCCCGAGCATCTTGTTCCCTCGCGTTTTCACTTATCCAGCTCATCTACTAATACCCGTCCCACAGATAATAGTGAAAATTTGACTCAGGGAAAGAGAACATTAAGCGATTACGAACCCGATATTTTGATTAGCTCTACAGCTAACGGCCAGGCGCGCAATATGTTATTTGAAGAGTGCGATCGCCATTTAAAAGAGCGCCTGTTTCGTGCCGCAAAAATTGAGTCCTTCACTCGCCTGCTCAATTCACTACAAGCGGAAGGCGACATTAACGCTCAAGAATTAAGTAAAATTTTATCGACAATAACAGCCAGCGTAAATGAACAGGGCAATAAAATTTGGCTTAATTTAATTACGCGTGAGACCAGCGATCCTATTTTTTATTCTCTGGAAGAGAAATAAAATGAAAGATGTTGAGGATAATAATGTTTATTTGGCTTTAGATGACCATAAAAGCGATGAGTTTGTCTTAAAGCAAAATTTGGCCGTATTGATTGCCAATAAAAATGCGACGTTGGAAAGCGTTGCCCAGGAGATGGTCTCTATTCCCGCCGCGCTGGTGCGGATGAAATGGCAAAATCGTCGCGAAATTTATGCGCTACAGGCTAAAGAAGAGATCTATGGCGCCGCGATTGAAGCCATTATGGAGCAGCAACCAGAACTACGGGACAAAATCATGGCCCGGCTGGAGAGCACATACCAGCATATACTCAAGCGAGAAACAGCCACCTTACGCCTGACGCGTAAACTGTCGGAAGGGAACTACGAACCCACCAGGATAACGGCAGTCGCACTGGATGAGGACAGATAAGGGCGTGTGGGGAGAGTTAAATCAGGAGAGGAAGGCCGGGTAAGGCAACAACCATTACCCGGCAATCAGGATTACTTCGCTTTCACGGTCTCTTCACCGACCAGACCAATCTTCAGGAAACCCGCCTGATGCAGCGTATCCATAACTTTCATCATGGTTTCATAATCGACGGTTTTATCCGCACGGAAGAAAATCGTGGTGTCTTTCTTCCCATCGGTCAGCGTATTTAATTCGCTAATCATGGTGTCATCCGTCACCTGATTGTTGCCAATAAACATACTCTTATCGGCTTTAACAGACAGGTAAACCGGTTTTTCCGGACGCGGCTGCGGCGTGCTGGTGGAAGCCGGGAGATTCACCTTCACATCCACCGTTGCCAACGGTGCGGCCACCATAAAGATGATCAATAAAACCAACATAACATCGATAAACGGCGTCACGTTGATTTCATGCATTTCACCGTTATCGTCCAGGTTTTCATTAAAGCTCATTGCCATGGAACATTATCCTACACGTAATTTCTGCGCAGCACGTACCGGATGGGCAGAAGCGCTAGCGTTCAGGTCCAGATCGCGACTTTGCAGCAACAGCACCTGTGCCGCGACATCGCCCAGCATCGCTTTATAGCTGCCAATCTGACGTGCGAAAATGTTGTAGATAACGACCGCAGGAATTGCCGCGACCAGACCGATCGCCGTCGCTAACAGTGCTTCTGCGATACCCGGCGCAACAACGGCCAGGTTGGTCGTTTGGGTTTGTGCAATCCCGATGAAGCTATTCATGATGCCCCATACAGTACCGAACAGACCCACAAATGGAGAGATAGCCCCGATGGTGGCCAGGTAGCCGTTACCACGTCCCATATGACGACCTACCGCCGCCACACGACGCTCCAGACGGAAGCCGGTACGCTCTTTAATACCTTCGTTGTCGTCGCTGCCTTCTGACAATTCCAGTTCGTTCTGCGCTTCGTAAATCAACTGTGCGCCCAGGCTTTTGCCATCAAATCCTGCAGCAATCTCATTTGCCTGGTCTAAAGAGCGGGCGTCCGCCAGCAGTTGCTGTTCACGCTTAAGGCGGCGTTTCTGAGTAAAGAACTCAAGGCTCTTACTAAAGAAGATAGCCCAGGTGACCACTGATGCCAAAATCAGCCCAATCATCACGCACTTAACCACGATATCGGCGTGCTGATACATACCCCAGACGGAAAGATCCGTCTGCATCAAATTATTACCCACTCTGTATCTCCAGGACGCAAATCACAAAATCTGAGCGTAATGATATCAAAACGACGTCGAATTGATAGTCGTTCTCATTACTATTTACATATTGCCGCACCTTTGGTTTCTTTTCCTTGCGCTTACGCAGTAAAAAAGTTACCAGAAGCATTTTGAGATTATTTTCTACTGTATGACCGTTCTGCAGGATGCGTCATCTTTGATTCATGGTAGTTTAGACATCCAGACGTATAAAAACAGGTAAGACGACATGGCAGATAAGCAACTTGAAACCAAACTCGTTCACGCAGGACGCAGTAAAAAGTACACGCTGGGCGCGGTAAATAGCGTGATCCAGCGCGCTTCTTCGCTAGTGTTTGACACCGTAGAGGCCAAAAAGCAGGCTACGCACAACCGTGCTAACGGTGCGCTTTTCTATGGACGTCGCGGAACCCTGACGCATTTTTCCCTGCAGGAGGCAATGTGTGAACTGGAAGGCGGCGCGGGTTGCGCGTTGTTCCCCTGCGGCGCGGCGGCCGTTGCCAACACTATCCTCGCCTTTGTGGAACAAGGGGATCATGTGCTGATGACCAACACCGCCTATGAACCCAGCCAGGATTTCTGCACCAAAATTCTCGGCAAACTCGGCGTGTCCACCGGATGGTTCGATCCGCTGGTTGGTGCCGATATTGTGAAGCACATACAGCCGAACACTAAAGTCGTATTTCTGGAATCTCCCGGCTCTGTCACCATGGAAGTACATGATGTTCCTGCTATTGTTGCCGCCGTCAGAAGCGTCGCGCCGGATGCGATCATCATAATTGATAACACCTGGGCTGCCGGGGTGTTGTTCAAAGCGCTGGATTTTGGCATCGATATTTCTATTCAGGCTGGCACCAAATATCTGATTGGCCATTCCGACGCCATGGTCGGCACTGCGGTGGCTAATGCCCGTTGCTGGGATCAACTGCGCGAAAATGCCTATCTGATGGGGCAAATGCTGGACGCCGATACCGCCTATATGACCAGCCGCGGACTGCGTACGCTAAGCGTTCGCCTGCGCCAACATCATGAAAGCAGCTTAAAGGTCGCAGAGTGGCTGGCCAGCCATCCGCAGGTCGCCCGCGTGAACCACCCCGCGCTGCCCGGCAGTAAAGGCCACGAATTCTGGAAGCGTGATTTCACCGGCAGCAGCGGTCTGTTCTCATTTGTATTGAATAAGAAACTAAATCATGAAGAGCTGGCCGCGTATCTGGACCACTTCAGCCTGTTCAGCATGGCCTACTCCTGGGGCGGTTTTGAGTCGCTGATTCTCGCTAATCAGCCGGAACACATTGCCGCAATCCGTCCGCAAGGCGAGGTGGACTTCAGTGGAACGCTCATCCGTTTGCATATCGGTTTAGAGAATGTTGACGATCTGATTGTCGATTTGGCCGCAGGATTTGCCCGAATCGAGTAAAATTGCCATAGATGGACATATATGCAGACACTTCTGGTGGAAAAGTCTGCAATTGTTGCGTCCGGGATCAAGGCATCCCGGACAATTCAGGAGTACAATCCACACATAAACGCTGTTCCACAGGAAAGTCCATGGTAGTCATTCAAGATATTGTCTCCGCGCTTTGGCAACACGATTTTGCCGCGTTGGCGGATCCGCACGTTGTGAGCGTGGTGTACTTCGTAATGTTCGCCACACTGTTTTTAGAAAATGGCCTGCTGCCTGCCTCCTTTTTACCCGGAGACAGCCTGTTATTGCTGGCAGGGGCGCTGATCGCTCAGGACGTGATGAGTTTTATACCTACCATAGCTATTCTGACTGCCGCAGCCAGTCTGGGTTGCTGGCTGAGCTACATTCAGGGACGCTGGCTGGGCAACACGCGGACGGTAAAAGGCTGGCTGGCGCAATTACCTGATAAATATCATCAGCGCGCTACCTGCATGTTTGACCAACACGGGCTGATGGCACTGCTGGCTGGGCGTTTCCTGGCATTCGTTCGT
Source organism: Citrobacter sp. 506 (assembly GCF_050434985.1). Taxonomy (NCBI): domain Bacteria; kingdom Pseudomonadati; phylum Pseudomonadota; class Gammaproteobacteria; order Enterobacterales; family Enterobacteriaceae; genus Citrobacter; species Citrobacter sp. 506. The sequence continues at coordinate 173,813 of NZ_JBNDJN010000004.1, forward strand.
ACCTTGCTGCCAACAATGGCGGGAATTTCGGGCCTGCCAAACCGTCGGTTCCAGTTTTTTAACTGGCTGAGCGGTCTGCTGTGGGTCACCGTCGTCACCGGCTTTGGCTATGCGCTGAGCATGATCCCGTTCGTCAAACGCCATGAAGATCAGGTGATGACCTTTTTAATGATCCTGCCGATTGCCCTGTTAACCGCGGGTCTGTTGGGTACCCTGTTTGTCGTGATTAAAAAAAAATACTGTAGCGCCTGAGTATTAACCGTAGGCCGGGGTTCCCCCGGCATTTTCGCCTGATGACGTTTCGCTTATCAGGCCAGCGCTGAGCAAGTTTAACTCCCCTGCATCATTCGAATTCTGGCCGCATCCTCCCCCGGCGTTACGCCAAAGAAACGTTTGAATTCCCGACTGAATTGCGATGCGCTCTCATAGCCGACGCGCATGGCAGCCGCACTGGCCTTCATCCCGTCGTGGATCATCATCATCCGTGCTTTATGCAGACGATAGCTCTTCAGGTATTGCAGCGGCGACGTGCTGGTCACCGCTTTAAAATTATGATGAAACGCCGACACGCTCATGTTCGCTTCTGCCGCCAGCTGTTCGACATTGAGATTTTCGGTGTATTTGGTTTCAATGCGCTTTAGCACACGGCTTATCAAACTGAAATGCGTCTGGCGGCTGACCAGCGCCAGTAATGCGCCGCCGCGCGGCCCGGTCAGCACATGGTAGAGGATCTCGCGAATAATCTGTTTCCCCAGAATACGCGCATCCAGCGGTCGCTCCATCACATCCAGCAGGCGCTCAGCGGCGCAAAGAATTTCGTCAGAGAGCGTCGCGGAGTTGATCCCGCTGGCCGCCATGGCGGGCTGGAACAGCTCATCTTCCCCAATGTCCATCAACAGCTCCTGCAATTGCAGAATATCGACATTCAGGTAGATACCGGCCAGGGGAACCTCCGGCGTTGCATACGTTTCACATTCAAAGGGTAACGGTACGGTTAGCAACAGGTATTCGTTGGCGTCATAACGAAATACACGTTCATTGATATAACCAATTTTATGTCCCGAAAAGAGAAATATGATTCCTGGCTGATACATTACCGGTGTACGCGCTGCCGGCTCAGTGCCGTGCAGCAGGCGGACATCTGGCAGCAGTTCGCTGAGTTTATTTTCATTGTTTTTCAGCTGCTTAATTTTTTCTGTCAGCAGAAGGCAGATCTCATCACGGTTCATAGAGCACCATTTCATCATCGGTTTGCAACCCTGACATAATGCGCAGATTTATCCGTTTTCTCCAGCAGTCTGTAGAAATGGGCAAGACATCGGCAGAAATGAGCATTGAGAGCAGCGCGGCTGACGCCCACAATGTTCATCATCCGGCGGACACTCTCCTGCCCTCTTTTTTTACCCACATAAGGGAACGAGCAATGAACAACTTTAATCTCCATACCCCAACCCGCATTCTGTTTGGTAAAGGTGCGATTGCTGAGCTGCGCGATCAAATCCCTCAGGATGCTCGCGTATTGGTTACCTATGGCGGCGGTAGCGTGAAAAAAACCGGTGTCCTGGCACAGGTTCAGGATGCGCTGAAAGGCCTGGACGTGCTGGAGTTTGGCGGTATTGAGCCGAACCCGTCTTATGAAACGCTGATGAACGCGGTAAAAATCGTGCGTGATGAGAAAGTGACGTTCCTGCTGGCGGTAGGCGGCGGTTCGGTGCTGGATGGCACCAAATTCATCGCGGCTGCGGCACAATACGCTGACGGCATCGATCCATGGCGTATTCTGGAAACCCACGGCAACGACGTAACAAGCGCTATCCCGATGGGCTCCGTATTAACCCTGCCAGCAACCGGCTCTGAATCTAACTCCGGCGCAGTCATTTCGCGTAAAACCACCGGCGATAAGCTGGCCTTTATGACCCCATTTGTGCAGCCGGTATTCGCCGTGCTGGATCCGGTTTACACCTATACCCTGCCGCCGCGTCAGGTTGCGAACGGCGTCGTAGATGCCTTCGTACATACCGTTGAGCAGTATGTGACTTATCCGGTAGACGGGAAAATTCAGGATCGCTTTGCTGAAGGTATTCTGCTTACGCTGGTAGAAGAAGGCCCGAAAGCATTGCAGGAGCCGGAAAATTACAACGTGCGTGCGAACGTTATGTGGGCGGCAACCCAGGCGCTGAACGGTCTGATTGGCGCAGGCGTACCACAAGACTGGGCAACGCATATGCTGGGCCACGAACTGACCGCAATGCACGGTCTGGATCATGCTCAAACATTGGCTATCGTTCTGCCAGCGCTGTGGAATGAAAAACGCGATACCAAACGTGCCAAACTGTTGCAATACGCAGAGCGTATCTGGAATATCACTGAAGGTTCCGATGACCAACGCATCGACGCCGCTATTGCCGCAACCCGCGCTTTCTTCGAACAAATGGGCGTACCGACTCGCCTGTCTGACTACGGTCTGGACGGTAGCTCCATCCCGGCGCTACTGGAAAAACTGCAAGCGCACGGCGGTACAAAACTGGGCGAACATCAGGACATTACGCTCGAGGTCAGCCGTCGGATTTACGAAGCTGCCCGCTAAGGTTTTTTCACCTCCGCCTTTCATTTTTGGGTATTTATATTCTAAATAATTCGAGTTGCATAAAGGCGGCAAAGGAGAGAATCCCCAGGAGCTTACATAAGTCAGTGACTGGGGGTGAAACGACAAACCTGCCGGGAGCAGATTTGAACGTTGCTTGCAGCGGACCTGAAAGGCCGAGGGTCATGGATGGGCCGCGTAATAAAGCCAACGCATATGCAGCTTGAAGTATGACGAGGATAGGCCAGACTTAAGTCACACCTAACTTACCGGGGCTTGCCTCGGTAAACTCAATTCAGGGGAGGAATTATGACCGGTCCAACCATTATTAAACTACAGGATGGTAACGTCATGCCGCAACTGGGCCTGGGGGTCTGGAAGGCAAGTAACGAAGAGGTCATCACTGCCATTCATAAAGCGCTGGAAGTGGGGTATCGCTCAATTGATACCGCTGCGGCGTACAAAAACGAAGAAGGTGTCGGCAAAGCAATACGCGATGCGGGCGTACCGCGGGAAGAGTTATTCATCACCACCAAGCTATGGAATGATGACCAGAAACGCCCTCGGGAAGCCTTGCTCGAAAGCATGGAGAAACTCCAGCTCGATTACCTCGATCTTTATCTGATGCACTGGCCAGTTCCGGCGATCGACCACTACGTTGAAGCGTGGGAAAGCATGATCGATCTGCAAAAAGAAGGGCTGATTAAGAGCATCGGCGTGTGTAACTTTCAGATCAATCATCTCCAGCGGCTGATGGATGAAACCGGCGTACCTCCGGTGATTAACCAGATAGAACTTCACCCGCTTATGCAACAGCGCCAACTGCACGCCTGGAACGCAACGCATAAAATCCAGACCGAATCCTGGAGCCCGCTGGCGCAGGGCGGCAAAGACGTTTTTGATCAAAAGATCATTCGCGATCTCGCAGAGAAATATGGCAAATCACCGGCGCAGATTGTCATCCGCTGGCATCTGGATAGCGGCCTGGTGGTTATTCCGAAATCAGTCACCCCTGCGCGTATCGCAGAAAACTTTAACGTCTGGGACTTCCGCCTGGATAAAGATGAATTAGGCGAAATCGCAAAGCTCGATCAGGGCAAACGTCTGGGACCAGACCCGGACCAGTTCGGCGGTTAACCCCTTCTCTCCTGCCCGACCTCTCGTCGGGCCTTTACTGATTTGAATTTCGGCGTAGACCACGTGCACAGCTAATTGAGTCCCATGCGATCTGCCCCACTGGAAGCCGATTGAATCGCAGCAGAACAAATTTTTCGAGCAGTATGAAGGATATCTGTCGTCACACTATCGTGAACGGGCGGATGATGCAAAACTGGCCGCATTAGCGGCCAGAATTCGTGAGGCATAAATGCTGAGCACTTCTGCCGGATGGCGGTACAAGCACCTTATCCGGCCGACGGTCTTTCAGGCCCGGTAAACATTTCACTCCCGGGCAAGACAGATTAGCGCCCTGCTACTTTCCCACGTTTTTTGTTCGCGGCGGTCGTCTGGCGCTGATGCGCCACAGGCGTGTGCTTGGTCAACGCCGGACGGGTATGACGGTTCTGGCGACGCGCTTCGCGCATCTCTTCCAGCGTAGGCGCCGGAACCAGACATTCGCGACGACCACCGATCAGATGCTTTTTACCCATATCTTCCAGCGCCTGGCGGATTAACGGCCAGTTGGCTGGGTCGTGGTAACGCAGCAGCGCTTTATGCAGACGACGCTGTTTATCACCTTTCGGCACCACCACGTCTTCACTCTTGTAACCAATTTTACCCAGCGGGTTTTTCCCGGTGTAATACATGGTTGTGGAGTTCGCCAATGGTGATGGATAGAAGTTCTGCACCTGATCCAGACGGAAACGACGTTGCTTCAGCCACAGCGCCAGATTCACCATATCCTCGTCACGCGTCCCAGGATGCGCAGAAATAAAGTACGGGATCAGGTACTGCTCTTTACCGGCCTGTTTAGAGTAAGTGTCAAACAATTCCTTAAAGCGATCGTAGCTGCCCATCCCCGGCTTCATCATCTTCGACAGCGGGCCTTCTTCAGTATGCTCTGGCGCAATCTTCAGATAGCCGCCCACGTGGTGGGTCGCCAGCTCTTTGATATAGCGCGGATCTTCGACCGCGATGTCATAGCGCACACCTGAAGCGATAAGGATCTTTTTAATGCCTTTCAAATCACGCGCACGGCGATAGAGGTTAATCGTCGGCTCGTGGTTGGTATCCATATGCGGACAGATATCCGGGTAGACGCATGACAAACGACGGCAGGTTTGCTCCGCACGTGGTGACTTACAGCGCAGCATATACATATTCGCCGTTGGGCCGCCGAGATCGGAAATCACGCCGGTAAAGCCCGGAACGGTGTCGCGAATAGCTTCGATTTCATTGATGATCGAGTCTTCAGAGCGGCTCTGGATGATGCGGCCTTCGTGCTCGGTGATCGAACAGAACGAGCAGCCGCCAAAACAGCCACGCATAATGTTGATCGAGAAACGGATCATCTCATAGGCCGGAATGCGGCTGTCGCCATACGCCGGATGCGGCACGCGCTTGTACGGCAGCGCAAAGACGCTGTCCATTTCTTCGGTAGAGAGCGGAATGGCTGGCGGGTTGATCCAGATGTAGCGATCGCCATGCTTTTGCATCAGCGCGCGCGCACAGCCTGGGTTGGTTTCGTGGTGCAGGATACGCGACGCATGTGCATACAGCACTTTATCGCCCTTCACTTTTTCGAAGGACGGCAGCAGCACGTAGGTTTTTTCCCACGGTTTCGGGCGCGGCGGCTGTACAGTTACCGCTTTCGCTTCCTGCTTTTTCGGTGCGACAGGTTTGTTGTCGGCACACGGCAAATCCTCGCCGTACGGATGCGGGATCGGGTCAATTTTGCCCGGCGTGTCGAGACGCGTGGAATCCACCCCACTCCAGCCCGGCAGCGCTTCTTTAACCATAATCGCGGTGTTACGCACGTCGCGGATCTGATCGATAGTTTCACCCATCGCCAGACGATGCGCCACTTCCACCAACGGACGTTCGCCGTTACCGAACATCAGCATGTCGGCTTTTGAATCCACCAGCACGGAGCGACGAACGGTATCAGACCAGTAGTCGTAGTGCGCGGTACGGCGCAGGCTGGCCTCAATACCGCCGAGAATAACCGGCACATCTTTCCATGCTTCCTTACAGCGCTGGGTATAGACCAGCGTCGCGCGGTCCGGGCGTTTGCCCGCCACGTTGTCTGGCGTATAAGCATCGTCATGGCGCAGTCGGCGATCGGCGGTATAACGGTTGATCATCGAATCCATGTTGCCCGCGGTTACACCAAAGAACAGGTTCGGTTTACCCAAACGCATAAAATCGTCTTTGTTGTTCCACTCCGGCTGGGCGATAATCCCAACACGAAAGCCCTGCGCTTCCAGCATACGGCCGCAAATTGCCATGCCAAAGCTGGGATGATCGACGTATGCATCGCCGGTAACCAGAATGATGTCGCAGCTATCCCAGCCAAGTTGGTCCATTTCGTCACGTGACATCGGCAAAAATGGTGCCGGGCCAAAACAGGCAGCCCAGTACTGCGGCCAGGAGAAAAGGTCTCTGTCCGGCTGGATCAGGGATATTGCGCTCATAGTGCTTCCAAAAATGGTAAAAAAATAATCAAAGGCCGGGGATTATACGCTGTATGTCGGCAAGAAATGAAGTGGAGTCTGAGTCAGACAAGTAGAAAGTGATTTAAATTGTTAAATTTTACGACGCCCATTTTTATCATTCATAATTAACACCATGCCGGCCAGCTGAGATAACTCTTTTTCGGCGGGGGATTTTTCATTGCGACTCAACGATTCACTGCATATTTCCCAGTTACGGGTAGTTGTTCACCTGTGCGGATTTCTGGTTCTTCTCTACAGCTTCTCCATGCTGCCGCCGATGACCATTGCTCTGTTAAATAAAGAGCGGAGCTTTTTCGCTTTTTTCAGCACATTTATGACGTTCTTTACCCTCGGCGGTGGAGCGTGGCTGGCAACCAAACATGCAGGAATTCAACTACGAACCCGGGATGGCTTCGTCATTATCGTCCTGTTCTGGCTGCTGTTTTCGTTTATCAGCGCCATGCCGATGTGGATGGACGATGGCTTAAATCTCTCCTTTGCCGATGCCCTGTTCGAAGGGGTTTCCGGGATAACCACCACTGGCGCTACGGTAATTGACGACGTCAGCGCCTTGCCGAAATCGTATCTGTACTATCGGGCTCAGCTCAATTTTATTGGCGGCCTGGGGGTTATTGTCCTTGCCGTAGCGGTATTACCCCTGCTGGGTATTGGTGGTATGAAGCTGTATCAGTCTGAAATGCCAGGTCCCTTTAAAGAAGAACGCCTCACGCCAAGGCTTGCTGATACCGCACGTACGCTGTGGCTGACCTACGTCATTCTCGGCCTTATTTGTACTCTGGCCTACTGGATTGCCGGGATGTCGTTTTTCGATGCCTTATGCCACGGGCTGTCGACGGTCTCTCTCGGCGGATTTTCCACCCGTAGCGAGAGCATCGGCTTTTATAACAGCCACGCTATTGAGTTAGTCGCCGGACTGTTTTCACTGCTGTCTGCGTTTAACTTCACCCTCTGGTACGTAGCTATTGTGAAACGTACCTTTAAGCCCTTTCGTCGTAATGCCGAGCTGCGTTTCTTTCTGCTTATTGCGCTGGTTGTCACCTTGATCGCCACCTGGCAGGTCTGGCGGGCGGGTATGTACGGGATAACGGACAGCCTGGTGCATGCCTTTTTTCTGGCCAGCTCCATGCTGACAGATAATGGCCTGTCGACGGCGGATTATGCGCAGTGGCCTTCGCACACGATATTCATGCTGCTCAGCGCCAGTTTCTTCGGCGGTTGTGTCGGCTCGACCTGCGGGGGGATTAAGGTGCTGCGTTTTTTGATTATGTTCAAGCAATGCCGTCAGGAGTTACATCAGCTCGCGCATCCTCGCGCCCTGCTGAATATCAAAGTGGGCAATAACGTGGTAAGCGACCGAGTAGTGCGTTCGGTATGGAGCTTTTTCTTTCTCTACGTTTTATTTACCAGCTTTTTTATCTGGGCGCTCAATCTGACGGGCTACGATCTCTTCTCCTCTTTCGCCACCGTTGCCGCCTGCATCAATAACATGGGGCTGGGATTTGGCATCACCGCAACGACGTTTGGCACCTTAAACGAGGAGGCAAAACTTCTGATGTGCGCGGCCATGATCATGGGGCGTCTGGAGATTTACCCCATTCTGATCCTGTTCTCGCGCATGTTCTGGCGGGCGTAACGGAAACTCCGGCGCATTACGGCGCCGGGTTCACCAACATCTGTCCGATCGAACCACGATCCGCCATTTCCAGCGTCTGACTGTTAAAGTAGAACGGGAAATGAGCCCAGGAAGGTTGTCCGTAGTAGACCAGTAATTCAACCTGGCCGTCGACCCAGACGGTATCTTTCCAGCCCCGGTCTTCCGGGAACGGCATTGCGCCATTCACATTACGGATCAGGAACGAGACGCCTTCGATATGGAAAGACTGAGGCATATCCGCTCGTACCGTCCAGCGCTCCCAGGAGCCCTGCTGAGCGGTAATATCCATGCGGTTGACGTCCCACAGCTGACCGTTGATGCCGGGATCGTCATCCAGACTGATATCACGGCTGCGAATCGGTGAACCACTGAGGATTTCCGTTGGCAGCAGGCGCATTGGCAGACTGTCGGTCACCAGCGGCAGGAGACCCGTCGGGCGCAGCGTCAATACCAGCGTGGAGATGAGAATACTGGAAGGCTCAAAGAATCCGCGGATCCTGTCGACAATGCTGGCCGCCTCACCACAGGTGATAGAGACCTCATTTCCGTTAGTCATATCCACCAGGATCTCACGGCGCTCGCCAGGCGCCAGCGAGAGCTGCTTCACCGAAACGGGCGCAGGTAAAAAGCCCTGATCGCTGGAAATCACATGCAGCGCGCGGCCATCGCTCATTTGCAACTGGTAACGACGCGAGTTTGAAGCGTTCAGCAAACGCAAACGCACCCAGCCGCGAGAGACTTCGACATACGGGCTTTGCGCCCCGTTGACCAGCAGGGTATCACCGACAAAACCACCGCTGCCGGGTTCGCTGTACTCCGGCGTACCAAAGTTGTCCAGACGCTTGTCCTGGATAATGATCGGAAAATCATCCACGCCGTAGTGGTTGGGAATAGACAGTGATTTACTCACTTCATCTTCAATCAGCCACATCCCGGCAAGACCGTTATAAACCTGCTGGGCAGTACGATTTGGCGTATTGGCGTGATACCACAGCGTAGCGGCATTCTGACGAATCGGCAGCACTGGTGCCCAGTCTGCATTAGGGGACATCATGCGCGCCGGGCCGCCCATCAGCGGGCCTGGCACCTGTAATCCAGCGACAGTCATCGACACATTTTCAGTCAGACGGTTGCTGTAGATAAGCTTGACGTCATCCCCTTTCCAGACGCGGATCGTCGGTCCCAGGTAGCGACCGTTAATCCCCCAGACAGGTGCGCGCGTGCCTTGCGTGAAGGACCAGTGGGCGCGTTGCAGCGTCATAAATAACGGCTGCCCCCGACGGGACTCCAGCAGCGGAGGTACGGGTAACGGTTGTTGCTGACCGGCAGCATTAGCCTTCAGCGGAACAGCACCTGCACACAGTGCGATCCCCGATGCCTGAATGAACTGACGCCGACTGAATGACATATAAACTCCATGAAAAACTGGCGATTAACACGCAGGAAATCTTTTCCTGTAACAAACCCGAATTGCGCGGATTAAACCTTACCGGCAGCTTCCCGCTCAGCAACTTCTTTATCGAGTTCTGCGATTTTTTGTTCCATCAGCGTACGGCAATGCGCTGCCAGTTCACGAACCTGATCTTTCCCAAAATGGCTAATATCTACCGGTGGCAACATCTCTACAATCGCCAGACCATTATTGAGTCGGTTGAGTTTTATCTTGTTCGAGGTAGTTGAAACGCACACCGGAATAACCGGGACACCCGCCGCAATCGCCGCATGAAACGCGCCGGTTTTAAACGGCAGCAGACCGCGACCACGGCTGCGCGTTCCTTCCGGGAACATCCAGATAGAAATACGACGTTTTTTGAAATGATTCACCACCGCCGCAATGGTGCTGTGCGCTTTGGTACGGTTGTTTCTGTCAATCAGCAGGTTGCCGGTTAACCAGTACAGCAGCCCGAAGAATGGGATCCACAACAGGCTTTTTTTACCTACCGTCACCGTCGGCGGCTGAACAATATTCGCAGCGGTAACCATGTCATAGTTGTTCTGATGATTACAAATATAGATAGCATTACCATAGTTCTGCGCGTCTGCCGGCATACGGCACTCAACCTTCAGGCCATAAAGGGGAGCCAGGCGGCCAAACATATGACCGAATGTTGCGACGTGTTTTGGATTTCGTGGGCTGAACAGACAGTATATGCAACCGAAAATACAGACCAGAACGCAGTAAATAACAGTAATGATTAAACGAAAAATATATAGCATAACAACCTCTGAGGCCTAAGAGCCTGGCATTTTACGTCACCTGATTCATCACGCAGTATCAGGTTAGGGCTTTGTTAAGGGCGGCTCTCTGGAAAAGCGTATTGTTAATCGCAACGCACGAATAAACAACGGTTTCACGGGAATTTTTAACGTTGGCTCTCCCCGGGCTAAAACAGGGAGAGCCGGACGGTAGCGTTATTCTTCGCTGTCGCCGTGACTGGCGCGTCGAGGCGAGTCAATGTCAATGCGATCGATACGCTGCAGACCACGCATTAGCGTACCGCGACGGCCACGCTCGCCGGTCACTTTCTGCAACTCTTCAGGACGCAGTTTAATTTTGCGCTTACCGACGTGGATAGTCAGCGTGCTTTGTGGCGGCAGCACGTAGAGCTGCGCCAGGCCATCTTCGCCTTTTGCCGCTTCCGCTGAAGGGATATTGATAATCTTGTTCCCTTTGCCTTTTGACAATTGCGGCAAATCGCTTACCGGGAACATCAACATGCGACCGGCCTGGGTGATTGCCAGCAGCATATCGGTTTCATCTTCAATCACAACCGGCGGCATAACGCGCGCATTTTCTGGCAGCGTAATCAATGCCTTACCCGCACGGTTACGAGCTACCAGGTCGTTAAAGGTGCAGACAAAACCGTAACCCGCATCGGATGCCATCAGCAGTTTCTGATCGTCGCCTTCCATCAGCATGTGCTCAACCGTCGCGCCCGGCGGCAGCGTGAGCTTCCCGGTCAGCGGTTCACCCTGTCCACGCGCCGACGGCAGCGTAATTGGATCGATGGCGTAGCTGCGTCCGGTCGAGTCCACGAACACCACCGGCTGGTTGCTCTTACCCTTCACCGCAGACTTAAAGCTGTCGCCCGCTTTATAGCTTAATCCCGGCGCATCAATGTCGTGGCCTTTCGCGCTACGCACCCAACCACTCTGAGACAGCACAATGGTCACTGGCTCTGACGGCAGCATGTCGTGCTCGCTCATCGCCTTCGCTTCTTCACGTTCCTGCAGCGGAGAGCGGCGTTCGTCGCCATAGGCCTCGGCATCAGCCTGCAGCTCTTTCTTCAGCAGGTTACTCATTTTACGCTCAGAAGCCAGAATGCCTTGCAGCTGATCGCGCTCTTTCGCCAGCTCATCCTGCTCGCCGCGGATTTTCATCTCTTCGAGTTTGGCAAGGTGGCGCAATTTCAGCTCAAGAATGGCTTCAGCCTGGGTTTCAGAAATGCCAAACCGCGACATCAGCTCGGGCTTAGGTTCATCCTCATGACGAATAATTTCGATTACTTCGTCAATGTTGAGGAACGCCACCAGCAAACCTTCAAGGATATGCAGGCGTTTAAGCACTTTTTCCAGACGATAGTTGAGGCGACGACGTACGGTATCGCGGCGGAACGCCAGCCATTCGGTGAGGATCTCCAGCAGATTTTTCACCGCCGGACGACCATCAAGACCGATCATATTCAGATTGATGCGGTAGCTTTTTTCCAGATCGGTGGTGGCAAACAGGTGGTTCATCACCTGCTCCATATCCACACGATTGGAGCGCGGGACAATCACCAGACGGGTCGGGTTTTCGTGATCCGATTCGTCGCGCAGGTCGTCTACCATCGGCAGCTTTTTATTGCGCATTTGAGCGGCGATCTGCTCCAGCACTTTTGCCCCGGAAACCTGATGCGGCAGTGCGGAAATCACCACCGCGCCGTCTTCTTTCGTCCATACCGCGCGCATACGTACGGAGCCACGTCCGTTTTCGTAAATCTTACGAATCTCTGCCCGCGAGGTAATGATCTCCGCTTCGGTCGGGTAATCCGGCCCCTGCACGATGTCCAGCAACTGATCCAACGTCGTTTTCGGTTGCTCAATCAGGGTAATCGCCGCTTTCGCCACTTCACGCAGGTTATGCGGCGGAATGTCCGTCGCCATACCAACGGCAATACCGGTCGTGCCGTTCAACAGAATATTTGGCAGACGCGCAGGCAGCATCTTCGGCTCCTGCATGGTGCCGTCGAAGTTTGGCACCCAGTCCGACGTTCCCTGGCCAAGTTCACCCAGCAGAACTTCCGCATATTTAGACAGGCGGGATTCGGTATAACGCATCGCCGCGAAGGATTTCGGATCGTCCGGCGCCCCCCAGTTCCCCTGCCCGTCAACCAGCGGATAGCGGTAAGAGAACGGCTGCGCCATCAGCACCATCGCTTCATAACAAGCGCTGTCGCCGTGTGGGTGGTATTTACCCAGTACGTCACCGACGGTACGGGCGGATTTTTTAAATTTGGCGCTGGCATTCAGCCCTAGTTCGGACATCGCGTACACGATGCGACGCTGAACGGGTTTCAAACCATCGCCAATAAACGGCAACGCCCTGTCCATGATGACGTACATGGAGTAGTTCAGATAGGCGGTTTCCGTGAATTCATGCAGCGCCAGGCGCTCTGCCATATCGCTCATTAATCGTGGTTCCTCAACTTTGTACCCCTCTATTGAAGGGCAATATTGCCGCAGATACTACCCTATCTGGCGTGTTGAGTCACAAAGAAAAGGGCCACGAGTGCGGCCCTGATGGGGATTATTTGGCAACTTTGGTAATCTGTTTCACGTCGATTTCAACGGAGTTCCAGTCTTTATCCACTTCACCCTGGATTTCAACCACATCCTGCGGTGTGACGGTTACGCCGTTCCAGCGCTTGTGGTCGATATCCACATTCACTGTGCCAGTCGCATCTTTAAACACATACAGGTCGTCGGAAATACGCTCAACGATGTTCCCGCGCAGGGTAACCCAAGTGTCATCACGCAGTGATTTGGCGCTTTCTACCGTCGCGCTGCTACCATTCGGGCCGACAAATCCGCCATTTTGGCTTTGCGTGGTGGTTGTCGGTCCAGAGAAACCGCCCTGCTGCGCTGCCAGAACAGGTGCGGAACACAGTGCCATTACGGCAACCATTGCAGCTAATTTTTTCATCGTCATGTCTCCCTTTCATTTTGGTTTACGACTATTAAATAAGTTAATCCTTAACAAGTTCTTAAGGCAAAAAAAGATACTTTTTTTGCTGTACAGAGGCTGTAGTCACAAGGTTTACTGACGCTAATGAGAGCGGCTGCAGGGAAGAACATATGCGTATTTTACTGATCGAAGATGACACATTGATCGGCGACGGCCTGAAAACAGGTCTGAGTAAAATGGGTTTCAGCATCGACTGGTTTACCGAGGGTCGCCAAGGGAAAGAAGCGCTCTACAGCGCCCCTTATGATGCGGTGATCCTCGACCTGACGCTGCCAGGCATCGACGGACGGGACATCTTGCGCGAATGGCGAGCCAACGGGAAGCAGGAGCCAGTGCTGATTCTGACCGCTCGCGACGCGCTGGCGGAACGCGTTGAGGGTCTGCGTCTCGGCGCGGATGACTATCTGTGCAAACCCTTTGCGCTGATCGAAGTTGCCGCCAGGCTGGAGGCGCTGGTGCGCCGTGCCAGCGGCCAGGCGAGCAACATATTGCGCCATGGTCAGGTGACGCTCGATCCCGGCGCGCTGGTTGCCACGTCGGCAGATGAGCCTTTGTCTCTCAAACCCAAAGAGTTCGCTCTACTGGAGCTGCTGATGCGCAATAAGGGTCGCGTCCTGCCCCGCAAACTGATTGAAGAAAAACTGTATACCTGGGACGAAACCGTCTCCAGCAATGCGATTGAGGTACACGTCCATCACTTACGCCGTAAGCTCGGCAGCGACTTTATCCGTACCGTGCATGGCATTGGCTACACCCTGGGTGACGCATGAAACTCACACAACGCCTCAGCCTGCGCGTCAGGCTAACGCTTATTTTTCTGATTCTGGCATCAGCGACCTGGGCCGTTTCGAGCTTTGTAGCCTGGAAGCAGACCACCGATAATGTCGATGAGCTGTTTGATACCCAACTGATGTTGTTCGCCAAGCGGCTTAGCACGTTGGATATCAGCGACGTCACCACCTCAAGCAATATGGCTCGCACGCCGAAGAAGCTCAAGCACGGCCATATTGATGACGACGCGCTGACGTTTGCCATCTTCACCCTCGACGGCAAAATGGTATTGCACGATGGCGACAACGGCCAGGACATTCCCTACAGCTACACCCACGAAGGCTTTACCGATGGCCAACTCAAGGGGGACAACGACGCATGGCGTTTTCTGTGGCTGAATTCCGCTGACGGCAAATACCGCATTGTGGTAGGCCAGGAGTGGGAGTATCGAGAGGATATGGCGCTGTCGATCGTCACCGCCCAGTTAACACCGTGGTTGATTGCGCTGCCGCTGATGTTGCTAATCCTGGTGGTCATGATTAGCCGTGAACTCAGGCCGCTAAAAAAACTGGCGCAAGCTCTGCGCTGGCGCTCACCGGAATCGGAGGAGCCGCTCGACCCGAAAGGTGTGCCAAGCGAAGTGCGCCCATTGGTTGAATCGCTCAATCAGTTGTTTACCCGCACCCATTCCATGATGGTCCGCGAACGGCGCTTCACTTCTGATGCTGCCCACGAGCTGCGCAGCCCATTGACCGCGCTGAAAGTACAAACGGAAGTGGTGCAACTGTCAGATGACGACCCGCAAACGCGGGAAAAAGCGCTGGTACAGTTGCATGCGGGAATTGAACGCGCCACCCGACTGGTCGATCAGTTACTGACGCTCTCACGCCTCGACTCCCTCGACAATCTTCAGGATGTGGCGGAAATCTCGCTGGAGGAGCTTTTGCAATCCGCGGTGATGGATATCTACCATCCAGCCCAGCAGGCGCACATCGACGTGCGTTTGCAGATTAACGCGCATAACATCATGCGCACAGGACAGCCGCTGTTACTGAGCCTGATGGTACGAAATCTGCTGGATAATGCGATCCGTTACAGCCCGCGGGGTAGCATTGTGGAAGTGACGCTCAACGCCCGGAATTTTAGCGTCAAGGATAATGGTCCTGGCGTTGCGCCAGAGGTCCTTATGCACATCGGGGAACGCTTTTATCGTCCACCGGGACAAAGCGTGACCGGCAGCGGTCTCGGCCTATCGATTGTCCGCCGTATCGCAATATTGCATGGAATGTCAGCCTCGTTTGGCAACGCTCCGCAAGGTGGCTTTGAAGCGAAGGTCAGTTGGTAATTGCGTTATTATTGCTCAAATAGCAAAAGACTTTGCACATTTTGCTAATTTCACCGCGTCGCTGGTAGGGGTAAAATCGTCTTCAAACGTATTTCCCTGAGGACACAAAATGAGCAACATTCTGATTATCAATGGTGCGAAAAAATTCGCCCACTCCAACGGTCAGTTAAACGACACCCTGACCGAGGTCGCGGATGGCCTTCTGCGCGACCTCGGGCATGATGTTAAAGTCGTGCGCGCCGACAGCGACTATGACATTCCTGATGAAGTACAGAACTTCGTCTGGGCCGATGTGGTTATCTGGCAAATGCCTGGCTGGTGGATGGGTGCGCCGTGGACCGTGAAAAAATACATTGATGACGTGTTTACCGAAGGTCACGGTACGCTGTACGCCAGCGATGGTCGCACGCGTTCAGATGCGTCTAAAAAATACGGCTCCGGTGGGCTGATTCAGGGCAAAAAATACATGCTGTCACTGACCTGGAACGCACCGATGGAAGCTTTCACTGAAAAAGATCAGTTCTTCCATGGCGTTGGCGTTGATGGCGTTTATCTCCCGTTCCATAAAGCAAACCAGTTCCTGGGAATGGAAGCGCTGCCGACCTTTATCACCAATGACGTGATTAAAATGCCGGACGTCCCGCGTTATATCGCAGAATATCGCAAGCATCTGAACGAAATTTTTGGTTAACTGGTAACCTGGAATTAGAAGGAGTTAACCATGCTTACCGTTATTGCAGAAATCCGTACACGTCCAGGTCAACATCACCGCCAGGCGGTACTGGATCAATTCGCTAAAATCGTTCCAACCGTATTGAAAGAAGAAGGCTGCCACGGCTACGCGCCGATGGTCGATCATGCTGCTGGCGTCAGTTTTCAGACCACAGCCCCGGACTCAATCGTGATGGTTGAACAGTGGGAAAGCATTGCGCATCTTGAAGCGCATTTGCAGACACCGCATATGAAAGCCTATAGCGAAGCCGTGAAAGGCGACGTGCTGGACATGAGTATTCGTATTCTGGAGTCTGGCATTTAAGATTGTCGATTTGCCGGATGAGGTGTTTTAGGCCACCATCCGGCATTCAACCGCAGCGCCACCGGGCACTCCTTACCAGTAGAGCTTCCAGCTCTGAGTGAAGCGCATTAACGCTTCAACGTAGAAATAATCCCCCCAACTTGCACACTCATCGACCCCTTTGTTGCTCGACAGGTGATACACCGAGTGTTTCAGTAGCCCGTTCCCCTGTTCATCTTTACCCATCAGATAATGCCTGGTCAGCGAAGACATGATCCCCATCGCCCACTGCTGGTAGCACTCGCGATCCGGATCGGTCACCGGCAGATGTTTAATCAGCTCCAGCAGACCACAGACGGCAATCGCCGCCGAAGATGAATCGCGCAGCGCATCGGTTCCGACTAATGCCAGATCCCAGTGGCAAACGGCATCTTCCGGCAGGCGATTAAGAAAGTAGTTGGCCAGCTTTTTCGACAGCTGCACCATTTGTGTATCGCCAGTGTAAATATAGCTCAGCAGAAAACCATAAATCCCCCATGCCTGCCCACGCGACCAGCAAGAATCATCAGCATATCCCTGCTGCGTATTACCGTAACGCGGTGCGCCGGTTTGCACGTCCATATAGTAGGTGTGGAAGGTCGACGCATCCTGGCGGATCAGATATTTGGCTGCCTGCGCAACGTGGGCCTTCGCCGCATTCGCAAAACGCGGATCGCCCGTTTGCTCGCTAGCCCAGTACAGCAGCGGCAGATTCATATTGCAGTCAATGATCATCCGTCCGGCCTGATCGGGATCGCGAAGATCGCCCCACGCCTGGATGATCTGCGCCTTTTCATGAAAACGCTCCAACAGCGCTTCTGCCGCCATCAGGGAAAAACATCGAGCATCGCGATTGCCCGTCAATCGCCAGGCCGCCACACAGGAAAGCGTGTAGAGGAATCCCAGGTCGTGGGTGTTGGTATCGTGGCGTCCGGCAATACGCATGCCAAACGAACGCACATGCTTCTCCGCCATCTCACGAAATTTGCTCTCACCACTCATTTCCCACGCCAGCCATAATTGCCCGGTCCAGAAGCTGGTCGTCCATTCCACATTCTCTGTCAGTGGGTAATAACCTTGCGCACAGGTTTCGGCAGGAAATTGTTCACCGAATTCCGTTAAATGACGGCTAATCAATTCGAGGACATCTTCTCGGGCGCAACTTATTTGATCCTGAAAACTGCCGGGATTAACCGGACTGCCAGGAAATGCGCGCAACGATTCCTCAACGATATGATTTAACATATTTCGGCTCCTTATGACGTAAATTATTTTGCAGGGTTATTTTCAGCAATATCGAGAGCGATATTTTTGCCACGTTTGCTCTGACAGGCAGATAAAGTAAATGCCGATATCAATGTAAAAGTCAGCGCCACAATGCCCATAATGATATATGTCTTCTCAAAGCCTATCCGGTCGTACATTAATCCGGCAGGAGAGGAAACCACCACGTTACCGACATACAGCATCGCCTGATAACCCAGTAAATACATGGTCGCATTGACACGTTTATCAAAATGCTCGGCAATATATTTGAAGACGGAAACCAGTAATAAACAGATCTCCAGACCGTATAGCGGCTTCAGCACAGAAATTAATAAATGAGAGTCACATAGCCCAGATATCACCAATCGCGCGCCCACCAGCGCCCCAACAATCAGCAGACCACGCTTCGCGCCAATATAATTGACGAATAGCGGAATGACCATGTACATGACAAATTCCATTCCCGACTGCACGGTGCCCAGATAACCAAAGACGGCGTTCCCTTCATGTACATCGGCAAAGAAAGTGACGAAGTAGCGGGAGAACTGCTGCTCCGCGATAAACATCATCCACGCCACGCCCGCAACGTACAGGCAGAATGCCCAAAATTTGCGATTACGCAGCAGGGCGTAAACATCCGTCGGGGAGATTTTCTCTTTAGTTATCACCTCCGAGGCGTTGGCCGCATTGATATTGACTTTCAGACTCACCAGAACAACCAGCATCACCACTGACGTCAGGCTGCCGAGCATAAAGTTATAGGCCGGTGAGAGGTTAAACAGCAGGCCAGAGAACGATGACGCCACCGCCCAGCCAAGCGACCCCCACATACGGATCTGCCCAAACTCCATGCCGTTCAGACGGCTGTAGCGGTCAGAATAAGATTCACAGGCCGCCACCCCGGCATACCACGCAAAGCTCAAGTAAATCGCGCCAACTATAATACCCAGCATGGTATTGGAGAGTAATAATGGCTGATAGACATAAATAAAAAACGGTGCCATTAACGCTGACATCACTACGACGAAATAGAGCAGATATTTGCTCATACCTATTTTATCGAGGATATAGCCATAAATAGGTTTCAGAATAACCGAGAAAATACCGTTCACAGCAAATACGGTGCCGATCACCGTACCGCTCAACTGCGCTTTTTGCCCCAACCAGATAGCCAACAAACCAATACTTGCGGACCAAGTAAAGAAATAAAGGAATATAAAACTGCTTATTTTATAATATTCAGTCCGATTTCCCGTTGAATTATTTTTCATACCACCCTCGCTATAAAAAGAACGACAACTGGCGTGCATTTTCAGGTTGCTGAATAACAACCTGGTTATTGTTGATAGATAGCTGCGGAACGGCAGAGTACTGTCTTTGCTGCCCGCTGGCACTCACGGCGCAGCAAAGCCAGCTTTCGCCCTGCGGGATTTCGCTGGTCAACACAGGAATCGACGCACATCCAGGGAACATGATGCTACTGTTCGGCGGCGTGACCACGCTGTCTGGCTGGCGAACTATGGACGGCGACAGATCAACGATAACGCTGGTTCCGTTGCATGCCGCAAGGAGGCATCCACGCTCACATAACCGAGGCTCGGCTTTCATCACCGCAAATCCCCCTTCCACCGTTTGCAGCGTTCGCGCACTGTTAATACGGTGCAGGCGAAGATGCCATTCGCCAAACGGGACAAGCCAGGTCTCAACCATTACGTTATGCCAGGGAGACCAGCGGGACCAGATAAAATTCTCATCGACCCGAACCTCGTCGCACTGACGACGGCCACGATAGTAGCTATCGCCGTCCGCCAACAGCAGCATAGAGTCACAGGCCGCATGTTTGATGCCGTAACGGCCGCGCTCAATGGTGAAACCAAAGCGGCTGGAGTAGGCAAATTTGGTGTATTTGGCTTCGGTATTAACGTAGTTGTTCAGTTCAAGCTGGCCTGAGGTCAACATCATGACATGCTCAGAATGCTCACTATGCTGCAGGATCTGCGCAGCATGGGGGATAACGCGTTTTTCAACGAGTTGCGGTAGCGCCAGCTCTTCAGCCTGCCAGAATGGATGATCCTCCGGCAGTGCAAGAATCAAAAAAACCTTCAATGCCCAATAAGGCGATCCCGGCGAGTTGTAGTCTTCACACATCGCCAGATTCGGGTAGGCAAACCCCAGCGTCAGAATGCCATCACGATCGAAAATCGGCTGCTTCTGCCACCAGCGCAAATGACGCAGGATCACCCCTTTGATTATGCCTGGCGAAAGAACATCCAGTTCGGCAAACGCCACCGCGCTCCAGAAGGCAACCATGGCAAAGCGGTAGGTCAGGCTGCGGCCAAACGGCACCAATGCGCCGTCAGCGGCGGACAGGTAAATAAAATCTTCGGCAAACAAGCGCGAACGTTCACGCAGAACGACAGCGCGTTCGGTGTCATCCGGGCTGAGGGTGGCATACAACAGGCCGTAGAAGTGAAAAGCCATTGAGATGTAGTAATCTTTCGGTCGACCGGCACCATCGGAATACCAACCGTCACCAAGATAGTAGGCTTCCATCAGCTCAAAGCGGCGATCGATAGCCGCCTGATCGTAAGGCAGAGCCGCACGCTTGAAACCAAGCTGAACGATAATCGCAAAGTAGTTCCAGTTGCTGTCCGGCATTTGCGAGTCGGTTATCTGATTCAGCCAGCGGTGCAGATTCTCGCGTTCGCTCAGGGAGAAATGCTCCGTTAATTGCGTCTGTAACAATGCCAGACCCAGGCCATAAGCAGCCATCTCAACCAGACGCTGATCGTAAGGACCGGTGTCTCCCCAGTAATGTGGGCTTTGTGGGTCAGTACCGAGTTTTATCGCCTGAATGTACTTTTCGGCAAACGGCACTTTAGCCCCGCCTGCCATCAGAGGAAATAGCCCCCACAACGCCCGGGAAAGCCCTTCCATACAGGCAATATCCGCGCTGTAGTGAGCACAGGTATTGCCAAGAGAAAACTGAGCCTGTCCCGCCGGAAACTGCCGATCCAGCGCACATAAAATGGCGTTAACCGCACACGTTACGTCTTCGCGTGATGACAATGGATTTGATTTTTCTTCAGTTGCTGACCACATAATCTGCCCCTCTGAATTAAGTGGCTAAAGAATAGTGAATCGCAGAGCAGCAGAAATGTTACGTCAATCACACCGCCGGCATTAAAATAAAACAGCGATTGAGGAAATTTAAAAATAGAGTTTATAAATTACTATTCGCCGGCAAAAATTTAAATTTATTGCACTATGACACTATCCTCACCGCAAGAACATCTGGAACTGATCGCCCTCAACGATGCGATTGCGTCGTTCAGCCGTTTATTCGCCAATACGGTGCGTTATCACCACTGGCATCAGTGTCTGGAAGTGCTGTATGTGGAAGAAGGCTTTGGCGTGGTCACGGTTGACCATAAGCAATACACCATGAGACCGGGACGGATGTTCTTTTTCCCGCCGTTTACCCTACACAAGATCTGGGTCGATGAGCAGGCGCGGGATGGTTATCGACGTACCATTATTCATCTCGATCAACATGCGGTACTGAAGGTGCTCCGCGACTTGCCGCATACTCAACAGCATCTGCAAAATCTGAGCATTCGCGGCAGTGAAGCATGGGTCGTCGACGCGGCGGATGTTCATCCGCATGTTGATTTTCTCTTCAGCCGTTATGAAAAAATGGCAGCTCAAAAACCGCTGAGCACTGAGCAGGTTGCCTGTCTGTTAGTCAATTTATTCAGCCTGTTACCCGACGATAATGGTAATATGCCGGAAATTAGCAGCGGAATCGCCAGTCAGGTGATGTTCTGGCTGGATGAGCATTACACTCACAAATTTAGTCTGGCAGCGCTGGCGCAGGAGCTGAATAAATCAAAAAGCTATGTATCCCGCCGCTTCCAGATGGAAACGGGCGAGAGCATTTTCGACTATCTCAATACACTGCGGTTACGCAAAGCCTGTGAAGCGCTGTTACACAGTGAAATCAGCGTGCGGGAGATTGCTCAAAAGGTGGGATTTTCAGAGGTAACGTACTTCATCAGCGCCTTCGGCAAAGGCATTGGCGAGACGCCGTTGCAGTATCGCAAGCGGCATAAAAAATAGCGCCGGAAAGCACGTTGCTTTTCCGGCATTCACGGTCAATTACCCTTCGAGATCCGCCAGGTCGCCTTTCTCCTGCAACCAGTTACGGCGATCTTCAGAACGCTTCTTGGCCAGCAGCATATCCATCATTGCGTTGGTACGCTGATCGTCTTCGTCATCGATGATGAGCTGCACCAGGCGGCGGGTGTTCGGATCCAGCGTGGTTTCACGCAGCTGCATCGGGTTCATTTCACCCAGACCTTTAAAGCGCTGCACGTTCGGCTTGCCTTTCTTGCGTTTTAACTGCTCCAGCACGCCCGCTTTCTCTTCTTCCGTCAGCGCGTAATACACCTCTTTACCGAGGTCGATACGGTATAACGGCGGCAGCGCCACATAGACGTGACCGTGTTTCACCAGCGTACGGAAGTGTTTCACAAACAGCGCGCACAGCAGCGTGGCGATATGCAAACCATCGGAGTCCGCATCCGCCAGAATACAGATCTTACCGTAGCGCAGCTGGCTCAGATCATCACTGTCCGGATCGATGCCGATCGCCACCGAAATATCGTGAACTTCCTGCGAGGCCAACACTTCATCGGAAGAGACTTCCCAGGTGTTGAGGATCTTACCTTTCAGCGGCATGATCGCCTGATATTCACGATCGCGCGCCTGTTTCGCCGATCCGCCCGCCGAGTCACCTTCGACGAGGAACAGTTCGGTGCGATTAAGATCCTGTGCGGTACAGTCCGCCAGTTTCCCCGGCAACGCCGGACCGCTGGTCAACTTCTTACGCACCACTTTTTTCGCCGCACGCAGACGACGCTGGGCGCTGGAAATCGCCATCTCAGCCAGCAGTTCGGCTGATTGCACGTTCTGGTTCAGCCACAGGCTGAAAGCATCTTTCACCACGCCAGAGACGAATGCCGCGCACTGCCGCGAAGAGAGGCGCTCTTTGGTTTGTCCGGCAAACTGCGGATCCTGCATTTTTACCGACAGCACGTAAGCACAGCGATCCCAGATATCTTCCGCCGACAGCTTCACGCCGCGCGGCAGAATATTGCGGTATTCGCAGAACTCGCGCATTGCATCCAGCAGACCCTGGCGCAGGCCGTTAACGTGCGTACCGCCCTGCATGGTTGGGATCAGGTTCACATAGCTTTCAGTCAGCAGCTCGCCGCCTTCCGGCAGCCAGAGCAGCGCCCAGTCCACAGTTTCTGTTTCACCGCTGAAATTACCGATAAACGGTTTTTCCGGCAGCGTCGGCAGGCCATTTACCGCTTCGCTCAGATAGTCATTCAGGCCATCCTGGTAGCACCAGCGCTGTTCACTGTTATTGACCTCATCCTTAAAGGTGATCTCAACACCAGGGCACAGCACAGCTTTGGCTTTCAGTACGTGCGTTAAGCGCGAAACGGAAAAACGCGGGCTGTCAAAGAAGCTTTCATCCGGCCAGAAGTGCACGCTGGTTCCGGTATTGCGTTTACCGCAGGTACCGACAACCTGTAAATCTTGCACCTTATCGCCGTTCTCAAACGCGATGTTGTACACCTGCCCGTCGCGGCGCACGTTCACTTCCACACGCTTCGACAGGGCGTTGACCACGGAGATCCCCACCCCATGTAAACCACCAGAGAACTGATAGTTTTTGTTGGAGAACTTACCGCCCGCGTGCAGACGACAGAGGATCAGCTCTACCGCCGGAACGCCCTCTTCAGGGTGAATGTCTACCGGCATGCCGCGGCCATCATCAATAACTTCCAGAGACTGGTCGGCATGTAAAATCACGTCCACGCGTTTTGCGTGGCCCGCCAGTGCTTCATCCACACTGTTATCAATCACTTCCTGTCCAAGATGGTTCGGACGGGTTGTATCGGTGTACATCCCCGGGCGACGGCGTACCGGCTCAAGCCCAGTGAGTACCTCAATGGCATCAGCGTTATAAGTTTGCGTCATGGTTTAAATAAGCAATTCGAATTGATCGTCAGAAACTGTGCAGTCCAAGGAAATCGACAATCGGGTTGAAATAATCTTCGAAGCCCGTGAATGCGTGGTTTCCGCCCTCAATAACTGTCTGGCGGCAGGAGGCGTAATACGCCACCGCCTGGCGGTAGTCCAACACTTCATCGCCCGTTTGTTGAAGCAGCCAGATCAAATCCGGCGCTTCCAGCGGGTCAATCTGCATGACTTTAAGATCGTAAATATGGCGTGACTCTAGCACATATTGCTGCCCCGTGTAGGGGTTCTCGTTTTGACCGAGATAGTCGACCAGCAGTTCATAAGGTCGAACAGCAGGGTTCACCACCACCGCGGGCAGCATAAAACATTGCGACAGCCAGGTGGCGTAATAGCCTCCTAGCGAGGAACCGACAATTCCCAGCGACTCTCCGCCATGTTCGAGAATGATCGATTCCAGCATCTCTGCGGCCTGGGCCGGATACGGTGGCAACTGGGGTACGATCATCTCAACGTGCGGATGATGCTCCGCCAGCCAGTTTTTCAGCAAACATGCCTTCGCCGAACGAGGAGAACTATTAAATCCGTGAAGATAAAGAAGCGTAGACATCAGTAGCCTTCTGAAGCGGTATCAGGGTGGAACCGATTACCCTGCAGACGGCGTACCTGAGTCTGCAACGTCCCGTCAGCAAAAAGCTCCAGCGTCCGCCAGCCGGGGCTGATGGTATCTAACGTGAAGTTGGAACAGTGTGGCTTAAACTGCACACAGGTCGACGGCGTCGCCAGCAGGCGGCGTCCGTTCCAGTCCAAATCCAGTTCCTGATGAATATGCCCACACAACAAATACTTGGCACGAGGATAATTCACCAGCACGTTATCCAGCTCTGCGGCATTACGCAGGCTATGCTGATCGAGCCAGCTACAGCCTGCCGGCAGAGGATGATGATGCAGAAGCAGCAAAGTATTGCGCTCAGGCGCATCGGCAAGTTTACGTTCCAGCCATTCGAGCTGAAATTCGCTTAATTCACCGTGGGGAACGCCGAACACCTGGCTGTCCAGCAACAGGATTTGCCACTGTTCACCAATAAAGACGCGTTTAGCGGGTGAGATCCCCGCGTCCTGTAGCGCGCTGTACATTGCCGGCTGAAAATCGTGATTGCCCGGTAGCCAAACGCAGGGCGCACGAAAGCTTGCGATGCCCTCAGCAAAATGCTGATAGGCCGCAGCGGATTGGTCCTGCGCCAAATCACCAGTCGCGACGATCAGATCGTATTCAGGCGACTCTGCATGTATTGCATCCAGTACGGATTGATAGCTGTCCCAGGTGTTTACACCCAGCAGCGTTTCATGCTTTTCGGCAAACAGGTGAGTGTCTGTAATTTGTAAGATCCTGACTCTGGCCTCACCAGCCAAAGGAAGGGTTAACAGGCTTTCCAAATGGTGTCCTTAGGTTTCACGACGCTAATAAACCGGAATCGCCATCGCTCCATGTGCTAAACAGTACCGTAACCAGTCGGCCAGAAACTGATTAATTTGATGCTTTTCGTCGCGTTGATGCAACTTTTTATTTGGATAATCATACCGCGCTTTGAAGCGAAAGATCTGCTGACTCGAACACACTTCGGCCACCCTCGCGTCATGATACAGGCGGACTGTCAATGACGGCAGGCTCCAGTAAGTGACCGCGGGTGCCGTTTGTTCGATCGCGACAAGCGTAGTGTATCGGGTCGATTCAACGATCGTTAACCGATATTGTGCGTTTGCGACCTGATAGCTCACTGTTTCACCGGCTGCATCATTACGTGGCAGCAGGCGGCGCAATTGCGAATAGTTGGTTTCGCACAGGCGCATCATTTCAGGGAAGTCAGGTGTGTAACGCTTCATTTTTTCCACTCAGTTTTTAACTCTTGATAGTGCAGCTGTAACCATTGCAAGGCGATGACAGAAGCCGCGTTGTCGATTTTCCCCTCTTCAACCCATTGATAAGCCTGCTCCCGGCTCACCACATGAACACGAATATCTTCGTTTTCATCAGCCAGACCGTGGATCCCGCTCGCGGTCGTGGCGTCCACTTCGCCAACTAAAATAGACAGGCGCTCACTGGTGCCGCCAGGGCTTGCCAGATAGCTCAGAACGGGCTTGGTACGTTTAACTTCCAGCCCAGCCTCCTCCATCGCTTCACGACGAGCAACATCCTCAACGGTTTCGCCCTCTTCAATCATTCCGGCCACCATTTCCAGGAGCCACGGGCTTTCGCTGGTATCAAACGCCGCGATACGGATCTGCTCGACCAGAACAACTTCGTCCCGCTCAGGGTCAAAGGGTAGCAAGACTGCCGCGTGTCCGCGCTCAAAAATTTCGCGCTTTACCTCACCGCTCATACCACCGTTAAACAGGCGATGGCGGAACCGATAAAGATCCAGTGAAAAAAAACCGCGGTATAGCGTTTCTCGTGCAATAATTTCTACATCATTTTTAGTGAAAGTCATTGGCAAGTTGTCTGGTTTACGCATTGTGCTGTCCTGAAACCAATAGTGATTAAAATGTGAATTTCAAGGTCGTTTGACTGATGTTTGAACGCCCTTGTGTTAAATTGATGCAAATTAACGCCGTATGGCACGTAACGCCAACTTTTTGAAGTGGCGGATTCTGCTAGAATCAGCAAATATTTTTACAATTTGATCAGCGCTAAATACTGCTTCACAACAAGGAATGCAAATGAAGAAATTGCTCCCCATCCTTATCGGCCTGAGCCTGTCGGGGTTCACTACTTTGAGCCAGGCAGAAAACCTGATGCAGGTTTATCAGCAAGCACGCCTGAGCAACCCGGAATTGCGTAAATCCGCCGCCGATCGCGATGCTGCATTCGAAAAAATTAACGAAGCGCGTAGCCCATTACTGCCGCAACTAGGTTTAGGTGCCGATTACACCTACAGCAATGGCTACCGTGATGCAAATGGCGTCAACTCCAACGCAACCAGCGCGTCATTACAATTGACTCAGACGTTGTTCGACATGTCTAAATGGCGTGCCCTGACGCTGCAAGAAAAATCAGCAGGCATCCAGGACGTAACGTATCAGACCGATCAGCAAACGCTGATCCTGAATACCGCTACCGCTTATTTTAACGTACTGAACGCGATTGACGTGCTGTCTTACACTCAGGCACAGAAAGATGCGGTCTATCGTCAGTTAGATCAGACCACACAGCGTTTTAACGTGGGCCTGGTCGCCATCACTGACGTACAGAACGCCCGTTCACAATACGATACCGTGCTGGCGAACGAAGTTACCGCGCGTAACAATCTCGACAACGCGGTAGAACAGCTGCGCCAGGTGACCGGTAACTACTACCCGGAACTGGCTTCGCTGAACGTTGATGGCTTTAAAACCAACAAACCGCAGGCGGTGAACGCGCTGCTGAAAGAAGCAGAAAACCGCAACCTCTCATTATTGCAGGCGCGTTTGAGCCAGGATCTGGCGCGTGAACAGATTCGTCTGGCGCAGGATGGTCACTTACCGACGCTGGGTTTGACCGCCTCTACCGGCGTTTCTGACACCTCCTACAACGGGTCGAAAACCAACACCTCCCAGTATGACGACAGCAACATGGGCCAGAACAAAATCGGTCTGAACTTCTCGCTGCCGCTGTACCAGGGCGGGATGGTTAACTCGCAGGTGAAACAAGCGCAGTACAACTTTGTTGGCGCGAGCGAACAACTGGAAAGCGCGCACCGCAGCGTGGTGCAAACCGTGCGTTCTTCGTTCAACAACATTAATGCTTCTATCAGTAGCATTAACGCGTACAAACAAGCGGTTGTCTCTGCCCAAAGCTCTTTAGATGCGATGGAAGCAGGCTATTCCGTAGGTACCCGTACCATCGTGGATGTGTTGGATGCCACCACCACGCTGTACAACGCCAAGCAGCAACTGGCGAATGCGCGTTATACCTATCTTATCAACCAGCTTAACGTCAAATCTGCGCTCGGTACGCTGAACGAGCAGGATCTGGTGGCGCTGAATAATACGCTGGGTAAACCGATCCCGACTTCTCCGGATAACGTAGCGCCGCAAAATCCGCAGCAAGATGCCGCGGTGAATGACTTTAACAGCAACGGCAATATGCCTGCGGCTCAACCAACGGCTGCACGTTCAACCAGCAGCAACGGTAACAACCCGTTCCGTAACTGATGCTGATGACGGGGCTTCGGCCCCGTCTGAACGTAAGGCAACGTAAAGATCCACCCCTTCTTCCGCATTCTCGCCTCTTCCCGCTTCAATTTCGACCAGTCATCCTCTATTCTGAGCAGAGTTACCACTGGGTCCTGGAAGACATAAATGAAACGGACAAAATCTATACATCACGCCTCGTTCCGCAAAAGCTGGAGCGCGCGCCACCTGACTCCTGTCGCTCTGGCAGTTACCGCTGTTTTTATGCTCGCGGGCTGTGAAAAGAGTGACGAAACGGTTTCGCTTTATCAGAACGCGGACGACTGCTCTGCAGCTAATCCGGGTAAAAGCGCCGAATGTACCACCGCGTTTAACAATGCGCTGAAAGAAGCTGAACGCACCGCGCCAAAATACGCCACTCGCGAAGACTGTATCGCTGAATTCGGCGAAGGCCAGTGCCAACAGGCACCTGCACAAGCGGGCATGGCGCCGACCGGTGAAGGCCAGGCTCAGGCGCAGAATCAAAGCAGCGGCAGCTTCTGGATGCCGCTGATGGCAGGCTATATGATGGGCCGCATGATGGGTGGCGGTATGGGCGCTCAGCAGCCGCTGTTCAGCTCGAAAAATCCGGCCAGCCCGGCATACGGCAAATATACGGATGCCGGCGGCAAAAACTACGGCGCCGCAACGCCGGGTCGCACCATGACCGTACCGAAAACCGCCATGGCGCCGAAACCGGCTACCACCTCTACCGTAACCCGCGGTGGATTTGGCGAATCTGTGGCTAAACAGAGCACCATGCAGCGTAGCGCAAGCGGTACTATCACTCGTTCAATGGGCGGCTGATCGTCATGGAAAGAGTCAGTATTGTTGAGCGCCCGGACTGGCGCGATAAAGCCACCGAATACGGTTTCAACTTTCACACTATGTACGGCGAGCCGTACTGGTGTGAGGATGCGTATTATAAGCTCACGCTTGCTCAGGTAGAAAAGCTGGAAGAGGTCACCGCAGAGCTGCATCAAATGTGCCTCAAAGTGGTGGAAAGGGTCATCGCCAGCGATGAGCTGATGACCAAGTTTCGCATTCCGAAGCATACCTGGGGCTTTGTCCGCCAGTCCTGGCAGACACAGCAACCGTCGCTCTATTCGCGTCTCGATCTGGCGTGGGACGGCACGGGCGAGCCTAAGCTGTTAGAAAACAACGCCGATACGCCAACCTCTCTGTACGAAGCTGCGTTTTTCCAGTGGATCTGGCTGGAAGACCAACTCAATGCAGGCAACCTGCCGGAAGGCAGCGATCAATTCAACAGTCTGCAGGAAAAGCTGATCGAGCGTTTCGCCGAGCTGCGTGAGCAGTATGGTTTTCAGTTGCTACATCTGACCTGTTGTCGCGATACGGTGGAAGACCGCGGAACGATCCAGTATCTGCAGGATTGCGCTGCCGAAGCTGAAATCGCCACTGAATTCCTCTATGTCGAAGATATTGGTCTTGGTGAAAAGGGTCAGTTCACGGATATGCAAGATCAGGTCATAGCTAACCTGTTCAAGCTCTATCCGTGGGAATTCATGCTGCGCGAAATGTTCTCCACCAAGCTGGAAGACGCTGGCGTTCGCTGGCTGGAACCAGCCTGGAAGAGCATCATCTCCAACAAAGCGTTATTACCGCTGTTGTGGGAAATGTTCCCGGATCATCCGAATCTGCTGCCTGCGTATTTCGCCGAAGATGACTATCCTCAGATGGATAAATTCGTCGTAAAGCCTATCTTCTCACGTGAAGGCGCGAACGTTTCCATTATCGAAAACGGTAAAACGATCGAAGCAGTGGAAGGGCCGTACGGCGAAGAAGGTATGATCGTGCAGCAATTCCATCAGCTACCGAAGTTTGGCGACAGCTATATGTTGATCGGCAGCTGGCTAATCAACGATCAACCAGCTGGCATCGGCATTCGCGAAGACCGCGCGTTGATCACGCAGGATCTCTCGCGTTTCTATCCGCATATTTTTGTCGAATGACTGAGAGTGCCGGGTGGTGGCTGCGTCTTACCCGGCCTACAGCACGAACTGTAGGCTCGATAAGCGCAGCGCCATCGGGCGCATTTATCATCCGACCTGCACCGACAACATACTCAAACTTCCCATCTCAATCCCGTCAACAGGAATAGTCACCGGCTCTTTGCCGTCCCAGGCACCTAATACATACAGCAGCGGCAGATAGTGATCCGGTGTCGGGTTCGATAACGATCCCCCTTCATGATCGAGATAGTTCACCAGCGGGTGCTGTTCAACCGGTCCCTGCCATGTCAGGTTTGCTTTAACATAATCGTTGAATGAGGTCGCCCACGGATATGGCGTGTTCTCACCGTGCCAACGCGCAGTGCGCAGGTTATGCACCACGTTGCCGCTGGCTACCAGCATAATGCCCTCATCACGCAGTGCCGCCAGCTTGCGGCCAATTTCAAAATGCCAGGCCGCAGGTTTGGTACTGTCAATGCTCAACTGCACCATCGGAATATCCGCATGCGGGTACATCTTGATCAGCACGCCCCATGAACCGTGGTCAAAACCCCACGCCTCTTTGTCTAAGGTAACGGGCACTGGGGCCAGCAAGTCAACCAGATGCTGCGCCAGTTCCGGTGATCCAGGAGCCGGGTAATGGGTGTCATACAGCGCCTGCGGAAAACCGCCAAAATCGTGGATTGTTTTAGGCGCTTCCATCGCCGTCACGCCCGTGCCACGAGTGAACCAATGCGCCGAGACCACCACAATGGCTTTCGGGCGCGGCAACGTTTCCCCCAGTTGCTGCCAGGCGCGGGTATAAACGTTATCTTCCAGAACATTCATCGGGCTACCGTGACCCAAAAACAATGCTGGCATACGAGTTGAAGACATGATGATATCCTTACTGAGGGAGTCATTTTGATACCACCACAATACGCTTATTCGGCTGATGAAGAACTCAGATAACCATGATGAAGATCATCAGTTATTTTGACGATCCGACCCGGACAGCAGATTGATAAGGAGTTTTATTTGTCGATGTCAGTACCTTTACTTCTGACTTTACTGGCAGGTGCCGCCACGTTTATCGGCGCATTTCTCGGCGTGTTAGGGCAAAAACCCTCCAACCGCGTACTCGCCTTTTCGTTAGGCTTCGCCGCAGGGATTATGTTACTGATCTCACTGATGGAGATGCTCCCAGCCGCACTGGCTGCTGAAGGCATGTCGCCGGTATTGGGCTACGGAATGTTTATCGTTGGCTTACTGGGATACTTTGGCCTGGACCGCCTATTGCCGCACGCGCACCCTCAGGATCTGGTACAGAAAACCACGCGGCCTCTGCCCGGCTCCATTAAACGTACCGCGATTTTATTAACGCTCGGCATTAGCCTGCACAACTTCCCGGAAGGGATAGCGACGTTTGTTACCGCCAGCAGCAACCTCGAGCTGGGCTTTGGTATTGCCCTTGCCGTCGCATTACACAATATTCCTGAAGGATTAGCCGTTGCGGGTCCAGTCTATGCAGCCACGGGCTCCAAACGGACGGCGATATTCTGGGCCGGAATCTCGGGCATGGCGGAAATCCTGGGCGGCGTACTGGCGTGGTTAATTCTGGGGAGCCTGATCTCACCGGTAGTGATGGCGGCAATAATGGCAGCAGTCGCAGGAATTATGGTGGCGCTGTCCGTCGATGAGCTAATGCCGTTGGCAAAAGAGATCGACCCGAATAATAATCCCAGCTATGGGGTACTTTGTGGAATGTCGGTGATGGGGTTAAGTCTTGTCATCCTCCAGTCCATGGGGATCGGCTAATTCAGAGGGCGGATGCCACCCTGCTAATTTACAGCATCCGCTCATCCATAGCAGAACGTGAAGGACTATTCCTGTTCCTTAACCGCGCTGTTATCTTCGCCAGAATGACGAAAGAGTTTGTTTCGCGCCTCGAGTAATGCATCCCGGTCTTGCCGAAATGCCCGACAATAACGCTTCATATGGCAATAATAACCAACTGCAACGAGTGCAATTAATACAATCCAGTACCAGGCGATAAACATTCTTTTACCCTTAAAATTTAACATCATTAAACATTTAACGTTAAAATTTTACACAACCTTATTCTGACATACTCCTATAGTGGCATATTCCAGAAACAAATATATGATTTCGATCATATAAACCAGCAGCTATGCAAATAGTTAACACCGTTATAAAAAATAAAACAATGTCGACAAGATCACACTGCGCAATAATAAATATTGCCCTTAAAATAACGCACTCATACCATCCAAAAAATAATAAAAATTAGCACCTGCAAAATAATACATTTCATCAATATTAATATATTCACCATAAAAGTAGCATCAGCAATACCATTTTTTATTATATTCACATCGTAAAAACATAATATATTCAGCACTGTTATATTTAAAGATAATATAAGGAGATATATCCATGTTTACACAGTACCGAAAAACACTTCTAGCCGGAACGCTTGCACTGACGTTTGGCTTTGCCGCAGGGAATTCATTTGCCGCAGGTTTCCAACCAGCCCAGCCCGCAGGAAAATTGGGTGCGATAGTCGTTGACCCATACGGAAACGCCCCTCTTACCGCACTGGTTGAATTAGATAGTCACGTTATTTCGGATGTTAAAGTTACCGTTCATGGTAAAGGTGAAAAAGGAGTCCCAATTACCTATACCGTCGGCAAAGAATCCCTCGCCACCTACGATGGGGTTCCTATTTTTGGCCTTTATCAAAAGTTCGCTAATAAGGTCACTGTTGAATATAAAGAAAATGGCAAGGCCATCAAGGACGATTACGTGGTGCAAACATCTGCCATCGTTAATCACTACATGGATAACCGTTCTATTTCCGATTTACAGCAAACAAACGTTATTAAGGTCGCACCTGGCTTTGAAGACCGTCTCTATCTGGTGAATACCCACACCTTTACCGCACAGGGCGCAGAATTCCACTGGCATGATGAAAAAGATAAAAATGCCGGTATCCTGGATGCTGGTCCGGCCGGTGGCGCATTACCCTTTGATATCGCACCCTTTACCTTTGTCGTTGATACGGAAGGCGAATATCGTTGGTGGCTGGATCAGGACACTTTCTATGACGGTCATGACATGGATATCAACAAGCGCGGTTACCTGATGGGCATACGGGAGACACCGCGCGGCACCTTCACCGCCGTACAGGGCCAGCACTGGTATGAGTTCGATATGATGGGCCAGATTCTGGCCGACCATAAGCTGCCGCGCGGATTCCTCGACGCATCGCATGAGTCCGTCGAAACGGTGAACGGCACCGTACTGCTTCGCGTGGGTAAACGCGACTATCGCAAGGAAGATGGCATTCACGTACAAACTATTCGCGACCAGATTATTGAAGTCGACAAATCCGGTCGTGTTGTCGACGTGTGGGATCTGACAAAAATTCTCGATCCGATGCGTGATGCACTGCTGGGTGCGTTGGATGCGGGCGCGGTATGCGTCAACGTGGACCTCGCTCATGCCGGCCAGCAGGCAAAACTGGAGCCAGATACCCCCTACGGTGATGCCCTCGGAGTGGGTGCAGGTCGTAACTGGGCGCACGTTAACTCTATCGCCTTTGATGCCAAAGATGACGCCATCATTATCTCTTCCCGCCATCAGGGGGTTGTCAAAATCGGTCGCGATAAACAGGTTAAGTGGATCCTTGCACCGTCTAAAGGCTGGAATAAGGCGCTGGCAAGCAAGCTGTTAAAACCGGTTGATGATAAAGGCAACGCACTGAAATGTGATGAAAATGGCAAGTGCGAGAATACCGATTTCGATTTTACCTACACTCAACACACCGCATGGCTCTCCAGCAAAGGAACGCTTACCATTTTTGACAACGGCGATGGCCGCGGACTCGAACAACCAGCGTTACCAACGATGAAATACTCCCGTTTCGTCGAATATAAAATTGACGAGAAAAAAGGGACCGTCCAGCAAATTTGGGAATACGGAAAAGAGCGCGGTTATGATTTTTATAGCCCTATCACCTCGGTTATCGAATATCAAAAGGATCGCGACACCATGTTTGGCTTTGGTGGTTCGATTAATTTATTTGACGTTGGACAGCCAACCATCGGCAAAATCAACGAAATTGACTACAAAACAAAAGAAGTCAAAGTCGAAATTAATGTCCTGTCCGATAAGCCAAATCAAACTCACTACCGTGCATTGCTGGTTCATCCACGCCAAATGTTTAAATAATTACATTAGATTAAGGATTAATTATGTCATCTAAATGGATCACTTCATTATTTAAAAGCGTGGTATTAACCGCCGCGCTGGCCTCACCGTTTGCAGCATCAGCGTTTACTGAAGGCACTGACTATATGGTTCTGGAAAAACCAATTCCCAATGCTGATAAGACGTTAATCAAAGTATTCAGTTACGCCTGCCCATTTTGCTACAAATATGATAAAGCCGTGACAGGGCCCGTGTCAGACAAAGTCTCCGATGTCGTTACTTTCACTCCGTTTCATCTGGAAACCAAAGGGGAATACGGTAAGCAGGCCAGTGAAATCTTTGCCGTAATGATTGCCAGGGACATGGCTGCAGGTATTTCATTGTTTGACGCCAAATCACAGTTTAAAAAAGCCAAGTTTGCTTATTACGCCGCCTACCACGATAAGAAAGAGCGCTGGTCAGAGGGTAAAGATCCCGCCTCATTCATCAAAACAGGGTTGGATGCAGCGGGCATGAGCCAGGCTGATTTTGACGCGGCATTGAAGGATCCTGCCGTCCAGCAAACGCTGGAGAAATGGAAAGCAGCATATGATGTCGCCAAAATCCAGGGCGTTCCGGCTTACGTCGTCAATGGTAAATACCTGATCTACACCAAAAATATCAAATCTATTGATTCCATGGCTGAGCTTGTCAGAGAGCTCGCGAAAAAATAAACAGGGACCCGGCTATGGCTTTCATAAAAGGATCGTGGCGAGACTTACGCAATACACCGGTTGATACCCTGGTGAGATGGCAGGAACAGCGCTTTCTGTGGCTGTTGATGGCTTGCGCAATGGGTGGATTGATTATTCTGGCGCACTCGTTCTTCCAAATCTATCTCTACATGGCCCCCTGCGAGCAATGTGTCTACATTCGCTTTGCCATGCTGGTGATGGTTTTTGGCGGATTGATTGCGGCAATCAACCCCAAAAATGTTGTTCTGAAGCTCATCGGTTGTATCGCGGCATTTTACGGCAGCATCATGGGCATTAAGTTCTCCATCAAACTTAACGGCATTCATTATGCTGTACATAACCCGGACCCGGATTCGCTGTTTGGCGTACAGGGATGTTCCACCGATCCGACATTCCCTTTTAATTTGCCTCTGGCAAACTGGGCTCCGGAGTGGTTTAAACCCACAGGAGATTGCGGCTATGACGCTCCCATCGTTCCCGACGGCGTGGCGCTCAGCAGTACGCAAAAGTGGTTTGTCGATCTGTACCAGCAGTCAGAAGGCTGGTATCTGATCCCGCCTTGGCATTTTATGAACATGGCGCAGGCCTGTTTGTTGGCCTTTAGTTTGTGCTTACTGTTGCTCGTCATTATGAGCGGCGCATGGGCATTAAAGCGGGTGAGAACCAAATAATCGGAGCAAGAAACAAAAAAACCGAAGCCTGGAAGATGGCTTCGGTTTTTTATACTTACCGCGACTAACGTGGTAATTTGCGATTAGCTGGCTTTGCGCTCATGCGCCTGACGGTAAGCCACCAGGTCTTCGATAGTAACTACCGCCATATTATGCTTGCCGGCAAATTCGATACATTCTGGCGCACGCGCCATGGTGCCATCGTCATTGGTCAGTTCGCACAGCACGCCTGCCGGTTTAAATCCTGCCAGCGTCATCAGGTCGATGGTTGCTTCAGTGTGACCACCGCGGGTCAACACGCCACCTGCCTGAGCACGCAGCGGGAAAACGTGCCCCGGACGGTTAAGATCGGAAGGTTTAGCGCCATCCTGAATTGCCGCACGCACCGTAGTAACACGGTCCGCAGCGGAAACGCCGGTGGTCACGCCTTCTGCGGCTTCAATGGTCACGGTAAAACCGGTACCGTAAGCGCTGGTGTTATTTTCCACCATCATTGGCAGATCGAGCTGTTTGCGTCGGTCTTCAGTGATGCACAGGCATACAATACCGCTGCCGTGACGAATGGTCAGAGCCATCTGTTCAACGGTCATGGTTTCTGCCGGGAAAATCATATCGCCTTCGTTTTCACGATCTTCGTCGTCAAGCACCATCACACCGCGTCCTTCACGCAGCGCAGACAGCGCAAGTTCAACACGTTCGAAAGGCGTACCAAAAGAGGAAAGTAGCGTCTGATTCATGGTAAAAAAACCTCACTAAAATTATGGTTACCAGAATCAGGGCAGTCTTAGGAGTACCGTCTAAGCGGCAAAAAAATAACGTGAGCGGGTCCATGCCCGACTGGATCGTTACTCTCTCCCATCCGGACTCTAACCGTCGGCCCCGGAATTACACCGGATCTGCTGACCTTTGAGTTTGCACCCAAAGCGCTCGCGGGCTTTCAACCTGAGTTGATTTACCGCCGGTGGGGAATTTCGCCCCGCCCTGAGAATAAGCGGGTTAACTATAACGCTATTGATTACCTTCATCAACGCCTTTACTCGTCTTAGCTTCACACAATTCTGGTTTATGCCTGTGCCAGTTCGCACTACAATAGGCAACAACACGTACCAGTTCAGGGAAACCACAATGATTGACCCGAAAAAAATTGAGCAGATTGCTCGTCAGGTTCACGAGTCGATGCCGAAAGGGATCCGCGAGTTTGGCGAAGACGTCGAGAAGAAAATTCGTCAAACGCTGCAGTCACAGCTGACCCGTCTGGATCTGGTAAGCCGTGAAGAGTTTGATGTACAGACTCAGGTTTTGCTGCGTACCCGTGAAAAGCTGGCGCTACTTGAGCAACGTCTGACTGAGCTGGAATCGCGTGAAAAAACGGCAGAAGTTAAGCCTGCTCCCGCGATCCCGTCAGTCGATCCGCAAGAGTAAAAACGACAACGGGCCGCAAGGCCCGTTTTTTCTGTTAGTGTTCCAGCTCTAGCTTCCTGGCCTCCGTCGCCTGCTGGCAGTACAGCGCATAGCGTTTGCAAAACCAGCTACGATGTTCTTCATCCATATTCCCAGTTATCGCCTGGATATCTACGGGATGGCCCTCAGCTTGCATCCTGGCAAAACTACGGGCCAGGAAATCGAAATTGTTCATTGAATACATATTGCTGTTCATGAGCATACCCTCCAGTTATTGAATATCTGTTAAGGCCATATGCTTTTTCTAATTTCAGTATTTCCCTGGATGCGAAGTTATTCTGTACATATTGTGCGCAAAACCACTGCGCTGGTTCACAGTTTCCCACGAAATCTAAGAGGGGTCGGATTTAAGGTCAGCGTGACGCGCGCTGATTGTAACGTCATGTAAAAGTAAATCGGGGGGAGAAATCCCTTCTCCCCTTATTCCTTTACTTTAGGTTGAAGAAAACAGCAGCATCAATAGCAAGAAACGTATCGAATCCAAAAGTTCGATACGTTTCCAGCATTTGTTATTTATCGCTGTCTTTTTGGATCTTCTTGATGATATTGGTCGTTGAGCAGCCATCTTCAAAGTTCAGCACCAGCACTTCACCGCCGTTCGCCCACACTTCTTTGCTGCCGGCAATATCTTCCGGCTTATAGTCGCCGCCTTTTACCAGCAGATCCGGCAGGATCCCGGCAATCAGACGCTGTGGTGTGTCTTCTTCAAAAGAGACCACCCAGTCGACGGCTTCCAGCGCGCCCAGCACGATCATGCGCTGTTCCAGCGGGTTGACCGGACGCGTTTCGCCTTTCAGACGTTTGGTCGAAGCATCGCTGTTTACCGCCACGATCAGACGATCGCCCAGCTTGCGCGCATTCGCCAGATAGGAAACGTGGCCCGCATGCAGGATGTCGAACACGCCGTTGGTCATCACCACTTTCTCACCGCGCTTGCGGGCGCTGGCTACGGCCTGTTTCAGCTCAGACTCGCTCATCACGCCAAAGCCAGTGTCGGCCCGACCGCGCACGGCGTTTTCCAGTTCAATCGGGGAAACGGTTGAAGTCCCCAGTTTACCGACGACAACACCCGCTGCGGCATTAGCAAAATAGCACGCCTCTTCCAGAGTGTTCCCCGCCGCCAGCGTCGCAGCCAGCACGCCGATCACCGTATCGCCCGCCCCCGTCACGTCATACACTTCCTGCGCCTGCGTCGGCATATGCAGTGGCGATTTGCCCGGTTGCAGCAGCGTCATACCCTGTTCGGAACGCGTGATCAGCAGCGCGGAAAGGTCGAAATCTGCAATCACTTTCATGCCGCGCTCAACCAGTTCATCTTCGCTTTTGCACTTACCGGCCACCGCTTCAAATTCAGACAAATTCGGCGTCAGCAGCGTTGCGCCACGATAGCGTTCAAAATCGGTCCCTTTCGGATCGATAAGCACCGGCACCCCAGCCTTACGCGCCAGAGCAATCATCTGCTGCACGCTTGCCAGCGCGCCTTTGGCGTAATCGGAGAGCACCAAAGCGCCAATGGAGCCCAGAGCCTGGTTAATACGCTCATGCAGTGGCTGCGGATCCACGCCTTCAAAACCTTCTTCGAAATCCAGGCGAATCAGTTGCTGGTTGCGGGAAAGCACGCGCAGTTTGGTGATCGTCGGATGAGTTGGCACAGAAACGAAGTCACATTTTACGTTCACATCCGCCAGCGTTTTGCTCAGCGCACGCGCCGCGTCGTCAATCCCAGTCAGGCCCACCAGACGCGAATTCGCTCCCAGAGAGGCAATGTTCATCGCCACGTTTGCTGCGCCACCGGGACGTTCTTCAATGGTATCAACCTTCACCACCGGAACCGGCGCTTCAGGTGAAATACGGCTGGTAGGACCGTACCAGTAGCGATCTAGCATCACATCACCGACAACCATGACTCCTGCACGTTCAAACTCTGGCAGCGTTACTTTCATTCCTGTCTCCTGAGAGATTCTCTGAGGGTCTTAAAATTTGCGCGCGATAATAGCACA
Organism: Citrobacter sp. 506; assembly: GCF_050434985.1. Taxonomy (NCBI): domain Bacteria; kingdom Pseudomonadati; phylum Pseudomonadota; class Gammaproteobacteria; order Enterobacterales; family Enterobacteriaceae; genus Citrobacter; species Citrobacter sp. 506. The sequence continues at coordinate 212,699 of NZ_JBNDJN010000004.1, forward strand.
CTTCACTCGGCAACCAGCCACTTCTGCCAGCTGTCACGCACCAGCGTACGTTCAGCGTCGAAGTGCTCCGGTGCCACATGGCCCGGAAGTTCCTGCAATGCAAGATGATGAAGTTCATCGCGCAGCGTCGTATAAGCACGGGTAAGCGCCAGCGCTTCCTGCTCATCCATAATGTCGTTTTGCGCCAGTAACTCCAGAATGCGCACGTTATCCGACCAGCGCGTCAGCTTCGGTTTTTCATGCGCATAGCGCAGCACCAGGTATTGCGTAATAAACTCAATGTCGGTGATGCCGCCTTCATCCGCTTTGATATCAAAACGATCGCGATGCTTATTGCCCAAATGGGCCCGCATTTTCTCACGCATTTCGCGCACATCGGTCTGCAAGGTTTTCGCATCGCGGACGAGGGTCATGATATCGCGACGAATCGCATCAAACTGAGAGGTCAACCGTGGGTCGCCGTACACCACTCGAGCGCGCACCAGCGCCTGATGCTCCCACGTCCAGGCTTCGTTGCGCTGGTAATCAGCGAAAGCCTCGGTTGATGTCACCAGCATTCCCGCCGCGCCGGACGGACGCAACCGCGCATCCACTTCATACAAAATACCGGATGAGGTGCGGGTGCTGAAAAGGTGCATAATGCGCTGCGACAGACGCAAATAGAACTGTCGCCCGTCAATCTCACGCTCACCATCCGTCATCACGTCCATAGGACAGTCATGCAGGAAGATCAAATCAAGATCCGAACTGTAGCCCAGCTCCCAGCCGCCCAGTTTGCCATACCCGACGACGGCAAAACCGCGCCCCTCGCGCCCGTCAAGATGAGTGGGTTGCCCGTAGCGAGCGACCATCTGCATCCACGCCTGCTGGACTACCGCATCAATAATAGCTTCCGCCAGCCAGGTTAAGTGGTCGCTCACCTTCATCACCGGCAGCGTACCAGCGATATCTGCCGCGGCAATGCGCAGCAACTGCGTTTGCTTAAACTGACGCAGCGCTTCCAACTGCTGCTCTTCGTCATCTTCCGGCACGCGCAGCAAATACTGACGCAGTTCATCACGGTAGGCATCCGTCGCAGTGGGTTGATACAAGGTGTTCGGATCCAGCAGTTCATCGAGCAACAGCGGATACCGCGCCAGCTGGCTGGCGATCATCGGCGAAGCGGCACATAACGAAATCAGATGCTTAAGCGCTCCGGGGAATTCGCTCAGCAGCTCCAGATAGGTCGTACGGGTCACAATGCCTACCAGCAGCGGTGTGATGCGCGACAGTGGGACTGAGGCGTCGTCACGCGAACAGACATCGCTCAGCAGATGTGGCATTAAGTGATCCAGCACCTGGCGTCCGCGTGGGCCAATGGTGCGTTTATCCAGCTCTTTGCGAAAATCGGCAATCAGAGACAGCACGCGCCGGCGATCGTCATCCGCCAGATGCGTCAACACCGGCGTGGTGTCATCTTCCTGTAATGCGTCCTGCCACAGTTCACGCCACTGTTCTGAGAGCGACTCTTCCTGGGTTTCTGCTTCGTCATCGCCAATCAACTCGTTAAACACCCGGCGCACGTTGTCCATATGACTGGCCAGCACATCGGTTAGCTGCTGCCAGTCATCGACGTTCATCCCCCACGCCAGCCGCGCGCGGTTCAGTTCATCGCCTGGCAACGTCTGGGTCTGCTCATCATTGATACTTTGCAGCAGGTTCTCCAGACGACGTAAATAGAGATAGGCTGCGCGCAGTTGTTCCGCGTCGGTATCTGACAGCAGGTGCAACGCATTGATGGCGCTGAGCGTGGGTAACAGCGAGCGGGATTGCAATGACGGCTCGCGCCCACCGCGAATAAGCTGGAATACCTGCACGATAAATTCGATTTCACGAATACCGCCCGCGCCCAACTTAATGTTGTCTTTCAGACCACGGCGGCGCACTTCGCGGGCAATCATTCCTTTCATGTTACGCAGAGACTGGATCACGCTGAAATCAATATAGCGGCGGAAGACAAAAGGCCGCAGCATAGCGCGAAGCTCACTGACGTAAGTACCGTCGCAATCGCCCATAATGCGGGCCTTGACCATCGCATAGCGTTCCCAGTCGCGCCCTTGTTCCTGGTAATAATCCTCCAGCGCGGAGAAGCTCAGCACCAGCGGGCCGCTGTCGCCAAACGGGCGTAAACGCATATCCACCCGATAGACAAATCCATCCATTGTGGGTTGATCCAGCACTTTGATGAGCCGCTGGCCCATACGGGTAAAGAACTGCGCGTTATCCAGCTCGCGACGTCCGCCCTGCGTACTACCGTGCTCCGGCCAGGCAAAAATCAGATCGATATCAGAGGAAAAATTCAGTTCGCCGCCGCCCAGTTTCCCCATGCCTAAAATCAGCAGCGGTTGCGCAACACCTTGTGGATTACAGGGCGTACCCCATTCACGACAGCAGGCGGCGTATAACCAGTCACGCGCGGCGACGATCAACGTTTCAGCCAAATGGCTTAGCTGCTGCAAGATACTCTCTTCCGTCACCAGCGACAGCGTCTGCGCCCAGGCGATACGCACCATGATGCGACGGCGAAACAGGCGCAGCTCACGCATCAGCGTGTTTTCGTCGCTAACGTCGACCAATGCTTGCTGTAACCAATCAGCATAGTGTTGCCATTCATCCGCCCCGGGTGGCGTGCTTTCCAGTTCGACCAGCCATTCGGGATGGGCAATAATGCTGTCGCGAAAAAAATCACTGAATGTAAGCACTGACTTCGCCTGAATGCTAAGCGAGGACTCAGATATTGCTGCTGGCAGCCGCTCAACAACGGTCGGCCAGTACTGCTGTAACGGTGAAGAGAGCTGCTTCATTTATGGATTATCCTTTGAATAGTACCGGGCAGCGGCATGTTGCCTTATCCAGCCTGCATGACGCTTCCGCCCATCGCGTAGGCCTGATAAGCGCAGCGCCATCAGGCATCCCGGCCTCACCCTGATTATCGTTTTCCGCTGTGCAGCCAGAACGGTTCCAAAGCAATCGCCTCGTTGCGGAAGTGTTCAATTTCAATGTATTGGTTAGCCGCAATGGCGTGACGTAAACCCTGCCAGGTGGCGATCCATTCCGATGCGACATTTTCGTCGTAGTATCCCGCCAGCATCAGCATGCTATCAATATTGCGCGTCAGGCGCGGAAGTTGATCGGCGTACTGATCGCCCAGCGGCTGAGCAAAAGCTGTTTTCAATTCAGCGGCATGGCGCGAGAGATGGGTATCCGAGAAACGCTTAAAGGAGTCGGCTATTTTAGCCTGCGCCTTCGCATCAAGGAACGGCTGCCACCCTTTGGTCACCAGCCATTCGGTCAGCGCCAGCTTGGCCATCGCCGTTTGCGTGCTGTAAACCGCGGAAACGGCAGAAACGTCAGACGCAATGATCGCTTCCGACTGGGTCAGCAAATCACGTAAGTGAGCACTCGCTTTTCGCGGCACATTACCGCCAAACAGCATCAGAATGTGACGCACCAGGGCCATCGCAGCCAGCACCTCGGCTTTCGCCCCTTTGACGCCGCGCACCCACAGCTCTTCATGGTACTGCCACTGTGATAATGCCAGCTCCAGCGCCGCTTCCAACCCTTGCTCAATACTCGCTTTTGCCGGAACCTTCAAAATGCGCGTCGGTTTGAGTTCACGCGGTGCATTCCCCTGAGCCAGATGATAGCCGCGCGCCGCTTTACTCAGGCTGCCCTGGCGTAAACCGGTTTGCGATACCAGCTGGTTTGCCAGCTTCAATACCGCACGGGTATCGCCGCTTAACAGCTCCAGTTCAAGCTCACAGATAGGTTCAGCCAACTCGCCCGCTTTCACTTCCCCGAGATCGAGGGCCATTTCAATGCGGCTACCGTCGATATCAAGGTGCCATTTCTCACGGTAAAAATCGGTGCTGAAGAGCGGCTGTACCTGAGAGGCAAGTTCAGCGGGCAGTTCGCCATCAGGCCAGACTTCCGTTGGGAACAGGGAGAGATCCAACTCTGGCGCGTTCAGCGCAACGTTAAACTCCGGCCGCTGATGCAGGCCGCCCGTCACTCGTCCGGCAATTTTCATGGTCATTTCGTAATGACCGTTCTCACCGCGAATACGCAGCCCCATATCGTGACCACGCAGCCACGCATCGGGCGTTTCGTAGTAGATATTCAGCAACTGGCTGGGCGCATGATGCTCTCCCCCCAGCGTATTCAGACGTTCACGTAGCGCATCTACGGCGTCACTATTGACGATAAATTTTAATTCGATTTCCTGGGCCATGGTCTTGTACTTATGGGTTATGTCACAGTTGAGAAAACTGACTGCGAACTAAGCTCGTTCTTTATGGTCAGTAGATAGTATTTTGCGCCAAATTGCCATGCAACGAGCAATTTGACGGGCGTAAAAGTTTCGAGTGGTGGCAAAAAGGACACAGATGATTCCGATTGATGTCGAATGCTTTGCGTAGAGACACTGATGCCACTACTATCGTTCCACTTTCTATGACAATAACGACAGCCTGATGCCAAAATTACGCCTGATTGGATTAACTTTACTCGCACTTAGCGCCACTGCAGTCTCTCATGCCGAAGAAAAGCGCTATGTTTCTGACGAACTGAACACCTGGGTCCGCAGCGGTCCGGGAGATAATTATCGCCTCGTGGGTACGGTTAACGCCGGCGAGGAAGTTACGCTATTACAGACCGATGCCAACACCAACTACGCCCAGGTGAAAGACAGCACCGGACGTACCGCCTGGATCCCACTGAAAGAGCTGAACAGTACGCCGAGCCTGCGTACCCGCGTTCCCGATCTGGAAAACCAGGTCAAGACCTTGACCGATAAGCTCAATAATATCGACACCACGTGGAATCAGCGCACCGCCGATATGCAGCAAAAAGTGTCGCAAAGCGACAGCGTAATCGACGGGCTGAAACAAGAAAACCAGAAGCTGAGGAACGAGCTTATCGTGGCGCAAAAGAAGGTCAGCGCAGCCAACCTTCAGCTTGATGACAAACAGCGCACCATCATCATGCAGTGGTTTATGTACGGCGGCGGCGTGCTGGGTCTTGGTTTGCTGCTCGGCCTGGTTCTGCCACACATGATCCCCAGCCGTAAACGCAAAGATCGCTGGATGAACTGAATCGCCTTCTCCGCCACACTGACATATGATTAAGGGATCATAATTTCAAAAGGAAAGTGGCGTGAAGATTTATCTGGTCGGTGGTGCTGTTCGGGATGCGTTATTAGGGCTACCGATTAAAGATAAAGATTGGGTTGTTGTCGGCGCCACACCGCAAGAGATGCTCGACGCGGGCTACCAGCAGGTAGGCCGCGATTTTCCCGTGTTTCTGCATCCGCAAACCCGGGAAGAGTATGCGCTGGCGCGTACCGAACGCAAATCAGGCTCGGGGTATACCGGATTCACCTGTTACGCCGCGCCGGATGTGACGCTGGAGGCTGATCTTCAGCGTCGCGATCTGACCATCAACGCAATGGCCCGCGATGACGACGGCGAGATTATCGATCCGTATAACGGACGCGACGATCTGGAAAACCGTCTGCTACGCCATGTGTCCCCCGCCTTTAGCGAAGATCCATTGCGCGTGCTGCGCGTGGCGCGCTTTGCTGCCCGCTATGCGCACCTCGGTTTTCGTATCGCTGAAGAAACCATGACGCTGATGCGCGATATGAACGCCGCAGGGGAACTGGAGCACCTGACGCCAGAGCGGGTGTGGAAAGAAACAGAAGGTGCTTTAACCACCCGTAACCCACAGGTATTTTTTCAGGTCCTGCGCGACTGCGGCGCACTGCACGTCCTGTTTCCGGAAGTAGATGCCCTGTTTGGCGTTCCCGCGCCCGCGCAATGGCACCCGGAAATTGATACCGGTATTCACACGCTGATGACGCTGTCGATGGCGGCCATGTTAAGTCCGGAGGTCGACGTGCGTTTCGCCACGCTGTGCCACGATCTTGGCAAGGCATTGACGCCAAAAGCGCTGTGGCCACGCCACCACGGTCACGGTCCGGCTGGCGTGAAGCTGGTCGAGCAACTGTGCCAACGCCTGCGCGTGCCGAATGACATCCGTGATTTAGCCAAACTGGTAGCCGAGTTCCACGACCTCATTCATACCTTCCCGATCCTGCAGCCGAAAACCATCGTTAAGCTGTTTGATTCCATCGATGCCTGGCGCAAACCGCAGCGCGTGGAGCAAATCGCCCTGACCAGCGAGGCCGACGTGCGTGGGCGAACCGGTTTTGAAGCGGCGGATTATCCACAAGGCAGGCTGTTGCGTGAAGCCTGGCAGGTTGCGCAGGCGGTACCAACGAAAGACGTCGTTGAGGCTGGATTCAAAGGTCAGGCTATTCGCGAGGAACTGACCCGGCGTCGGATCGCGGCGGTGGCCGACTGGAAAGAACAACGTTGCCCGAAAGCGTAGACAGAGCATTGCCGGATCAGCGTTAACGCCGCTATCCGGCAAGCTAGTAAAATCAGAAGAACACGACGTAAACGGCAGCCGCCACAATAAAGCGGTAAATCGCAAACGGAATAAACGAGATGCGCTTAATCAGCTGCAGGAAGGTTTTGATCGCCACCAACGCCACGATAAACGCCGTCACGAAACCAACTGCAAACATCGGAATATCTGATGCGCTGAGGAACGTCCAGCTTTTGTAGAGATCCAGCGCCGTTGCGCCCATCATCATCGGCACGGCCAGCAGGAAGGAGAATTCGGAGGCCGCGTAACGGCTTACTCCCATCAGCATACCGCCAGAAATCGTCGCCCCGGAACGAGAAAAACCCGGCCACAGCGCCAGACACTGGAAACAGCCAATCATAAACGCCTGGCGATAGGTCATATCATCCAGACCCGGCGCACGCGGCTCTTTCGGCTTCAGGCATTCTGCGGCAATCAGCAGCACGCCCCCTACCACCAGCGCATACATGACGTTGATCGGGTTAAACAACGATTTGATGATGTCGTGGAAAATCAGTCCCAGTACGACGGCAGGAACCATCCCCAACAGGATATGGCCCAGCGTCAGCCGACCTTTGCCAGTGCCTTCATGTGGGACCTTACCGAAGTGAATGCCAATCAGGCCAAACAGGCGTCGCCAGAACATCACCACGACCGCCAGGATAGAGCCCAACTGGATAACCACCTCAAATGTTTTTGCGGTATCACCCTCAAAACCCAACAAGTGACCAACAATAATCATATGGCCGGTACTGGAAACGGGTAAAAACTCCGTCAATCCTTCGACCACACCCAAAATTGCCGCCACCAGCAGCGAGTGCATATCACTCATTAATGAACCTCTAGATAGATAAACCACGGCGAAAACGAGCCGACATAAAGACCCTTTTATACCCGTTTGGTTTAGATATTATTAATTTAATTATTTTCTTTCAGATTATTGCCACGCTCAATGATAACCCCGACGTTGGCCGCACGGGCTACCGCGCCAGGTTTACTGAGTTTGATCCGCACCCATGGAGAATTAAAACGGCTAAGCAGCAGATCCGCCACCTCTTCCGCCACGCGTTCGACCAGCGCAAAGCGCCCGCCTTCCACATGATTAACAATCGTTTGAGCAATATCAGCATAGCTCAGGCAATCAGCCACATCATCGCTTTTAGCCGATTTACGGTTGTCCCACGCCATTTCGATATCGAACACCAACTGTTGTTCGATCGTTTGTTCCCAGTCGTAAACACCAATAGTGGTGATTACAGAAAGTTGCTCTATAAATACAATATCCATCACGACCTGCCTGCTTTTTGGCTAACCCGGATACCACTTCCGGCGAAATATGCGTATTATCCACAGAAGTAGCGTCTTACACGACATTTTCAAAACGGAACAGCTTATGAGTGCAATCGCGCCTGGAATGATTATCTTCGCGTACCTCTGTGGCTCAATTTCCAGTGCTATTCTGGTATGCCGCCTTGCTGGATTACCGGACCCGCGTGACAGCGGATCTGGGAATCCGGGCGCGACAAACGTATTGCGCATCGGTGGCAAAGGAGCCGCCGTCGCGGTGCTGATTTTCGACGTCCTGAAAGGTATGTTACCCGTCTGGGGTGCCTATGCGCTAGGCATTAGCCCCTTCTGGCTGGGATTGATCGCGATCGCCGCCTGTCTGGGTCACATTTGGCCGGTCTTCTTCGGCTTTAAAGGTGGGAAAGGCGTTGCCACCGCCTTTGGCGCAATTGCGCCGATTGGTTGGGATTTAACCGGCGTGATGGCCGGAACCTGGCTGCTGACCGTCTTATTAAGCGGCTATTCATCATTAGGCGCTATCGTCAGCGCGCTGATCGCCCCCTTTTACGTCTGGTGGTTCAATCCCCAGTTCACTTTCCCGGTGTCCATGCTGTCGTGCTTAATTCTGTTACGCCACCATGACAACATTCAGCGTCTGTGGCGTCGTCAGGAGCCAAAGATCTGGACCAAGCTGAAGAAAAAACGCGAAAGAGACCCAGAGTGATTTTAATGTCGGATAGCGACGCAACAGCGTCTTATCCGGCGTGGGGAATGTGATACCCCTCTACCGGTTTGCCTAATCTGTGCTGGCACCACGTCGCCAGAAACTCCACGCACACCCGAAGCTTCACGCTGCGGTACAGCGGCTCCTGATAAACCGCCCAGATATTGGCGCTTTGCGCATAGTCCGGCAGCACGCGCACCAGTTCACCGCTTGCCAGAAATGGCTGCAGGTCCCATTCGGAACGCAGCATAATCCCTTTTCCCTGTAGCGCCCACTGCAACACAATCTCGCCGCTGTTAGAGGAGAGATGTCCCGCCACCTTGACCGACTTTTTCTCCTGGCCGTTATCCAGCTCCCACACCCCGTGCGTCATATCGCGTTCTTTAGTGACCAGGCAATCATGACGACTTAATTCCTGCAGCGTTGTCGGCTCACCGTATTTTTGTAAATACGTCGGCGCTGCACATAATATTCTTCTATTTTTCGTTAACAAATGCGCAATATAATAATCCGGAATCTCGTCATTAATACGAATATCCAAATCGATATTATCCTGCGCCAAATCAATTTGCCGATCGTAAAGTTCAAAATGCACCTGTAATTCAGGATAGCTATGCATCAGTTCGGTAATAGCCGGTGCAATATAACTGCGCCCAAAGCCAAAGCTACAGCCGATACGAATCATCCCTGCCGGGCGTGTTTTGAGTTGCGTGACGTCATCAACCAGATGCTGATAGCCCGCAAGAATAGCCTGCGCATGTTCATAACAACGTTGACCACTCTCCGTGAGTGTCACGCCGCGCGCGGAGCGGCTTAGCAGCGTCGTCCCCAGCGTGGACTCAAGGATCTGAATGCGTTTCGTCACAAACGCGGGCGTTTGGCCCAGCGCCGCGGCGGCGGCACTGAAACTGCCGCTATGAACAATTTCAACCAGGACCTGCAGGTCTTTCGCGAGGGGATACGTGTTCAGCATGATCGGTATATCCGTAAAGTTGTTAACCGCAGTGTAATTCCCTCATGCGTATTAAACCCTGCCTTTGCGCAATTTTTATTGCTTATCTGAACATCATTCACGATCTGTTAATTGGATATTCACAGTGGCAAATAATATAAAACCACATTTTTAGTGGTAGTTTGTGGCGGAGAATTTATTTCCAGATAAATAAAAGAACTGGAGTTAACAAGATGAGCAATCAAAATAACCAAAATGCGATAACTACGCTGACAAACATTGTCGCCGATTTTACCGCCATGATTTCGACCCGCATGCCTGACGACGTCGTAGATAAATTAAAACAGCTGCGTGAAGGCGAAACTTCGCCGATGGGTAAAATCATCTACCACACCATGTTTGACAACATGCAGAAAGCTATCGACCTGAACCGTCCGGCCTGTCAGGACACCGGCGAGATTATGTTCTTTGTGAAGGTCGGCTCCCGTTTTCCGCTGCTGGGCGAACTGCAAAGCATCCTGAAGCAGGCCGTTGAAGACGCCACGGTAAAAGCGCCGCTGCGCCATAACGCGGTCGAGATTTTTGACGAAGTGAATACCGGCAAAAATACCGGTACCGGTGTGCCGTGGGTCACCTGGGACATCATCCCTGATAACGACGACGCGGAAATCGAAGTCTACATGGCAGGCGGCGGTTGTACGCTGCCGGGACGTTCGAAAGTGTTAATGCCTTCTGAAGGCTACGAGGGCGTGGTGAAATTTGTCTTCGAAAATATCTCCACGTTGGCAGTCAACGCTTGCCCGCCGGTGCTGGTGGGCGTAGGTATTGCCACCTCCGTGGAAACCGCCGCCGTCCTTTCTCGTAAAGCAGTACTACGTCCTATCGGATCACGTCATCCGAATCCAAAAGCGGCCGAACTGGAACTGCGTCTGGAAGAAGGGCTGAACCGTCTGGGCATTGGCCCGCAAGGGTTGACCGGGAATAGCTCGGTGATGGGCGTGCATATCGAATCCGCCGCACGCCATCCGTCGACTATCGGCGTTGCCGTTTCTACCGGCTGCTGGGCACACCGTCGCGGCACGCTGTTGGTTCATGCTGACCTCTCCTTCGAAAACCTGTCTCACACCCGGAGCGCGTTATGAAAAAGATCCTCACAACCCCGATCAAAGCCGAAGATCTGGCCGACATTCGCGTTGGCGATGTCATCTACCTGACCGGTACGCTGGTGACCTGCCGTGACGTGTGTCACCGCCGCCTGATCGAACTGAAGCGCCCGATTCCTTATGACCTGAACGGCAAAGCCATTTTCCACGCGGGGCCCATCGTACGTAAGAACAGTGAAAAATGGGAGATGGTCTCCGTTGGCCCAACCACCAGCATGCGTATGGAAGCGTTTGAGAAAGACTTTATCGAGCAGACGGGCGTCAAACTGGTGGTCGGCAAGGGCGGCATGGGACCGCTAACGGAAGCAGGCTGCAAGCAGTTTAAAGCGCTGCACGTAATCTTCCCGGCAGGTTGTGCGGTCGTGGCGGCAACCCAGGTTGAAGAGATCGAAGAGGTACACTGGACCGAACTTGGCATGCCGGAATCCCTGTGGGTATGTCGGGTTAAAGAGTTCGGCCCGCTGATCGTTTCCATCGATACCCACGGCAATAACCTGATCGCCGAAAACAAAAAGCTGTTCGCTGAACGTCGCGATCCTATCGTCGATGAAATCTGCGAGCACGTGCACTACATCAAATAACCCTCCCGGAGAGGCGCTGCGCCTCTCCCTTTTCGTAGGGATACAACAATGGCACCTTTAGCTGGTTGGTGGCGATACCTGGCTCCGCTGGTGGTCATCGCCATTATTGCTGTACTGCCCGTCCCCAACGGCCTTGAGAGCCACACCTGGCTCTATTTTGCCGTTTTTACCGGTGTGATTGTGGGGCTTATTCTGGAACCTGTACCGGGCGCGGTGGTGGCGATGATTGGCATTTCGATCATCGCCGTCCTTTCACCGTGGCTGCTGTTCAGCCCGGAGCAACTCGCGCAGGACGGTTTTAAATTTACCGCCAAATCGCTGTCATGGGCGGTATCAGGTTTTTCAAACTCGGTAATCTGGCTTATCTTCGCGGCCTTTATGTTTGGTACCGGCTATGAGAAAACCGGGCTCGGTCGACGTATCGCGCTGATGCTGGTGAAAAAGATGGGGCACCGGACGCTGTTTCTCGGCTATGCGGTGATGTTCTCTGAACTTATCCTCGCTCCCGTCACGCCGTCCAACTCCGCGCGCGGGGCCGGAATAATCTACCCGATAATCCGCAACCTGCCGCCGCTGTATAACTCGCAGCCCAATAGCGCCAGTTCTCGCTCCATTGGCTCGTACATTATGTGGATGGGCATTGTCGCCGACTGCGTCACCAGCGCCATTTTCTTAACGGCGATGGCGCCGAACCTGCTGTTAATCGGCCTGATGAAAGGCGCGTCCCACACGGCGCTGAGCTGGGGCGACTGGTTCTTAGGCATGCTGCCGCTGAGTATTTTACTGGTGCTGATTGTGCCCTGGCTGGCGTACGTGTTGTATCCACCGGTGCTGAAATCCGGCGATCAGGTTCCGCGCTGGGCGGATACAGAGCTAAAAGCAATGGGACCGCTCTGCGCACGCGAGAAAAAGATGTTGGTGCTGATGGTCGGCGCACTGGTGCTGTGGATCTTCGGCGGCGATTACATTGACGCTGCGATGGTCGGATACAGCGTAGTAGCGTTGATGCTGGTACTGCGCATCATTAGCTGGGATGACATCGTCAGTAATAAAGCCGCGTGGAACGTCTTTTTCTGGCTGGCCTCGCTGATAACGCTGGCGACCGGGCTCAATAACACCGGTTTTATTACCTGGTTCGGCAAGCTGCTGGCAAACGGGTTGAGCGGCTATTCGCCGATGATGGTGATGGTGGCGCTCATTGTGGTGTTCTATCTGCTGCGCTACTTCTTTGCCAGCGCCACGGCGTATACCTCCGCCCTGGCACCGATGATGATTGCCGCCGCGCTGGCGATGCCGGAAATCCCACTCCCGGTCTTCTGCCTGATGGTCGGCGCAGCCATTGGTCTCGGCAGCATTCTGACCCCGTATGCCACCGGTCCTAGCCCTATCTACTACGGCAGCGGCTATTTGCCGACGGTAGATTACTGGCGACTCGGTGCTATTTTTGGCCTGATTTTCCTTGTGCTGCTGGTGATTACCGGTCTGGTCTGGATGCCCCTCGTTTTACTGTAAAACCCCATTGGGGCGGCATATTGTCGCCCCTTCATCCATAAGCTTCTCATATGATCGATTTCCCGATGTGCTGAGGCATACTTTTTTGTATGCAAACACCCTCATGCTGATAAGGGAAACGCTCTGGACACGGTTGCGCACGAGACACTCACACGGGGCTGGCAGGCCGAACTGGATCTGCATTTCACCCGCACTGGGCACAACACGGTGCTCGCCTCGGCGCGTCATCATGGTCCATTGACGGTTCAGCGCCCGTTTTACCCGGAAGAGGACGTCTGCCACCTCTATTTGCTTCATCCACCCGCGGGGATCGTCGGCGGGGATGAACTACACATTGCCGTAACTCTCAACGAAAACAGTCATGCGTTAATCACCCAGCCCGGCGCGGGAAAGTTTTATCGCAGCGGTGGGCCGCAGGCGTTGCAGCGCCAACATTTCACGCTCGCGCCGCACGCCACGCTGGAGTGGCTCCCCCAGGATACGATCCTCTTTCCTGGCGCCAACGCCACTATCCAGTCCGTCTTTCACATCGCGTCGGAGAGTCGACTGCTGGCCTGGGATCTGCTGTGCCTCGGGCGACCGGTTATGCAGGAGTCCTTCAGCCACGGCACGCTGCAAAACCGTCTGGAAGTGTGGCGAAATGGGCAGCCGCTGCTGATAGAGCGCTTGCAGTTGCAGAAGGGGGAGCTGAGCGGCGTCGCGCACCATCCCTGGGTCGGCACGTTGCTGTGTTATCCGGCCACTGAAAACATGCTGGAAGGCACGCGCGAGCGGCTGACGCCGCTTGGCGATTACGCCGGGGCAACGCTTAACGACTCACTGCTGACGATCCGCTTTCTTGCCGACGACAACCTGATTGTTCAGCGCGTTATGCGTGACATTTGGCAATTTCTGCGCCCGCTTTTGACACACAAACCGCCCGTACTACCGCGAATCTGGCAAACCTAAGAGACCCCGTATGGAACTGACCCCCAGAGAAAAAGACAAGCTGTTGCTGTTTACCGCCGCGCTGGTGGCAGAACGTCGCCTGGCCCGCGGGCTGAAGCTGAACTATCCGGAATCGGTGGCGCTAATTAGCGCTTTCATCATGGAAGGGGCACGCGATGGTCAAACCGTGGCCTCGCTGATGGAAGACGGGCGTCACGTCCTGCGCCGCGATCAGGTGATGGAAGGCGTTCCGGAGATGATCCCAGATATTCAGGTTGAAGCAACGTTTCCGGACGGATCAAAGCTGGTCACCGTCCACAACCCGATCGTTTAAGGAGCGGCAATGATCCCAGGTGAATATCAGATAGCCAAAGGCAATATCGCGCTCAATCAGGGGCGGGAAACCTGTACGATCGTGGTGGAAAATCATGGCGACAGACCCATCCAGGTGGGATCGCACTATCACTTTTCCGAGGTGAACCCGGCGCTGCGCTTTGACAGGCGGGCTGCACGCGGCTTTCGTCTAAACATTCCTGCGGGCACGGCGGTACGTTTTGAGCCGGGACAAAAACGCGAAGTCGAACTGGTGCGCGTCGCTGGCGCACAAAGGATCGTGGGTTTTCGCAGCGAAGTGATGGGCGCGCTGGAGGCAAATGATGAGTGAAATTTCACGGCAGGCTTACGCCGACATGTTTGGCCCAACCACCGGCGATAAGGTACGCCTGGCGGATACCGACCTGTGGATTGAGGTGGAAAAAGACTTCACCACCTACGGCGAAGAGGTCAAATTCGGCGGCGGGAAAGTGATCCGCGACGGCATGGGCCAGGGACAAATGCGCGCGCAAGCGTGTGTGGATCTGGTGATAACCAACGCGCTGATCGTCGATCACTGGGGGATCGTGAAAGCGGATATCGGCATCAAGGACGCCAGGATCTTCGCCATCGGTAAAGCGGGTAATCCCGATATTCAGCCCGACGTCACGATCCCGATAGGCGTGGGAACTGAAGTCATCGCCGGGGAAGGCAAGATCGTCACCGCGGGCGGCGTGGATACGCATATTCACTGGATCTGCCCACAGCAGGCACAGGAGGCGCTGGTCTCCGGCGTAACGACGATGATCGGCGGCGGTACCGGCCCGGCAGCAGGAACTAACGCCACCACCTGCACGCCGGGTCCGTGGTACATCGCGCGCATGCTGCAGGCGGCAGACGCCTTGCCGGTTAACATCGGTTTGCTGGGTAAAGGCAACGGCTCAAACCCTGACGCCCTGCGCGAGCAAATCACCGCGGGCGCCATTGGCCTGAAAATCCATGAAGATTGGGGCGCCACGCCAGCCACCATCAACTGTTCCCTGGAAGTGGCAGAGGAGATGGATATCCAGGTGGCGCTGCACAGCGATACGCTCAATGAGTCCGGTTTCGTTGAAGATACGCTGGCGGCGATTGGCGATCGCACCATTCATACCTTCCACACCGAAGGCGCGGGCGGCGGCCATGCGCCAGATATCATCACCGCCTGCGCGCATCCGAATATTCTGCCCTCCTCCACTAACCCGACGCTGCCCTATACCGTCAACACCATCGACGAGCATCTCGACATGCTGATGGTTTGCCACCACCTCGATCCGGATATCGCCGAAGACGTGGCCTTTGCCGAATCACGCATTCGCCGGGAAACGATCGCTGCCGAAGATGTGCTGCATGACATTGGCGCGTTTTCCCTGACCTCGTCCGATTCACAGGCGATGGGGCGCGTGGGCGAAGTGATCCTGCGCACCTGGCAGGTGGCGCACCGCATGAAGGTTCAGCGTGGTCCGCTGGCAGAAGAAACAGGCGACAACGACAACCAGCGCGTTAAACGCTACGTCGCCAAATACACGATCAACCCGGCGCTAACCCACGGCATCGCCCACGAAGTTGGCTCCGTTGAGCCTGGCAAGCTGGCCGATCTGGTGCTGTGGTCCCCAGCCTTTTTTGGCGTAAAACCAGCGACGATCGTAAAGGGCGGGATGATCGCCTGTGCGCCGATGGGCGATATCAACGCCTCGATACCCACCCCGCAGCCGGTGCATTACCGCATGATGTTCGGCGCACTTGGCGCGGCGCGGCATCGTACTCGGCTGACCTTTATTTCGCAGGCCGCTAACGCGCAAAACATCCCGCAGCAGCTCAATTTGCAAAGCGCCATCGCCGTCGTCAAAGGCTGTCGGACGGTGAAAAAGGCCGACATGATCCACAACGGCCTGCAACCCAATATCACCGTCGATGCTCAGACTTATGAGGTGCGCATTGATGGCGAACTAATCACCAGCGAACCGGCAGACGTTTTGCCAATGGCGCAACGCTATTTCCTGTTTTGAGGAGTGACGATGATCTACCTGACCCAACGCCTTGACCACGCCTACCGCGTCACCGCAAGCGTCACGCTACCCATTGATATTCGAGTAAAAAGCCGTGCCAGAGTGACGCTGAACGACGGTCGCGAAGCCGGGCTAATGCTTCCGCGCGGTTTGCTGTTACGCAGTGGTGATCTGCTGACCACCGAAGATGGCAGCGAGGTTATCGAAGTGATCGCCGCGCCGGAGTCGGTTTCCGTGGTGCGCTGCGCCGATCCTTTCCTGCTCGCCAAAGCCTGTTATCACCTCGGCAATCGCCACGTTCCGCTGCAAATTCTGCCGGATGAGTTGCGCTACCATCACGATCATGTGCTGGACGCCATGTTGCGCCAGTTCAGCCTGGAGGTGACGTTTGCTCAACTACCGTTTGAACCGGAAGCAGGCGCTTATGCCAGTGAATCACACGGGCATCATCACGCCCATGCGCACTGATGCATAACATCCAACAGCTGCGTCTGATGCAGCTCGCCAGCAGCGCTCTCCCGGTGGGGTCGTTTACCTGGTCCCAGGGTCTGGAGTGGGCGGTTGAAATCGGCTGGGTGAAAAGCGCCGATGACTTCTCTGACTGGCAAATCCAGCAGATGGAGCAGAACTTCTTTACCGTCGACCTACCGCTACTGGCGAGACTGTATCGCGCCTGCGAGCAGGACGATCTCGCTGCAGCACGCCGCTGGAGCGCTTACCTGTTGGCCTGTCGGGAAACCCGCGAACTACGGGATGAAGAACGCAGTCGGGGCGCGGCGTTTACGCGGCTGGTCACCGACTGGGAAGCAGATTGCTCGCGGGAGTGGCGCGCGCTCTTTGTCGACAGCCAACTCTGCGGTATGGCCTGGCTGGGCGTGCGCTGGAAAATCCCCCTGACGGAGCTGGCATTAAGCCTCGGCTACAGCTGGATTGAGAGCGCAGTGATGGCTGGCGTCAAACTGGTCCCTTTTGGGCAGCAGGCGGCCCAGCGTTTGATCATTGCGCTCTGCAACCGGTATGCACAAGGTCTGGCACAGGCGCTGGCGTGTCCTGACGCCAGCCTCGGCTCAGCAACCCCGTTGGCGGCCATCGCATCTGCCCGGCATGAAACCCAATATTCCCGATTATTCCGCTCCTGAGGAGAAAAAATGAGTAACAACAAGCATCCCCTGCGCGTGGGCGTTGGCGGCCCGGTTGGCTCCGGCAAAACGGCGCTGCTGGAAGCGTTATGCAAATCCATGCGCAGCAGCTATCAACTGGCGGTGGTAACCAACGATATCTATACCAAAGAAGATCAGCGCATTCTCACCGAAGCAGGCGCACTGGAGCCAGACAGGATCGTCGGCGTGGAAACCGGCGGTTGCCCGCACACCGCTATCCGTGAAGATGCGTCGATGAATCTGGCCGCCGTTGAGGCGCTGAGCGAGAAATTCGGCAATCTGGATCTGATTTTTGTGGAAAGCGGCGGCGATAACCTGAGTGCCACCTTCAGCCCGGAATTAGCGGATCTGACGATCTATGTGATCGACGTTGCCGAAGGTGAGAAGATCCCGCGTAAGGGTGGCCCGGGGATCACCAAATCTGATTTTCTGGTGATCAATAAAACCGATCTGGCCCCTTACGTAGGCGCCTCGCTGGAGGTGATGGAGCGCGATACCCTACGCATGCGCGGCGAGCGTCCGTGGACGTTTAGTAATTTAAAATCCGGAGAGGGTCTGGAAAAAATTATCGCGTTTCTGGAAGAGAAAGGGATGCTGCGGGAGTAGAGTATTGCCCGGTGGCGCTACGCTTACCGGGCCTACAATATTATGTACTTATGCCGCCGGTAATTCCGCCAGCGGCCAGCGAGGACGCACGGTCACGCCAAGATCCGCCGTTGCACCCGCTTTAAAACGCACCATGCCCGCGTAGGCGATCATCGCCCCGTTATCGGTGCAAAATTCCGGACGCGCGTAAAACACTTCGCCACGACGCTTTTGCATCATCTCGGCCAGTTTTGCACGCAGCGTACGGTTAGCGCTCACGCCCCCCGCCATTACCAGACGTTTAAAACCGGTTTGATCCAGCGCGCGTTTACACTTGATCATCAGCGTATCAACCACAGCATCTTCAAACGCACGGGCGATATCTGCACGCGTCTGATCGTCATTTTCGTTATTACGAATGGTATTCGCGGCGAAGGTTTTCAGGCCGGAGAAGCTGAAATCCAGACCCGGACGGTCGGTCATCGGGCGCGGGAAGACAAAGCGTTTTTCAACGCCTTGCGATGCAAGCTTTGACAGCATTGGGCCGCCAGGATAATCCAGCCCCAGCAGCTTGGCCGTTTTATCGAACGCTTCACCAGCGGCATCATCTATCGATTCACCCAGCAATTCATACTGCCCAATACCGGTGACGCTGATCAGTTGCGTGTGACCGCCGGAAACCAGCAGCGCAACGAACGGGAAAGCAGGGGGATTATCTTCCAGCATCGGCGCCAGCAGATGCCCTTCCATATGGTGCACAGGAATTGCCGGTACGCCCCAAGCGAACGCCAGCGAACGTCCTACGGTTGCGCCGACCAGCAGCGCGCCAACCAGACCAGGACCTGCGGTATACGCCACCGCATCAATCTCTTTTGCCGTCAGTCCCGCTTCTTTCAGCGCGGCCTGGATCAGCGGTACGGTTTTACGTACGTGATCGCGCGAGGCCAGTTCTGGCACTACGCCGCCGTAGTCAGCGTGTAATTTCACCTGACTATACAATTGGTTGGCTAAAAGACCTTTTTCATCGTCGTAAATGGCGATGCCGGTTTCATCGCAGGATGTTTCAATACCCAGTACACGCATGACTTGTTTTACCTCGCTCTATTACCGCGCAGTGTAGGACCAATGCGGGTTGATGTAAAACTTTGTTCGCCCCAGGAGTTCCGCTCGTGTATACTCCTTATCCTTATAAAAGTCCCTTTCAAAATCGCGTCGGTGCTTTACAAAGCAGCAGCAATTGCAGTAAAATTCCGCACCATTTTGAAATAAGCTGGCGTTGATGCCAGCGGCAAACCGAATTTATAAAGGTGAGAGTTACATGCCGGTAATTAAAGTACGTGAAAACGAGCCGTTCGACGTAGCACTGCGTCGCTTCAAGCGTTCATGCGAAAAAGCAGGTGTTCTGGCGGAAGTTCGTCGTCGTGAGTTCTATGAAAAACCGACTACTGAACGTAAGCGCGCTAAAGCTTCTGCTGTGAAACGTCACGCGAAGAAACTGGCTCGCGAAAACGCACGCCGTACTCGTCTGTACTAATCCATTGAGAGCCAAGGCTCTCAATTCAGACAGAGTTGTAGTTGTAAGGCCGTGCTTCCGGAAGGAATGCGCGGCTTGTTTTCGTTTATACGCGTCATCATTCAAGCTGCCTCTGCGTTGGCTGCAGTCGTTCCCTCCAGTCACGTACTGATGTACGCTCCTGAGGATTCGCTCCCTTGCCGTCTTGATGCATCTTGAATGATTTTGTGTATATAAGTCATAAAAAAATAAACGGGGCATATGGCTGGACGAATTCCACGCGTATTTATAAATGACCTGCTGGCAAGAACCGACATTGTCGATCTCATCGACGCGCGGGTAAAGCTGAAGAAGCAGGGCAAAAATTATCACGCGTGCTGTCCGTTCCATAACGAAAAAACCCCCTCTTTCACCGTAAACGGTGAGAAACAGTTTTATCACTGCTTTGGGTGTGGCGCACATGGCAACGCCGTCGACTTTCTCATGAACTACGACAAGCTCGAGTTTGTGGAAACCGTCGAAGAACTGGCCGCAATGCACAACCTTGAAGTGCCCTATGAAGCAGGCAGTGGCCCTAGTCAGATAGAGCGCCATCAACGGCAAAGCCTTTATCAATTGATGGACGGCCTGAACACTTTTTATCAACAGTCTTTGATGCAACCCGCCGCTACCCCCGCGCGCCAATACCTGGAAAAGCGAGGATTAAGTAGCGACGTGATCACCCGTTTTGCTATTGGTTTTGCGCCCCCCGGCTGGGACAACGTCCTGAAACGGTTTGGCGGCAATGCTGAGAATCGTAAATCGCTGGTCGATGCGGGAATGTTGGTCACCAACGATCAGGGACGCAGTTACGATCGCTTCCGCGAACGGGTGATGTTCCCCATCCGCGACAAACGTGGTCGAGTCATTGGTTTTGGTGGACGCGTGCTGGGCGATGCCCTGCCGAAGTATCTCAACTCCCCGGAAACCGATATTTTCCATAAAGGTCGCCAGCTGTATGGCCTTTATGAAGCCCAGCAGGATAACGCCGATCCGCAGCGCCTGTTAGTGGTAGAAGGCTATATGGATGTGGTGGCGCTGGCGCAATACGGCATTAACTACGCTGTGGCATCCCTTGGGACGTCAACCACCGCCGATCACATCCAGTTGTTGTTCCGCGCGACGAACAACGTAATTTGCTGTTACGACGGTGACCGTGCCGGACGCGACGCAGCATGGCGCGCGCTGGAAACCGCACTGCCCTATATGACAGACGGACGCCAGCTACGCTTTATGTTTTTACCTGACGGCGAAGACCCCGATACGCTGGTGCGTAAAGAAGGGAAAGAGGCCTTTGAAGCCCGGATGGAGAAGGCGCTGCCGCTCTCCGCGTTTTTATTTAACAGCCTGTTGCCGCAGGTGGATTTGAGTACCCCGGACGGACGCGCACAGCTCAGCACGCTGGCATTACCGCTGATTACTCAGGTACCAGGCGAAACGTTACGCATTTATCTGCGACAGGAGTTGGGAAACAAGCTCGGCATTCTGGATGACAGTCAGCTTGAACGTTTAATGCCAAAACTGGCAGAAAATGGGGCTTCCCGCCCTGTTCCACAGCTAAAACGTACGACCATGCGTATACTTATAGGGTTGCTGGTACAGAACCCGGGTCTCGCCCCGCTGGTTCCGCCGTTAGGCGCACTGGATAGCAATAAGCTGCCTGGACTTGGCTTATTCAGAGAACTGGTCAACACTTGTCTGGCTCAGCCAGGTCTGACCACCGGACAACTTTTAGAACACTATCGTGGCACAAATGATGCTGCGACCCTTGAAAAACTGTCGATGTGGGACGATATAGCAGATAAAGATATCGCAGAAAAAACCTTCACCGACTCACTCAACCATATGTTTGATTCGATGCTTGAGCTGCGCCAGGAAGAGTTGATAGCTCGTGAGCGCACACACGGTTTAAGCAGCGAAGAACGCCGGGAACTCTGGACGCTGAACCAGGAACTGGCCAAGAAATAACAGAAAGACAAAAGTATTTAACGGCTTAACTGCCGAATATCGCTCGGGAAGCCCCCGACAGCCGCACGGAGAGGCAGCGGCAAAATATAAGTATGCCCTCGTTTTGCCGTTGGCGGTTTTACCGCCCAACACCAATCAAACGAATTAAGTGTGGATACCGTCTTATGGAGCAAAACCCGCAGTCACAGCTGAAGCTACTTGTCCAACGTGGTAAGGAGCAAGGCTATCTGACCTATGCCGAGGTCAATGACCATCTGCCGGAAGATATCGTCGATTCAGATCAAATCGAAGACATCATCCAAATGATCAATGACATGGGTATTCAGGTGATGGAAGAAGCACCTGATGCCGATGATCTGCTGCTTGCTGAAACCTCCAACAGCACCGATGAAGACGCGGAAGAAGCGGCTGCCCAGGTTCTATCCAGCGTTGAGTCTGAAATCGGTCGTACAACTGACCCGGTCCGCATGTACATGCGTGAAATGGGTACCGTTGAACTGTTAACCCGTGAAGGCGAAATCGACATCGCTAAACGCATCGAAGACGGGATTAACCAGGTTCAATGCTCTGTTGCCGAATACCCGGAAGCCATCACCTATCTGCTTGAGCAATACGATCGTGTAGAAGCTGAAGAAGCGCGTCTTTCCGATCTGATCACCGGCTTTGTCGATCCGAACGCGGAAGAAGACATGGCGCCAACGGCGACACACGTCGGTTCTGAGCTCTCTCAGGAAGAGATGGATGACGATGCAGACGAAGATGAAGAAGATGACGACGACAGCAGCGATGACGACAACAGCATCGACCCTGAATTAGCGCGTGAAAAATTCGGTGAACTGCGTACTCAGTACGAAATCACTCGCGACACCATCAAAGCGAAAGGCCGCAGCCATGCTGCCGCGCAGGAAGAAATTCAGAAGCTGTCTGAAGTGTTCAAACAGTTCCGCCTGGTGCCGAAGCAGTTCGACTACCTGGTAAACAGCATGCGCGTCATGATGGACCGCGTGCGTACTCAGGAACGTCTGATCATGAAGCTCTGCGTTGAGCAGTGCAAAATGCCGAAGAAAAACTTCATCACCCTGTTCACTGGCAACGAAACCAGCGAAACCTGGTTCAACGCGGCAATCGCGATGAACAAACCGTGGTCTGAAAAACTGCACGACGTGGCAGATGATGTTCACCGCGGACTGCAGAAACTGCAGCAGATTGAAGAAGAAACCGGCCTGACCATCGAGCAGGTTAAAGACATCAACCGTCGCATGTCCATCGGTGAAGCGAAAGCCCGCCGTGCGAAAAAAGAGATGGTTGAAGCGAACTTACGTCTGGTTATCTCTATCGCCAAGAAATACACCAACCGTGGTCTGCAGTTCCTGGATTTGATTCAGGAAGGTAACATCGGTCTGATGAAAGCGGTTGATAAGTTTGAATACCGTCGTGGTTACAAGTTCTCTACCTATGCAACCTGGTGGATCCGTCAGGCGATCACCCGCTCGATCGCGGATCAGGCACGTACCATCCGTATCCCGGTACATATGATTGAGACCATCAACAAGCTCAACCGTATCTCCCGTCAGATGCTGCAAGAGATGGGCCGCGAGCCGACGCCAGAAGAGCTGGCTGAACGCATGCTGATGCCGGAAGACAAGATCCGTAAAGTGCTGAAGATCGCTAAAGAGCCTATCTCCATGGAAACGCCGATCGGCGACGATGAAGATTCGCATCTGGGTGATTTCATCGAGGATACCACCCTCGAGCTGCCGCTGGATTCTGCTACTACCGAGAGCCTGCGTGCCGCAACGCACGACGTTCTGGCTGGCCTGACCGCCCGTGAAGCGAAAGTTCTGCGTATGCGTTTCGGTATCGATATGAATACCGACCACACGCTGGAAGAAGTCGGTAAACAGTTCGACGTTACCCGCGAACGTATCCGTCAGATCGAAGCGAAAGCGCTGCGTAAACTGCGCCACCCGAGCCGCTCTGAAGTGCTGCGTAGCTTCCTTGACGATTAATCTCGCCGCATAAGCATAAACGCCACCGCAAGGTGGCGTTTTTCTTTATAGTCCCCGCCTGGCCAGGGCGTCATTCACTTCCCGATACGCCTCCACCAGTTTATCCAGAGTAATCCGACTTAACCCGCTGGGATTCGGCAAAACCCATATTTGCGTCGCGCCAATAGTCAGCGTTTGTTTTCCCCATTGCGCCCCACGCTGGCTGAGGCCCAGCTCAAATGCCTGCTTCCCAAGGATTGCGAGTGCGGCGGGCTGATACTCTTCTATTTTCTCAATGAGCTTACGGCCGCCGTTGCGCATCTCCTGTAGCTTCACTTCATTGGCTTGCACCGTCGGTCTGTCGACAAATTTAGTCACGCCGCAACGGAAGTCCAGCAAGTGTTGTGCCTCTTCGGGTTTGAGCTGGCGATCGGTAAATCCCGCCTGATGGATGACCTTCCAGAAGCGATTAGCGGGATGTGCAAAGGGGAATCCTGTACCTGCGGAAGACAACCCCGGATTGATGCCGCAAAACACCACCCGCAGCCCCGGCGCCAGTATGTCCTTAACCATAATTACTCCCATCAATACATCAGAGGAACAAGTATAACGGACTGAAAATACATTGTTTATAAAAACAGCATCCGTACGCTTATGTCTGGATTGCAACGCGGAGTTACTTTATAATCCACCGCCACGGCCCCTTAGCTCAGTGGTTAGAGCAGGCGACTCATAATCGCTTGGTCGCTGGTTCAAGTCCAGCAGGGGCCACCAAATTTTAGCTTTAAAATCATATAATTAAGCCACCTTTGAGAAGGTGGCTTTTTTATTTTAAATAGTCAGTGTCCCCTTTTTGTCCCCTCATGCCAAAAGAGCCCCCCTCCTCGTCCGCATCCTAATCCAACACCATGCCCATTTTTTACATTTTGCTCATGGCTGGTTATGATTCAGGCGCAAAATTTATAAGGAAATGTTTCTGGCACTCACTAAATGCAAAGAATGCAAAAAAGAAGTATCAACCTCTGCAAAGACCTGCCCACACTGTGGCGTAAAAGATCCTGGCTTTGGTGCAAAGCAGAAACTTAGCGGCTGTCTGATACTGATTATCATTGTGGGAATAATCATGTATTTCGTTGGCAGTGGTGACGATGAAAAAGCAGCTGAAACTCCAAAGGTATGTTCTAACACTGACACCCAGTGCAACTTTGATAAGAATCTGGTAGATGCTGTGACGAAATGCAAACCATTGGTTGAGCGTTCCTTCTTGCGGATAGGTAAACGACCCTCGCGGATCATCTGACGGGCATAGCTAAGCTTGTAGCCAGTGCGACAACAGAACTCATCCAGTGTGATGAATAGCTCAGACACCACAAGATTGATGCTGGGGCGCATTGAAAAGTTACGATTCATGATGCACTATTCCTCAATTTGAGCGACGAACTTACTACTCGTCACTGTTTCACACTATTCACAACATCTTGAATCGAGATATTAGGATCACCAAATGAACGTGTCAACCACAAGCTTAACGAAAAATGATGATATCAGCTTGATTCGAGATTTTATATTCCAGAATAGAGGTGGTAAAGAGGTGATAGGGCGCATCCTTGAAGCCTATGGGTTTACGACCAGAATATCCCTATGTAATCAATTAGGTGTATCTCAGAGCACCATGGCGAACAGGTATGCGCGCGACACATTCCCGGCTGATTGGGTCATAGTTTGCCATCTCGAAACGGGCGCATCATTAATCTGGCTAAGTACGGGCACTGGCAATAAATTTGTGGATGGGCGCGATCACGAAACCGTGCATCTAAAACACATAGACATCACAAATGGGAACATTGCTACCCAAAAAGAAATCATAACTGATAGGTCAACCATTCCCGACGGCTTAACATCACCATTCATTTTGACGGCTGATAAAACAACATATCTAGCAGACAGCTACGAAGGCGAGCTGGTAGACGGTTTCTGGTTTATTGAAATTGATGGAATCGCGAGTGTACGAGAGCTTTACCGCTTCCCAGGAGGCCGTATACGCGTAGAGAACGGCAAAGCATCATTTGAATGCTCTGTATCTGAAATCAAGGTTCTCGGAAAAGTCATCAGCAAAACTGAGTTTATGGAATAAGGAGATTTAAAATGAGTCAGTTCAGCGCATTAAACTACTCAAATAATAGAGATAAAGCCATAGCAAACCTTATTAACATTATCGAAGGTATAACCTGCGATGGAAAAGTTAGTGAAAAGGAAATGATTTTTCTTGATACATGGTTATTAGAATCAGAAATAATTTCTCAAAACTATTATGTGGGTTGCATTAGAGATAAGATTACAGACATTCTCTCTGATGGTATCGTTGAACAAAACGAACTAGACGATTTAAAAGAATTACTGCTTGAGATGCAGCGCGGCCTAATCGACACTCCAAATATTGACCTTTATTCTGTTGATTCAGACAAGCATCTACTAGAAGGGTTATGCAAAGGAATGGCTTCTGATTATCATCTGAGTAATGACGAAATTAGCTATCTTAATTGGTTCCTCTCCACTAATGCTTGCCTTAAAAATAACTATCCTGGTAAACATTTGTATGAATTAGTCAGAGAAATTCTCAGTGACGGGATAATAACTGGGGACGAACGCATTGAATTATTACAGGAGATCACCGCGTTCACAGGCTCTAACATCTCTGAGGGCATAGTAGACGGGTATTCGACAACGTCACCAGTGGACTTCATAGAAAAGTTCACCTCAGAAAGCAGCAAGGTGTGCCTCACAGGGAAGTTCTTATGTGGCTCTCGCCGCCAGTGTGAAGCCGACCTAATTAAACTAGGTTGTAAAATATCAGATCGCGTAACCCAAGATTTGGATTACCTCATCATAGGAGCACTTAGCTCTAAAGATTGGAAATTCCAAAGTTTTGGTAGAAAAATTGAGCAGGCTATTGACTACCGCGACAATAAAGGCGCCCCTCTTAAAATCCTCAGTGAGGAACACTGGCAAAGCCTAATGCGTTCAACAAACCAGAGTTAAGCTATGGCAGTCAGCAAATTAAGCAACGGTAAATGGCAGGCTCAGGTTTTCCCAAACGGCCGTAACGGCAAAAGGATACGCCGCCAGTTTGCAACTAAGGGTGAAGCACAATCCTATGAGAAGTTTGTAAAAGAACAGGCTCAGGATAAGCCTTGGCTGGGAGAGAAAGCAGATAAGCGGCGAGTAATCGAACTGGTTGAATTGTGGTTTAACACGCATGGTATTACTTTGGCTGATGGTGAGAAGCGGCGAACCACAATGGCGTTCGCCTGTGAGTCGATGGGAAACCCACTAGCAACCGAGTTTAACGCCAAGATTTTTGCATCTTATCGCGAGCAGCGATTAAGTGGAAAAATAACCCGCTCCACTCGAGTGAAGACGGTTACGCCTCGCACAGTAAATTTAGAACTGGCGTATTTCAGGGCGATGTTTAATGAACTGCGCCGGTTGGACGAATGGACCGCTCCAAATCCGTTAGAGAATATGCGCGAGTTTAAAATCAGTGAGTCGGAGATGGCGTATCTTACCATTGAGGAAATTAGAACCCTCCTCGCCGAATGTGAGAAAAGCCGCTCCAAAGACCTGGCTACCATTGTGAAAATCTGCTTGGCAACTGGCGCACGATGGAGTGAGGCAGAAGGTTTGAAAGGAAACCAAATCCGCGCCGGCCAGATCATCTACGTAGAAACCAAAGGCAAGAAAAATCGCGCGGTTCCGATAACTGAAAAATCACAGGTTGAGCTACCATCAAGCAGGAAGGCGCAGTTGCTTTTTAAACCATGCTATTCAGCTTTTAGAAAAGCTATGCAACGTGCAGGCATTGAGACGCCAGCTGGACAACTTACGCATGTTTTGCGTCATACCTTCGCGTCTCATTTTATGATGAACGGCGGCAACATACTAGTGCTTCAACGTATACTTAGGCACACAGACATTAAAGTGACAATGCGATATGCACACTTTGCACCAGATCATTTATCAGAAGCTATGTTGCTTAACCCTCTTGATAGGCTGAGTTAATAATGAAAACAAAACCTTTTGATATTCTTACACATAATTTCCGATTCAATAACTTCGAGTAAAAAAATTACAAATTTATACTGAGGAAAAAATGAAGTATAGAGAAAGTCAAACTGACTTAAGTTTAAGAAAATGGTTTTCAAATTCACTAGAGCACGCGCTTTTAAGAAAAGTAGCTCTCGAGCAAGGAAGGTTACGCTCCTTATCCTCATTTGAAATTAAAATAGATTATCCATTGCTAGCAATAGCTGGAAGAAATGGATCTGGAAAATCGACTTTATTAGCTATGATTGCTTGTGCTTATCATAGTGCTGAAGATAAGCATATTATGTCTGGAAAAAGAAAGCCTTATTATACTTTTGCAGATTTTTTCATTCAGCATTCTGACGAAGTGCCTCAAGAAGGAATAGCAATAGGATATCATATTGCTCATAACAACTGGACACCGTCTAAGACAGTACCCACAGGAAAAGGGATTGGTAGGCAACTACGTTTTAAAAAGAAAGGAGGAAAATGGAATAATTACGACAAGAGAGTGAAACGTCAAGTAATCTTCTTGGGAATTGAACGAATAGTTCCCCACAGTGAAAAAAGTCAATCCAAGAGTTATGCTAAGTTATTTATATTTAATGGCCATGAGTTAGGGTGTGAAAATGAAATAAGAGACAATGTAGGTTATATACTTAACAAAAAATATGATGATTTTAAATTTGTTTCACACTCAAGATATAGGTTACCAATTGTCACGCATGAAGGTAAAACAATATCTGGATTCAACATGGGGGCGGGAGAGAATGCGCTCTTCGAAATATTCTCGATATTATATTCAGCAGAACCTGGAGCATTAATCATTGTTGATGAAATCGAGTTGGGCCTTCATGCGGAAGCACAGGTTAAGCTTATTGAAAGATTAAAGTCCGCCTCTCATAAAAGAAAGCTACAAATTATATTCACCACTCACTCAGATATAATATTTGGATGTATCCCAGACGATGCCAGAGTCTATATTGAAAGTATAAACTCTAAAACCATAATTAATACTGAAATATCTCCTGAATATGCCTTTGGAAAATTAAGCTCGGAAAACTCTCAAGAACTCGATGTGTTGGTTGAGGATGTAGTTGCAGCAAAGCTTTTATCAAGCGTTCTTCCTAGTAATATCCGTTCAAGATTGCAAATTGAAGTAATTGGCTCAGCTAGCTCATTGTCACGTCAAATGGCCGCTATTTTCCAAAGGGGGAAGAAAAATAAAGTAATAACAATTTTTGATGGTGACCAAAAAAGATTTTATAAAGACAACCTAAAATGTGCACATTCTATGCTAGAAAAGAACCACGAAGAGTTCACGCAGTGGTTCTCAGAGAATATAAACTACATGCCCGGCAATGAGTGGCCTGAAAAATGGATTATAAGTAAAAATTTAGAATATGTAGATAATCTTTCAATACTGGTAAATGGGGAACCTGACGTTACTACAGCTGCACTAAATCGTGGTGCAGGCTCAGAAAAACATAAAGAATTTTACGAAGCTGCGCTATTGCTTGGTGTTAATGAATCTGAAATGCTGGATAGATGCTGCATAAACCTAGCGATGATGTGTCCCGACAATGTAAGTTATCTTGTCGATTTCATAAAAAATAAATTATCTGAATAAGCCTGAATTTTGGATTTTTAAATTTGTCTCCGAATACGTCCCATAAATTGGCAGCAAAGTGGCAGCAGAGCGCAACTCTATTCGCCACTTTTCATCACTATTCAGCTCAGAGAAATCTTTAAAATCAGCAAGTTATTGATTTCACTCACTTCAAATTGTGACTCATAATCGCTTGGTCGCTGGTTCAAGTCCAGCAGGGGCCACCAAGATTCAAGGACTTGCGAGAAATCGCAGGTCCTTTTTTTGGGGGCTCTTCCGTAGATGTTGGCACGAGCCAAAAGGATTCCTGCTGGAACAAATCAATATCTGTTCGCACCAAAATGTGAAATAAGAGCCGGGAAGAATACGGCAGGCGGGGCGTGAAGATATATTACGGGATGCCTCTGTCCAGCAACAAGCTGGTCACTGTCCCCCCTCTGGACGTCGCCATCCAGAGATGGAAACGTCCGTTAGAGTTTGATTCGATAGTCAGCTCAAACTAGCTCTTTGAGCTGCTCCTGCATATAGGTTGAAAAATATTCTGGGTTCTTGATAAGGATGCGGTTACCGGAGGCCACTTTTCCTGCCCATCCGGCCACTTTTTTCGTGAACTCGGGATTCCATCCCTCCTGCTCACCCCGTGCCATCACAGCTTCCGGACTCGCTGGCACACCTAAGTCATGCAAATACTTTAAGATTCCCTTAGCGGTACTTTCATCCATTGAATGGGGTACTGACGCCGAAGTGTTCATACCACCAATAAAATCCAATGCTTTCTCAATTGCTGTTGGCATGCTCTTATCCTTAAAATTAACCACGTGAGAGACACATTTATACTATGTACCCAACTCCGCCGGGATATCAAAGAGAACATCACCTTTATTTGATTTACCCCGCAGCTAAACGCTTGCGGCGGCTGTTTTCTGCACGATTAATTCACTATCCCGGCCAAAACCAGCCCGGTCGCTACCGCATTACGCGGCCCTTCGGTACCACGGATGTTGCCCTGTCCGGCAACCACGCCGTAATGCGCCAGCGCGTCGGTGATCATCTGCGGGATTTCGAAATCCAGCGAGGAGCCGCCCACCAGCACCACAAAAGTCATATCGCGAATAGAGCCGCCGGGTGACACCTGGCGTAAAGCGCGCAGGCAGTTGGTCACAAAAACTTTCTCTTTGGCCTGTCGGCGCACCAACCGAATTTTTTCCAGCGAGGTCTGGTTATCTACGGGGATCAGCTCGCCGTTTTTCAGATAAACGACTTTGGCAAACACTGACGGACTGAGCGGTTCGCGAAAAAACTCCACCGCGCCGTTCTCGTGGCGAATGCTGAACAGGCTCTCCACTTTTGCCAGCGGGTATTTTTTAATTTCCTCCGCCAGAAACGGATCGCTTAAGCCCAGCTCGGTTTGAATCAACAGGCTGACCATATTCCCCGCGCCAGCCAGATGGACCGCTTTCACAACGCCATCGCTATTGATAATGGCGGCATCGGTAGAGCCTGCGCCTAAATCGAGGATCGCCAGCGGTGCAGCACATCCGGGCGTTGTTAACGCACCGGCAACAGCCATGTTGGCCTCCACGCCGCCGACTTCAACCGGGATGTTTAACCGGGCGCTCAGCTCACTGGCGATGGCCTGCATCTGTAAGCGATCGGATTTCACCATCGCCGCAATGCCAACGGCGTTCTCCATTGAACACTCCCCGGCAATACCGCCCTGCACCTTGCGCGGAATAAACGTATCCACCGCCAACAGATCCTGAATATACACCGCGTGCATGTCGTGACCGGTCAGCGAGGCCATCACCTTACGCACCCGCTCCAGCATGCCACCTGCATGCGTACCTGCTTCACCACGAATATCGCACACGGGCGCACAGGTGCTCATCGCCTGCATAATGGCCTGTGCGCCTTGCGCTACGTCGGCTTCACCGCCGCGCTTTTCGCCGCGGATAAAGATCTTACCCGCCGGGATCACCCTTGAGCGCACATCACCCTGCGGGGTTTTCAGCACCACGGCGGAACGGTTGCCAATTAGCGCTCTGGCGATGGGGACGATAGTTTGCGTTTCCTCGGGCGTCAGGGTAAAGAAGGTCGCGATGCCATAAGGATTCGACAGCACTCGCACCACCTGTCCTGGGGCCGCCACTTCCACCGCCGCCAGCACACCTTCCGGCACCTTCTCCAGCAGGGTGACTTCATCTACCACCGGCATTGTTCGACGCAGACGATTGTTCACCAGCACGCCATCATCTTTTTTCAGGATCGCCGCTACCACGTTGACCCCGCGATCCAGCGCTTCATTGATAAACCAAACCGCCTCGAGGAAATCCTTCTCCTCACCGACCAGCGGGATCCAGCCCTGGGTAAACCGATCTTCGCTCAACGCCGCCAGCTTCTCCACGGCGATGGTAGTTCCCATTCCCACGCCAACGCCGCCGGGCGTTTGCGGGTTATGCCCAATCATTGTTGATTCGGTAATGATGGTTTCAGTGATGGTTTCCATCGCCACATCGCCAATCACCGGTGCCGCCTCGTTGATGCAGATTTTCGCCACGTCCTGAAGCGACCACGGGGTGTTATTCAGCGCCTGCTGCAGGGAGGCCACCACCCCGGCAATATTGTCCCGTGTGCCTTTCATACCGGTCGTGGCGACAATCCCGCTGGCGATAAACCGGCCATGCTGCGCCAACGCCACTTCGGTGGTGGCGTTGCCGATATCAATCCCTGCAATTAACGGCATACAACCTCCGTCACTGGCTGCCTTTACGCAGCTTGTTTCTCTGCAGATACACCTCTGCCGACTCGCGGACAAACCCGGCGTTCACCGTGGCATGCCAGGTATGTTCCAGTTCATCGGCAATGGCCTGAAGCTCGGCGAACGAAGAACGAAACGGCCGCAGCGCGTTATAAATTTCAAGAATACGGGCATCCGGAATTGCTATAAGCTCCGCCGCACGACGGAAATTACGCGCCACGGCGTGACGCTGCATCTGTTCGGCAATCTGCGCCTGGTACTCCAGCGTTTGCTGAGAAATACGCACATCCTGCGGACCTACGCGGCCCGCCAGCACATTCTCAAGGGTAATCTCGGTTAGCGGTTTGCCGGTAGGAGTCTGGATTTTCTCCGGGCAGCGGGTCTCTAATGGATAATCCTGCGCGGTCATGATGTTGTCGTTCATGGTCATTCCCTTACGAGTGCAATATGCAGCGTGACAGGCGCAGCATCCTGCACCACGTGTTTGGTCTCTTTGATATGAAACAGCGCGGCCTTGGCCATAAATTTGGGTCGTACCATCTGGTCATTAACCACTGGCACTGGCGAAGGCGACTCTTTACGTGCATAGCGCGCGGCGTTTTTACCAATCTGGCGATAGGTTTCCAGCGTCAGCAGCGGAGCCTGAGAGAACAGCTCAAGGTTGCTCAGAGGCAGCAGATCGCGCTGATGAATCACCGTGGTTCCTTTCGACTGGATACCAATCCCGATGCCAGAACCGCTGAGATTTGCCGCATCCCATGCCATAAATGAAACATCCGAGGTGCGCAGAATCCTCACCACCCGTGCATGCAGCCCCTCTTCTTCAATGCCGGCAACCAGCTCTTTCAAAATCGCTTTGTGCGGCATATCAATCAATGTTTTGTGCTGATACTTATCAAAGGCGGGGCCGACGCCTATCA
Source organism: Citrobacter sp. 506 (assembly GCF_050434985.1). Classification (NCBI taxonomy): domain Bacteria; kingdom Pseudomonadati; phylum Pseudomonadota; class Gammaproteobacteria; order Enterobacterales; family Enterobacteriaceae; genus Citrobacter; species Citrobacter sp. 506. The sequence continues at coordinate 245,296 of NZ_JBNDJN010000004.1, forward strand.
CGACTTCATCCACGCGTTCGTCCGCTTTAGCCGCCTCGCCTTCACTCACCTGCAAGGTGAAAACCGGCTTACGTTCAGTTGTGCATTCCACTGTGTACCGCCTTATTCGATCGAGCCGGGCTGAACCACGCCCGCAATATTTTTAATTTCCGCCCAACGTTCGGCAGAGATGCGATAGCCGGTGCCGGGTCCCTGATAATCGTTGATGTCATTAACGGCGCTGACGACGTCGAACTGACGATCCAGAATGGCCGACGTTTGCAGGTAATCACCAGTAACACGCTGCCTCAGCATGTTGAGGATATTGCTGGCGATGTCTTCGAAGCCGCTGGAACTCAACGCGCCGACGATATCCAGCCCGGTGATATTGCGTTTCATCATCTCTTCCACGGCAGCCAAATCTTCCACCACATTGCGCGCGGGCATATCTTTGCTGCCGTGAGCGTAAGTGGCGGCCTCCACCTCTTCATCGCTAATCAGCGGCAGGCCCAGTTCGCGGAACACCGCCTGAATGGCGCGTGCGGCCTTATTGCGGATGGCGATTGTCTCCTCTTCCGTGACCGGACGCAGGCCCCCATCAACCATCAGATCGCGTTGCAGAATGTTGTAATCATCGAAGTCTTCAGCGTCGAAGTTCGACCCGGCAAACATGTTGTCGTAGTTCGGTACCGCGCTATAGCCGGAGAAGATAAAGTCGGTGCCCGGCAGCATCTGCATCAGGGTGCGAGCAGTACGACGAATATCGGAGTGGGAAAAGGTCTGGTCATTGGCGGAGGCCACTTCAAGGTCGAGCATCGAGGCAATCAGGTTTTCCGCCAGCACCGCGCGAATCCCCGACGGCACAGCGCCGGTCATGCCGATACAGCTGACCGCGCCGTTTTGTAACCCCTGTACGCCCGCGCCTTTGGTGATAAAAATGCAACGCGACTCCAGATAAAGCATCGATTTACTTTCGGAATAGCCCATCAGCGCTTCCGAGCCGGTGCCGGAGGTGTAGCGCATCTTCAGACCACGAGAAGCATACGCCGAGGCAAGAAACGCTTTTGACCACGGCGTATCATCGCCATCGGTAAACACCGACTCCGTGCCATATACCGACACCGTTTCGGCGTAGCTGGTTAGCCCGCGCATTCCCAGTTCCAGCTCCGTGGCCTCTTCAACGGAGCATTGCGTCAGCACGCCGGGGCGACCGCATTGGGACCCCACCAGCAGCGCCAGGGCGTTAAACGGCGCATAGCGGGCGATCCCGACCGTTGTTTCCTGTTCGGAAAAGCCACGGATCCCCGCTTCAGCAGCGTCGGCAGCAATCTGTACCGGGTTATCTTTCAGGTTGGTCACGTGGCACTGATTGGAGGGGGTGCGTCTGGCGCGCATTTTTTGCAGCGCCATCATCATCTCCACCACGTTCATTTGCGCCATCACCTCCACCGCTTTCGCCGGGGTGATGGCAGTCGTAATGGCAATGATCTCTTCCCGACTGACGTGGATATCCACCAGCATTCTGGCGATCTCCAGCGCGTCGAGCTGCATGGCGCGCTCGGCCTCGGGCACGTTAATCGCGTAATCGGCAATGAACCGGTCAATCATGTCGAACTCGGCGCGGCTCTTGCCGTCCAGCTCAACAATACGACCATTTTCCACCTTCACCGACGAAGCCGGATCGTAAGGGCTTTCCATTGCGATCAGCCCCTCTTCAGGCCATTCGCCAATTAGCCCATCCTGATTTACAGGCCGCTGGGCAAGCACTTCGAATCGTTTTGATCTTCTCATAGTTTATGGACTCAAAAGATAAAAAATAGGGACGCCGGGCCGTATTGCCGGGGACACAACACCCGGCATTCGCCTTTCATCAGCAATAGCCGAACTCTAAATGAGCAGGACAATAAAAAAATAAAATTAATTTCGTTCCAATTTGGTACGTAATAAAAACTCATCGTTTCATATTGAAACGCTGCTCAGGAATATTCGCCGTGAATTGTGACGAGGTTAAATGATCATTATCAATAAACGCCACAACAGGAAACTGAACGTAATATTTTTGAAATCCCCACCCTATTGACTTAATAACGCGGGGCGAGAAAATAAGATAAAGCCAATGATAAAAATAGCTGTTGCGCGATATTTTCGTGACCTCAGCCCTACAACCTTTTCAGGAGAGAATGTGAATAAGAGCCAACAAATCGCCACCATTACGCTGGCGGCTGCAAAGAAAATGGCGCAGGCCGTCGAGGCTAAAGCGCTTGAAATCAACGTTCCGGTGGTATTTTCCGTGGTGGATCACGGCGGGAACACGCTGCTAATGCAACGTATGGACGACGCGTTTGTCACCAGCTGTGATATCTCTCTTAATAAAGCTTATACCGCCTGCTGCCTGCGACAGGGTACCCATGAAATTACCGATGCGGTACAACCAGGTGCCTCTCTATATGGCTTGCAGCTCACCAATCAACAACGAATTGTTATTTTTGGCGGCGGTTTACCTGTCATATTAAACGGCAAAGTAATCGGTGCCGTTGGCGTAAGTGGCGGTACCGTCGAACAAGACAGGTTATTAGCAGAAACCGCATTGAATTTTTTCTCTGAATTATAATTTAAATCTAAGAAGGTATATTATGAGCTATCGTATGTTTGATTACCTGGTGCCAAATGTGAACTTCTTTGGCCCCAATGCTATTTCCGTGGTCGGCGAACGCTGTAAACTGTTGGGCGGTAAAAAAGCGCTGCTGGTCACTGATAAAGGTCTGCGGGCAATTAAAGACGGCGCGGTAGATAAAACCCTCACGCATCTGCGTGAAGCCGGTATTGACGTCGTGGTTTTTGACGGCGTTGAGCCAAACCCCAAAGACACCAACGTGCGCGACGGCCTGGAGGTCTTTCGGAAAGAGCATTGCGACATCATCGTTACCGTTGGCGGCGGTAGCCCGCATGATTGCGGTAAAGGCATCGGTATCGCGGCGACTCACGAAGGGGATCTCTACAGCTATGCCGGGATTGAAACCCTGACCAACCCGCTGCCGCCGATCGTTGCGGTGAATACCACCGCCGGTACCGCCAGCGAAGTCACCCGCCACTGCGTGCTGACCAATACCAAAACCAAAGTGAAGTTTGTGATTGTCAGCTGGCGCAACCTGCCGTCGGTCTCCATTAACGATCCGCTGCTGATGCTCGGCAAGCCAGCCCCACTGACTGCGGCCACCGGGATGGACGCCCTGACCCACGCCGTGGAAGCCTACATTTCCAAAGATGCCAACCCGGTCACCGACGCTGCCGCTATCCAGGCGATCCGCCTGATCGCCCGTAACTTGCGCCAGGCCGTGGCGCTGGGCAGCAACCTGAAAGCTCGCGAGAACATGGCCTACGCCTCCCTGCTGGCGGGTATGGCCTTCAACAACGCCAACCTCGGCTACGTTCACGCGATGGCGCATCAGCTTGGCGGTCTTTACGACATGCCGCACGGCGTGGCGAATGCCGTACTGCTGCCGCACGTAGCGCGCTATAACCTGATCGCTAACCCGGAAAAATTTGCCGACATCGCAGAGTTTATGGGCGAAAACACGGACGGACTCTCCACCATGGATGCCGCCGAGCTGGCCATTCATGCTATTGCCCGCCTCTCCGCCGACATCGGTATTCCGCAGCATCTGCGCGATCTGGGCGTCAAAGAAGCCGATTTCCCGTATATGGCGGAAATGGCGCTGAAGGACGGCAACGCCTTCTCCAACCCGCGCAAAGGGAACGAGAAAGAAATTGCCGAGATCTTCCGTCAGGCATTCTGATAACGCAGGGGGCGCAATGTCACTTTCATCACCGGGCGTACACCTGTTTTATCACTCACGCTGGCAGGGTACTCGCGTGCTTGATGAGCTGTGCTGGGGGCTGGAAGAGCAAGGCGTTCCCTGCCGGGCAATCTGTTGCAACGATCATGATTGCGCGCTGGCGCTCAGCAAACTGGCAGCCAAAAGTTCGACGCTGCGCGTGGGTCTCGGTCTCAACGCCACCGGTGATATTGCCTTAACCCATGCCCAGTTGCCCGAGGATCGGGCGCTGGTCTGCGGGCATACCCGCGCCGGGACAGCACAGATCCGCACGCTCGGCGCCAATGCCGGTCAACTGGTTAAAGTTCTTCCCTTCAGCGAGATAAAATAAATGTACCGCATCTATACCCGAACCGGCGATAACGGCACGACCGCGCTGTTTGGCGGCAGCTGTATCGATAAAGACGACATCCGCGTTGAGGCCTACGGCACGGTGGATGAACTGATTTCCCAGCTTGGCGTCTGCTATGCCAGCACGCGCCAGGCCGAGCTACGCCAGGAATTGCGCGCTATGCAGAAGATGCTGTTCGTACTGGGGGCGGAACTCGCCAGCGATCAGAAAGGACTCACACGCTTAAAACAGCGTATTGGCGAAGAGGATATTCAGGCGCTGGAGCAGCTTATTGACCGCAATATGGCGCAAAGCGGCCCGCTCAAAGAGTTTGTTATTCCGGGGAAAAATCTGGCATCGGCACAGCTGCACGTTGCGCGAACCCTGACGCGTCGGCTGGAGCGGATCCTCATCGCGATGGGAAGAACGCTGACGTTACGCGATGAGGCCAGGCGTTATATCAACCGGCTGTCGGATGCGCTGTTCTCGATGGCCAGAATCGAAGAAACTACTCCAGATGTTTGCGCTTAAACTGGCTGGCATCGATGTCGTACTGCTTCATCTTACGCCACAGGGTGGTGCGACCAATATTCAGCAGTTGCGACATCTCCTGAACACGCCCACTGGTCACGCGGGCGGCATGGATAATCGCCTCTTTCTCGATGGCGGTAAAGGTCAGGCTGGCGGGCAGCAGTGAAGACGCCGTCTCCAGACCAGGGCGTTCGGCAAACAGATAATCCGGCAGATTGCTCAGCCGAATATGGCCGTTATCACTGCTGATGGCGATGTTTTCAATAATGCTGTTCAGCTCAAAATCATTACCCGGCCACGAATAGGCCACCAGTTGTGCCAACGCGTCGTCGTCGATCTTCAGGCTGGATGAAAAGCGTTTTTTCAGGCTATTCAACCGCGTATAAATCAGCGATGGAATACTGTTACGCCGCGCCCGCAGCGGCGGGATAACGATCTCAAAAGAGTGCAGCGCGTAATACAACTGACGGCTAAAGCGGTTTTGCTCCACCAGATTCGCGAGATCAACCGTGGTGGTGGCGATCACTTTGACATCCACCGGAATCAGCCGCCGGGCATCCAGGCGTGTTAAAACCCCCTGCTTGATCACCTGCAGCAACGCGGATTGTAACTCCGGCGCCAGATATTCAATTTTTTCCAGAAACAGCGTGCCGCCGTTCGCCAGTTCAAGACGGCTTAGCCGCCCGTTTTCATCATCAGTGGGCGCACTGCCCATAAAATCCTGCCCCAGTACGCTGTTGGCATACAGCTGGCAGTTCACGGCGATATACGGCCCGCTGGCGCGTTCGCTTTCATTGTGAATGGCCTGACTCAGTAGCTCTTTACCGACGCCCTCTTCCCCGCACAGCAGAATCGGGAAACTTCCCCTCGCCGCCTGACGACCGAAATGGATCAAGCGTCGGGTTTCTGGATCGTCTGTCGACATCTGCTCAAAGGTGTGGCTCACCTTGCCGAGCTGGCTGGTCATCAGTTGACGCATTTGCTCCACCGGATGCAGCAGCAGGATAAAGCTGTTGCCCTGCTCTTCAACAATCGGTTTCAGGGTGATGACGGCATCAATAAACTGGTGCTGGCTTTCAAAGGTGACTTCGACATGATTCAGGCCGCGGGCATGTTTGATCGCCCGACGCAGCAGCATGGGGAGATTGAGCAGGTCGTTAATATTCTTCCCCTGGCTGGCCTGCGCGTCGAGATGCAAAAGCAGCGCCGCGCGCGCATTGAGGAACTGCAATACGCCCTGTTCGTTCCAGGCCATCACGCCATCATCCATACTCTCCAGCAGCCCGTACATCTGGTTCAGATGGCGGTTGGATTCAGCCAGCAGGCTGTCAGTCAGCAATGAGTTGCCGACTTCTCTGGCAATCGCCAGCGTCAGGGATAAATCAGAAACGCACTCATGCTCTACCAGACAGCACAACGAGATGGAGCCAAACAGTCGACCATGGTTATCGAATACTGGCGTAGAGCAGAACGACCACGGATGCAACGCCTGTTTAAAGTGCTGATCGCCAGAGGTTTTTGTCGGTTGCCCCGGCATCGTCGCCAGCGACAACGCGCAGCTGCCAATAATGCTTTCCGCACAGTAACTGCCGTCGCGAAAACCGAGCTCCGCCAGTTGCTCCACCGTCTGCGGATCGCCGCAACGGCTGAGAATACAGGCCGATTCATCCAGAATTAACAGCGCGCACGGACGGCCGTCCATAAACTCCCAGGCATCTTCCAGCGCGGCCTGAGCAATCGTCAGCAGCGCCGTTTTGCGACGACAGATCGACTCAAAGGTCAGGCCCTGCGCCTGATGCGGCGCCTGCCAGGTTTCCCGCTGCATAAACTTGCTGCAACGATGCCATGACTGGGCAATGACCGAAGAGACTTCCTTCCCAATGTCCTGAGTGTGCGTCGTCATATCCCTTTCCGCTGTTTTACCATAGACAACCCCTCCGGCAGAGACTGTCAGAGGGGGGAGAAGATGCCGGATAAAAACTTACCGACGACTGATTAACGCGCCAGCCACTGCTGTCCCAGCAGGTCTGCCGTCAGAATCGCGGCATGTACGCTCTCAGGCGTCACCGGGAACGGCATATTGTGGATGGTTTCACCTTCCGCGCAGGTCGCTTTGGCCACGGCCATGATCTTGCCGTCAATGTCGTCTTTCACGCCCATTTCCGCTAACGTTACCGGCAGGCCTACTTTCTGACAGAAATTCAGCACGGTTTCGATCTCTTCCATCGGGCTGTTTTGCAGCACCAGCTGCGCCAGCGTACCAAAGGCGACTTTTTCACCGTGGTACAAATGGTGGCACTCTTCCAGAATCGTAAAACCGTTGTGGATAGCATGCGCCCCTGCAAGACCGCTGCTTTCAAAGCCGATGCCGCTGAGGTAAGTGTTCGCTTCGACAATACGCTCCAGCGCATCAGTCACCACGCCAGCCTGCGCGGCAAAGCGTGCCTTTTCGCCTTCCGCCAGCAGGGTATCATAGCACAGGCGCGCCAGGCTCAGCGCCGCTACGGTGGACTGTCCGCCCGCCATGCTGGTCGCTCTGGCGTCATAACAGGCTTTCGCTTCAAACCAGGTTGAGAGTGCATCGCCCATCCCGGCCACCAGCAGGCGTACCGGCGCTTTGGCAATGATTGCGGTGTCCATCACCACCATATCCGGGTTTTTCGGGTAGATCAGATACTCTTCAAACTCACCGGCTTCGGTATAGATAACGGACAGCGCGCTGGTTGGCGCATCGGTAGAGGCGATAGTCGGGATCACCACCACCGGTAGCTTCTGGTAGTAACCAATCGCTTTGGCGGTATCCAACGTTTTCCCGCCGCCAATCCCAACCACGCCGCGGCAACCGTGCTGTTTCAGAATGGCAATCAGGCGATTAATTTCAATATGGCTGCATTCACCGTTGAAGCGTTCTGCGTGGCAGCTAATGTCGTGGCTGTGCAGGCCATTGAGTACCTTCTCTCCCGCCAGCTTCATCACGAAGTCATCCGCAATCACGAAAAAGCTGTCCGCCAGATTTTTAGCGTATTGACCAAATAAGGTGGAAGCGTCAGGGCCCTGGAGATATTTGGCTGGAGATTGAATAACTTTTAGCATTCCTTTCATCCTCAAATAAGTACATGTTTTTACATGGTGAGCCCTGGCGTTAACCTGTTTGGCCTGTTGCTGTCGGCAAAAACAGGAGGTACCGGAGCGATGCAATAACTGTATGGCGAGGCGTGAACAAAAAAATCTTTCGTCATTTTGTTCTGATATGAAACAGATAAAAACGACGCACGTTCCATTCTGGAACGCTTATCCATAAAAATGATAAGGTTTGCGATCCCGATCCGTACATTTACCCCCAAATCTCCGGCAAACACGAAGCTCAGTTCCTCTTTTACTCATGCAGTTGTATTAAAACCGGCAAAAAAAGGCTGGCTGCGGCGTATGAGCGGCGCTGATCGCAGGAGAAAAAAGTCGAGCGAGCTCGCATTATGATTATTCCCCGCTTTTTTAAGTTTCATTTCGGAACAAAAAACAGCATCAACGTTCCGTAATGAAACTCATTTTAGCGTTGTTTTTTTCCACGCTGACTTCGCCAGAATCTCTTCATTGCCTCCGCACCATGATCCTACATTCGGGGGTTTGTCTTTCACTCAACCTCGAGGAGCCGTTATGTCTCAATTCTTTTTTAACCAACGCACCCATCTCGTGAGCGACGTCATCGACGGGGCGATTATCGCCAGCCCATGGAATAACCTGGCGCGTCTGGAAAGCGATCCGGCCATTCGCATCGTGGTCCGTCGTGACCTTAATAAAAATAACGTAGCGGTCATTTCCGGCGGCGGTTCGGGACACGAACCCGCGCACGTTGGGTTTATCGGTAAAGGCATGCTAACCGCTGCGGTCTGCGGCGATGTTTTCGCCTCCCCGAGCGTGGATGCAGTACTGACCGCCATTCAGGCGGTGACCGGTGAGGCTGGCTGTTTGTTGATTGTGAAAAACTACACCGGTGACCGTCTTAATTTCGGTCTCGCCGCCGAGAAGGCGCGTCGCCTTGGCTATAACGTTGAAATGCTGATTGTCGGCGACGACATCTCCCTGCCGGATAACAAACACCCACGTGGCATTGCGGGAACTATCCTGGTGCATAAAGTCGCAGGCTATTTTGCCGAACGCGGCTATAACCTCGCCACCGTCCTGCGTGAAGCGCAGTACGCAGCCAGCAACACCTTTAGCCTGGGCGTAGCCCTTTCCAGCTGTCATCTGCCGCAAGAAACCGACGCAGCCCCTCGTCATCATCCGGGTCATGCGGAGCTGGGTATGGGCATTCACGGCGAACCAGGCGCATCGGTTATCGACACCCAAAACAGTGCGCAAGTGGTGAACCTGATGGTGGATAAACTGCTGGCCGCCCTGCCTGAAACCGGTCGTCTGGCGGTGATGATTAATAATCTTGGCGGCGTTTCCGTGGCCGAAATGGCCATCATCACCCGCGAACTCGCCAGCAGCCCGCTGCACTCGCGTATCGACTGGCTAATTGGCCCGGCCTCGCTGGTCACCGCGCTGGATATGAAAGGCTTCTCACTGACGGCCATCGTGCTGGAAGAGAGCATCGAAAAAGCACTGCTCACCGAAGTGGAAACCAGCAACTGGCCGACGCCGGTCCCACCGCGTGAAATCACCTGCGTAGCGTCATCTCAGCGAAGCGCCCGCGTGGAATTCCAGCCTTCGGCAAACGTCCTGGTGGCCGGGATAGTGGAGCTGGTCACCGCAACCCTTTCCGATCTGGAGACTCATCTGAATGCGCTGGACGCCAAAGTCGGCGATGGCGATACCGGTTCGACCTTTGCCGCCGGCGCGCGTGAAATTGCCAGCCTGCTGCATCGCCAGCAGCTGCCGCTGGATAACCTTGCCACGCTGTTCGCGCTGATTGGCGAACGTCTGACCGTGGTGATGGGCGGTTCCAGCGGTGTGCTGATGTCAATCTTCTTTACCGCCGCCGGGCAGAAACTGGAACAGGGCGCTAACGTTGTCGAAGCGCTAAATACGGGGCTGGCGCAGATGAAGTTCTACGGCGGCGCAGACGAAGGCGATCGCACGATGATTGATGCGCTGCAACCGGCCCTGACCTCTCTGCTTACACAGCCGAAAAATCTGCAGGCCGCATTCGACGCCGCGCAAGCGGGAGCCGAACGAACCTGTTTGTCGAGCAAAGCCAATGCGGGTCGCGCATCGTATCTGAGCAGCGAAAGCCTACTCGGAAATATGGACCCCGGCGCGCACGCCGTAGCGATGGTGTTTAAAGCGCTGGCGGAGAGTGAGCTGGGCTAAGATGTAACAAGGAGCGCTTCTCAGGTATTTACTGCCTGATGGCGCTTCGCTTATCAGGCAGAACGTTAACGATAAACGCGGATCCCGCCCTCTACGCCACGACTAAACAGCACCTGCCAAAGTTCAATATCTCTGGCGCGGAAAGCCCCGGCGCAGGCGCATAAATAGTAGTTAAACATTCTTCTGAAGGTGGCGGAATAACGTGATGACAGCTCCGGCCACGCTTGATTAAAGCGCTCGTGCCACGCCATCAGCGTTTTATCGTAATCGCTGCCAAAGTTATGCCAGTCTTCCATCACAAACCGTGATTCGCTGGCTTCGGCAATATGGGAGATCGCCGGTAAGCAGCCGTTCGGGAAAATGTATTTATTGATCCACGGATCGACGCTCATCCCTTTTTTATTGCTACCAATGGTATGTAGCAGGAACAGTCCGTCCGGTTTTAAACAGCGGTCGGCGATGCTGAAATAGGTGTCGTAGTTTTTTGGCCCGACGTGTTCAAACATCCCCACGGAGACAATGCGATCGTAGTGTTTATCGAGGTCGCGATAATCCTGCAGCAGAATCTTAACGTCCAGTCCTTCACAGCGCTGCTGCGCCATTTTTTGCTGCTCTTTGGAAATGGTGACGCCTTCCACCGCCACGCCATAATGACGCGCCGCATATTCCGCCAGCCCGCCCCAGCCACAACCAATATCGAGTAAACGCATGCCCGGTTTCAGTTGTAGCTTCTCACAGATCATTTTTAATTTGGCATTTTGCGCATCGTCTAATGTGGTTGCGTCTTTCCAGTAAGCGCAGGAATATTGCATATGCGGATCAAGCATCAGTGCAAAGAGATCGTTACCAATATCATAATGTTCTTTGCCGACAATCCACGCGCGGCTCCGCGACTGCAAATTAAACAGGCGTGCGCTGGCAATACGTAAAATATCTTTCAGGTTACCCGGCATCTGCTGATCAAGTTTTGCTTTCAGGATTTTGCAGAACAGAATATCGAGCCGCTCGCAGTCCCACCAGCCTTCCATATAGCTTTCGCCAAGCCCTAACGAGCCTTGTTGCAGTACCCGTTTAAAGAAACCGGCATGATGAAGTTGAATGTCCCAGGCACGGGAGCCATTAATCCTGATATCCGCTTGCGAAAGCAGCTCTTTTCCCATTCGGGTCCAGTTATCATTTGTTTCATTGACGATGACAGCATCTGAACAAAGCGAGTTCATGGTATTTACCAAAGGTGGGCTAAAAATTCTTACGCAAGATTATTATGGAAAACAGAGTGTATGTATTATGATCCGCGGACAAGATCTATCGAGCAGCGGACACACCATCGGGAGCATTGACGATTTATTTATGGAAACTCTCGTGCAAAAACAGTGGAACTCCTTCCCGGATAACTCCATGACGGAACTGCCGCAGGATGTTTACTTTCGCTCGTATGTCCTGGAAGCCAATCATCATGTTCCACAGCATTCACACTCTTTTATGCAGTTTCATTTCGCCCGCAAAGGCAGTATGCGTATTGATGTTGCAGGCAAGTGCTGGATAATCCCGGCGCATTATGGCATCTGGATCCCGAATAATACGGAGCATGCGGTTTGGGCATTGGATGATGTGTATTTAGAGAATCTGGATATTAAACCGAGCTTTCTTGAAGAGAGCATCAATGAATGTAAAGTGGTGGCTATCAGTGATTTCGCCAGAGAGTTTATTCATTACGCCACGAATTTAATTTCGGGCCATTATGATAGCCAGTCAAAAGAGGGCAAGCTGGTTAGCGTCCTGGTCGACATTATTCTGCAGCTTCCGGAAGTCGCTTTTGTATTACCCTGGCCGCAGGATCGCGAATTAACCAAAGTTTGCCGAACAATACAAGAATCCCCGGCGTTGGAGCATTCGGTTGAATACTGGGCGCAGCATCTGGGTATGTCTGCCCGTACCTTTTCACGCCATTTCAAAAAAGAAACCGGATTGCCTTTCAGCGTCTGGAAGCAAAAAATGCGTATTCTGGAATCCGTATTAATGCTGAAGAAAAATAAAAGCGTGACCGCCGTGGCACTCGACGTAGGGTATTCAAGCACCGCGGCATTTAGCTACGCATTCCGCCAGGCGTTTGGCGTGCCGCCATCTAATTACTGATTAACGACGCTGATGCCAGTAAGCCGCTGCGCGAACAAGTTGCTGATCGAACGCCTCGGTTTCAAAGCGAGCACTCAGGTTTTTGACCACCTTACCTTCGCCGGTAATCCAGATGTAATAATCATCTGCAGGTACGCTTAGCTGCGATAAGTGTTCATTCACCGCCTGTTCGTCATGGCCGATAAACCACTGAATAGTAAATCCGTCGAGATGGGCAAAATAGTCCTGGTACGCGGCATCCTGCACACTTACCAGCGCCGTGACGTTCGGACGTACCGCTAAACGGCTGAGCGACTCCAGGCGTCGGCGTAGCGCAGGCATTCCCGATTCATCACACACGTAAACCTGATACGCATAGTCCTCTGGCACCACCAAAGAACCGCGCGGTCCACCTACCGTCAGCTTGTCACCCTCGCGGGCATTCATCGCCCACGTACTTGCCACGCCACCGTCATGAATATAGAAATCCAGTGCCAGCTCATGGCGTGCTTCGTCATACAACGGCGTGTAATCACGGGATATCGGACGCACGCCGTCAGCCCAGACAATACCTTCATCGGTGACAACCGGCGGCACAAAGTGGCTGCCCGGTTCAGGGAAAAAGACCTTGGTATGGTCGTCAAAGCCGTGTGAGCTAAAACCATCCAGAGCGTCACCGCCCAGTACAATGCGCTGAAAGCCCGCGCTAATACGTTCGACGCGCAGGACGGTAAGTTCCCGAAAACGCAGTTCATTGCGAACGCGCTGCGGGTAGCGTGAGGTGTTTTTTGTCATTTTTTCGCCTTCGGAAGATAATACGATATATCTAATTTAATTTTTAAATGATAATGATTGCTAATCAGAAAGATTGCAAGCACTTTTTTGATATAGTCGCCTTCTGACTAAACGGCTAACACACACCTTTAAAAAAGATAAAAATCATAAAGTTAAACAAAAAAACATTTTATAGTCTTGCACCAAAACAATATTTAGATATAAATTAGATATATCTAAAACACATCAGGAGACGATGATGCAAAACCATCATGAAGGTTGCTGCAAGCATACAGAGCACCAACACGAAGGCTGCTGCAAGGGTGAAGGGCATCACCACGAAGGCCGCCACAACGAACACCATGCAGGTTGCTGCAAAGGTGAAGAACATCGCCATGAAGGCTGCAACAAAGAACATCACCACGAACAGGGTTGTGGACACCGCCACGGTCGCGGCGGCGGTCGTCGCCAGCGCTTCTTCGGTCACGGAGAATTACGACTGGTCATTCTGGATATCCTGACCCGCGACGCCAGCCACGGCTATGAGCTGATTAAAGCGATTGAAACCCTGACTCAGGGCAACTATACCCCGAGCCCGGGCGTCGTCTATCCGACGCTGGATTTCTTGCAGGATCAAGAGCTGATCACCATCAGCGACGAGGAAGGCGGGCGTAAACAGATTGCGATCACAACCCAGGGCCAGCAGTGGCTGGATGAAAACCGTGAGCATCTGGAACATATCCACGAACGTATTAAAGCCCGCTGCGTGGGTTTTGAATTACGCAAGAACCCGCAGATGAAACGCGCGCTGGAGAACTTCAAAGCCGTGCTGGACCTACGGGTCAATCATGGTGATACCAGCGATGCGCAGATCAAAAAAATCATCGGTATTATCGATCGCGCTGCGCTGGATATTACTCAACTGGATTAATCTACAGAGCAGGCGGAACGCGTTCACCCTGCGTTCCGCCTTTATCCTTAATATTAATGCAGCACCGTGACTGCATCTTCCAGACGACCAGCGCGATGTTTCACCATCGCGGAAATCTGGGCACTCTCTTCAACCAGCTCGGCGTTTTTCTGCGTAATGTTGCTTAATTCATTCACTGCGCGAGTCAGGCTCGAAAGACCATCTGACTGTTCCAGCGTTGAGTGACTGATTTGGGCGATCAACTGCGTCACGTTTTGCACCTGCGCCACAATATCATCCATCGTGCGCCCTGCGGCGTGAACCTGGTCAGATCCGGACTGCACCTTATCGGCGCTGGCATCAATCAGCTTGCGGATATCATTGGCTGCACTGGCGCTGCGGCTGGCAAGATGACGCACCTCTCCCGCCACCACGGCGAACCCTTTCCCCTGCTCACCCGCCCGTGCGGCTTCAACAGCGGCGTTCAGGGCCAGAATATTAGTCTGGAAAGCGATATCGTTAATCAGCGTGGTAATGGTGCCGATCCGCTGGGTGCTGTTGGCGATATCGTCCATAGTTTTGATGACGGTATCCATCGCCTCGCCGCCGTGCGTCGCCGCGCTGCTGGCTGCAATGGAGAGCTTGTCGGCCGCGGCGGCGGTCTCTGAGTTTTGCTTCACCGATGCCGCCATCTGATTCATAGTGGTCACCGTTTCCTGCACGTTCTCTACGGTCTGCTGCGTATGCTTGTTTAAATCATCGCTGCCTTTCGCCAGCGTTTCGCTGTCGCTGCGCACACAGCTCACCTGACTGGAGACATCATGGATGAGCCAACGGCACATTAGCCCCAGTTGCCCCACCGCTCGCAGCATCAGGCCCAGTTCATCACTGCGGTTAAGATGTGACACGCTGTTTCGTTCACCGGTCGCCACTTTTAGCGCCTGACGAGCGACATTCTCAATAGGACGCACAATCTGCCATTCGAAAATAGCCGTTCCCAGCATCATCACCAGCGCGCTTATCAGTAGTAACGGCCATTCGGCGCCCATTTGCTGCAATGCGGCTGCCAGTACGATAAACATAATTGCCATTACGCTGCGCACTCGCCAGCGAATCGGCAGCGCCGGGAGTTTACCCAGCCAGCCTTTGCGTACCACCAGTCCTTTATGGATACGTCGGTTGCAACGCCCTTCATTCAGCGCTTTATATAAAGGCTCTACCGCCGCAATCTCCTCGTCCGTGGCCCGGGTACGAATCGACATATATCCGGTGACACGACCTTCCCGTACCATCGGCACCGCATTGGCCCTTACCCAGTAGTGATCGCCATTCTTACGCCGGTTTTTCACAATCCCGCTCCATGGCTCGCCCTGTTTCAGGGTGTACCACATATCCGCAAACGCCGCTTTTGGCATATCCGGATGACGAACCAGATTGTGCGGCTTATCGAGCAATTCATTCAGTTGATAGCCACTGACCTGGACAAAGGTATCGTTCGCGTGGGTGATATAGCTTTGTAAATCGGTGGTCGACATGAGGGTGATATCATCATCCAGCGGTGTATTTTGCTGACTAACGTAGGGATGAGAAGACATGATTGCGTCCTGTGCAGGTTATCTGGTTGTTAACTCTTTCGGCTTATGTTATTTCGGCGATAATTTTTTTATCTTTAGTTGTTAAATTTGATTTAGATCGCAATTTGCGATTAAACCTCAAAATCTGTACGCATTCTAATCCATTGATTTAAAATACTTTCATTCAGTAACTATTCAACTACACGTCTACCAACGCACCGTCACAGTGCAAATATTGCTCACTTTTAGCGCAGAAAAGTGCTTTTCCGATCTGTTTTCACGGCCTTAACCTGGGCAAAATGCCAGCAAATGTTAAACGTCAGCATTAAATGTTGCGTGAATGAGATGTTTCCTGGTGTTTATCCCGATTTTTGCTAAGCGCGCCGGAATGGCGCAATCACTGCAATACTTAAATCAGTATCATGTGATACGCGAGCTCCGGGAGCATATTTTGAACAGGTTACCTTCCAGCGCATCGGCCCTGGCCTGCAGCGCACACGCACTGAATCTCATCGAAAAGCGCACGCTTGATCATGAGGAAATGAAATCTTTAAACCGAGAGGTGATTGAATACTTCAAGGAGCATGTCAATCCGGGGTTCTTAGAGTATCGAAAATCTGTAACTGCAGGCGGGGATTACGGAGCCGTAGAGTGGCAAGCGGGAAGCCTGAATACGCTTGTCGACACCCAGGGGCAGGAGTTCGTCGATTGCCTGGGTGGATTTGGAATTTTCAACGTGGGGCACCGTAATCCAGTCGTGGTTTCCGCCGTACAGAATCAACTCGCGAAACAACCTCTGCACAGCCAGGAGTTACTTGACCCTCTGCGGGCCATGCTGGCAAAAACCCTCGCCGCGCTGGCGCCAGGTAAACTGAAATACAGTTTTTTCTGTAACAGCGGGACCGAGTCGGTTGAAGCCGCTCTGAAGCTGGCGAAAGCGTATCAATCGCCGCGCGGTAAATTTACGTTCATTGCCACCAGTGGCGCATTCCACGGCAAATCACTGGGAGCACTGTCCGCCACGGCTAAATCAACCTTCCGCAAACCCTTTATGCCGCTGCTGCCGGGTTTCCGCCATGTGCCGTTTGGCGATATTAACGCGATGCGCACCATGCTCAGCGAGTGTAAAAAGACCGGTGACGACGTCGCAGCCGTGATCCTCGAACCTATCCAGGGTGAAGGGGGCGTGATCCTGCCACCGCAAGGGTATTTGCCCGCCGTGCGTAAACTTTGCGATGAGTTTGGCGCGCTGATGATCCTTGATGAAGTGCAGACCGGCATGGGTCGTACCGGCAAAATGTTCGCCTGCGAGCACGAAAACGTGCAGCCCGACATTATGTGTCTGGCCAAGGCGCTGGGCGGCGGCGTGATGCCAATTGGCGCAACTATTGCCACTGAAGAGGTGTTTTCCGTCCTGTTCGACAATCCCTTCTTGCATACCACCACGTTTGGCGGCAACCCGCTCGCTTGTGCGGCTGCGTTAGCCACCATTAACGTCCTGCTGGAGCAAAATTTACCGGCTCAGGCGGAGCAGAAAGGCGATATGTTGCTGGATGGTTTCCGCCAGCTTGCGCGGGAGTACCCAGACCTGGTGCATGATGTACGCGGTAAAGGCATGCTGATGGCAATTGAGTTTGTCGATAATGAAATCGGCTACAACTTTGCCAGTGAGATGTTCCGCCAGCGGGTACTGGTTGCCGGCACGCTAAACAATGCAAAGACGATCCGTATCGAACCGCCGTTAACGTTAACGATCGAGCAATGCGATCTGGTATTGCGATCGACGCGCAAAGCCCTGGCAGCATTACGGGTGAGCGTGGAGCAGGTGTAATACAGGTCGGATGGCGCTGCGCATCTCAGGCTTACGGGATCAAATGTAGGTCGGATAAAAGCGTAGCGGCCATCCGGCAATTAGCACAACTTAAACAATCCGCACACCCGCAGGCATAAGGCGTTCTGGCGTCAGCAGCACGCTTTCGCTGCCATCGTCCGTCTCAGCGCAGAGCAACATGCATTCTGACGTTTCCCCGCGCATTTTGGCCTTTTGCAGATTACACAGCACCACCACCGTTTTCCCCATCAGCTCCTCTTCGCTGTAATAAGGCACCAGGCTGGTCACGGTTTGCAGCGTACGCTCTCCCACATCCACCTGCACGATATACAGCTTATCAGCATTGTCATGGCGCTTTACCTGTGCGATTTTTCCAACACGTATTTCCATTCGGGCAAAATCAGCAAATGCGACGGTATCCATTGTGTTCTCCTTTGGTAAAATTTTACTAAATACTAGCAAAATATTTTCTTGGCATGGTTCTCAAAAGCGGGAAAATGACGTAGTCATCACACTCTGAAAGCCCAGTTTTACCCCAGGCATGTCAATTAAACGTACTTTTTTTACTGAAAACAGATGAATAGATAAGCACTTCATTTACAATGCGCAGGTAACTCAGGGAAAAGGCAAACATGGCAACACTTAAAGACATCGCAATCGAAGCTGGCGTGTCCCTGGCGACAGTGTCCCGGGTTTTAAACGATGACCCCACGCTGAATGTAAAAGAAGAGACCAAGCATCGCATTCTGGAGATCGCGGAAAAACTGGAGTACAAAACCAGCAGTGCTCGTAAAAACCAGACCTGCGCGCTCGGCCCCCAGCATATTCTGGCGCTCTACAGCTACCAGCAGGATTTGGAAATCAACGATCCTTACTATCTCGCGATCCGTCACGGAATAGAAACCCAGTGTGAGAAGCTGGGGATCGAACTGACCAACTGCTATGAGCACAGTGGGCTGCCGGAGAGCAAAAACATTACCGGCATTCTTATTGTCGGCAAGCCTTCTCCGGCTTTGCGTAATGCGGCAACAGCGCTTACTGACAACATCTGCTTTATCGATTTCCATGAACCCGGCAGCGAATATGACGCCGTCGATATCGATCTGGCCCGCATCAGTAAAGAGAGCATCGACTACTTCATCGCCCAGGGCGTCACTCGCATTGGCTTCATCGGCGGTGAAGACGAACCCGGCAAGGCAGATATCCGTGAAGCCGCGTTTGTCGAATACGGTCGTCTGCAGCAGGTCGTTTCTGAACAGGACATCTATCGCGGCGGTTTCTCCAGTTCATCAGGGTATGAACTGGCCAAAAAAATGCTGGCGAAAGCCGACTATCCCGGTGCCCTTTTTGTGGCTTCAGACTCGATTGCTATTGGCGTTCTGCGCGCCATTCACGAGCGTGGCCTGAACATTCCGCAGGACATTTCGCTAATTAGCGTTAATGATATCCCGACAGCGCGCTTCACCTTTCCTCCGCTTTCCACCGTTCGCATCCATTCAGAAATGATGGGCAGTCAGGGCGTCAACCTGCTGTTTGAGAAAGCCCGCGATGGGCGTGCGCTTCCTCTGCTGGTTTTTGTTCCCAGCAAGCTGAAACTGCGCGGCACCACCCGCTAAAATCCCCAGTAAACACGCCCGGTTTCTTCTGATGCCGGGCGCGCATTGTCATGCATTATTTTCTGCGCCCCTATTATTTTCGTGATCCAGTTAAAGTAAATCACCTCACTCGCTATATTTTAGTAAAACTTTTACTAAAATCACCATCAATTACACTTACTCACCATTACAATGAATGGTTCCGATTTTTCTCCACCGGGAGGCCTTATGAATCGCTGGGAAAACATTCAGCTCACCCACGAAAATCGACTGGCGCCACGCGCATATTTTTTCTCTTATGACTCCGTTGCGCAGGCTCGCTCGTTTGCCCGCGAAACCAGCAGCCTCTTTCAGTTGCTAAGCGGTCAGTGGAATTTTCAGTTCTTTGAGCATCCGCTGCAGGTGCCGGAAATCTTTACGTCGCAGTTGATGAATGACTGGGGCAGCATCACCGTCCCAGGCATGTGGCAGATGGAAGGACATGGCAAACTGCAGTATACCGACGAAGGTTTTCCTTTCCCGATTGATGTCCCCTACGTTCCGACCAATAACCCCACCGGAGCCTACCAGCGCATTTTCTCCCTCAGCGAAGGCTGGCAGGGCAAACAAACGCTGATTAAATTTGATGGCGTAGAAACCTACTTCGAAGTTTACGTGAATGGTCAGTACGTCGGTTTCAGCAAAGGCAGCCGCCTGACGGCTGAATTTGATATCAGCGCGGTCGTAAAGACCGGTGACAACCTGCTGTGCGTTCGCGTAATGCAATGGGCTGATTCCACTTACGTTGAAGACCAGGACATGTGGTGGTCGGCGGGAATTTTCCGCGACGTCTATCTGGTAGGCAAACAGGCGACCCATATTCAGGATTTTACTGTTCGCACCGAGTTCGATGATGACTATCGCGACGCCATCCTCACCTGCGACATTGCGCTGGAAAACCTGGGTTCCACGCCAGCGATGGCGTCGCTCGAATACACCTTGTTTGACGGTGAGCAGGCGCTGCATAGCGGCGTGATTAACAATCTGGCAGTGGATCAACACACCCGCACCGCTTTTAATTTCAAGGTTAGCGCGCCGCAGCAGTGGTCAGCGGAATCGCCGTATCTTTATCATCTGGTGATGACGCTGAAAGATGCCAACGGCAATCTCCTTGAGGTCGTGCCACAGCGGGTCGGATTCCGCGATATCAAAGTTCGCGACGGTCTGTTTTACATCAATAACCGCTACGTGATGCTGCATGGCGTTAACCGCCACGATAACGATCATCTTAAAGGCCGTGCGGTTGGCATGGATCGCGTTGAAAAAGATCTGCTGTTAATGAAGCAGCACAACATCAACTCCGTGCGTACCGCCCATTACCCGAACGATCCGCGCTTCTATGAATTGTGCGATATCTACGGTCTGTTCGTGATGGCCGAAACCGACGTTGAATCTCACGGCTTCGCCAATATCGGCGATATCAGCCGGATAACCGACGATCCGCTGTGGGAAAACGTCTACGTTGAGCGCATCGTGCGCCACATCCATGCACAAAAAAACCACCCGTCGATCGTCATCTGGTCGCTCGGCAACGAATCCGGATACGGCTGTAACATCCGCGCCATGTATCACGCCGCGAAAGCGCTGGATGACACGCGTCTGATCCATTACGAAGAAGATCGTGACGCCGAAGTGGTGGATATCATCTCCACCATGTACACCCGTGTGCCGCTGATGAATGAGTTTGGCGAATATCCACATCCTAAGCCGCGCATCATCTGCGAATATGCTCACGCCATGGGCAACGGTCCCGGCGGGCTGACGGAATATCAGAACGTCTTTTATCAGCATGACTGCATTCAGGGACACTATGTCTGGGAATGGTGCGATCACGGGATTCAGGCCAAAGATGACGACGGCAACGTCTGGTACAAATATGGCGGCGACTACGGCGACTATCCGAACAACTACAACTTCTGCCTTGATGGCCTGATTTATTCCGATCAAACCCCGGGGCCGGGTCTGCAGGAGTACAAGCAGGTGATTGCGCCAGTAAAAGTACGCGCACAGGATCTGGCTCGCGGCGAGCTACGGGTAGAAAACAAACTGTGGTTTACCACGCTTGACGACTACACCTTGCATATTGAGGTTCGCGCCGAAGGAGATACGCTTTCTGCTCAGCAGATAAAACTGCGCGACGTCCCTCCTAATAGCGATACCCTTGTGCAATGCACACTGCCGGAGCTGGATGCGCGCGAAGCGTTCCTCAACGTCATCGTGACGAAAGATTCCCGCACGTTATACAGCGAAGCCGGGCACCACATCGCGACTTATCAGTTCCCGCTGAAGGCCAGAACGGCGGCTGCCGTACCGTTTAGCCAGCAAAACGCTACCCCTCTGACGCTGGAAGACAGCCGCCAGAGCTGCACCATACGCGGTTATAACTTCCTTCTGACCTTCTCAAAACTGAACGGTAAGCCCATTAGCTGGACCGTTAACGGTGAGGAGCTGATTACCCGTGAGCCGAAGATTAATTTCTTCAAACCAACCATTGATAACCACAAACAAGAGTTCGAAGGCCTTTGGCAACCAAATCATTTACAGATTATGCAGGAGCATCTGCGCGATTTTGCCATTGAGCAAACCGATGACGCGCTGTTGATAACCAGCCAGACGATTATCGCCCCGCCGGTATTTGATTTCGGTATGCGCTGTACCTACCGCTGGCGGATTGCCGCAGATGGTCAGTTGAACGTGGAGCTTTCCGGCCAGCCTTACGGCGAGTACCGGGACATTATTCCGTGCATCGGCTTCACGATGGGCATCAACGGCGATTTGGGGCAGGTGGCGTATTACGGACGTGGTCCCGGTGAAAACTATGCCGATAGCCAGCAGGCCAACATCATCGATATCTGGCGCAGCAGCGTGGATGAGATGTTCGAAAACTATCCGTTCCCGCAAAACAACGGCAATCGTCAGGACGTGCGCTGGGCAACGCTAACCAACCGCCACGGCAACGGTCTGCTGGTGGTTCCGCAGCGCCCTGTCAACCTGAGCGCCTGGCGCTATACGCCAGAAAATATCTTTGCCGCACAGCACTGTAATGCGCTGCAGCGCAGCGATGACATCACCCTAAATCTGGACCACCAGGTGCTGGGCTTAGGCTCCAACTCCTGGGGAAGCGAGGTGCTTGATTCCTGGCGCGTCTGGTTCCGTTCGTTCAGCTACGGCTTCACGTTGTTGCCGGTTTCCGGTAGCGAATCTAGCGCTCAAACCGCCGCCAGCCGCGTCTTTGGTACCGGGTTCTTTTCCACGAATTTGCACAGTGAGAATACAAAATGAGGATCATCGACAACTTAGCGCAGTTCCAACAAATTTACGCATCCGGGAAGAAGTGGCAGCGCTGCGTCGAAGCGATTGAAAATATTGATAATATTCAACCAGGCGTCGCCCACTCTATCGGTGATTCCCTGAGCTATCGCGTGGAGACAGACTCCGCGACCGATGCACTGTTTACCGGTCATCGTCGTTATTTTGAAATCCATTACTACCTGCAAGGACAGCAAAAAATAGAGTATGCCGCCAAAGAGGATCTCCAGGTGGTTGAATATTATCGCGATGAAACCGATCGCGAATATCTGAAAGGCTGTGGAAAAACCGTAGAAGTGCGCGAAGGACAAATGGTTATTTGTGACAACCATGAAGCCTATCGTTTTATTTGTAATAACGCAGTGAAGAAAGTCGTACTCAAAGTCACCATCGAAGATGGTTATTTTCATAATAAATAAAAACACAGGCGGCGCCGACGTTGCGCCGCCAGTACCCTATAATAATCAGGAATCGGAGATGTGCTATGTCTGATACCAAACGTAATACCATCGGCAAGTTCGGCTTACTTTCACTCACCTTTGCCGCGGTTTATAGTTTTAATAACGTTATCAACAATAATATTGAGCTGGGTCTGGCATCCGCACCGATGTTTTTCCTCGCGACGATCTTCTACTTTATTCCGTTCTGCTTAATCATCGCTGAATTTGTTTCGCTGAATAAAAACTCCGAAGCCGGTGTCTATGCATGGGTGAAAAGTTCGCTGGGCGGACGTTGGGCATTTATTACCGCCTATACCTATTGGTTCGTTAACCTGTTCTTTTTTACCTCGCTGTTACCCCGTGTTATCGCCTACGCCTCATATGCTTTTTTAGGCTACGAATACATTCTGACACCGTTCGCAACCACGGTGTTAAGTATGGTGCTGTTTGCCTTCTCCACCTGGGTTTCGACCAACGGCGCAAAAATGTTAGGACCGATTACTTCGGTCACCTCCACATTGATGCTGCTGCTGACCCTGTCCTACATCCTGCTGGCGGGTACTGCGCTGGTTGGCGGCGTACAGCCTGCTGACCCTATCACCGTAGACGCAATGATCCCGAATTTTAACTGGGCCTTCCTCGGTATCACCACCTGGATCTTTATGGCGGCAGGCGGTGCGGAGTCGGTGGCAGTGTACGTCAACGACGTCAAGGGCGGGTCCAAATCGTTCGTGAAGGTCATTATCATTGCCGGGATTTTTATCGGCGTGCTCTATTCCATCTCCTCGGTACTGATCAACGTCTTCGTGAGCAGCAAAGAGCTGAAATTTACCGGTGGTTCGGTACAGGTATTCCACGGCCTGGCGGCATACTTTGGCCTGCCGGAACTGATCGTTAACCGCTTTGTCGGCCTGGTCTCCTTTACCGCGATGTTCGGCTCTCTGCTGATGTGGACCGCAACGCCGGTGAAAATTTTCTTCTCTGAAATTCCGGCGGGTATTTTCGGTAAAAAAACCGTCGAACTGAATGAAAATGGCGTTCCGGCCCGCGCAGCCTGGATTCAGTTCCTGATTGTTATCCCGCTGATGATTATCCCAACGCTCGGCTCCAATACCGTGCAGGATTTAATGAACACCATCATCAACATGACCGCCGCCGCATCGATGCTGCCGCCGCTGTTTATTATGCTGGCTTACCTGAATCTGCGCGCAAAACTGGACCACTTACCGCGCGACTTCCGTATGGGCTCGCAAAAAACCGGCATTATTGTGGTATCGATGCTGATTGTCCTTTTCACCATCGGGTTTATTGCCTCGACCTTCCCGACCGGTGGTAACATCATGACCATTATTTTCTATAACGTCGGGGGGATTGTTATTTTCCTCGGTTTTGCCTGGTGGAAATACAGTAAATACATCAAAGGGCTAACCAAAGAAGAAAAAGCTATTGAGGCGGCTCCCGCGTCAGATATTAATTAAAATATTAATAACGATTAGAGCGGTCTGTTTTCTTGCTCACCTGAAATACAATGTGAAATTAAATATACAGACTTGCAGGGCATTTATTGCCCTGCTCTTCTGTTGTGTACTTTCATTATTTGCAGCAAAGATTCGTCCACCAGCGGCCGCAACGTGTGAATCGCCCCCCCAGCCAGAAGGAGGTTTAGCAACCCAGGACACTCTGCGGCATTTATTTAACCCCCAGATGCCGCCACAGTTTGTCCAGCGGCATTGTCGCCAGCGCCACGCACTCATCGGCGGCGCCGTACCAGACGTGCAGCGTCTCATCGCGGATCAGCGCCCCACAGGTGAACACCACATTGCCGAAGAAGCCTTCGCGCTCGTAGGGCGCATCTGGCTCCAGCAACGGTACCGGTGATTTCGCCAAAATATGGGTCGGATCGTTGAGATCCAGCAGCAGCGCGCCGAGGCAGTAGTGCTGATCGGCATCCACACCGTGGTAGATCTCCAGCCAGCCGCGATCGGTTTTTAATACCGGCGCGCCGCCGCCTGATTTACGGCAGTCCCAGGCATCGCCGGACCGTCCCAGCAGGTGGCGATGGTTGCCCCAGTGCAGCATATCCGGCGACTCGCAGATCCAGATTTCCGGATGACCGAAGTGGCACGGGGCCGGACGGGTCAGGGCGTGATATTTACCGGCGATCTTTTCCGGGAAAAAGCAGACGTCGCGGTTGTCCGGACAGAGGATCAACCCTTTTTTCTCCACCGTGACAAAGTCTTTGGTCACCGCCAGCGCGGTAGAGATCCCCAGCGACGACACCGCCGAGTAGTTGATGTACGCGATATCATCGATGCGGGTGATCCGCGCATCTTCGCAGCCGAACTCTTCATATTGCGTATCGGCGATGATAAACGGCTGGCTGTCAATCCGGAAGTTCACCCCGTCGCGACTGCGCGCCAGACGCAGATGCGACATGGAGGTCAGCCACACCCGCGCCGGATCGCTTTTCAGCACGATCACCCGCGGATCGCTGAAATCATAGCGTTCATCGCGACGATCGAAACTCGCGGTGGCCTGTACCCAGCCCGCATCGGTTTTTTCCAACAGCGGTACGACACGCTGCTGCGGGTCGGAATTGATCACGCTTTCCGCCACCCGCAGCAGCAAAACGATCTCCCCGTCACACTCCGTTACGCCAGCATTGAAAACACAATCGACCTTCCTGCCGGGCAGTGAAGGCGTCACGTCCGCCGGGGTAATCAACGGGTTTTTACTGTGCCTGTCCATGTACTCTCCTTTTGATCAAACATTGATTCTTACCAATCCATTGCGCGTCCTCTCCGTACAGCTCTTCAGCCTCAATCTCCTGCCACGGATTGCGAACAGGCGCACCAAAGTTGATGGCGATCCAGACCTGCTCCGCCGCCGTCGAACGGGTAAACCAGACGCATTCGTCAGTGAGGTTAAGCGAGTCCTGCTGTCCCTGATGCAGCGCCGCAACGCAGCGGCGCAGGGCGATCAGCAGCCGGTACTGATGCCAGAACGATGTCTCATCCTGTTGCTGGCGCTCCGCGTTAATCAGGGCGATATCGCCGCCGACGGGCATCCACGGCGCGACGGTGGAAAATCCGCCAAAGGGGGCGTCGCGCCAGGGCAGCGGCGCGCGCGAACCATCCCGCGAATGTTCAATAGCCAGCGCCAGCGCCTGCTGTGGGCTGCTGCCTGCGGCAAGGGCGGTGCGGTAATGGGTTTTTCCCTGTATATCAAAAAGCTGCTCTGCCGTTTGCGGACGGTAGTCGGTCACCCCCAGCTCTTCGCCCTGGAAGATAAACGGCACGCCGCTCACCGTTAGCTGGAGCGCCAACACCGCCAGCGCCCGCCCGGTATCGCGCTCGTTTTCGCCAAAGCGGCTGATCATCCGTGACATATCATGGCTGGAGAAAAACAGCGTCGGTAAACCCGACTGCGCAGCCAGCGTGGTTTTTAACTGGCTGAAAAGACGGGAAACATCAAAGGTTTTCTGGCTGCCGATATTGAAATTAAACACCACGTCCATCAGTTGCGGACTTTGATAGCGGCTGAGCACGTCAGGGTCTTCGCTGCCGATTTCGCCAATCAGGAAATAGTCCCCCTGCGCCCGAACATGGGCACATAGCCGTTGCAGCGTTTCCGGGAGTCGCGGCTGATTGATGTCAAATTTATGGCGCTGCTCGCCGTTCTCTTCCGGGTTATCAGGCCCAAT
Source organism: Citrobacter sp. 506 (assembly GCF_050434985.1). Classification (NCBI taxonomy): domain Bacteria; kingdom Pseudomonadati; phylum Pseudomonadota; class Gammaproteobacteria; order Enterobacterales; family Enterobacteriaceae; genus Citrobacter; species Citrobacter sp. 506. The sequence goes on from NZ_JBNDJN010000004.1 coordinate 271,576, forward strand.
GCCGTCGGTAGTAAGAAAGTTGATGACGTCAAAGCGAAAACCGTCCACCCCCTGCGTAACCCAGAAATCCACCACCCGGTAAATTTCCTGTTCCACCGCGGGGTTGGCCCAGTTGAGATCCACCTGGCCGGGCGCGAATTTATGGTAATAAAATTCGCCGGTGTCAGGCTCCGCGGTCCACGCGCTGCCGGAAAAGAAAGAACGCCAGTTATTCGGCTGGCGGCGAAAAAGGAAATAATCACGATAGCGGCTGTCCGGATTATTCCACGCATCGCAAAACCAGGGATGTTCTGAGGAGACGTGATTGACCACCAGATCGATAATCACCCGAATGCCTCTGGCATGGCAGCCGTCAACCACCCGGCGGAAATCGTCGAGAGTGCCGAAACGGGCGTCAACGGCGCAGTAATCGCTGATATCGTAGCCGTTATCCACCAGCGGAGAGGGATAAAACGGCGTGATCCACACCGCGCCAATGCCCAGCGCCTGCAAATAATCCAGCCGGGAAATCAGGCCCGGAAAATCGCCCAGCCCGTCGTTATTGCCGTCGCAAAACGAAGGCAGATAAATTTGATAGCAGGTACACGCCTGCCACCACAGTTGCTTTTTCACCGTCACGTTCCTTATTTCAGTGATAACGACATGCCTTCGAGGAAGTATTTTCTGAACAGAATAAACAGGACAACGATTGGCAGCATCTGCACCACCGACCCCGCCAGCACCGGTCCCAGGTAGATGCCATAGGATTTGCTGAAGGTGGCGAGCAGCACCGAAAACGGCATTTTGTCCACTTCGCGCATCACGATCAGCGGCCAGAGGAAGTTGTCCCATGAGCTGGAAAAGGTGAACAGCGCGACAATCGCCAGAATGGATTTATTCAGCGGCATCATCACATGCCGCAGGATCCCCCACAGGCTGGCGTGATCGAGCCTTGCGGCGTACAGGTAATCATTCGGCGTGCCTTTAAAGCTCTGCGAAACCATGAAAATGCCCCAGGCGCTCATCGCATACGGCAGGATCATCGCCCCGTAGCTGTTGATCAGCCCCAGTTCACGCATCAGGACAAACTGTGGAATGATGAACATAAAGACCGGGAAAACCATCTGCACAATCAACAGGTTGCGAAACGCATTTTTGCCGCGAAAATCGGTTTTCGCGACGGCATATCCCACCAGCATTGAGGTCAGCGTGACGCAGACGGTAATGGTGAGCGACACAAACAGCGAGTTAACCAGGGTGCGCAAAAAAGGTTTGTCCGCCCGGTTGCTGTTATCGAACAGAAAAGCGTAATTCTCCAGCGTCAGATGACCGGAAAACAGCCCGGTCGTGTAGATTTGCGCCGTCGGTTTCAGCGAGGAGATCACCATCCAGATAAAAGGATAGAGCCAGGTGAGCGCCAGCAAAAACATCATGGCGTGAATGAGCAGCGTTAAGGGAGTCAGTTTCTTCATTCACACAATCTCGATATGTTTTTCGAATACTTTGCGGAAGACCCAGATGGCGAGGAAACTGCATGCCGCAACGATAATCGACATGGTCGCCGCCCAGGTTGGCTTCATTTTCTGGAACGCCACTTCATACATCACCACCATCGGACTGGTGGTGCTGTTGAGCGGTCCACCGCCGGTGATAAGATACGGCTCGGTAAAGATGCTGAACGCCACGGTAATCGCCAGCACCATCACCATCACGATTTGCGCGTTCATCATCGGCAGGGTAATCGCCCAACTTTGCTTAAACCTCCCGGTTTTATCCAACTGCGCCGCGCTGTAAATATCCGCGGGGATCGCCACCATCCCGGAATAGAGAATCAGCCCGTAATAACCGACGAATTTCCAGGTAACAATTAACGCAATGGATAACATGGCGCAGTCAGGGTTGGTAAACCAGGGCACAGAGATGCCGAAACTGGCCTGTAAAAATTGATTGACCGGCCCGTATTCGCTGAACAATTTTGAAAAGACGATGGAATAGGCCACCCCCGAAGAGATATTCGCCAGTAAAAAGCTCAGGGCAATAAAACTTTTCCCGTACTTAATTTTTCGTAATCCCGCGGCAAACAGCAGCGAGGCAAGAAAGACAATCGGGATATACCACATTAAAAAACGGCACACGTTCCACATCGACTGCCAGAATAACGCGTCATGAAACACGCCAATGATATTCTGTAATCCGCTAAACGTCGGCGTGCCAATAAATTGCCAGTTCGTCACGCTGAGCACGACCAGCCAGCACAGCGGATAAAACCAGAACAGCAACGAATAACCGATCCACGTGGAGGCCAACAGGCCTCCGGTGCGGGATTCATATCCAGCCATTTTTTCCCCTTATTTCGCCAGCAACGTATTAATTTCCTGCGCGGATTTATCGAGGGTGGCAGCCGGATCGGCGTGGTTGAAAATGACCTGCTCCAGCATCTGCGTCATGCTGCGCTGAATCTCCGTGGTTTGCGTAGTGGCCGCTGGCGGCAGCGCGACGTCCACGTAAGATGCGATCGCCTTCTCCAGCGGGTTTTTCTCAAAGTAATTCACAAACAGCGGATTACTCATTAAATCACTGCGTGCTGGCGGCATACCGGTCAGCTCCAGCCAGCTCCGGTCGTGCTCGGCGTTGTTAAAGACCCACTGAATAAACGCCCACGCCTGCGCTTTGCGCTTGCTGGAACTGAAGATCACCACCCCTTTGCTGTCGCCGAACGTATACGGATGCGCGTCGCCTTTCTCGGTGAGCATCGGCCCAATTTGCAGCGTTTTGAGGATCTCCGGATACTGCTTGTGATAGCGAGCGATATCCCACGGACCGCGCGCGGACGCCAGCACCTGTCCAGTCGCTAACGGATCGTCGGCGGCGGTGAAGTCGTAGCTGCTCCACTTGCTGTTAAAGACTTTCCCCATAAAGGTCAGTACCGCCTGTCCGGCAGGATCGGCAAACGTCGCCTGATGACCCGCGAGGTAAGGTTTACCGCCGTTTTGCGCATAATAAAGCGGAATAAAATCGAACCAGCGTTCCCACCAGTTTTTCCCGGCGGTCATCTGGATAACATAGCCGTTATTATCCGCCGCCCGGCGCTCTGCCAGCTGATAAAGCTCATCATAACGGGTCGGAACATGATCAAAACCATACTGCTTGAGTAAATCGCCCCGCCACCACCAGACGATAGGATTAATATAGATTGGCAGAACATGTTGCTCGCCGTTTAATTGCCAGGCAGGAATAATTTTGCCCATCTGTCGGTTATTAACGAGTTCATTAAAACCACTCATTTTAGACAGGTCTTCAAGCTGACCAATTTCCACCAACTGGCTGGCAAAACCGATAAAGATATTACTGGAAATATCGGGTTCCGTGCCGGAAGCCAGCGCGTTCATTATTGCCTCTTCAGAACTGCTGGCGGCAGGAATGGGCGTAAATTCGACCGGGGTATGCGCCGGGTCTTTATTCCATTCTTTAACCATAGTATTCCAGAAGGCTTCTTCATTTTCGTTTGGTGCCACCCACATTTTAATTGGCGTTTTTGCTGTCTCTGCGGATTTTTTATCATCCGGACCGCAGCCAGAAATACAAAATGCGAATAGTACACAGGCTGTTAATTTAGCTAATTTTACAACTCTCACGATAACTCTCCATTTACTTTCAATAAGTATTGATTTACCGCTACCCTGCTATTGAATGGAGCGTAAATTAACACCCCCTTTTTATGTTTAACGTTAAACAAATCACAAAACGATTTTTGTTTAACGTTAAACTTTGCATCAACGTTCAACGCAATGGACGATAGAAATAAATAATTCACGCCAATATATAAACCCAGCAAATATATTAAACATGAAAATAAACGTTAATGATAATAAAGATAAGAAACGTATTACGATAAAATCATTGGCCAAGATTATGGGTATTTCCCATACCACGGTGTCGAACGCATGGAATAATCCGGAAAAATTATCTCCGGAGCTGCGCCAGCGAATTTTGCAATATGCCAGCGAGCTTGGCTTTCAGGGACCGGACAAGCTGGCGCGCGCGCTGCGTACCGGCAAATCTGACACCATCGGCGTGATATTCAACGACTCTATGAGTTACGTGTTTATCGATCCCCACGACATTGCGCTGATGCGGGGGATCGCCGTCCAGTGTGAAGAACAAAACGTCAATCTGGTCTTGATCCCTTTGCGTAAGCGGCAACAGACGCCGCTCAACACCCTGGTTGATGGCTATATTCTCAACGCCACGCATAACAATGCGGCCATGATCCAGCACGCGCTGGCTCATGGGCGTCCGGTGGTCACGCTCGATTTTCAGTTTCCCGACCATAGCAGCGTCTCCATCGATAACGCCTGCGCCATGCGCGATATTGCCCGCTATCTGGCCGATAAAGGTCATCGACATTTCGGCATCATCGCCTTTCCGTCACAGCCCTCAGCGCAGGGAATGTGCGATCTGACCGCCCCCGTCACCGGCGACAACCTGCTGATGCTCTCCCGCGTGAATGCCTGCCGGGAGGTTTTCCAGCAGCGCGGCTTCGCCCTTGATACGTGCTGGCTGTATCAAACCCGACACGATGAAGAACACGGCGAACAGGCGGCCAAAGCGTTACTGGAAACCCATCCGGAGATCACTGCGCTTATCTGCCTTTCCGATCGCTTCGCCGTCGGCGCGATCCACTACTGCCAACGGCAGCAACTGGCGGTTCCGCAGCGGGTTGCCGTTACCGGTTTCGATAATCTCGCCGTTGAGGTGGCGGGAATACGCCTGACCACCATCGCGCAAGACGCGGAAAAGAAAGGGGAAATGGCCGTCAAATTGCTGCTCACCAGAGGACCGGTGACCCACTATGAATTGCCTTACCAGCTCATCATTCGGGAGTCAGCCTGACTCATTAATTACAGAAGAGTAGATTATGGATGAACTAACCTGTTTTAAAGCCTACGACATTCGCGGTGAGGTTGGCGTCAACCTGACGCCGGATATCGCCTTTCGCATCGGTCGCGCTTACGCCGCCTGGCGCCATCCGCGCCGGGTGGTGATCGGCGCCGACATTCGCCTTAGCTCGGAATCGTTAAAATCCGCCGTGACCGACGGGCTGATTTCCAGCGGCGTGGATGTTATCGACCTTGGTCTGTCAGGCACCGAAGAGATCTATTTCGCCACCCGGGAACTGCGTGCCGACGGCGGCATTCAGATTACCGCCAGCCATAATCCGGCGCAGTACAATGGTATGAAGCTGGTGCGCGAAGAGGCGCGTCCGATCAGTAACGACAACGGCCTGCTGGAGATAAAAGCGCTGGCGGAGCGCAATGACTTTGCACCGATTGTCCATCGTGGCAGCCTCATCCCTTATGATAATCGCCCCGCCTGGATTGCCTGCCTGCTGCGCTTCCTTCAGCATCCGCCGACTCGCCCGTTACGTATTGTGACCAACGCCGGACATGGCACCGTCGGGCCTGCGCTTGACGCGATCGCCGACGGACTGGCCCGTGCGGGGGTTCAGATTGAGTTTATTCGCCTGCACCATCAGCCGGACGGTCATTTCCCGGCGGGCGTGCCGAATCCGATGCTGACGGAAAACCGCCTCATCACCCAGCAGGCGGTTATCGAGAATCAGGCTGATTTCGGCATCGCCTGGGATGGCGATTTCGATCGCTGCTTCTTCTTTGATGAGTGTGGCCGCTTTATTGAGAGCTACTACCTGGTTGGCCTGTTCGCCGAGCACTTCCTGCAACGCTCCGCAGGCAGTCATATCATTCTGGACCCGCGCCTGACGTGGAATACGCTGGACGTTGTAACTCGCTGCGGCGGAATCCCGGTCATCAGCAAAACCGGGCACGCCTTTATCAAAGCGCGAATGCGCGAAGAGGACGCGGTCTACGGCGGAGAAATGAGCGGCCACCACTACTTCCGCGATTTTGGCTATTGCGACAGCGGGATGATCCCACTGGTATTGCTGCTGCAAATTATCGGCAGCGACAGCCGTCCGCTGTCGGCGTATATCGAACACGCCCAGGTGCGCTTTCCGGTTTCCGGCGAAATCAATCTGACGGTGGCCGATCCGCAATTGGTCATGCAATCCATCGCCGCTCACTATCTGCAAGCCGGCGGCCTGCGTGACGATTGCGACGGGTTGAGCATCGACTTCGTTGACTGGCGCTTCAACTTACGCGCCTCCAACACCGAGCCGCTGCTGCGCCTGAACGTGGAAACCCGCGCGGATACGGCACTGCTGGCGCGCAAAACCGATGAACTTTTAACGCTGATTGCAGCCTGGGATTCTGACAAGGAGAGGTTATGACCGCGCTAAGCCTGAGTAATATTCATAAAGCCTGGGGCAAGAACACCATCATTGAAAATCTGTCGCTGGAGATCGCCTCCGGGGAGTTCATTGTGCTGGTTGGCCCTTCCGGATGCGGGAAATCCACGCTGCTGCGGATCATCGCCGGACTGGAAATCCCCGACGGCGGTAAACTGGTGATGGGGGGAAAAGAGGTCACCAGGCTTGCGGCGGGCAAACGCAACCTGTCGATGGTGTTTCAGTCCTACGCCCTCTACCCGCATATGACCGTCAGGGAAAATCTGTCATTCGGTTTACGTAATATCAATACGCCCGCCGCCGAGATTGATAAGCGGGTCGCTCACGCCGCCAGCATGCTGAAGCTGGAAGAGATGCTGGACAGGCTGCCGCAGAATCTGTCCGGCGGGCAGCGCCAACGTGTGGCGATCGGGCGTTCTATTGTCCAGCAACCGGAACTGTTTCTGTTTGATGAACCGCTGTCTAACCTGGATGCCGCGTTGCGGGTCGGGATGCGCCAGGAGATCCAGCAACTGCATAACACCCTGAAAAACACCATGATCTATGTAACGCACGATCAGGTGGAGGCGATGACGCTGGCCGATCGCATCGTGGTGCTTTACAAGGGAAAAATTGAGCAGGTGGGCACGCCGCTGGAGCTGTATAACACCCCGGCAAACCTGTTTGTCGCTGAGTTTATCGGCACGCCGAAAATCAATGTTCTGCCAGCGGTATGGCGCGAAGGCGCGCTGCATATCGCCGATAACCTCGTCTTCCGCCTCACCCGTCAGCCCGCAGGCGTTAGCGACGGGGACAAACTGTTTGTCGCCATCCGCCCGGAGCATATGCAGTACCAGCAGACCGGGGATTTCACATTGCAAGGGCGTACCCGGCTGTGTGAATTACAGGGCGACTCCACGCTGGTGTGGTTGGATCTGGCCGGCCACCCCGTGTGCCTGAAGTCTTTTCAACAGCTTAGCTTCATGCCGGATACACCGCTTACGCTCACCGTACAAGAGTCGCACCTGCACCTCTTTGACGGTCTGGGTAAACGACTGGCGTTCTGACCCACTTGCCCTTGCGTCCGCAGGGGCATTTTTTGAATCCCATCACAATCACGGCATTCCCCTTTTCCCTTTTACGCGGCGACGGCTAAATTATTAACTCATCCGACCACATAACAATAATTTTACATACTGGACACCTTTATGAGCTATCCGTCGCTGTTCGCCCCGCTCGATTTAGGCTTCACCACGCTTAAAAACCGCGTGCTGATGGGTTCAATGCATACCGGGCTGGAGGAGTATCCCGACGGTGCAGAACGGCTGGCCGCGTTCTACGCCGAACGCGCCCGTCACGGCGTAGCGTTAATTGTGAGCGGAGGTATTGCGCCTGCGCTTTCCGGCGTGGGGATGGAAGGCGGCGCGATGCTGAACGACACCAGCCAGCTTGCACATCATCGCGTCATTACCGACGCGGTGCATGACGAAGGCGGCAAAATCGCCCTGCAAATCCTGCATACCGGGCGTTACAGCTACCAGCCGCATCTGGTGGCACCTTCTGCCATTCAGGCGCCAATCAACCGCTTTACGCCGCATGAGCTGACGCACGATGAGGTGCTGCAGTTGATTGAAGATTTTGCCCACTGCGCTCAACTGGCGCGGGAAGCGGGCTATGATGGCGTCGAAGTGATGGGCTCGGAAGGCTATCTCATCAACGAATTCCTGACTCTGCGCACCAATCAGCGCAATGACGAGTGGGGTGGCGAGTATGCCAACCGCATGCGTTTTGCCGTGGAAGTGGTGCGCGCGGTACGCCAGCGTGCCGGTAATGACTTTATTATTATCTTCCGCCTGTCGATGCTCGATCTGGTGGAAAACGGCGGAACCTTCGACGAAACCGTCCAGTTGGCGCAGGCGATAGAAGCCGCAGGGGCGACCATTATTAACACCGGTATTGGCTGGCATGAGGCGCGTATTCCCACTATTGCCACCCCGGTGCCGCGCGGTGCGTTTAGTTGGGTGACACGTAAGCTGAAAGGGCATGTGACGATCCCACTGGTCACCACCAACCGCATTAACGATCCTCAAGTCGCCGATGACATTCTGGCTCGTGGCGATGCCGATATGGTGTCGATGGCCCGTCCGTTCCTCGCCGATGCCGAACTGCTGTCAAAAGCGCAAACCGGGCGAGCGGATGAGATCAATACCTGTATCGGCTGTAACCAGGCCTGCCTGGATCAGATCTTCGTCGGCAAAGTCACCTCTTGCCTGGTGAATCCGCGCGCCTGCCATGAGACCAAAATGCCGATCGTTGCCGCCACTGCGCCGAAAAATCTGGCGGTTGTCGGAGCAGGTCCTGCAGGCCTCGCCTTCGCCATTAATGCCGCCGCACGCGGTCATCACGTGACGTTGTTTGACGCGCATAGCGAGATTGGCGGGCAGTTTAATATCGCTAAGCAGATCCCCGGCAAAGAAGAATTTTATGAAACCCTGCGCTACTACCGCCGGATGATCGATGTGACTGGCGTGTCGCTGAAGCTGAATCACTTTGTCAGCGCACGCGATCTGTACCCCTTCGATGAAGTGATCCTCGCCAGCGGGATCGAGCCACGTATGCCACCGATCGAGGGGATCGCGCATCCTAAAGTGCTCAGCTATCTCGACGTCCTGCGCGATAAAATGCCGGTGGGTAAACGCGTGGCGATCGTTGGCTGCGGCGGGATCGGTTTTGATACCGCCATGTATTTGAGCCAGCCCGGTGAGCCCACCAGCCAAAACATTGCGGAATTCTGCGTGGAATGGGGGATCGACACCAGCCTGCAACAGCCTGGCGGCTTACGCCTGGAAGGCCCGCACTTATCCCGCAGCCCGCGCCAGATAGTGATGTTGCAGCGCAAAGCCAGCAAACCGGGACAAGGTTTAGGGAAAACGACGGGCTGGATCCATCGCGCCACCCTGCTCTCACGCGGCGTGAAAATGATCCCGGCAGTTAGCTATCAGAAAATTGATGATGATGGGTTACACGTCGTGTTGAACGGCGAACCGGTGATCTTTAACGTGGATAACGTGGTGATTTGCGCCGGACAAGAGCCGCGCCGTGAACTGGTTGATCCACTCCACGCAGCAGGTAAAACGGTGCATCTGATCGGCGGCTGCGATATGGCGATGGAGCTGGATGCCCGGCGCGCTATTGCCCAAGGGACGACGCTGGCGCTGGAAATTTAACAGTATGGATTTCGTAGGCCGGATAAGGCGGTCACGCCGCCATCCGGCACACACGATTAGCGGCGGCGACCGGTTTTGACCGCTTTCAGTACCACGAATTTATTATTGGTGGCGATGGTCACACAGTTGCCGAAAATCTTCTTCAGCTTGTGGAAGTAGTCAAGGTGACGGTTAGCCACAATGTACAGCTCACCGTTGATTTTCAGGCAGCGGCGAGCGTGGTGGAACATCTCCCAGGCAATGTTATCCGTCAGCGCGTGCTTCTGGTGGAACGGTGGGTTACACAGCACGGCGTTAAAGCGGAACGGTTCGACGCCCGACAGCGCGTTGTTGATCATAAACTCACAGCGATCCAGCGCTTCAGGCATGTTACTTTCCACGTTCAAGCGGCTTGAAGCCACCGCCATCGGCGATTCATCAACAAATACCACGCTGGCTTCCGGGTTCTTCGCCAACAGCGTCATACCGATGACGCCGTTACCACAGCCGAGGTCAACAATCTCCCCTTCGAGGTTTTCCGGCAGATGCTCGATAAAAAAGCGCGCGCCGATATCCAGTCCGGTACGGGAGAAGACGTTGGCGTGGTTATGGATAGTCCATTCGGTACCTTCCAGCTTCCAGCTTAGCATTTGCGAGGCAGCGGCCAGCTCAGGTTTGCTGAACGTACAGTTGATTAAACGGGCTTTTTTCCACGCCAGCGTGGTGGTGGTTGGACCCAATACTTTTTCAAACAGCTCCAGCGTCGAGGTATGCACATCACGCGCTTTTGCCCCGGCGATGATACGCGTTTGCGGCGTCACCACTTCACGCAGCGCGCGCAGTTGCTGCTCCAGCAGCGCCATGGTTTTTGGCAGCTTAATCAGCACCACGCCCGGCGCCTGCGGATATTCAGCGGTGCTGTCGAGGAATTTGACGCTCGACTCAGCAATATCGTTATGACGCAGGTTCTCGCGTGTGGCAAGCTCGCTGAGATAGGAGTCGCCAATGCTGTACGGCGAATGTTGCGCCAGCGCACAGCCCAGCGCGCCAAAGGTATCATTCAGGATTAGCACCGGGCCGCTAATCTCGGTATCGTCCAGCTGTTGCAGCAGATATTCATCTGCCGCTTCCCACGCCAGCAGCGGGTTAACGTCATCCGTTTCCGGGAAACGTTTAAGTGACAGCGAACGGAAACCGTTGTCTATGTGGCTCATCGGCCCTCCTGAATGGTAAAATTTCGGCGTATCCCTGAAAAGGGTGCGTGAGTATACACTTTTTATGATTGGCATGGGCAAAGATGAACCAACTAACTTATCTCCAGGGCTACCCGGAACATTTGCTTTCTCAGGTGAGAACGCTGATTGCTGAACAGCGTCTGGGCGCAGTGCTGGAGAAGCGCTATCCGGGGACGCATGATTTCGCGACCGACAAAGCGCTCTGGCAATATGCTCAGGATCTGAAAAATCAGTTCCTGCGTAATGCCCCGCCGCTGAATAAAGTCATGTATGACAGCAAGATACACGTTCTGAAGAATGCGCTGGGGCTGCATACCGCCGTATCTCGCGTGCAGGGCGGTAAGCTAAAAGCCAAAGCGGAGATCCGCGTTGCCACCGTGTTTCGCAATGCCCCTGAACCTTTTTTACGCATGATCGTCGTTCATGAACTGGCGCATCTGAAAGAAAAAGAGCACGACAAAGCGTTTTACCAGCTGTGCTGTCATATGGAGCCTCAGTATCATCAACTGGAGTTCGATACCCGCCTGTGGTTAACGCAACAATCGTTAAAGCAAACTGCGTAGTCGCGCACTGGCTTTGTCTTCAGAGCATGCTAAATTGACGAAAGGATCCCTTTTCGCAGCCTGAAGGCCATTATGATACGTTTCGCAGTAATTGGCACAAACTGGATCACCCGCCAGTTTGTCGATGCCGCCCATGAAACCGGCAAATATAAGTTGACCGCGGTCTATTCCCGTAGCCTCGAGCAGGCGCAGACCTTCGCCAATGATTACCCCGTCGAGCATCTGTTTACCTCACTGGAAGCGATGGCGCAAAGCGAGGCGATCGACGCCGTCTACATCGCCAGTCCAAACTCCCTGCACTTCCCGCAGACCGAGCTGTTTTTGCGGCACAAAAAGCATGTTATTTGCGAAAAGCCGCTGGCCTCAAACCTGGCGCAAGCCGAAGCCGCTATCGCCTGCGCGCGCGAAAATCAGGTCGTGCTGTTTGAAGCGTTTAAGACCGCCAGCTTGCCTAACTTCCTGCTGTTGCAGCAATCTCTACCCAAAGTCGGAAGAATCAGGAAAGCGTTTATCAATTACTGCCAGTACTCCTCGCGTTACCAGCGCTATCTGGACGGTGAAAATCCGAACACGTTTAATCCGGCGTTCTCAAATGGCTCGATTATGGATATCGGTTTTTACTGCCTGGCCTCAGCGGTTGCGCTGTGGGGTGAGCCGCAAAGCGTTCAGGCCAGCGCCAGTCTGCTGGAAAGCGGCGTAGATGCCCACGGCGTGGTGGTGATGAATTACGGTGATTTCAGCGTCACACTCCAGCACTCAAAAGTAAGCGACTCGGTGTTAGCCAGTGAAATTCAGGGTGAGCAGGGATCGCTGGTGATCGAGCATATCTCCGAGTGTCAGAAAGTGTGCTTCGTTCCTCGCGGGGGGAAAACCCAGGATCTGACGACGCCTCAGCACATCAATACTATGCTGTATGAGGCAGAGGCTTTTGCTCATTTGGTTGAATCCGGCGAAGTGGATCACCCCGCACTGGCCGTCAGCCGTATCACCGCCAAACTGCAAACAGAGATTCGCCGCCAGACCGGCGTGATTTTCCCGGCAGACGAAGCGGTAATATCGCTGACTGCGTAAAAGTATGTAAAACGAATGTTGCAGGCCATTGACTGAATGCATGGCCTGTAATATTTTGTAACCCGCAAAGGGGAGTAACTTCGTTGTCGGTTGATCGTCATTACGATGTGTGAAAAACCACATCCGGTCGCCGGGCGATAACAAAGGAATACGCCATCGTATTCCTTTGTTGTTGTAAGTGAGACCTTGCCGAATGGCAAGGTCTATGCATAAAAAGCAGCGGCTAACGTCATTCGGCGTTGGCCGTTTTTTTTATGCATGGGGAAATACAATGAATACTGTCGGCACACCGTTGTTATGGGGTGGCTTCGCTGTCGTGGTGGTAATTATGCTGGCCATCGACCTGCTGTTGCAGGGTCGTCGTGGCGCGCATACGATGTCGATGAAGCAGGCTGCGGCCTGGTCAATCGTTTGGGTAACGCTGTCGTTACTGTTTAACGCCGTCTTCTGGTGGTACCTGGCACAAACCCAGGGCCGCGCCGTTGCCGACCCACAGGCGCTGGCGTTCCTTACCGGCTATTTGATCGAAAAATCGCTGGCAGTAGATAACGTCTTTGTCTGGTTGATGCTGTTCAGCTACTTCTCCGTACCGCCTGCGTTGCAGCGTCGGGTACTGGTGTATGGCGTGCTGGGAGCCATTGTTCTGCGTACGATCATGATCTTCGCCGGCAGTTGGCTTATCACCCAATTTGAGTGGCTGTTGTACGTGTTCGGTGCATTCCTGCTGTTTACCGGCGTAAAAATGGCGCTGGCGAAAGAAGATGCTTCCGGTATTGGCGACAGGCCGTTAGTACGCTGGCTGCGCGGTCATTTGCGCATGACCGATACCATCGAAGATGAAAAATTCTTCGTGCGTAAAAACGGCCTGCTGTTTGTTACGCCGCTGATGCTGGTGTTGATTCTGGTTGAGCTGAGCGACGTCATTTTTGCCGTCGACAGTATTCCGGCTATCTTTGCCGTCACTACCGACCCGTTCATCGTGTTGACCTCAAACCTGTTTGCTATTTTGGGTCTGCGCGCAATGTACTTCCTGCTGGCGGGCGTGGCGGAGCGTTTCTCCATGCTGAAGTACGGTTTGTCGGTCATTCTGGTGTTTATCGGTATTAAGATGCTGATCGTCGATTTCTACCATATCCCGATCGCTATCTCGTTAGGCGTGGTATTTGGCATTCTGTTTGTGACGCTGATTGTGAACGCCTGGGTCAACCACCAGCACGATAAAAAGCAACAAATACAGTAAGTTTCATCTGCTAGCTGAAAAGCCCGACAGCACACTGCGTGCGTCGGGCTTTTTGTTTATCATGTCAAAATAATGTTAACCCAAAGTTATAAAATATGATCTCAACGCGAAATCCAGGATATTTCGCTTCCAGAACCCTGTTCTTTCCTTATACTCAGCCATGCAAACATTTGCCTCATCCTGAAAGATGCGTCTACAGAACGCACAAAGGCAGGGCAACAACACAATGAAAGGATTACTACATGACTACGCAACGTTCATCGGGGCTATTCTCGCGCCTGGCGCAAGGGAGCCTGGTTAAACAAATTTTGATCGGTTTGGTTCTGGGGATTTTACTGGCACTGGTGTCAAAACCTGCGGCAGAAGCCGTTGGTTTACTGGGTACTCTGTTCGTCGGCGCGTTAAAAGCCGTCGCACCAATTCTGGTTCTGATGCTGGTAATGGCTTCTATCGCCAACCACCAGCACGGGCAAAAAACCAATATCCGCCCAATCCTGTTCCTCTACCTGCTCGGAACATTTTCCGCAGCGCTAGCGGCCGTTGTCTTCAGCTTCGCCTTCCCATCAACGCTGCATCTTTCAAGCAGCGCCAGCGATATCGTACCGCCGTCCGGCATTATTGAAGTGATGCGTGGCCTGCTAATGAGCATGGTTTCTAACCCAATTGATGCACTGCTTAACGCCAACTACATCGGCATCCTGGTTTGGGCCGTCGGTCTGGGCTTTGCGCTGCGTCACGGTAATGAAACGACCAAAAATCTGGTCAACGATATGTCCAACGCAGTCACCTTTATGGTGAAGCTGGTGATTCGTTTCGCGCCGATCGGTATCTTCGGCCTGGTCTCCTCCACGCTGGCAACCACCGGTTTCGCCACGCTTTGGGGCTACGCGCAGCTGCTGACCGTGCTGGTAGGCTGTATGCTGCTGGTAGCGTTGGTGGTCAACCCGCTGCTGGTATTCTGGAAAATTCGCCGCAACCCATATCCGTTAGTGCTGGCCTGTCTGCGTGAAAGCGGCGTGTACGCCTTCTTTACCCGTAGCTCCGCGGCAAACATTCCGGTGAATATGGCGCTGTGTGAGAAGCTGAACCTGGATCGTGATACCTATTCGGTTTCTATCCCGCTGGGAGCCACCATCAACATGGCTGGCGCGGCGATCACCATTACCGTGTTGACGCTGGCGGCGGTAAATACGTTGGGTATTCCGGTCGATTTACCGACGGCGCTGTTACTGAGCGTGGTGGCTTCGCTGTGTGCCTGCGGCGCATCGGGCGTGGCGGGAGGTTCTCTGCTGCTGATCCCACTGGCATGTAATATGTTCGGTATCCCGAATGACATCGCCATGCAGGTCGTTGCCGTTGGCTTTATCATCGGCGTATTGCAGGATTCCTGTGAAACGGCGCTGAACTCTTCTACAGACGTCCTGTTTACCGCTGCGGCCTGCCAGGCTGAAGACGAACGTCTGGCAAATAACGCCCTGCGCGGCTAATCTCTGCCCCTCCGTCACCGGACGGAGGGGTTCTCTTCTTGTACGCTTTTTTCAATTTTGAATGGATCAATTCCGCGTTTTTGCATCCGCCGGAAGCGAATAATGTTCAGGCCGTTCATCACCAGAAAACTACCTTCGATCATCGTCCCACCAATCGATCCCAACCAGAAATTATGGATAACCCAACAGGCGGTTGCGCACCACATTACGCAGCGCACGGTCAGCCCCTGGCAGCGAAACAGCGCCCAGGTGCTGGCCAGCGTGCCGATAATCGGCAACAGCTCCATCGCATGCTGTAATTTCGCCAGCCCAAGAACCAGGGTGAGGATAATAAAAACGGTCATTACCCACAGTTTGCGGGTATGCATCGAGACGAGTGTGCGGATGGTGTTTAGCTCTGCACTCATTCCCGCAGGCCAGGCGCCCATCAGAAAAAAATGCACGCCAATGGTGGCGCTGTAGACGGCAAGTTGCAGCCGGAACCGGCGCTCATCTCGATTGAAAAAGGTGGTAATGCCGATCAAAAAGGCGATGACACCTACGCCCTGGGCCAGCCAATACGCGGTCATGGGAGATCCTTGTGAGGAAACGCAAAAACAAACGGCGCTCCATATTATGAAACGCCGTTTTTAAAATCCACTCCATTTCGATTACCCAATAGATTTCGTGCTACCGCAAGGCGGTAAGTTCAGACATCCCCGGGAGCTTACTGGAGTAAGTGACCGGGGTGAATGGACGCAGCCAACGCGGCTGTCACGCGAAAGATGAAGGGTAATTACAATGTTACGCCGCTTTTAAAGATAGCCAGTTCCCGGAAATCGTTGCGCTCGTTGCAAGTTTGCTTGCCATTGGCGAACTCAACGATCGTATCGACAAACTCGCTCAGCAGCTGAGGCATCGCTTTACCGTGGATCAGCTGTCCGGCGTCAAAATCGATCCAGTGTTTTTTCTTGGCCGCCAGCTCGCTGTTGGTCGCAATTTTCACCGTCGGCACAAAACCGCCGTACGGCGTACCGCGGCCGGTGCTGAACAGCACCATATGACAGCCCGCGCCCGCGAGGGCACTGGTAGCAACCGCATCGTTACCCGGCGCGCTCAGTAAGTTCAGGCCGTGTGTCTTCAGGCGTTCGCCGTAGCGCAGTACGTCCACCACCTGGCTGGAGCCCGCTTTTTGCGTGCAGCCCAAAGATTTATCTTCCAGCGTGGTGATCCCGCCCGCTTTGTTGCCCGGCGATGGATTCTCGTAAATCGGCTGGTCGTGAGCAATGAAGTACTGCTTAAAGTCATTGACCATGGTCACCAGCTTGCCGAAGGTTTCTTCGTCACGGCAGTGGTCCATCAGCAACTGCTCGGCACCGAACATTTCCGGTACTTCAGTCAGCACGGTGGTGCCGCCGTTGGCAATCACGTAGTCGGAAAAACGCCCCAGCATCGGGTTGGCGGTAATACCAGACAGGCCGTCAGAGCCGCCGCATTCCAGACCAAACTTCAGCTCGCCCAGCTTACCCGGCTCACGCTTATCGTTACGCATCACGTTGTACAACTGATGGAGATGTTCAATCCCCGCTTCCACTTCGTCTTCCTGATGTTGGCAGACCATAAAGTGAACACGCTCAGGATCGTACTCGCCTAAGGTTTCGCGGAAGGCATCAACCTGGTTGTTTTCACAGCCCAGGCCGACCACCAGCACCGCACCCGCATTCGGGTGGCGCACCATATTTTGCAGCATGGTACGGGTGTTGATGTGGTCGTCACCCAGCTGTGAACAGCCGTAGGTGTGACTGAAAAGATGCACGCCGTCGATACCCTCGGCGTCGTTGGTCTCTTTCAGAAAGCGGGTCTGCATCTGACGCGCCATAGCGTTGACGCAGCCGACCGTCGGCAGGATCCACAGTTCGTTGCGCACGCCGACCTCGCCGTTGGCGCGACGGTAGATCTGTACGTCGCGATCGGCGGGTTGAACAAGCTCTGCCTGAAAATCAGGGTGGTAGCTATACGTGTCCAGGTCGCTCAGATTCGTGCGCGTGTTGTGAGCATGAATATGCTCACCCGCCGCCACGTCCACCAACGTATGACCGATTGGCAAACCGTATTTAATGACGTTTTCGCCTTGCGCAATATCGCATAAAGCGAATTTATGGCCACGAGAAACCGCTTGGCGCAGGATTACCGCTTGCCCATCAACGGTGACTTCGGTTCCTTCAGCCAAATCAGCGAGCGCTACCGCGACGTTATCCAGCGTATGGATCTTGATGTATTGCATACCTTCACCCAGGCCTTAGTTCAGTTCAATGGCGAAATAATCACGCGCATTGTTGAAGCAAATATTTCTGACCATTTCACCCAACAGCTGGATATCTGCCGGCGCTTCACCTGCAGCAACCCAACGGCCAATCATCTGGCACAGGATGCGACGGAAGTATTCATGGCGCGTGTATGACAGGAAGCTACGGCTATCGGTCAGCATGCCGACGAAACGGCTCAGCAGACCGAGCTGGGCCAGCTGCGTCATCTGACGTTCCATACCGTCTTTCTGATCGTTGAACCACCAGCCGGAACCGAACTGCATCTTGCCCGGCATACCTTCGCCCTGGAAGTTGCCGATCATGGTGCCCAGCACTTCGTTATCGCGCGGGTTCAGGCAGTAGAGAATGGTTTTCGGCAGCAGGTTCTGTTCGTTCTGCTTGCTCAGCAGTTTGGACAGCTCTTCGGCCATCGGGCGATCGTTGATGGAGTCGAAGCCGACATCCGCACCCAACAGTTTGAACTGACGCAGGTTGTTATTACGCAGCGCGCCGATGTGGTACTGCTGTACCCATTCACGACGCGCGTATTCCGCACCGAGGAACACCAGCACCGCGGTTTTAAACTGGGCAACTTCATGCTCGCTCAGCGTTTCACCCGCCAGGCGGCGTGCCAGAATGCTATCCAGTTCAGATTCGTTAGATTCAGCAAACAGCACCACGTCCAGCGCGTGGTCAGAGACTTTACAGCCGTGAGCCGCAAAGTGATCCAGACGTTTGGTCAGCGCAGCTTGCAGGTCGCTGAAGCGGCGGATATCCGTGTCAGACACCTCACCGAGCTTCGCCATATAGTCATTAAAGGTCGCCTGCTCAATGTTAAAGGCTTTATCCGGACGCCAGCTCGGCAGCACTTTCACATCAAAGCTTCCGTCTTTAGCAACGGCCGCGTGATGCTCCAGAGAGTCGATCGGGTCATCGGTAGTACCAACCATTTTCACATTCATCTGCTGCATGATGCCGCGCGCGGAGAATTTGTCCTGCGCCAGCAGTTCGTTGCACTGGTTCCAGATTTCGTCAGCCGTTGCCGGAGACAGCAGCTTACCTGTAATACCAAACGGGCGACGTAATTCGAGGTGGGTCCAATGGTACAGCGGGTTACCGATTGTGTGCGGAACCGTGGCGGCCCAGGCGTCAAACTTCTCGCGATCGGACGCATCGCCGGTACACAGGCGCTCAGCGACGCCGTTAGTACGCATCGCACGCCACTTGTAGTGGTCACCCTTCAGCCAGATGTCATACAGGTTATTAAAACGGTAGTTTTCCGCGATTTGTTGCGGTGGCAAATGGCAGTGGTAGTCGAAGATTGGCTGGTCTTTGGCGTAATCATGATACAGACGGCGGGCAAATTCGGTGTCCAACAGGAAATCTTCAGTCATAAACGGGGTCATTATCGTCTTCCTCTCAGCGAGTGCGTCAGATTGCTTATGTTTTGATGTTGACAAAGTTATCACACCAATTTCCATACACTGAAGATATTTTCGTGAGTTAGATCAACAAATGGCGACAAAAAAATTACTCTCAAAGAGGTAAACCACGCGCCAAGCCGCACCAGCACTGGCTTTGCTGAAGCGAAATAATGACCACACGAAGATTCACACTTTTGTGATGGCACTCACCTTTTAAAGCTGTATGACAAGTTATCTTTTTGCCGTCGCGATACATAAGCCGACGGAATGCAAATTACCGATGTATCACCATCGGATTAACCGGTACGGAAACCGAATTAGCACAAATATTGACATGGCAGAGTTCGGGGAGTACCGGCTTTTTTTCGGTTACCCCCTCGTAAAAGAACATCCTCCTCCCTGAACTGGAAGATGACCGCTCGTTCGCGGACATAACAAAACGATGAGGTTTTACATGCGTAAAATTAAAGGGTTACGTTGGTACATGATCGCACTGGTGACGCTTGGCACCGTGCTGGGTTATCTGACACGTAACACTGTGGCGGCAGCTGCGCCAACTCTGATGGAAGAGTTACACATCTCCACCCAACAGTATTCCTATATCATCGCAGCGTATTCTGCTGCTTACACCGTAATGCAACCTGTTGCCGGCTACGTGCTCGATGTGCTCGGCACAAAAATTGGTTACGCGATGTTCGCCGTTCTGTGGGCCGTCTTCTGTGGCGCGACCGCACTGGCTGGTAGCTGGGGTGGACTGGCGCTGGCGCGAGGTGCAGTCGGTGCCGCTGAAGCTGCGATGATCCCTGCGGGTCTGAAAGCCAGCTCTGAATGGTTCCCGGCAAAAGAACGTTCAATCGCCGTGGGTTACTTTAACGTCGGTTCCTCTATCGGCGCGATGATTGCTCCGCCGCTGGTCGTCTGGGCTATCGTCATGCACAGCTGGCAGATGGCCTTCATTATTTCTGGTGCCCTGAGCTTCATTTGGGCCATGTGCTGGTTGGTATTTTACAAACACCCACGCGACCAGAAAAAACTGTCTGATGAAGAACGTGATTACATTCTGAATGGTCAGGAATCACAGCATAAAAACAGCACCGCCAAGAAAATGTCTCTCGGTCAGATCCTGCGTAACCGCCAGTTCTGGGGCATCGCGCTGCCGCGTTTCCTGGCAGAGCCGGCCTGGGGTACCTTCAACGCCTGGATCCCGCTGTTCATGTTTAAAGTCTACGGCTTTAACCTGAAAGAGATTGCGATGTTTGCCTGGATGCCGATGCTGTTTGCTGACCTGGGCTGTATCGTAGGGGGTTACTTACCGCCGCTGTTCCAGCGCTGGTTCGGCGTTAACCTGATCGTTTCCCGTAAAATGGTCGTCACCATGGGCGCATTGCTGATGATTGGCCCAGGGATGATCGGTCTGTTCACCAGCCCGTACATTGCTATCGCCCTGCTGTGCGTCGGCGGCTTTGCTCACCAGGCGCTGTCCGGTGCGCTGATCACGCTCTCTTCTGACGTATTTGGTCGTAATGAAGTGGCAACCGCGAACGGTCTGACCGGTATGTCCGCATGGCTTGCAAGTACGCTGTTTGCGCTGGTCGTTGGCGCGCTGGCTGACACCATCGGCTTCAGCCCGCTGTTCGCCGTACTGGCGGTATTCGACCTGCTCGGCGCGTTAGTCATCTGGACGGTATTGCAGAACAAATCGGCCAGCGAGGTAGAGTCAGCTTCGCAAACTGGCGATCCCGCTGCGCAAAGTTAACCAGACACGATTTAACAAGGTTATGTAATGCTAAGCCGCCAGTCATCTGGCGGCTTTTTTATCGCCGCGAGTGGAGCCGTAATCGCAAAAGTGGTATAACAAATAGAGTCTGCCGTATCATGCCTGGAGCGCATATGGAAATCACCGAACCACGACGTTTGTACCAACAACTTGCCGCTGATCTGAAAGAACGCATTGAGCAGGGTGTCTACCTGGTGGGTGACAAACTCCCCGCCGAGCGCTTTATCGCCGATGAAAAAAATGTCAGCCGCACCGTGGTTCGTGAAGCGATTATCATGCTCGAGGTTGAGGGCTACGTTGAAGTGCGTAAAGGATCGGGGATCCACGTCATTTCAAACCAACCCAAACACTATGTCGCGCCAGATGAAAGTCTGGAGTTCGCCAGCTACGGTCCGTTTGAGCTGCTCCAGGCTCGCCAGCTCATAGAAAGCAACATTGCTGAGTTTGCCGCCACCCAGGTGACCAAACAGGACATCATGAAACTGATGGAAATTCAGGAGAAGTCGCGTAACGAAAAAAGCTTTCGTGACTCCGAGTGGGATCTCCTGTTCCATGTGCAGGTCGCGCTGGCAACACAGAACTCTGCCCTGGCCGCGATTGTTGAAAAAATGTGGACTCAGCGTATTCACAACCCCTACTGGAAGAAGCTGCACGACCACATCGACCTGCGCACGATAGATAACTGGTGCGACGACCATGACCAGATCCTGCGGGCGCTGATTCGCAAAGATCCACACGCCGCCAAACTGGCGATGTGGCAGCATCTTGAGAACACAAAGCAGATGCTGTTTAACGAAACCAGCGATGATTTTGAATTCAACGCAGACCGTTATCTTTTTACCGATAATCCCGTCATTCATCTCGATACGGCAGCTAACGGCGCAAAATAAACAATCTTAACGATGCAGGCGCGACAAAGCGCCTGTTTCTGACGCTTGGTAAGCATTAGGTATAAAGTGTCAGCCTGTGTAAATCCTCTCGCCTCCCTCCATTGCGATAAGCAAAATCACAGGACAACACCCGTAATTTCTATAACGGACTACGTTGACCTTTGTTACAATTAGTTGTTATTTGAATTTTTGTGTTTGAGAGCTTGCTTACTTCACAACTTTACAGGGAATAGTTCAGGCCGTGAATTTGTGTCAGACCGCGATCCATGTAAAAAACACCAATAAAATTGCGGCGTTACAAACTCCAGAATACCGGCATGACGACAACCGATTCTCCAGGAATATTGAATGGAACTACTGACTCAATTATTGAATGCTTTATGGGCTCAGGATTTTGAAACGCTGGCCAATCCCTCCATGATTGGCATGCTCTATTTCGTACTGTTTACCATTTTGTTTCTGGAAAACGGACTGCTGCCAGCAGCCTTTTTACCTGGCGACAGTCTACTGGTACTGGTCGGCGTACTTATCGCTAAAGGCGCGATGGGTTTTCCGCAAACGGTACTGCTGCTCACCACCGCGGCCAGCCTGGGTTGCTGGCTCAGCTATATCCAGGGGAAATGGCTGGGAAATACCCGCACCGTTCAAAACTGGCTGTCTCATCTACCCGCGCACTACCATCAGCGCGCACATCATCTGTTCCATAAGCATGGCTTGTCTGCCCTGTTGGTCGGTCGCTTTATCGCGTTTGTCAGAACATTACTGCCGACCATCGCAGGATTGTCCGGTCTGAACAATGCGCGCTTTCAGTTCTTTAACTGGATGAGCGGACTGCTTTGGGTTCTGATTCTCACAACGCTTGGCTATCTGCTGGGCAAAACGCCAGTGTTTCTCAAATATGAAGATCAGCTGATGTCTTGTCTGATGCTGCTTCCCGTGGTGTTACTGGTGTTTGGTCTGGCAGGTTCACTGGTTGTGCTTTGGAAAAAGAAATACGGGAACCGAGGGTAAATTATGCTGAAATCATGCATAACACTCCGACGACTGGCCTGGACGACTACTTTTATGCTGTTTATCGGCGCGCTGCTCCTGACCTGGTCGGTCATCCGCCAGCAGGAGTCAACGCTTGCCATTCGTGCTGTAAACCAGGGAGCCACCATGCCTGATGGCTTCTCTATCTGGCATCACCTGGACGCCAACGGCATTCGCTTTAAAAGCATTACTCCGCAAAATGACGCGCTGCTGATCACCTTTGATTCCAGCGCGCAAAGCGCAGCCGCAAAGGTCGTGCTGGACCGAACGTTACCGCACGGTTTCGTTATTGCTCAGCAGGATGATGATAATCAGGCGGTACAGTGGTTATCCCGCTTACGTGATACCCCGCACCGTTTTGGTTAATCTCCAGGAATCTGAATTAGATCACTCACTTTGGTGATTTCATCATTTAGCGCCTATGATTAATAAACTGGGTTTATGACCCATTGCTTTATTATTCTGGAGCATCGGCCAAAGCCACAAGGTCGAATCACAATGGAAGGTTCAAGAATGAAATACCGCATCGCTTTAGCAATTAGTCTTTTCGCTCTCAGTGCCGGCAGTTACGCCTCCACCCTCTGTCAGGAAAAAGAACAGGATATTCAGCGGGAGATAAGCTATGCCGAAAAGCACAACAATCAAAACCGCATCAATGGTCTGAACAAAGCGCTGAGCGAAGTTCGGGCAAATTGTACTGACAGCAAACTGCGCGCCGACCATCAGAAAAAAATCGCCGAGCAGAAAAATGAGATAGCCGAGCGTCAACGTGATTTGGCCGAGGCGAAGCAAAAAGGCGATGCGGATAAGATAGCCAAGCGCGAACATAAGCTTGCTGAAGCTCAGCAAGAGCTGAAAGAACTCGAGACACGCGATTACTAAGTACGGTAACTAGCCACTCAACTGGAGAAAACTATGTCGAAAGATAATGCTACGGAAAACCTGCGCGCTGAGCTGAAATCTCTTGCGGATACGCTTGAAGAAGTACTTAGCTCCTCTGGCGATAAGTCGAAGGAAGAGATGAGTAAAATTCGCAGTAAAGCCGAACATGCGTTACGCGAGAGCCGCCATCGTCTGAGCGAAACCAGCGATGTGATTGCTAAACAGACCCGTGAGGCCGCGGCAAAAGCCGATAACTACGTACGCGAAAACCCATGGACAGGCGTCGGCATTGGCGCTGCAGTCGGTGTGGTACTTGGTGTACTGCTGTCGCGCCGTTAATAATGGCAGACTCTCAACACGCACAAGGTCCAGGCAAAGGCGTACTGGGTATTGGACAGCGGATCCTGACGATTCTCGTTGAGATCGTAGAGACGCGGCTGCGGCTGGCCGTCGTTGAGCTGGAAGAGGAAAAAGCCAATCTCATCCAGATCCTGCTGATGCTTGGGCTGACCATGCTGTTCGCGGCGTTTGGTCTGATGAGCCTGATGGTGCTTATCATCTGGGCCATAGACCCGCAGTATCGCCTGAACGCCATGATTGCCACCACCGTTGTGCTGTTGCTTTTAGCGCTTATCGGCGGGCTATGGACGCTGAGTAAAGCGCGTAAAACAACGCTGCTACGCCATACGCGCAATGAACTCGCTAACGACAGGCAGGCCCTGGAGGATGATGCATAATGAGCAGTAAAGTCGAACGTCAACAACGTAAGGCGCAACTGCTTGGACAGATCCAGCAGCAACGGCTGGATCTGTCTGCCACTCGCCGCGACTGGCTTGAAGCCACCGAAGTTTACGATCGTGGCTGGAAGACGCTGCTGAACCTGCGTGGCTGGGTGTTGGTCGGAAGCAGTATTATGGCGGTTCGCACCATCCGTAACCCGAATCTGCTGGTACGCTGGGCTAAACGCGGCTTTAGCGTGTGGAGCATCTGGCGTCTGGTTAAATCGACCATCAGACAACAGCAACTGCGCGGCTAATCACCTCTTCTCCCCCTAACCTCAAATTTTTTGAAAATTTCTGACAGTTTTCCTTGCTAACAATTGTCATTAGCCGCGTTTATGATTCTCTCCATCGACAGCAACGACGCACTCTGCGACGTCGTTGCACAAAAAAACACAATAAGCCGCCTGAGTGGTTTCCTGGAGAGTATGATGAAGAAATTAGAAGATGTTGGTGTACTGGTAGCGCGCATTCTGATGCCAATCCTGTTTATTACCGCAGGTTGGGGAAAAATCACCGGATATGCGGGTACCCAACAGTACATGGAAGCCATGGGCGTCCCAGGATTTATGTTACCGCTGGTTATCCTGCTTGAGTTTGGCGGCGGTCTGGCCATCCTGTTTGGTTTCCTGACCCGTACTACTGCGCTGTTCACCGCGGGCTTCACGCTGCTGACGGCGTTCCTCTTCCACAGCAACTTTGCGGAAGGTGTGAACTCTCTGATGTTTATGAAAAACCTGACCATCGCAGGCGGCTTCCTGCTGCTGGCTATCACCGGTCCGGGCGCATTCAGCATCGACCGTGTACTGAATAAAAAATGGTAAGCGAGCTATACTAAACGCATCAAAAAGCGAGGAGACATCTCCTCGCTTTTGCTATCTGAGGAGGCGAAAATCATGGGACAACTCATTGACGGCGTATGGCATGACACCTGGTATGACACCAAATCAACCGGGGGAAAATTTCAACGCTCTGCATCAGCTTTCCGTAACTGGCTCACTGCGGATAGCGCACCCGGTCCAACGGGCGAAGGGGGTTTCGCCGCCGAAAAAGACCGCTATCATCTCTACGTTTCTCTGGCCTGTCCGTGGGCGCATCGCACGCTGATCTTGCGTAAACTCAAAGGGCTGGAACCGTTTATTTCCGTTTCCGTTGTGCATCCGCTGATGCTGGAAAACGGCTGGACCTTTGATGATAACTTCCCGGCGGCAACCGGCGATACCCTGTATCAGCACGAATTTCTTTATCAACTCTATTTACACGCCGATCCGCACTACAGCGGTCGGGTGACCGTTCCGGTGCTGTGGGACAAAAAGAACCACACCATTGTCAGCAACGAATCTGCAGATATCATCCGTATGTTTAACACTGCGTTTGATGCGCTGGGCGCGAAAGCCGGGGATTACTATCCACCCGCTCTGCAAACTAAAATCGACGAGCTGAACGGCTGGATTTATGACAACGTCAATAACGGCGTGTATAAAGCCGGATTTGCCACCAGTCAGGAAGCCTACGACGACGCCGTAGAAAAAGTCTTTCAATCTCTGGCGCGACTGGAGCAGATCCTTGGGCAACATCGCTACCTGACCGGGGACCAGTTAACAGAGGCCGATATTCGCCTGTGGACCACGCTGGTGCGCTTTGATCCTGTGTATGTGACGCACTTCAAGTGCGACAAACACCGGATTAGCGACTATCTGAACCTGTACGGTTTCCTGCGCGATATCTACCAGATGCCAGGCATTGCGGAGACCGTTAATTTCGATCACATCCGCAATCACTACTTCCGTAGCCACAAAACCATTAACCCGACCGGCATTATTTCTGTCGGACCATGGCAGGACCTCAACGAGCCCCACGGGCGTGATGACCGTTTTGCCTGATTTACACGGGTCCCCTTTGGGGGCCAAATAATTAATACTGCAAATATTTACCAGCATTCCATTCACAGCTATTCTTAATTTGATTGCTTTAAAAACAAGTAATTGAATACAGAACGAGGCAAAAATGGATTGGTATTTAAACGTATTAAAGAACTACTTTGGTTTTGGGGGCCGCGCGCGTCGTAAAGAATACTGGATGTTTGTGCTGGTCAACATCATCTTTACGTTCGTGCTGGGCATTCTGGACAGAATGCTTGGCTGGGAACGCGCCGGAGGGGAAGGCATATTAACGACGATTTATGGGGTTCTGGTCTTTATCCCGTGGTGGGCGGTGCAGTTCCGGCGTTTACATGACACCGACCGTTCGGCCTGGTGGCTACTGGTGCTGCTGATCCCGATCGTAGGCTGGTTGGTAATCATCATTTTCAACTGTCAAAATGGGACTCAGGGGAGCAACCGCTTCGGTGCTGACCCGAAAAAACTGTCCTGATGTAATACACCATCTTGTCGGCCGGATAAGGTGCATTTGCACCGCATCCGGCGTAACAGCCCTGCTATTTACCCGCAAACAGCTTGGGAATTTCCCGCAAACACCAGGATTTCGCTTCGCCCATGCTGTCTCGACGCCAGGCCATAATAATATCAATTTCGCTTGTCGATTCCGGGCTAACCACACGCAACCGACCCGCCGCAATGTCCTCTTCCACCAGCGGGTATGGCATCGTCGCCACGCCAAGACCGGCCAACAGCGCCTGGCGTTTATCTTCTATCGAACTCACCGTCAGACGCGGCTGTTTATCCAGCAGTTGAACCGTCAGCACCGGACGTTCGCGGGCCGTGTCCGCCACCGCGATTCCGCGGTACTTCACGCGGGTGACTTCCGATAACGGTTCCGGCTCCTGATGAATTGGATGATCCGGGGCCGCCACATATACGTTCATCAGCGAGTACAGCTTGCGCGAGTTGATTTCCGAAGATGAGCGAAAATGCATATCCGGCGCAATCACGATATCCGCCCGCCCCTGCTCCAGACGCTCCCACGCCCCGGCCAGAACTTCGGTAATAACGGAAAGCTGGGTATTGGCCTTCCCGGCAAGTCTGTCGATCAGCGGGAAAAACGCCGCCGTCGGCACCAGCGCTTCGGTGACGATGGTCAGATGCGTTTCCCAACCGCGAGCCAGCGCTTCGGCATCGGTGGTCAGCTTATCCGCAGCTTCCAACAGTACACGCCCACGTTCCAGCAGCATACGCCCGACGTTGGTGAATTTTGTGCGATGACCTGAACGGTCGAACAGCACGACGTCCAGCTCTTCCTCCAGCTTCTGCATGGTATAGCTGAGCGCGGAAGGAACGCGCCCCAGTTCGTCCGCCGCGGCGGCAAAGCTGCCACGCCGGTCTATTGCGTCCATGACGCGTAACGCCTCAAGCGTTAAAGCCCTTTCTTTGGCCATCTCGTTCTCATTCAGGAAATTTGAACATACCGGGCAGAATATCTGGCTAACAATGCAGCGTCTAGCCATTTAACATAAAAGGAAGTAAAGAGAGGTCAAGAACTATGATTACTACCCGTACAGCCAAACAATGCGGGCAAGCAGACTACGGCTGGCTGCAGGCCCGTTATACCTTCTCCTTTGGACACTATTTTGATCCTAAACTGCTGGGTTATGCCTCGCTGCGTGTTCTGAACCAGGAAGTTCTGGCACCGGGAGCCTCTTTCCAGCCACGTACCTATCCGAAGGTGGATATCGTCAATCTGATCCTCGAAGGGGAAGCGGAGTATCGCGACAGTGAAGGGAACCATATCCAGGCCAAGGCAGGAGAAGTTTTACTGCTCGCCACACAGCCGGGAATTAGCTACAGCGAACACAATATCAGCAAAGATAAACCGTTAACCCGAATGCAGCTCTGGCTGGATGCCTGCCCGCAGCGCGAAAACGCCTGCGTACAGAAAGCCACGCTGAGTGCCGGTAAGCATCAGTTGCTCGCCTCGCCGGATGGAGAACAAGGCAGCCTGCATCTGCGTCAACAGGTATGGGTGCACCACGTTGAACTGCAACAAGGTGAATCGCTGAGTTTTCAGTTACATGGGCCGCGGGCTTACTTACAGTCGATCCACGGCAGATTCCATGCGGTGACATCTGGCGCCGAAAAGGAAGCGCTCACCTGCGGCGATGGCGCATTTATTCGTGACGAAACTAACATAACGTTAGTCGCCGATACCGCGCTGCGCGCTTTGCTGATAGATTTGCCCGTATAGTCAGGGAAAACAATGGAGTACGACTATTGAGCAAGAAATCATCAAAAAAACGCCAGCCGCAGGTTGAGCCGAAAAAACAGGATACTGTGACCTTCGGCTATGAAGAAATGCTGACAGAGCTGGAAGCGATTGTGGCGGATGCCGAGCTACGGCTGGAAGACGAAGAAGCCGCCTGAAAAGGCGGCTTAGAGTTATGCCGGGGGCGATTCCGCCTTACCCGGCCTGCAGATTAATGTGCCTTACTGGCCATGATCTCAATGATCTGCTTGTCGGTTTCCTGCATCGAGCGACACGCCAGCGCACACAGGTTCGTGATCGATTGCTCCACGTTGTGCGCCACAATCCCTTCATTGCCGGTCACTGCGGTGTCATCCAGCGCCATCAGCACCGCTTTCCACGCCGCAGATGCGCTGGTTGAAACTTTCATCGCGCAGCTGTTTGAGGCGCCATCGCAAATCATTCCGCTCACGTCGCCAATCATGCTGCTGATTGCCATCGCGATAGTGTTGTAGCGACCATCAACAATCCACGCCATCCCCGCCGCGGCGCCCATCGCCGCCGTGGTTGCCGCACACAGTGCAGACAAACGCGGAAGCTGATGATGGATGTAGATAGCGCTCAGGTGAGACAACATCAGCGCACGCGCCAGTTTCTCTTCATCCGCACCAAAGTGCTCAGCCACCACCATTACCGGAACGGTCGCGGTAATCCCCTGATTTCCAGAGCCCGAGTTGCTCATTGCCGGAAGCGTCGCCCCGCCCATTCGCGCATCCGATGCCGCACTGGTGCGGATCAGAATAGAGGTGGAGAGATCGTTCGCCAGCAGGCCACGCGCGCACTGCTTCTCAAGCGTGGTTCCGATGTGCAAGCCCCAGTTACCGCGCAGCCCTTCCTGGGACAGCGCACCGTTCAGTTTCGCCGCATCGAGAATAAAGCGGATTGACTCAAACGGTACCGCGTTCACGAACGCCAGAATCTCTTCCAGCGACGTGTGGGACAATACCGCCAGCGGTGACTCCTGCTCCTCTTCCTGAGCGTTCTGTTCTGTCGTGAACACCACGCCCTTATTGGTCTCAATGTGCACAATGTTGGTATGACCACCAACAATCGTCACGCACGCCCATCCCTCAGCGCTATAAACCTTCGCACGGGAGAAGAGAATGTCCTCGCATGGCTCCTGCAGCATCACCGCGACCTTCCCGGCGGTAAGCATCGCTTTCGCATCGGCAATCGCTTGAGGCGAGGCGTCTTTCAGTACCTCTAAACCGGCGTGGGCATTTCCCCCCAGCGCACCCAGTGCCGCCGCGACAGGCAGCCCAACCATTCCGGTACCTGGCACGGTAACGCCCATGCCGTTTTTCATCAGGTTCGGTGAGACCCACGCATCAATGCGTTCAACCGCGCCGTCCAGCTCAGAGGAGGCGACCGCTGCCGCCAGAGCCAGAGAGATAGGTTCCGTGCAGCCCAGCGCAGGCTTAACTTCTTCCTGCACCGCGCGGATAAAACTATCCCATAATGGATTCAATGTAGTCTCAAACATAACAACAACCTTTGCTCAGATATCTCAGGAAAATGCCAGGAACGGAGAAACGCACAGCAGCAGGCCCGTGACAATAATCAGATACAGGGAAGCGCCTTTGTATTTGTGCAGTGCAGGAACTTTGTAGACCAACCAGGCCGGGATCAGACATCCCACCATGCCGAAGATAGGGCTACAAATAGAAGTGAAGCTCAGTACCGGCGCATTGAGCACAATGGCTCCCCACGCCAGCAGGATAGCGAAAACCATAATGCCGCGCTGAACCAGGGTCTCATTGATTTTCTCGGCTGGCATTTTGCGGCGCAGCACGTTCATCACGATCCCTTGAGTGGCTTCACGGAACCCTAAGTAAACGCCGAAGAAAGCGGTCATTACTGCAAAGATGTTCAGAATAACGCTGACGATTTTCACCCAGCCAGCACCCGCGCCGCTGATAAACTGCGCGGCAATCGCCAGAGCGGAAATGTTCTGCTCATAAGCTTTAACCGCTTCGTCATGGCCCATCGCCAGCGTGAAGGAAACGGCGTAGAAAAAGACGGTCACAAACAGAATACCGAACGCAATATTCATGGCTCGCAGGGCTTTATGGCGTGCCACTTCAATGGATTTATTGCGAGAACGATAGGAGATAACCATCGGGCTTAAGGTCTGAATAAACAGAATCGAGGTCAGGGTAAACGGCAGCGTGATAATCGCGTTTTTGATCAGCAGCGCCATCGGCGGCAGTGAACCTACGTTATATAAATGCCACATCCCAACCATCGACACGCCAAGCGCCGCCACCACCAGCAGCTTGGTCAGTACCATACCGGTGGAGATTTTAAACAGCAGTTTTTCCCCGCGGGACGAGATAGCCACCAGGATGCAAATCAGCACCAGGCCATAGAACGGGCTGTCGGACAGTAAACCTTCAGTAACGCCAAAAGTATGCAGGTAGGAGGCGCTATCGTTGGTGATGGCGGTGGAATAGACGAACATCCAGATAACCAGCATCACAAAATACAACGCACCTAACAGGATGCCCCAGTTCTTACCCAGATAGCCGCTGATTACGCTCGGGTAGTCTTTACACTCTGGGGACTCAGCCAGCGTATTAATAAACAGACGCTGGAACAGATACATGGCTGGGTAGCCGATGATAGAGGAGAGCAAAAACACCCACAGCCCCATCAAACCCACCTGGACGGGAAGAAAAACAATCCCCGCACCAATTGCCATACCGATACTCATAATGACCCAGCCGGTGTCCATGCTGTCGAATTTAATGGCTTCACGCCATTCACTTTCGGTCATTCCCGCCCGACGTGCCGGAGCAGATGCGTCGAGTATTACGCTGTTATTCGTTGCCGTTTCCATAATTTTCCGCTCAATGTGTAGGTAGAGGTTTTTATATTTTTTTCGTACTGCCTCAATGCGATACGCAGTACTACGGTGCAGGTGAGCTATTGGAGTAATGAGGAAATCATACGCGCAGGATCAGAGAAAAACT
The DNA here is from genome assembly GCF_050434985.1 of Citrobacter sp. 506. Lineage (NCBI taxonomy): Bacteria > Pseudomonadati > Pseudomonadota > Gammaproteobacteria > Enterobacterales > Enterobacteriaceae > Citrobacter > Citrobacter sp. 506. The sequence goes on from NZ_JBNDJN010000004.1 coordinate 302,899, forward strand.
TCACAAACAAACCCCTGTAATTTCTAAAAGTTAAGAAATATTTTCTCTTTTATTTCCATATAAAGAATTTAATTTCTATATTTGAAGCCGATCACAACAAAAAAGGCGCACTAACATGTAATGCCAGTCAGTTAAGCATTATGGAGAACATGTGATTTCGGCTCAGGGTTCCGTTCACCTCAGTGGTATCACTTTTCTGAAACGCAGATACCCGTGAACGTGCACGGTGCACTGACTTCCAGTGAACTCTGTTTTGCTGTTCAGATAAAAAACGCAGGGGGTCAGGTGTGGGCTGGTCCGGCTGAAAATTGCCGACGTGTTTCCGTAAGGCCGGGAGAACCCGCAGGGATGCGGGTTCAGGGCGCGTTTTGCAGGGACGCTACCTCGCGCCCGGCCCGGTAGCCTGGAGGAATAAACGGAGGGGACCGCGGAGCGGCAATTTTCCCGCCGGGAGCCGGGATTGTTAAGGGTACGGCAATAGTACCCTTAACACGTTCACAGGTCGTATTGTCTCAGAGAAGTGATATCACTAAGGTGAACGTAGCAATACGCCGGAGGCAACAGATTCATTACCTCCGTATGTGCCACTTTCCATTATCGCTACGGCCACTCATCCTCGTTAACTGACAAGCATTACGCACTAACGTGCACCTTTTTTATCAGGTCATATTGATTAATTTATTGCTGAATAGCGCTGCGCTGACCAGGCACGGCTTTTACCTCAGGTACAAACCACTTTAATTGCCAGCCCACCGCGTGAGGTTTCACGGTATTTGTCGTTCATATCTTTGCCCGTTTCATACATGGTCTCGATCACTTTATCGAGCGAAACGCGTGGTTCTGACGTTCGACGTAGCGCCATGCGCGCGGCGTTGACGGCTTTTACTGCGTTGATCGCATTACGTTCAATGCACGGTATTTGCACCTGTCCGGCTACCGGATCGCAGGTCAGCCCCAGGTTATGCTCCATGGCGATTTCCGCTGCGATACAGACCTGCGACGGGCTACCGCCCAGCAGTTCTGTCAGACCGGCAGCCGCCATTGAACAGGCTACGCCAATCTCACCCTGGCAGCCCACCTCAGCACCAGAAATAGAGGCGTTCATCTTATACAGCGCGCCTATCGCCCCCGCGGCCAGCAAATAGCGGGCAATGGAGTTCGCATTCACCGGACGGCGGAACTTGTCGTAATAGGCCAATACGGCGGGAATAATCCCACATGCACCGTTGGTCGGCGCCGTCACAACCCGGCACCCGGCGGCGTTTTCTTCGCTCACGGCCAGCGCAAACATGTTGATCCAGTCAATAACGTTCATCGGATCGCTGGACAGATTATCGCTGGAAACCAGCAACCGACGTAACGCCACGGCGCGACGCGGAACGTTAAGCGGCCCCGGCAGGACGCCTTCGGTGTTCATGCCGCGCTCAATCCCGGCGTGCATGACGTCCCAAATGGCGGCAAAGCCAGCATCGATTTCCTCTTTGCTGCGCATCGCCAGCTCGTTTTGCATCATCAAGCCGGAAACAGACAGCCCATTGCGCTCGCACAGTTTCAGCAGTTCGCTGGCGGAATGAAAATTGTAGGGCACGTGTGCTTCAACATCATGCACCTGCCCAAATTGCTCCTCTTCAATGATAAAACCACCGCCGACGGAGTAATAGGTTTTGCTTAATAGCCTCTCGGTGCTGTTCCACGCGGTGATACGCATGCCATTTTCATGGCGTGGCAGCGTTTCGGTATGAAAGAGAATATTTTCATCTGGAGAGAAATCGACAACATGCGTGCCCTCAGCAACCGGCAAACGTCCGGTACGGGCCACTTCCTGAGTAAAACCAGCGATTGAGTCTATATTAACGTTTTGCGGACTGTTACCGGCCAGCCCCATCATGATCGCGACATCTGTCGCATGACCTTTCCCGGTCAGGGAAAGCGATCCGTAAAGATCGACCACAATATGCGTGGTTCTGGGGAGTTCTCCGCTGCTGACCAACAGATCGATAAAGCTTTTACCTGCGTTCATTGGCCCCACGGTATGGGAGCTGGAAGGTCCAATGCCAATCTTGAAAATATCGAATGCGCTAATCATATCCACACCCTCGGATTGCCGTTCAGTGAAGACCAGGTTTCACACTCATTAAGGATTGGGGCGATCCTGAGATCGCCCCGCAAGGGATTACAGCGTATCGCCACGTACGGCGATGGCTTCAATCTCCAGCTTCACATCCTTTGGTAAGCGGGCGACCTGTACGCAACTGCGCGTGGGGTAGATAGCCTGATGCTCATCAAAGAACTGCTGGTACACCTGGTTAATGGTGGCGAAGTCGTTCAGGTCGGATACGAAAACGGTAGTCTTCACGATATCGCTCACTTTCAAACCTGCGGACTCGACGATCGCTTTCACGTTTTCCAGGCTTTGACGTGCCTGATCGGCCACGTTTTCTGCCACTTCACCGGTCTGTGGACACACCGGGATTTGACCTGACGTCAACACCATGCTGCCCAGATCCACGCCCTGTACGTAAGGCCCAATCGCCCCTGGCGCACATTCGGTTGCAATAACTTTTCTCATAATCCCTCCGGCGTCAGAGCGCCTGGGTGAAAGTACGTGAAATAACATCCTGCTGCTGTTCACGGGTCAACGCGTTGAAGCGCACCGCATAGCCAGACACGCGGATCGTCAGGTTCGGATAGTTTTCCGGGTGCTCAATGGCATCCATCAACATTTCACGGTTCATAACGTTAACGTTCAGATGCTGCCCACCTTCCACATGTGCTTCATGGTGGAAGTAACCGTCCAGCAGACCAACCAGGTTGGTTTTACGCACCCCATCTTCTTTGCCCAGTGCAGCCGGCACAATGGAGAAGGTGTACGAGATACCGTCTTTGGCATAGGTAAACGGCAGTTTGGCCACCGAGGTTAATGACGCAACCGCGCCCTTACGATCGCGACCGTGCATCGGGTTAGCCCCCGGCGCAAACGGCGTACCTGCGCGACGTCCGTCCGGTGTGTTACCGGTTTTCTGTCCGTACACCACGTTGGAGGTGATGGTCAGGATGGACTGCGTCGGCACCGCGTTACGGTAGGTTGGCAACACCTTAATTTTCTTCATGAAACGTTCGACCAGGTCGCAAGCAATGCTGTCTACTCGCTCGTCGTTGTTGCCGTATTGCGGATAGTCGCCTTCGATTTCGAAATCGACAGCCAGACCGTTTTCATCACGAATCGGTTTCACGCGGGCGTATTTGATAGCCGACAGAGAATCCGCCGCCACGGACAGACCCGCCATACCACAAGCCATCGTGCGATAGACATCACGATCGTGCAGCGCCATCAGCGAAGCTTCATAGCTGTACTTGTCGTGCATATAGTGGATGATGTTCAGCGCGCTGATGTACTGCACGGCCAGCCAGTCCATAAAGTGGTCCAGGCTCTCCATCACCGTATCGTAATCCAGCACGTCATCCATCAGCGGTGCCGTTTTCGGCCCAACCTGAATTTTCAGCTTCTCATCCACGCCGCCGTTGATTGCGTACAGCAACGTTTTGGCGAGGTTGGCACGCGCACCGAAGAACTGCATTTGTTTGCCGATAACCATCGGGCTTACGCAGCAGGCAATGGCATAGTCATCGCTGTCAAAGTCGGCACGCATCAAATCGTCGTTTTCATACTGCAAAGACGAGGTGATGATAGACACCTGGGCGGCGTACTTTTTGAAGGCAATCGGCAGCGCTTCAGACCACAGCACCGTCAGGTTCGGCTCAGGCGCCGGTCCCATGGTGTGCAGCGTATGCAAGTAGCGGAACGAGTTTTTCGTCACCAGCGTGCGGCCATCCAGCCCCATGCCGCCGATAACTTCAGTCGCCCAGATAGGGTCGCCTGAGAACAGGGTGTCGAATTCCGGCGTGCGCAGGAAGCGCACCATACGGATCTTCATAATGAAGTGGTCGATCAGCTCCTGCGCCTGCTGCTCGTTTAAGATTCCCGCTTTAAAATCGCGCTCAATGTAGATGTCGAGGAACGATGCGGTACGGCCCAGCGACATTGCGCCGCCGTTCTGAGATTTCACCGCAGCCAGGTAAGCAAAGTAAACCCACTGCACCGCTTCCTGCGCATTACGCGCCGGACGGGAGATATCGCAGCCGTACTTCGCTGCCATTTCCTGCATCTGCAGCAGGGCGCGACGGTGCTCAGACAGCTCTTCGCGCAGGCGAATCGTGGCTTCAAGATTCTGGCCCCACTCCAGGTTCGACTGGAGATCGGCAAACTGCAGTTCACGCTCGCGTACCAGGTAGCGGATACCGTACAGCGCGACGCGGCGATAGTCGCCGATGATACGACCACGGCCATAGCCATCCGGCAGACCGGTCAGCACGCCGGATTTACGGCAGCGTAGCATATCCGGAGAGTAGGCGTCGAATACGCCCTGGTTATGGGTTTTACGCAGTTCAGTAAACTGGTATTCAAAATCAGCATCCATCTCACGACCATAAGCATCAAAAGAGCTTTTGATCATGTTGATGCCGCCAAACGGATGCAGAGCACGCTTGAGCGGCTTATCTGTTTGCAGACCAACGATTTTTTCCAGTTCTTGTTCAATATAACCCGCATCATGTGCGGTTATCGTGGTGGCAATATTGGTATCGAAATCAACCGGCGCGTGCGTCGAGTTTTCAATACGGATGCCCGCCATGACTTTTTCCCACAATGCAGTGGTCGCTGGCGTTGCTTCGGCGAGGAAAGATTCATCCCCTTCATAAGGCGTATAGTTGTGCTGAATAAAATCACGGACATTAATTTCTTCTTTCCAGTCCGTACCTTTAAAGCCATTCCAGGCTTCGGCATACAGCATATCGCTGGTATCGATATTTACCTTCATGAAAAATAATCTCTCTGCTGAAAATTAATTATGCAAATTCTACTGGTATATTAATTTTGCCTAACGCAATGGCATCACGCGCAATCATTTTCTCTTCATTTGTGGGAATAACCGCACAAATAACACGAGCATCTTTATTAGAGATAATTCTTTCGCCATGGGAATTTGGCAGGCTATTCATCTCGCTGTCGATATTCACCCCTAAAACGGCGAGATGCTCGATAACCAGACGACGAATTAATACCGAGTTCTCACCTATTCCACCGGTGAAAATAATCCCATCAAGACGATGCAGCGAAGCGGCATGTCCGGCGATATGGCGCGCGATACGATGCACAAACGTTTTAATCGCCAGCTGCGCACGCTCATGTCCCTCGTGCCAGGCTTTTTCTAACGTACGTAAGTCAGAGGACAAACCGGAAATACCCAGTAAACCGGACTCTTTATTCACAACGCGCTCAAGGTCGCTCAGCGTCTGGTTGGTTTCGCTGGCAATCCACGCCATGGCGCCGAAATCGACGTCACCGCTGCGTGTGCCCATCATCAGTCCTTCCAACGGCGTCATGCCCATTGAGGTATCAACGCTCTGCCCGTTACGCACCGCGCAGATTGACGCGCCGTTCCCCAGGTGAGCCACAACCAGACCGGAGTCATCACTCTGCAGCTCAAGAAGCTCATGCGCTCGCTGAGATACATAGCGGTGCGACGTACCGTGGAAGCCATAACGACGAACGCCTAACTCCTCAAAATATTTCCACGGTAGACCGTAAAGATAGGCCTCTGGGGCCATCGTCTGGTGGAAGCTGGTATCAAATACCGCAACCTGCTGCACGCCTGGGAAAAGGTGCTGTGCGGATTCAATCCCACTGAGGTTCGCATAATTATGTAACGGTGCTAAAGGCGATACCCGGCGAATATTATCGATAACGTCGTCAGTAATAATTGCTGATTCGGTAAAGATATTTCCACCGTGGGCAATGCGGTGGCCAATTAAGGCCACGCTGTCCATTAAATTACGTTTTTCCAGTTCAACGGCGATTGCTTTTAATGCGTCTTCGTAGCTGTGGTGAGCCAGCTTAGCTGGCTCTCCTCCATTAATTGCTATGAACGCATTTTCAGAGTTAATACCGTCCGCGATTCCCGCCATTAAAACTTCACAGTTCGCTGCATCCAGCACTGAGAATTTAATGGAAGACGAACCACAGTTAATAACCAGTACTACCGGAAACTCATTCATTTCACTACTCCGCTCATCCTGAGCTTAAGGATTAAAACAGTTTGTAGACAATGTTCAGGATAGTCAGCAGACCAATCACGGTAACAAACACGTTATCCAGACGGCCACGGTATTTCGCCAGTGACGGCGCTTTACGGATGGCATACATCGGCAGCAGGCAGAGCAGAGAGGCAATAATCGGCGCGCCCATTGCTTCAATCAGGTCCAGGATGTTCGGGTTGGCGTAAGCCACAACCCAGGTGGAGCCCATGATGAAGATCATGCTGATGGTATTAAGTTTGCCAGCGGAAACCTTAGTTTTATCGCCTTTGTAACCAAACTTCAGCACCAGACCGTTCAGACCTTCCAGCGTGCCCAGGTAGTGGCCGAAGAAAGATTTGAAGATAGCTACCAGTGCGATGATTGAAGCGCCGTACTCCAGAACGGTCGCGAAGGTGGACTTCGAACCGGACAGTGAAGCGAAGTGGTTCGCCAGGTAAGACAGTACTGGAATGTTCTGCGCTTTCGCATCCGCCATGTTTGCCGGAGAGAGCGTGAACAGGCAGCTAAAGGCAAAGAACATCACCACGGCAACCATCAGCATACTGGCGCGGGAGATGATTTTTGAACATTTCTGCTCGGTAAATTCGCGACCGTAATCTTTCTCATACTCTTCACGTTTAGAGACCACGAAGGAAGAAACGATTGGTGAGAAGTTGAAAGAGAACACCATGATGGAAATACCCAGCCACACGGTAACCAGGATGCCGTCATGGCCAGTCAGAGCGATATTGCTGAGATCAACCTGATCGATAACCGCAGAGTTCCAGTAAGGAATCAGAGACAGAGAGATCAGCACCAGGCTGGCAATAAACGGCCATACCAGGTAGCTCATCACTTTAACCATCAGATCCTTACCAAACCAGATGACGAATGCCATCAACAGCAGCAGGAACAGTGCCACGAAGCCACGGTTTAACGCTGGCATCTGCAACTGGTTTTCCCAAAAGGTCATAAAGGTGTTGGTAATGGTGACGCCATAAATCCACAGCAGCGGACAAATTGCAAAGAAGTAGAGGAACGTGATAACCACGCCGCCCGTTTTACCAAAGTGCTCTTCAACCGTTTCTGTGATGTTACCGGAAGGGTTAGAACCGGAAAGACACAGGCGTGCCAGCGCACGGTGGCAATAGAAGGCGATGGGGTATGCTAACACCAGCATTATCAGAATGGGGATCAGTCCGCCAAAACCTGCGCGGATAGGGAAGAACAGCACCCCGGCGCCGATGGCTGTACCAAATAAACCCAGTGTCCAGGTGGTGTCCGATTTGCGCCAGGACGACTGTTTTGTCTGGCTGGATACAATGCTATCAGTAGTACTCATATCCTATCCTCAACGAAGTATATTAAGCGTCAACTAAACCAGTAATTTGAGATACACGAGAAAGGTCGATATTACCGCCAGAAATAATGCTGACTGTTTTTCTGTTCTGGATATAGCTATCTAATTTCCCGCTTAATAATGCTGCGCAAGCCAGCGCGCCGGCACCTTCAGTCACAACTTTATTTCGCTGAATTAATGCCACCATGCTGTTGCGAATTTCATCTTCGCTGACCAGGACAATGTCATCCACCAACTCACGAACAATTTCATACGTTAAAGTACCCGGGCGGGAAACGTCACAACCATCCGCCAGGGTGCCGGTCGTTCGGTGCGTGGTTATTTCTCCAGCGTGGAAAGAAGCCGCCATGCCATGAACATTTTCAGACTGTACGCCAATAATTTTAATAGTCGGGTTAATAGATTTAATTGCCACTGCAATACCAGCAATCAGTCCGCCACCGCCAATTGGCACAATCACGTTATCGACATCGTACAGATCTTCCAGAATTTCCAGACCAATAGTGCCCTGACCAGCAATCACTTTCGGGTCATCATAGGGTGGAATAAAGATACGGCCTTCAGTTTCCACAATCTCGCTAACCTTAGCGATGGTGTCGTTGAAGTTGTCGCCGTGCAGCACAACCTCTGCGGAATAATCGCAGGTTGCAGCAACTTTAGACTTCGGCGCGCCTTTCGGCATGACCACTTTGCCGTCGATTCCGAGCATGGCGCAGGAGAGAGAAACCCCTTGCGCATGGTTACCTGCAGAGCAAGCCACCACGCCCTTACATCTTTCAGCTTCGGTTAATGAACTGAGCTTGTTAAACGCACCACGGATTTTAAATGAACCGGTACGCTGCATATTTTCAAACTTGAGGAAAATTTCCCCTTTGCAACGTTCACTAAAATAGTTAGAGCGAGGCATTCCCGTTTTATAAATTTTCCCCGCCAGTCTTTTTTTCGCTTCGAGGATATCTTCAATTGCAACTGGGAGATCGTATGTAATGTGCATTAGAACCTCTTACTAGGGTATTAAAGTAAATAGATAGCCGTGACCATTGTCAGAAATAGACAGATGGCGTTGATTTCGTGTTAAAACAAATTCAATCTTTAGTCAATTTCAATTAATTGCCTTCGTCTCCGACAATTATATGATGAATACTCTTTGGCTAATTCCACCAAAATAGATGCTGCTTTTTTAATTCGATAATTTTTCGACCATACGGCGGCATAACGCGCGACGGGTAAGGTTTCTTCTACCGGGATAGTAATAAACTGGTTTGAGCCAAATGGTGTGGTCATATCGCAGGGAATTACTGTTAAGAAATCAGCATTGAGAACAAGATTATAAATCGTAACGACGGAGTCTGTTTTAACGATGTTTTCACTGCTGATGCCATTATTTTGTAACGTGGTTAGAAGTTCACTGTAGTACCCCATATTCGTTTGTGGCAACACCCACTGTTCGTTTTTCAACGCGCTCAGCGAGGTGATGCCGGTGCATGTTCGGGACTTGCTGGCAACCAGGATGAAGTCTGACTCAAAGAGCGGTTCAACATGCAGATCGTGCAGTTTCATCTCATCACTCAGCGTACCGATCGCGAAGTCCAGACGCCCGTCACGAATCGCAGGTAAGAACGAGGAGAGCTGAGCTTCATACATGGAAACCTGCGCTTTCGGGAACACTTCTTTGAATTTTTTAATCATGCCGGACATGATGGTGAAGGCAATCAGTGAAGGAAAGCCAAACGACACATCAACGACCGCATTGCTCGTCATGCTGTTCATCTCATCAACCATGTTCTTCATTTCACGGGTAATAGATTCAGACCATGAGAGCATAACCTGACCTGCCTGAGTTAAAGTCACACCAGTATTTTTGCGTACGACTAACTCAATACCGAAATAAGCTTCTACATCATTAATGATTTTGCTGACAGCCGGTTGAGTTAAACCTAATTCTTTTGCAGCTGAGCCGATAGAACCACTTCTAATGACTTCCTGAAAGACCACTAAGTGCTGTGTTTTAGGGAGTGTAATAGTATTCATATCGACCTGCGCTAATTACTTTGTTGACGGCAGGAAGTGTACCAAATTAAGCGAACGAGGATATGTGCTACCACTCACAAATCCCCTTGACTTACATTTTGTAAGACTATTATTTAAATTGAAATCACTTAATAATCATATAGATATGAAATATCGATCTCACTTTATCCTGACTTTAATCAAAAAAAGATGGGGGGATAACGATTTTTTATGGCTATAACAACACCATTTCTCCTGCTATTTCTTAAAACCACGAAAGGCTATATTTCAATCAATTACAGAGTAATTACCAGGCAAAACAGCGCTTAAATTTAATAAGCAACTTATCAAATATAATTATATTTTATCGTTTATAGTGGTCAAATAACGTTATGCATCACGTTTTTTAGCCTTATTTGTTTGTAAAGAAACATTGCATTTATTAATATTTAAACCAAAACACACAAAGCACTATCAAATGCAACATTACATTAACAGTGGTTTTGTACGATTTATCAGCCAGTAATTTTGTGATGGCGATCGATTGCGTTCGATTATTCTCGATAAAAACGTATCGCGCAGCGTTTTGTGCTAGTCATCACAAAAAATGAAATATCCCGCAAGACATTGCCTTAGATAAAAGAAGTTCAGCGCGTAAATAAAGGTCAAATAACGATGAGATGAATGGGAAATAAAGGCCTGATTCGTGGTGAACCAACTACAACAAAGAAAGGCCAGGACAAAGCCCAGCCGATGGAATCTACATATTCATGCTCGAGGCAATGTTAACTTACTTTGCGGCCTTGTCGGAATGCTTCACGCGCTTCGTTCAAACTCATAACATTTGCTCCCCCTTTGTAGTCAGGCTCTTCTGTTTGAATAGGATCATCTTCCCATGTGCAAACGGGGCAAATCTCATAGCTCCCTTCTTCGGGAAATTCATATTTTCCACAGCAAGGGCAAGAGTGTGCCAGATCCATCATTTTCAAACCTCGCCACCTGAAATCTGGTAGTCAAGATCGTCCTGGTAGAATTCTTTACCTAAAATCCTTTCAATGGCTCTAACTTTTTGTTCGGTTAGATTCCATCCCCCAAGCCCAGCAACAAAGTCGTTATAGTCTTCTTCACTCCACTCCATAACGTGGCTAACTTCAGGAAGTTTTTCTTTAGGCACTTCAACCTCAAAAATAAGTAGCTCATCTACACGATCAAATGCATCAACAGTATAAATAATTGTCATTTTTCTACCCTTCTTGTTGGATCTGCTGGTTTCGTCTGCACCCCTGATACAGGATCAAATTCCCCGAGATGGTTACGACCTGAGCGATCATACATTTCAACTGTACCGTGCTGTGAATCCCACTCAAAAATACGCCCTTTAGAATCCTTCCATCTTGAACGTAACGTTCCCCCACCTTTTACTGGTGTTCTTTTCTTCGCCGTTTTAGCGTCCGGAAATGCGGGTAATGGCGGTTTACCACGTGGAGCCACGTGATACTTATGATCTGCATTCAGATAAACATAAATCGGGTCAAACTTCCCGGCAGGGTGTACCAGAATATAATCCCTGAATGGGCGTTCTCCCGGTGCTGGCGTTTCCGTTGACACGGGCTGTTGATTTCACTTTCAGGGTAAACCAACGCGTTCGGAGGGACGTATAGGTGGTCTTGATTACCGGTATTTGAAGGTGATACATATCACTCTTTGGGAGACAAATAAAGCAGGTTATCAGACAAAATAAAGGCCGGAACAAAGCCCAGCCATTCACTCGCAATAAGGATTTACTCATCGCGAAAACCGGGCTTGCCATTGGCTTTACGCCACATTTTGACCTGTTGGACTACACCCTCGGGGCTATCATCCTGCCCGTCTTCAGGGTAGAAGATAAGGTCAGATCCAGCGGGGTGCTCAGCCAACCTTCTGAATTCTCTTACCAGCTTGTTTCCTTCCTCCTCAGTTTCAGTATCGGCTAAGCAAATTTTACGCACTAATTCTAAAAACTCTCTTTCCGTGTAGTCTGAAATGGATTTCTGATCAAACACTTTATTCCCCTTTAGCTGATGAATGAATTTCAATATGGCGTTTTGACGTAGTTACTCCCATGTTATCTACATTGTACACTTCACCTCCTTGGCTTATCGGGGTGATATGGTGCAACTCGTAACGCTCTCGGCCTCCGACAGAATCTTGTTCCCTGGTAAATGGGGAGTTTCCTTTCTGGATATGTGTCAAGTTATTAGACCTAAATTGTCGGCTCAGTTCTGGATCTTTTGAAACCTCCAGCCAGAAAGCCTGCCTGAAGTCGTCAAAATTGGAGAAGGTGCGTCCACGCAGTTTGTCAGCAATCTGAGACGGGATAGGCGAACCGTTACCCTGACCCGCATCAGCTAACCAGGTGCCAGAAATCTTTTGCCCCTTGCCTGTGACTTGCCCTGGCAGATTGCGAATATAAACATAAATCGGGTCAAACGTCCCGGCAGGGTGTACCAGAATATAATCCCTGAATGGGCGTTCTCCCGGTGCTGGCGTTTCTGTTGACCACGGGCTGTTGATTTCACTTTCAGGGTAAACCAGCACACTCGGAGGGACGTATACATTGTCCCGATTCCCGGTATTGGAAGGAGATTCATACCCAGGATCGTCTGGTGTCCAAACAATCGTTGGCTTACTTGCGCCATCCTCCCAGAACTCATAGTTCCCGGTGGTACTGTTCTTCTGAAGCATTCGAACCGGAACTTTGTCCTGCCCACCTCCGGCGCTGACATGAAAACCTTTCGGCCTTATCATCCCGTTTTGCTCTGCTTCCCAGCGAAAGCGAACGCGCGTTGGAACATCTTCTTTATTCCGTGCGGCCTGCTCAAGCCGCATTTTATCGATGTAGTCCTGTTCGCCGCTGTTGAGTTTTGGCGAGTAGAATATGCCAAACAGAAAAACGGTGGTGGGGTTGGGGACTATCCAACGGCCAGCAGCAGAAAGATTTCCCCCGATTTTTTGCAATGCTGTATATCCGGCTTCGGTCGCTGCACCCGTAGTTATCCCGGTCGTTGTCGCTATTCCTGCCGCCGCTGCGGCTTTGGTTGTGTCCGGTGAGTTGAAGAGACGTTTGTACCAGGGGGGATTATCTTCCAGTGGTGGGGTTGGTTCGTCTGGTTTGTGTTTCTTTGCTACCTGCGCGTGCTGAACAGGCTCTTCCTTGGTTTGTTCTGTCTGAGGCGCAGCACGGTAATAGCCTGCATGACCAAAATTATCGAGTCGCTCTTGCTCTGTACCAGCATCGGTGCAGCCTTCACCACGAAGACAGGATTTCGCGTAAACAGCAACAGGCAATGGCGCAACAATGGCGGAAGATGACGGGGAGGATGAACTCGGTACAACTGCACCCATTGCTGTGTTCGATGTTCTGGTTCCAGCCCCTCTGCGTGTTTCGTAGGTTTGCACCATTATTTGCGGAATAATTTTTGCCTTGCAAGGGCAACTGCTGAAACTGTCCAGACTACCCGCAACCAGACGCCCCTCGGTGGTTATCCATGATATTCCACCAATAATGTGATAAGTATTGTCGTCTTTACCACACGTTACCTTGTCGCCCATACGGGCTACTGGCGTGCCGTTGGTTCGTCTGTTTGGCGCTCCCTCCAGAACCTTACCACCACAGGTGGTGGGATCGTACATGTGTAGAATGTATCCCTTTGCCATAAGTCCTTTTGCTTGTTATTCATTTCTTCCAGAACGGCCATTGTACGAATAACATTCATATTTCAGAAGTGGTTTTTCCTCAAAATGAAACTGTGTTCCACAATATTTATTGTTGTGAATAATTCGCTGATATTCATTCGGCTTGTGAACTGTCGAATGTTTTAATCGCTGCACATTTTTTTGACTTCGTGACGTAGGTAAATGTCGTTGCGGCGGAGCGTATGAGGGATGTTGCAACCGTTGGTGTATCCCATGTCAGCTTCTGAGCGTCTGAGATACACCAACGTATTGTTTTTAAAGAGGTGAAGCTGACCGATAAGCCGGGTTCTGTCGTGGACAGTCATTCATCTAGGCCAGCAATCGCTCACTGGCTCAAGCAGCCTACCCGGGTTCAGTACGGGCCGTACCTTGTGAACCCCTATTTGGCCTTGCTCCGGGTGGAGTTTACCGTGCCACGGACTGTTACCAGCCGCGCGGTGCGCTCTTACCGCACCCTTTCACCCTTACCTGATCCCACTTGCGTGGGCCATCGGCGGTTTGCTCTCTGTTGCACTGGTCGTGGGTTTCCCCCCCAGGCGTTACCTGGCACCCTGCCCTATGGAGCCCGGACTTTCCTCCCCTCCGCCCGTCTCCCCCGAAGAGGACGACGACGAAGCGGCGACTGTCTGGTCAGCTTCGGCGCGCAGTATAGAGGGTTTGCGGGGCATTGTCACCCCGCACTGTGCATTCCTATCGCCAACGTGGCGGCGATGTTTCTTGAAGCGCGATAAATATTATCAAATGCCCCACGAAAGGCCTCTTCCAGCGTGCTGATGGTGGTTAATACGCTAAACACCGCATCGATACCATATTGATGCACCACCTCCACATCGCGCGTCAGGCTGCCGCCAATACCAATTACCGGCTTGTGGTACTTCTTCGCGACATTCGCCACACCCACCGGCACTTTGCCGTGAATGCTCTGGCTGTCAATCCGCCCTTCTCCGGTCACCACCAGCGTACAGTCATGAATATGCTCTTCCAGATTGAGCGCCTGGGTCACAATCTCAATACCACTGCGCAGCTCCGCACCTAAAAAAGCCATTAATGCGGCACCCATTCCGCCAGCCGCACCAGAGCCAGGAACGTCTTTCACATCAACCCGCAGCGATTTTTTAATGATGTCGGCATAGTGAGACAGATTGCGGTCCAGTTCGATAATACGTTCTTCCGTCGCCCCTTTCTGCGGGCCAAAAATGCGCGAAGCGCCAGTATCACCGGTGAGTGGATTGGTCACATCGCAGGCCACGCGAATTGAGCAGTTTTTTAAGCGCGGATCCAGGCCCGATATATCGATGGTGTTCAGACTCCCCAGGCTTCCACCACCGCTGCCAATCTCTGTCCCGTTGGCGTCGCAGAGTTTCGCCCCCAGCGCCTGCACCATACCCGCGCCGCCGTCGTTGGTCGCACTACCGCCAATACCAATAATGATGCTCTGCGCACCGCTATCCAGCGCCTGCAAAATCAACTCCCCGGTGCCACGCGACGTGGTGACTAACGGGTTACGCTTTTCAGGTGGAACCAACGCCAGACCGCTGGCTGCCGCCATTTCGATAAACGCGGTTTTACCATCTCCAGACATGCCCCAGCAGGCATTCACTTTTTCGCCCAGCGGCCCTGTCACCCACGCTGAATGTTCACTCCCCTGCGTAGCGGCAATCATGGCTTCGACCGTTCCTTCACCACCATCGGCAACCGGGACAGAAACATATTGCGCATCGGGGAAAATTTCCCGAAATCCTTTTTCTATTGCCTGAGCTACCTCGGTGGCAGAAAGGCTTTCTTTATAAGAGTCTGGGGCAATTACGATTTTCATAGTTATGTAGCCTGACAGTGCCGCGCAAGGCAAGAAATACAGGGCGCGCATCCGCGCCCTTCTTGTTAGCGAGTGACTTCCACTTTCGCCAGTTTTTCGTAGTAGCATGCGAGTGCGCTATGATCGGCGGTGCCCAGCCCATCAGCGCGTAGCGCCTGCATCATCTCCATGACTGCAGCAGTCAGCGGTAACTGAGCGCCAACGCCATGAGAGGTATCCAGCGCGTTCGCCAGATCTTTAATATGCAGGTCGATACGGAAACCCGGCTTAAAGTTTCTGTCCATAACCATTGGCGCTTTCGCATCCAGTACGGTGCTTCCCGCCAGCCCACCACGAATCGCCTGATACACCAGATCCGGGTTTACGCCCGCTTTGGTTGCCAGCGTCAGCGCTTCGGACATCGCCGCAATGTTCAGCGCCACAATCACCTGATTCGCCAGCTTGGTGACGTTACCCGCGCCGATGTCACCAGTATGTACCACGGAACCTGCCATCGCCTTCATCAGATCGTAATATTTGTCAAAAATCGCTTTATCACCGCCAACCATCACCGACAGAGTACCGTCGATAGCTTTCGGTTCGCCGCCGCTTACCGGCGCGTCCAGCATATCCACGCCTTTCGCTTTCAGCGCGTCGCTGATTTCACGGCTGGCTAACGGCGCGATGGAGCTCATGTCGATCAGCACTGTCCCCGGTTTCGCCCCTTCAATAATGCCGCCCTCTCCCAGCGCCACTTCTTTCACATGCGGAGAATTCGGCAGCATGGTGATGATCACATCGCACTGCTCGGCAATATCTTTCGCCGTGGCGGCGGTTTCTGCGCCTGCGGCAATCACTTCCGCAATGGATTCCGGGTTACGGTCAGCAACCACCAGCGAGTAACCTGCCTTGAGGAGGTTTTTACTCATTGGTTTACCCATAATACCGAGGCCAATAAAACCAACTTTCATTGTCATGTCTTTATCTCTCTCTACTGTCGAGGGGGTTATTTCTTAAAAGAATCAGCCAATTTTTGCGTAGCTGAACGGAACACGCCAAGATCGCTGCCAACGGCAACAAACGTCGCGCCCCACTCCAGATAACGACGCGCATCCGCCTCTACCGGGGCCAGAATGCCGCTTGGTTTGCCGTGTGCTTTCGCGCGGGCAAAAATATGCTGAATAGCTTTCTGCACATCAGGATGTGACGCATTGCCGAGGTGGCCTAACGCCGCAGCCAGATCGCTTGGGCCGACGAAGACCCCGTCGACGCCTTCTGTCGCCGCGATTGCGTCAACGTTATCGACGCCCTGCTGACTTTCGATCTGCACGATGATGGTGATGTTCTTATTCGACTGCGCAAAATAGTCCGGTACGGTGCCAAACATATTGGCGCGATGGGATACGGACACGCCGCGAATACCTTCCGGCGGATAGCGGGTCGACGCCACGGCGTTCACCGCCTCTTCTTCCGTCTCCACGAACGGGATCAGGAAGTTGTAAAATCCGATATCCAGCAGGCGTTTGATAATTACCGGCTCGTTGGTCGGTACGCGCACTACCGGCGCGCTGGCGCTGCCTTTCAGCGCCATCAATTGCGGGATAAACGTCGATATGTCGTTCGGCGCGTGTTCGCCGTCCAGCACCAGCCAGTCAAAACCCGCCAGGCCTAAAACTTCGGTACTGATTGGGCTGGCTAATGCAGACCAGCAGCCAATCTGAATCTGTTGCGCCGCGAGAGCCGCTTTAAACTTATTCGGAAAAATCGTGTTATTCATCGCTTACACCTTTGTTTATTTCTGCAATTCCATACGTTTAATGTCACCGACAATAAACAGGTAGCAAACCATTGCCATCAGCGCCGAACACCCTACAAACATCAGCGCAGCATTAAATGAGTGCAGCTCGCTCACCAGATACCCAATCACCAGCGGGGTGACGATGGAAGCCACATTGCCAAATACGTTAAATACCCCACCGCACAGACCGACAATCTCTTTCGGCGCAGTATCGGAAATCACCGGCCACCCCAGCGCCCCGAAGCCTTTACCGAAGAACGCCAGCGCCATCAGCGCCACCACCAGGGTGGTGTTATCAGTGTAGTTACACAGAATAATGGTCGAGGCGAGCAGCATTCCGAGCACAATCGGCAGCTTACGTGCCAGAGTGATGCTGAAGCCACGTTTAATCAGATAATCAGAGAACACGCCGCCGAGTACGCCACCGGCAAATCCGCACAGCGCAGGAATCGAAGCCACCAGGCCCACTTTCAGGATCGACATGCCTTTTTCCTGTACCAAGTAAATCGGGAACCAGGTGAGGAAAAACCAGGTAATTGTGTTGATAAAATACTGTCCGAAGAACACGCCGAGCATCATACGGTTAGTGAGCAACTGCTTGATATAATGCAGTTTAGGACCGCCTGACTTCACATCACCCGGCTTTTTATGGTCCATATCCACGACCGCGCCGTTTTCAGAGATAAACTTCAGCTCTTCTTGCGACATACGCGGGTGATCGGTTGGGTTATGAATAAACTTTACCCACAGTCCGGTGAGCACAAAACCAATCACGCCCATCACGGTAAAGACATGTTCCCAGCCCCAGGCGAAGGTCAGCCAGCCCAGCAGCGGTGAAAACAGCGCCAGAGAGAAATACTGTGCGGAGTTAAAAATTGCGGACGCAGTACCGCGCTCTTTCGTCGGGAACCAGGCCGCCACGATCCGGGCATTCGCCGGGAAGGACGGCGCTTCCGAGAAGCCCAGCATAAAGCGCATGATGAACATTGAAATACCCGCCCAGGCCAGCGGGAACATGTCGACAAAGCCCTGCAGGAAGGTAAACAGCGACCAGAAGAACAGGCTGTAGGTATAGACTTTCTTTGAACCGAACTTATCCAGCAGCCAGCCGCCGGGGATTTGCATTAACAGGTAAGCCCAGCCGAAAGCGGAGAAAATGTACCCCATTGAGATGGCACTGAGCTGTAACTCTTTCGCCACTTCCGTGCCGGCAATTGACAGCGTTGCACGGTCCGCATAGTTAACGGCTGTAACGATAAATATTATCAACAATATTAAGTAACGGGTGTGCGTGCCTTTCTTTTTCTCGACAACTGTATCCAGAATCATTCTAATTACCTCGGGTACATTAAATTTTTATTATTATTGGGTAGATATTCCTGGTGATAAATTACTGATAATAAGAATGCATAATAATTTATCAGACGCTATGAAACCGTGATTTAGTATAATCAGCAGCGCCACGTTAATCATTGTGCAAGCGCTCATTAAACATGCGTTATTTAAATAATGTTTTGGGCATATGCACATATGCATGGGCGCTAATGCACACATTTACGTATTGCTACCCCTGGTGGGGCGGCCTTGCTGAGTTTAAGTGATCATCATCACATTCTTGGCGATAAACTCCTGACATTCTTATTTCACGATACCGAATCTTTATTACTTATAATTAGATTCAAAATATAAATATCCACACTATTATCACCACCTTGTTGGAGAATACTGGACAATGGCCGACATCGAAATCAGACAAGAATCGCCAACGGCGTTTTATATTAAAGTTCACGAAACAGATAATGTGGCGATAATTGTCAATGACAATGGTCTGAAAGCTGGGACGCGTTTTCCAGACGGACTGGAACTCATTGAACATATTCCTCAGGGACATAAAGTGGCGCTCCTGGATATTCCTGTTCGCGGCGAAATCGTGCGTTATGGCGAAGTGATAGGCTATGCCGTTCGCGATATCCCACGCGGCAGTTGGATTGATGAATCAATGGTTGAGCTACCCAAGGCCCCGCCGCTGGAGACGCTGCCGCTGGCAACCAAAGTGCCAGAACCGCTGCCGCCTCTTGAAGGTTACACCTTCGAAGGTTATCGCAATGCAGACGGTAGTGTCGGCACCAAGAATCTGCTCGGTATTTCCACCAGTGTGCACTGCGTGGCGGGCGTGGTGGATTATGTGGTGAAAATCATTGAGCGCGATCTGCTGCCAAAATACCCGAACGTTGACGGCGTGGTCGGACTCAATCATCTGTACGGCTGCGGCGTGGCGATTAATGCCCCAGCCGCCATCGTGCCGATTCGTACCATTCACAATATTGCGCTAAATCCGAACTTTGGCGGTGAAGTGATGGTCATTGGACTCGGCTGCGAAAAACTGCAGCCAGAGCGCCTGCTGGAAGGCACGCACGACGTGAAAAGTATTCCGGTCGACAGCGCCAGCATCGTCAGCCTGCAGGATGAAAAACACGTTGGCTTTCAATCGATGGTTGCCGATATTTTGCAGGTGGCCGAACGCCATCTGGCAAAACTCAATCAACGCCAGCGTGAGACCTGCCCGGCGTCAGAACTGGTGGTCGGCATGCAGTGCGGCGGCAGCGATGCGTTTTCCGGCGTGACGGCCAACCCGGCGGTCGGTTATGCCTCCGACCTGTTAGTACGCTGCGGCGCCACCGTAATGTTCTCTGAGGTTACCGAAGTGCGCGATGCCATCCATCTTCTGACCCCACGTGCGATTAACGAAGAAGTAGGTAAACGCCTGCTCGAAGAGATGGCCTGGTACGATAACTACCTTGATATGGGCAAAACGGATCGCAGCGCCAACCCTTCTCCTGGCAACAAGAAAGGCGGTCTGGCAAACGTGGTGGAAAAAGCGCTGGGTTCTATTGCCAAGTCTGGCAAGAGCGCGATTGTCGAAGTCTTGTCGCCGGGTCAACGCCCAACCAAACGTGGCCTGATTTACGCGGCTACACCCGCCAGCGATTTTGTCTGCGGTACGCAGCAGGTCGCTTCCGGGATCACCGTGCAGGTGTTCACCACCGGTCGCGGTACGCCGTACGGCCTGATGGCCGTGCCGGTGATAAAAATGGCGACCCGAACCGAGCTGGCCAACCGTTGGTTTGACCTGATGGACATCAACGCAGGCACCATCGCCACCGGGGAAGAAAGCATTGAAGACGTGGGTCTGAAACTGTTCGAGTTTATTCTCGACGTCGCCAGTGGGCGTAAGAAAACCTTCTCGGATCAATGGGGACTGCATAACCAACTGGCGGTGTTTAACCCGGCGCCAGTGACCTGATTCCTGAAAGCTAAATTCGATTACAGGTCGGGGAGTTCGCAAACTTCCCGACTTTTTTATCAGATACTCACCAGAACAACCTCAATCCCATGTTTACGTAAACCTTCCAGACTATCCTCTGGAATACCTTCATCAACAATAATCATATCAATCCGCTGGGTATCAATGATCTTATGCAGGCTGGAGCGGTTAAACTTCGTCGAGTCAGTAACGACAATGATACGCTCAGCCACTTCACACATCCGACGGTTGAGACGCGCTTCATCTTCGTTGTGTGTGCTAACACCACGCTCTAAATCGATGGCATCAACGCCAAGAAACAGCATGTCGAAGTGATAATTTTGTAGCGATTGCTCTGCCTGATCGCCATAAAATGATTGCGACTGACGACGCAAATGGCCGCCGGTCATCAGCAGCTCAACCCCTTCGGCTTCCAGTAACGCATTGGCGACATTCATACCGTTGGTCATAGCAATGACGTTGGTTTGCTGGCGCATCAGGCGGGCAATTTCATACGTCGTGGTACCGGAGTCGAGAATCACGCGGTGCCCCGGTTTGATCAACTCCGCGGCGGCTCTGGCAATACTACGTTTTACCGCCGTATTGAGTGAGCTCTTATCTTCAACAGAAGGCTCCACAACAAGCGCATTGCTTTCGCAAATCAGCGCTCCACCATAGGCGCGTACCGCAATCCCCTGTTTTTCCAGAAAGGCGAGGTCGTTACGAATAGTGACCGTGGAGACGCCAAAAAATAAAGAAAGATCGTTAACCTGAACGCTTCCCTGCTGCCGTAATCGCTGGATGATCTGCTCACGTCTTTCGCTAGTGCCGATAACGCGCTTGTCTGCAGAGGACTCGGTGTTACTCATATGAAATCCTTTAGTTGAATCTTTCGTTTTATTTCGTTTTTTCTATTAACGCCTTTCTTTTACGTGAATGCAAGCCCCGTAAACGGGTAAGAGCCAGACAGACTTACGCTGAAACCTTTCATTGCGTTTCTTTTGTGAAACAGATCGGAAAACCATTATCTTTCGTTTTATTTTTATACCACCATGATGCAGTATTAAATGAAACAAAACGAAAGAGTGATGTCGCAGTTACCTGACCTGGAGAGGAAAGTGAAACATCTAACTAAAATGGTCGAGCAGCATAAATGGGGGAAGGCAAACGGGATTTATGCCGTTTGTTCCGCACATCCAATCGTACTGGAAGCCGCAATACGCTACGCCCATGCCAATCATACACCGCTGCTGATCGAAGCAACCTCTAATCAGGTTGACCAGTTTGGCGGCTATACGGGGATGACACCAGCCGATTTTCGCAGTTTTGTCTGCCGTTTAGCCGACTCGCTTAATTTTTCTCAGGATATGCTGATTTTCGGCGGGGACCATCTTGGGCCAAACCGTTGGCAAAATCTGCCAGCAGAAGAGGCAATGGCCAACGCTGACGATCTGATCAAGAGCTATGTCGCCGCAGGCTTTAAAAAGATCCACCTCGATTGCAGCATGTCGTGTACTAACGACCCGGTTCCCCTGACTGATGAAATCGTCGCCGAGCGCGCCGCACGCCTGGCAAAAGTAGCCGAAGAAACCTGTATGGCACATTTTGGTGAGTCTGACCTGGTCTATGTGATCGGCACAGAAGTTCCGGTTCCTGGTGGCGCTCACGAAGCGTTAACCGAACTGGCGGTAACAACGCCGGATGCCGCACGTGCAACGTTACAGGCCCATTATCACGCCTTTGAAAAGCGCGGGCTGGAAGGTATCTGGCCGCGTATTATCGCCCTGGTGGTACAACCTGGCGTTGAATTCGACCACACACACATCATTGATTATCAACCGCAGAAAGCCGTGGCACTCAGCAAAATGGTGGAAGACTACGACACGCTGGTTTTTGAAGCGCATTCTACCGATTACCAAACGCCACAGTCCTTGCGCCAACTGGTGATAGATCACTTCGCCATTCTGAAAGTGGGACCCGCGCTGACCTTCGCCCTACGTGAAGCACTGTTTTCGTTAGCCGCTATTGAAGAAGAATTGCTGCCAGCAAAAGCCAGTTCAGGCCTGCGACATGTGCTGGAAAGCGTGATGCTGGATCGACCAGAATACTGGCAGAGCCACTATCACGGCGATGGCAACGCGCGCCGTTTGGCCCGCGGTTATAGCTACTCCGATCGGGTTCGTTACTACTGGCCGGACAACCAGATTGATGAAGCATTCGAACGTCTGGTGCGTAATCTGGCGGATGACCCCATTCCACTGCCGCTAATTAGCCAGTATTTACCCTTGCAGTACGTAAAAGTGCGCGGGGGAGATCTCAGCGCCACACCGCGAGAACTCATCATTAACCATATTCAGGACATACTGCAGCAATATCACTGCGCCTGCCTGGGTGCTCCAGATCGTAACGAATAACAAAAAAGAGAAAAATACCATGCCAAACATTGTATTAAGTCGCATTGATGAACGTCTGATTCACGGTCAGGTTGGTGTGCAATGGGTCGGATTTGCGGGGGCAAATCTGGTGCTGGTCGCTAATGATGAAGTGGCTGAAGACCCAGTACAGCAAAACCTGATGGAAATGGTACTGGCAGAAGGGATCGCCGTACGCTTCTGGTCACTACAAAAAGTGATCGACAATATTCACCGTGCCGCCGATCGCCAGAAAATTCTGCTGGTTTGCAAATCGCCTGCGGATTTCTTCCGTCTGGTTGAAGGCGGTGTTCCTGTTAACCGTATCAACGTTGGCAATATGCACTATGCCAACGGCAAGCAACAAATCGCCAAAACGGTTTCTGTAGACGCTGCCGATATTACGGCGTTCAACGGGCTAAAAGCCGCTGGGGTGGAGTGCTTCGTTCAGGGCGTTCCAACAGAAGCCGCCCAGGACCTCTATAAACTTCTCTGAGGTATTCACAATGGAAATTAGTCTGTTGCAGGCTTTTGCGTTGGGTATTCTCGCCTTTATTGCAGGCCTGGATATGTTCAACGGGTTAACGCACATGCACCGCCCGGTTGTTCTCGGGCCGCTGGTCGGCCTGATTCTGGGCGATCTGCATACCGGTATTTTGACAGGTGGTACGCTGGAACTGGTGTGGATGGGCCTGGCCCCGCTGGCTGGGGCTCAGCCGCCAAACGTGATTATCGGCACTATCGTGGGAACCACGTTTGCCATAACGACAGGAGTAAAACCCGAAGTTGCCGTAGGAGTGGCGGTACCGTTCGCCGTAGCGGTACAGATGGGGATTACCTTCCTGTTCTCTGTGATGTCAGGGGTGATGGCTCGGTGCGATCGCATGGCAGCAAATGCCGATACCGCAGGAATTGAGCGGGTCAACTATTTGGCGTTGCTGGCGCTGGGGACCTTCTATTTTTTATGCGCGTTCCTGCCGATTTACTTTGGTGCGGAACATGCCAAAACCGCTATAGATGTTCTGCCGACTCGTCTGATTGACGGCCTCGGCGTGGCAGGCGGCATCATGCCAGCTATCGGCTTCGCCGTACTGCTGAAAATCATGATGAAAAACGTCTATATCCCCTACTTCATCCTGGGTTTTGTAGCCGCAGCCTGGCTCAAACTCCCTGTTCTGGCGATCGCAGCAGCAGCACTGGCAATGGCGCTGATCGATTTTCTGCGTAAATCACCTGAACCTACAGCTCCCGCAGCACAAAAAGAGGAATTCGAAGATGGCATCTAATCAAACGGCTCTGCCGAACGTTTCCGAAACCGAAGAAACGCTGCTGTCCGGCACCAATGAAAACGTCTACGAAGACCAGAATATCGGTGCTGAGCTGACGAAAAAAGATATCAACCGTGTTGCCTGGCGTTCAATGTTATTACAAGCCTCTTTTAACTACGAACGTATGCAGGCATCAGGATGGTTGTACGGCCTGTTACCTGCACTGAAAAAGATCCATACCAACAAGCGCGATCTGGCGCGTTCGATGAAAGGCCATATGGGCTTCTTCAACACGCACCCGTTCCTGGTCACGTTTGTTATCGGGATTATCCTTGCGATGGAACGCTCCAAGCAGGATGTCAACAGTATTCAAAGCACCAAGATTGCTGTAGGTGCTCCACTTGGCGGTATTGGTGATGCCATGTTCTGGTTAACGTTATTGCCTATTTGCGGTGGTATCGGGGCCAGTCTGGCGCTGCAAGGTTCTATTCTTGGCGCAGTTGTCTTTATTGTTATGTTTAACGTGGTTCATCTTGGTCTGCGCTTTGGGCTAGCACACTATGCTTATCGAATGGGCGTTGCTGCCATCCCGCTAATAAAAGCTAACACCAAAAAGGTTGGACATGCTGCATCCATCGTTGGGATGACGGTGATCGGCGCGCTGGTAGCGACCTATGTTCGCCTGAGCACTACGCTGGAAATTACTGCTGGCGACGCGGTTGTGAAACTGCAAACAGACGTTATAGACAAATTGATGCCAGCATTTTTACCGCTGGTCTACACATTGACTATGTTCTGGCTGGTCCGTCGTGGCTGGAGTCCTCTTCGTCTTATCGCCATTACCGTGGTGCTTGGCGTCGTAGGTAAGTTCTGTCACTTCCTGTAAATATAAGGGGTTGTAGATGTTAGGTATTATTTTGACGGGCCATGGCGGGTTTGCCAGCGGAATGGAAAAAGCGATGAAACAGATTTTGGGTGAACAGACTCAGTTCATCGCCATCGACTTTCCGGAAACCTCAACCACAGCCTTACTCACCTCGCAACTTGAACAGGCAGTGAGTGAACTGGATGCTCAGCAAGACATCGTGTTTCTAACAGACCTGTTGGGCGGGACGCCATTTCGCGTAGCTTCTACGCTGGCCATGCAAAGGCAAGGTACTGAAGTGATCACCGGTACCAATCTACAACTGCTACTGGAGATGGTGCTGGAGCGCGACGGCCTGAGCAGCGAAGCGTTTCGTGTGCAGGCGTTGGAGTGCGGACACAGGGGTTTAACCAGTCTGGTGGACGAGCTGGGACGCTGTCGCGAGGAAAAACCCGTTGAGGAAGGGATATGACAAAGCGATTGCGCGCCAGGCGTCTACTAACCGAACAGGGATGGCTGGATGATCATCAGTTACATATTGAAGACGGTATCATTGCAGCAATAGAGCCAATCCCATCCGGTGTTATGGAGCGCGACGCTGAACTGCTTTGTCCAGCTTACATTGATACCCACGTACATGGTGGTGCAGGCGTCGATGTGATGGATGAGGCACCGGATACGCTCGACAAACTGGCGATGCACAAAGCGCGTGAAGGGGTAGCCAACTGGCTACCCACTACCGTCACCGCTCCACTACCGGATATTCACAGTGCGCTGGAGCGTATTGCCCGTCGCTACCATTGCGGCGGGCCTGGCGCACAGGTGCTGGGCAGTTATCTTGAAGGCCCATATTTTACGCCGCAGAACAAAGGGGCGCACCCGCCTGAGCTTTTCAGGGAACTGGAGCTCAGTGAACTGGCTGAACTGATTACGGTTTCCCAGCACACATTGCGCGTCGTTGCGCTGGCACCAGAAAAAACTGGCGCATTGCAGGCTATCGAATATCTGAAGCGGCGTAACGTTCGAGTGATGCTGGGCCACAGCGCAGCCACCTGGGAACAAACCCGCGCGGCCTTTGATGCAGGTGCTGATGGATTGGTTCACTGCTATAACGGTATGACTGGGTTACATCACCGGGAGCCCGGTATGGTTGGCGCAGGGTTAACCGACCCTCGCGCCTGGCTGGAGCTTATCGCTGACGGACACCATGTCCACCCGGCGGCCATGAAGCTGTGCTGCTGTTGCGCGAAAGAGAGACTGGTGCTGATCACAGATGCCATGCAGGCAGCAGGAATGCCTGACGGGCGCTATTCGCTCTGCGGTGAGCAAGTGGAAATGCGCAGCGGAATTGTGCGTACCACGTCCGGTGGCCTGGCTGGCAGCACGCTCTCGGTTGATGCAGCCGTACGAAATATGATCGAGTTCACCGGGATAACGGCAGAAGAGGCAATTCATATGGCCTCTCTCCACCCTGCACGTCTGTTGGGAATCGATCGCCAACTGGGATCATTAGCTGTGGGTAAACGTGCCGACGCGATCGCGCTTAATAGCGGGCTGCATTTACAACAGATCTGGATTCAGGGTCAGGCTCTCCCCCTTTGACCTTTCATTTTGTCTTGTGTTGGCCTGCGATCCTTGATCGCAAGGCCTTTCTTTTCCTTTCGCTTAAGGAAATACTCAACCACCTTACAACAACTCTTATCTTTATAGATCAATAAGATAATTACATCCCTCGCTCTCACGATCACAGTTTTCTTTTTATTTCATTTCAGCTTATTGACCTTTCGATTTCTTTTCTATAGATTTTAATTAATAGATTAATTGAGCAAGTGAAACGAAACGAAAGATAGCGATATTTTCGCCAGCGTCTTATGTGGATTTTACAAGACTAAGGACTTAAGTTATGCCAGAAACCTATACCCCCGTTACTGCGGTAACGGGCACCTGGACCGAAGAAGAGATCCGTCAACAACCTGCCAGTTGGATCCGTTCTCTCACCAATATCGACAATATTCGATCCGCCATTGATAGCTTTCTTGCGCCATTGTTGCGCAAAAACGATCTGCGGATCGTACTAACCGGGGCCGGGACCTCAGCATTCATTGGCGACATCATCGCCCCGTGGCTGGCAAGCTACACCGGAAAAAACATCACTGCCGTTCCGACCACTGACCTGGTCACCAATCCGATGGATTATCTGAATCCCGCACATCCACTGCTGCTAGTTTCTTTCGCTCGCTCAGGTAACAGCCCAGAAAGCGTTGCTGCAGTAGAACTGGCTAATCAGTTTGTATCTGAGTGTTATCACCTGCCAATCACCTGTAACGAAGCTGGTTGCCTGTATCAAAACGCAGTCGCAAGCGACAATGCCTTTGCTCTGTTAATGCCCGCAGAGACACATGACCGTGGTTTTGCCATGACCAGCAGCATTACCACCATGATGGCCAGTTGCCTGGCAGTATTCGCCCCAGAGAAAATCAATAGTCAGACCTTCCGCGACGTAGCCGATCGGTGCCAGGCGATCCTGACTTCACTGGGCGATTTCAGCGACGGTGTGTTCGGCAATGATCCGTGGAAACGGATCGTCTACCTTGGTAGCGGTGGATTACAGGGAGCTGCGCGTGAATCGGCACTGAAAGTTCTGGAACTGACTGCGGGTAAACTGGCTGCATTTTATGACTCCCCGACTGGCTTTCGTCACGGTCCAAAGTCGCTGGTTGATAACGAAACGCTGGTAGTGGTTTTTGTTTCCAGCCACCCCTATACACGTCAGTACGATCTCGATCTGTTGGCAGAGTTACGCCGAGATCGTCAGGCGCTACGAGTTGTCGCAATTGCCGCACAAACCCATGAAGTGATTGAAGCTGGCCCACATATTCTGCTGCCGCCAGCACGCTCTTTCATTGATATGGAATTAGCGTTCTGCTTCCTGATCTACGCCCAGGTCTTTGCTTTGACGCAATCCATTAACATCGGCAATACACCGGATACGCCTTCTGCCAGCGGCACTGTGAACCGCGTTGTACAGGGCGTTGTTATTCATCCCTGGAACGCCTAAAAGGATCGTTATATGAGCATTATTTCCACAAAATATCTCCTGCTGGATGCACAAAAAAAAGGCTACGCCGTACCCGCCTTCAACATTCACAACGCCGAGACGATCCAGGCGATCCTTGAAGTATGCAATGAAATGCGATCGCCGGTGATCCTCGCCGGAACCCCAGGTACCTTTAAGCATATTGCACTGGAAGAGATCTATGCACTGTGCAGCGCTTATTCCACCAGCTACGACATGCCGCTGGCGTTACATCTCGATCATCATGAGTCTCTGGACGATATTCGCCGCAAAGTAAATGCAGGAGTACGCAGCGCAATGATCGACGGCAGCCATTTCCCGTTTGAAGAAAACGTGAAGCTGGTGAAATCCGTTGTAGATTTTTGCCATGCCAAAGATTGCAGCGTCGAAGCAGAGTTAGGTCGCCTCGGCGGTGTTGAAGATGACATGAGCGTGGATGCCGAAAGCGCCTTCCTCACCGATCCACAAGAAGCCAAACAGTTTGTTGAGCGTACCGGCGTAGACAGCCTTGCAGTCGCCATTGGTACGGCTCACGGCCTCTACACCAAAACGCCTAAAATCGATTTCCAACGGCTGGGTGAAATTCGTGAAGTAGTCGACGTTCCACTGGTACTACATGGCGCAAGCGATGTCCCTGACGAATACGTCCGCCGCACGATCGAACTTGGTGTGTGCAAAGTTAACGTTGCTACCGAGCTGAAGATTGCCTTTGCCGATGCAGTCAAAGCGTGGTTTGCGGAAAATCCACAAGGTAATGATCCCCGTTATTATATGCGGGTCGGTATGGATGCGATGAAAGAAGTGGTGCGTAGCAAAATTAATGTATGCGGCTCAGCAAACAAATTGATGGCTGTCCGCGAATTATCGTGACCATCGTTATATTTCTTTTTTATTCTTGAGTGCTATCTGCATAATGTCTGTTAGCACTCTTATTCGAATAATAGAGATATATAGCATTTAAATTACGCTGAATAAATTCATAAACTTGATACTGCAATAATAATATATTTCAATAATCAATGTAATTCAATCTTTTTATGGTGAGGATTAAAATATGAGTGGTCCAAAAATTCTGTTAACCCGCATTGATAACCGATTAGTACATGGACAGGTTGGCGTCACATGGACATCCACAATTGGTGCTAACTTGTTGGTCGTTATTGATGATGACGTTGCTCAAGATGAGATTCAGCAGAAATTAATGAGCATCACTGCTGAAACTTACGGTTTTGGCATCCGCTTTTTTTCCATAGATAAAACCATAAACGTTATCGGTAAGGCCGCACCACATCAGAAAATTTTTCTTATTTGTCGGACGCCACAAACAGTAAGAAGATTGCTCGAAGGAGGTATTCAACTGAACGATGTCAATGTCGGAAATATGCATTTCTCTGAAGGCAAAAAACAGATAAGCAGCAAAGTTTACGTTAATGAACAAGATCTTGATGACCTGCATTTTATAAAAAAACAGGGTGTTAATATTTTTATTCAGGATGTCCCCGGAGATCAAAAAGAACAGATTCCTGATTAAAAGGTTAAACAACTTTTTCATAATAAAAGGATTTATTTTCTTGAGGTGATATATATGCATGAAATAACCCTTATTCAGGGTATATCCCTGGCTGCATTAGTTTTCTTTCTTGGAATCGACTTTTGGCTGGAAGCCCTATTTTTGTTCAGGCCCATTATCGTATGTACGCTAACTGGTGCAATTCTCGGTGATATTCATATTGGCCTCATCACCGGTGGTTTGACCGAGCTGGCATTTGCTGGCCTGACGCCAGCGGGCGGCGTTCAGCCACCTAACCCGATAATGGCCGGTCTGATGACTACCGTTATCGCCTGGTCAACCGGCGTGGATGCCAAAACGGCCATCGGTCTTGGTTTGCCCTTCAGCCTTCTAATGCAATACGTAATATTGTTCTTTTACTCAGCATTCTCTCTGTTTATGGCAAAAGCCGATAACTGTGCGAAAGAAGCAAACACAAGCACATTTACGCGTCTGAACTGGCTGACAACACTGATTGTTGCTTCTTCATACGCCATCATCGCCTTCCTGTGTACGTATCTGGCACAGGGCGCTATGCAGTCACTGGTAAAAGCCATGCCCGCCTGGTTAACACATGGATTTGAAGTGGCGGGGGGCATTTTGCCTGCTGTTGGTTTTGGTTTGTTGCTCCGCGTGATGTTCAAAGCACAGTACATACCTTACCTGATTGCTGGCTTCCTCTTCGTCTGCTACATCCAGGTTAACAACCTACTGCCCGTCGCCGTATTGGGCGCAGGCTTTGCCGTATATGAATTTTTCAATGCGAAAGCCAAACAGCAGGCTCAACTTGCCACTAATAAAAACAATGAAGAAGGGGACTATAGCAATGGGATCTGAAATCAGTAAAAAAGACATTACTCGCCTTGGCTTTCGCTCGTCATTTCTTCAGGCCAGCTTTAACTATGAAAGGATGCAGGCAGGTGGTTTTACCTGGGCTATGCTCCCGGTACTAAAAAAAATTTATAAGGATGATAAAGCCGGTCTAAGCGCGGCGATGAAAGATCATTTAGAATTTATCAATACCCACCCTAATCTGGTCGGTTTTCTGATGGGATTATTGATCTCAATGGAAGAAAAGGGGGAAAACCGCGACACAATTAAAGGCTTGAAAGTGGCGCTATTTGGACCTATCGCCGGGATCGGCGATGCCATTTTCTGGTTCACCTTACTGCCTATTATGGCGGGGATATGTTCATCTTTCGCCAGCCAGGGAAACATACTGGGACCAATTTTGTTTTTCGCCGTTTATTTGATGATCTTTTTCTTGCGCGTCGGCTGGACGCATGTCGGTTACTCGGTAGGTGTTAAAGCTATCGACAAAGTACGAGAAAATTCGCAGATGATCGCCCGTTCAGCAACGATCCTCGGGATCACAGTTATTGGCGGACTTATCGCATCCTATGTGCACATTAACGTTGTAACTTCTTTTGCAATCGACAGTACCCACAGCGTGGCATTACAGCAGGATTTTTTCGATAAAGTATTCCCGAATATTTTACCGATGGGCTACACGTTACTGATGTACTACCTGTTGCGGGTGAAAAAAGCACATCCAGTACTGTTAATCGGCGTGACGTTTGTACTGTCAATTATCTCTTCAGCACTCGGCATACTTTAAACGAAATAAGGGTGAAGCAGCCTGCAACACCCTACTTCAAAAGGACTCGAAAAATGCAATATATTCAGTATTGCGACAATTATGACGTATTGAGCGATCGCGCCAGCGAACAGTTAATTACGCTGATACAGAATAAACCTGATGCAACTATCTGTCTGGCAACAGGAGGCACCCCCCTTCTCACATATCGCTACTTTGTCGAGAAAATTAACCAACGTAATATCGATTTTAATCGAGTGGTTTTCGTGAAATTGGATGAGTGGGTCGGTATTCCGTTGAACTCTCCTGCAACGTGTGAATCTTTCCTGCAACAACACATCGCTCAACCGCTGGGTTTACGAGCTGAACAGTTGGTTGGTTTTCAATCTGAAAATGTTAACGAGCAGGAGTGCGAGCGCATCACAGAGATAATTGCCAGCCGAGGCGGCCTCGATTTATGTCTGCTCGGAATAGGTAAAAATGGCCATTTGGGGTTGAATGAACCTACAGAGCTCCTGGAGCCGTTTTGCCATATCAGCGTACTTGAGGAGAAAACGCGCCATCATGACATGTTAAAAACAGCTGGTAGTCGTGTGACTCACGGCATTACGCTGGGATTGAAAGACATCCTGAATGCAAAAGAGATTTTGTTGCTGATAGCAGGTGAAGGGAAGCACGATGCGGTAGAAAAATACCTAGCCGCCTCCGTTACTACTACTATTCCTGCTTCATTTTTATGGTTGCACCGCAATGTCAGTTGCCTGATTGACGGCTCACAATATCCTGATAAATAAAATTTACAGCAACCGCCACATCCCCCTGACGCAGCAACGCGTTGCAGTTTGCCTTTTAACTGCAACGCTTTCAGCGATTTCTTCCGACATTTCTTCCGACATTTCTTCCGACAAGCCGGTGATTAATGCAGGCCTTCTTACTCCCCCTGCTGTTCCAGCGCGTACTTATACAGCGCATTCTTCTTCACGCCGTGGATCTCAGCGGCCAGTGCGGCGGCCTTTTTCAGCGGCAGCTCTGCCTGCAATAAGGCCAACGTACGCAGCGCATCAGCCGGAAGGTCGTCTTCTTGCGCTTTGTGTCCTTCGACAATCAGCACCATTTCGCCTTTTCGACGGTTTTCATCTTCCTTGACCCACGCCAGCAGTTCGCCGACCGGCGCACCGTGAATAGTTTCCCAGGTTTTGGTCAACTCACGCGCCAACACCACGTAGCGGGATTCGCCCCAGACAGCAACCATGTCTTCCAGGCTATCCAGCAAACGGTGGGTGGATTCATAAAAAATAAGCGTACGCGGTTCAGCCTCAATGGCTTTCATCGCATCACGACGCCCTTTCGATTTGGCAGGCAGAAAACCTTCATAGCAAAAGCGGTCTGAAGGCAGACCTGCAGCGCTCAGGGCAGCAATCGCCGCGCAAGGGCCTGGCAGGGGAACAACGCGGATCCCTGCTTCGCGGCAGGTCCGTACCAGATGGTAGCCAGGATCGTTAATCAGCGGCGTTCCGGCATCGGAAACCAGCGCAATGTTTTGCCCTTCTTTAAGCTTCGCCACCAGCGTTTCGGCCTTTTGTTGCTCGTTGTGGTCATGTAAAGCGAACAAACGCGCGTTAATCGCGAAGTGTTGTAACAAGAGTCCTGTATGACGAGTGTCTTCAGCGGCAATCAAATCAACGGCTTGTAAAACTTCGAGCGCTCGTTGGGTAATATCAGCCAAATTTCCTATAGGAGTAGGTACAATAAAGAGTTGGCCTTGAGAATTATCCGCCGATTCGTGTTGTTTCATTGTGTCGTCCGTATTGCCGATTTAATATTGAGCATTGAGTAAAAAAATATCACTGGATACAGTATGGTACCCTCAACATTTTCTCGTTTGAAAGCCGCACGCGCGCTACCAGTCATTCTGGCAGCACTGATTTTCGCAGGCTGTGGCACCCAGGCGCCAGACCAGAGTGCAGCCCATATGCAGGGCACTGCGCAGGCTGATTCCGGCTTTTATCTGCAACAAATGCAGCAAAGCTCAGATGATAGCAAGACCAACTGGCAATTACTCGCCATTCGTGCACTGCTGAAAGAAGGCAAGAGCCAACAGGCTATCGAGTTGTTCAACCAGCTACCACAGAAGTTAAGCGATACCCAGCGTCGTGAGCAGTCACTGCTGGCCGTCGAAATTAAGCTCGCGCAGAAAGATGTCGCTGGCGCACAGACCCTGCTGGATAAGCTAACCCCCGCCGATTTTGATCAAAACCAGCAGGCGAGATACTGGCAGGCGCAAATCGACGTCAACCAGGGTCGTCCATCACTGACGTTACTGCGCGCGCTGATCGCCCAGGAACCGCTGCTGGCCGCGAACGCTAAGCAGAAAAACATGGATGCCACCTGGCAGGCTCTGTCATCCATGACCCAGGAGCAAGCGCAGGCGTTGGTCATCAATGCGGATGAAAACGTGCTGCAAGGCTGGTTGGATCTCCAGCGCGTCTGGTTCGATAACCGTAACGATCCAGACATGATGAAAGCCGGTATTGCTGACTGGCAGAAACGTTATCCACAAAACCCGGGGGCAAAACTATTGCCAACGCAGTTGGTTAACGTGCAGAGCTTTAAACCCGCTTCCACCAGCAAAATTGCTCTGCTGCTGCCGCTGAACGGTCAGGCCGCTGTATTTGGCCGTACTATTCAGCAAGGCTTTGAAGCTGCGAAAAATATGGGTACTCAACCCGTAGCGGCCCCTGCTGTTACCGCGCCTGCTGCGGATACAGCGGCTGCGACGACCACGGAACAGCCGCAAACGACTGACGGTGTTGCCAGTCCGGCTCAGGCGTCAGTAAGCGATCTGACCAACGAGACGCCAGCACAGCCAGAAGCTACAGCTCCACAACCAACAGCGCCTGCGCAGCCAACAACCGCCAGCGCACCAGCGAATCCGTCCGCGGAGCTGAAAATCTACGACACGTCATCACTGCCGCTGAATCAGATCCTGACTCAGGTTCAGCAGGATGGCGCCAGCATCGTGGTTGGCCCACTGTTGAAGAACAATGTTGAAGAGCTGATGAAAAGCAACACGCCATTAAACGTCCTGGCGCTTAATCAGCCGGAGTCGGTGAAAAACCTGCCGAACGTCTGCTACTTCGCTCTGTCGCCAGAAGATGAAGCGCGCGACGCAGCACGCCACATTCGCGATCAAGGAAAACAGACGCCGCTGTTGTTGATCCCGCGGAGTTCGTTAGGCGATCGCGTTGCCAACGCCTTTGCACAGGAGTGGCAAAAACTGGGTGGCGGCGTGGTGCTGCAGCAGAAGTTCGGCTCCACCGCTGAGCTGAAAATGGGCGTCAACGGCGGCTCGGGGATTTCCCTGACGGGCAGCCCGGTGGCCTCTTCTGTACCCGCGCAGCCTGGCGTGACGATTGGCGGTCTGACCATCCCGGCAGCACCTACCGATGCGCAAATCACCGGCGGCAGCGGTCGTGTTGATGCCGTATATATTCTGGCAACGCCGGAAGAAATTGCATTTATAAAGCCGATGATCGCCATGCGCAACGGTAGCCAGAGCGGTGCCACGCTGTACGCCAGCTCCCGTAGCGCGCAGGGAACTGCCGGCCCGGATTTCCGTCTGGAGATGGAAGGCTTGCAGTACAGCGAAATTCCGATGCTGGCAGGCGCTAACGCCCCTCTCATGCAGCAGGCGCTGGGCGCGGTTCGTAACGACTACTCGCTGGCACGTATGTACGCGATGGGCGTCGATGCCTGGTCGCTTGCCAACCACTTCTCGCAAATGCGTCAGGTGCAGGGTTTCGAAATTAACGGCAACACCGGAGCCTTAACCGCAACGCAGGATTGTGTGATTAACAGGAAGTTATCATGGCTCAAATACCAGCAAGGACAAGTCGTCCCCGCCAGTTAACGAGTAAACAGACCGGTGACGCGTGGGAATCCACCGCGCGTGACTGGCTGCAGAGCAAGGGACTGCATTTTATCGCCGCCAACGTGCATGAGCGTGGCGGCGAAATCGACCTGATAATGCGTGAAGGCAACACCACCGTATTTGTTGAGGTTCGCTATCGGCGCTCAGCCCAGTTTGGCGGTGCAGCGGCGAGTGTGACCCGGAGCAAACAACACAAATTATTACAGACTGCCCGCTTGTGGCTTGCGCGCCACAATGGAAGTTTTGATACTGTGGATTGCCGGTTCGATGTGTTAGCCTTCACCGGAAATGATGTTGAGTGGTTTAAGGACGCGTTCAACGACCGCTCATAGTTGAAGATTCAGAGCCTGGTTCTTAAGGATTAGCGTGTTAGATAGAATTAAAGTCTGCTTTACAGAAAGCATTCAAACTCAGATAGCTGCGGCTGAAGCACTTCCGGATGCGATCTCCCGTGCAGCCATGACGCTGGTTCAGTCCCTGCTCAATGGCAACAAAATTCTCTGTTGTGGTAATGGGACGTCCGCTGCCAACGCACAGCATTTTGCTGCCAGCATGATCAATCGTTTTGAAACAGAGCGCCCAAGTTTACCTGCGATTGCACTAAATACTGATAATGTGGTCTTAACTGCGATTGCCAACGATCGCCTGCACGACGAAGTTTATGCAAAACAAGTCCGTGCGCTGGGACATGCAGGTGATGTTCTGCTGGCAATCTCTACGCGTGGTAATAGCCGCGATATCGTAAAAGCCGTTGAAGCCGCCGTGACACGCGACATGACAATTGTCGCACTGACCGGGTATGACGGAGGGGAGCTGGCCGGGTTACTGGGGCCGCAGGATGTTGAAATCCGTATCCCTTCACACCACAGCGCCCGCGTTCAGGAAATGCATATGCTGACGGTCAACTGCCTTTGCGATCTCATCGATAACACGCTTTTCCCTCACCAGGATGATTAAGGAGTACACATGAAGGCATTTTCGCCGCTTGCTGTGATTATCGCTGCCCTGCTACTGCAAGGCTGTGTCGCTGCCGCCGTTGTCGGAACTGCTGCTGTCGGCACCAAAGCCGCGACGGATCCTCGCAGTGTTGGCACCCAGGTAGATGACGGAACCCTGGAATTACGCGTCAATACCGCGTTGTCGAAAGATGCCCAGATCAAGAAAGAGGCGCGTATCAACGTGAGCGCGTATCAGGGTAAAGTGCTGCTGGTCGGTCAGTCGCCAAATAGCGAACTGTCTGCGCGGGCAAAACAGATTGCGATGGGTGTAGAAGGTACCACTGAGGTCTTTAACGAGATCCGTCAGGGTCAGCCAATCGGCCTGGGCGATGCGTCTAACGATACCTGGATAACCACTAAAGTACGTTCCCAGTTGCTGACCAGCGATCAGGTGAAATCCTCTAACGTGAAAGTCACCACCGAAAACGGGGAAGTGTTCCTGTTGGGTCTGGTGACTGAACGTGAAGCGAAGGCTGCGGCAGACATCGCCAGCCGGGTAAGCGGCGTGAAACGCGTCACGACGGCTTTTACGTTTATTAAGTAAGACTGCTACAAATGCCGGATGGGGACGCCAGAGCGTCCTCTCCGGCATTTTATTTGGCTCTTTCGCGCAGTTCGGAAGAGGTCAGGATCGAAACGCCCTCATGTCCAGGCGCCAGTGCCTCCGCCAGCATAGCCCTGGCTACATCACGCGCCTCAATCGACTTCCAGTTCCCCGGCAGCAGCCGAAATAACGGCGCTAAAAACCTCTCATTCGCCCGCTGTTTATCCCGCTCTCCGAGTAACATTGAAGGCCGAACAATCGTCAGCCGCGGCCAATTTTGCGCGATCAGCGCCTGCTCCATTTCCCCTTTCACCCGGTTATAAAAAAACGGTGAATTGGCATTGGCACCCATCGAACTGACCACCAGCATATGCTGAGCGCCCAACCGACGCCCCGTCAGGGCCGTGTCCACCACCAGCGTATAGTCAGCATGGATAAACGCTTCTTTGCTACCCGCTTCTCGCCGGGTGGTTCCCAGACAACAAAAGACAATATCTACCGGATCGGTGACCTGCGCCAGCGCATCGGTTAGCTGCGGATCATAGGGATTATAGACGCCAGCCGTATCAGCCAGCGGTCGACGCGTCGGTGCCGTGATGGCATTGACCCGGGGTTCATTGAGCAGCATACGCAGCAAATTTCCGCCTACCAGCCCCGTTGCGCCTGTTATTAACACCTGACTCATCGCTAATCTTCCCCTGACTCTTTAATCACTCTATTAACTATAGATCACGTTGCCAGTGCATTTTTTTACCAAAGCCCAGCGTGTTGTCCGTGAATTTGACTTCATCCAGTCGAATCTCCCACACGGGCGCAGGCAGCATTCTGGCGACCGGGAAACGGCGGTTGTAGGCGTTACGCGCGGCTTCACTCTCCTGCCCTTCAAGACGCCGGATTTCCCCTTTAAACTGTACGCCACGAATCAGGGCGACCGTTTTGGGCTGACCATTTACCGTGCCGGCAATCGGCGCGCGCGGCCCGGACATCTGCGCATGGCGCGTTTTCTCTTCGGTCAGCACATAGAACACCATCTTCTGCGCATCAAACAGGTAAAACGCATTGGCGCACCATAATTCACCGTCATGATGTACACACCAGGTCACGACGTGCTGCTTTGCCAGCCAGCGGGTCACCGCAGTCAGTGTTTCCATTTCTGTTCTCTTTTATACTGTAGGCCTGAAAATTATCACGTCGATGGTGACAATGACACCCTGGTATCTGTACCTGATCCGTACTGCGGACAACGCCTTATACACCGGAATAACCACCGATGTGCAGCGCCGCTATAAGCAGCATCAAAGTGGGAAAGGCGCGAAGGCGCTGCGCGGAAAGGGGGAACTCACGTTGGCATTTGCGGCTCAGGTCGGCGACCGTTCGCTGGCCCTGCGCTTAGAATATCGCGTCAAACAGCTTACAAAGCGGCAGAAAGAGCGCCTTGTTGAAGGCGAAGGGCTTGAGGCACTACTGAGCAGCCTGCAAACCCCCGGCGCTTAAAAACGATTGAAGTAGTCGTGGTATTCCACAAGGCCCGTCACACCCTCCAGCGCATCGTCCGCCAGGCGATGAACCTGGAACGCGCTTTCGGTACCCGGCCAGCGGCAACGCAGGTCATGATGGGCAGCCAGCTCAAAACCAAAGCGGCTGTACAGCGCCGGATCGCCCAGCGTAACCACCGCGGCGTAACCAAACTCGTTCAGGGAATCGAGTCCTTCATAGACCAGCTGACGCGCCAGGCCCTGTCCACGGTAGTTTTCATCCACCGCGAGCGGCGCCATGCCGACCCATTGCAGGTCTTCGCCCTGGACATCGACAGGGCTGAACGCGACGTAACCCACTACCTGACCTTCGTCATCGGTAGCAACCAGACCCAGCGTTATGAAACCGTCTTCACGCAGGTCGTGCACTAATTTCGCTTCCGCATCGCTCTCAAATGAACGACGCAGCAATGCATCAATACCTGGGGCATCAATGGGAATTTCAACTCGAATCAGCATGGCTCACCTACCGAAGTCTGTTTGGTTTCTGGCGACGTTTTCATTCCCGCCTCAACAAAATCCGCCAACTGCATCAGCATGACGCGCAACGCTTTAGGCATCTGATCCAGTTCGATGGCGTCCATCAGATTTTTAACATACAGCCCTAATTCTGTATCACCTTCAATCACCAGGCGACGCTGGAAGAACAGCGTATCCGGATCCTGCTTACGCGCCGCGATCATCAGGAGATCGCTGGCATCCGCGCTAAAACTCACATCCGCCTCTGCATTCTGGCTGACGATAAGTTTATCGTTCTCAACAGAGGTATACCATTTAAGGCCAATGTCACGCACATGAATGCTCAGCCAGCGACCGTCGAGAAACTCCAGCTCCCCATCGGCCAGCGCCTGACTAAACTGCCAGCTCAGGACCTGCTCCAGAACCTGGCGCTTCAGCGCAAAGGGCGTCAGTTTAACCGGTACACTCATCAGAGAAGGACCAAAATGTACTAAGCGTGAACGCAGTTTATCCAACACGAGCTTTACTCCCTGTTTCAATTATCCTGCTATTTTGCCATATCAAATAAACGACATAGCGGCATAAATCAACAATTCGCTACGAAATTGTTACCTCTTATTGGTATCACCAATACGACTTTAACTGCCTCAAATCAAAAATTGTCTCAGCAAGGTTAACTAAAATCCCTCTTCGTTAACATTTCTGCGCCCTTTACGGCGCAACGTTCAGGATAAATTATGGAGCTGCTCTGCCCTGCCGGAAACCTCCCGGCGCTTAAGGCGGCCATCGAGAACGGCGCTGATGCGGTCTACATCGGGCTGAAAGATGATACCAACGCCCGTCATTTCGCCGGCCTTAATTTTACCGAGAAAAAATTGCAGGAAGCGGTGAGTTTTGTCCATCAGCACCGCCGTAAGCTGCACATCGCGATTAACACCTTTGCGCATCCGGATGGTTACGCGCGCTGGCAACGTGCCGTAGATATGGCGGCGCAACTGGGTGCGGATGCGCTGATCCTCGCCGACCTCGCCATGCTTGAGTATGCCGCAGAGCGCTACCCGCATATTGAGCGTCATGTCTCTGTTCAGGCATCCGCAACCAATGAAGAGGCGATTAATTTCTATCATCGCAACTTTGATGTCGCCCGCGTGGTGCTGCCGCGCGTACTGTCTATTCACCAGGTGAAGCAACTCGCTCGCGTCACGCCAGTTCCCCTGGAAGTGTTCGCCTTTGGCAGTCTGTGCATTATGGCGGAAGGCCGCTGCTATCTTTCATCCTATCTGACGGGCGAGTCTCCTAATACGGTTGGCGCCTGCTCTCCTGCCCGTTTTGTTCGCTGGCAGCAGACCCAACAAGGGCTGGAATCCCGTCTTAATGAAGTGCTGATCGACCGCTATCAGGACGGAGAAAACGCCGGTTATCCGACGCTGTGTAAAGGCCGCTATCTGGTTGATGGCGAGCGCTATCATGCGCTGGAAGAACCCACCAGCCTGAATACGCTGGAGCTGCTGCCAGAACTGCTGGCGGCCAATATT
This sequence comes from Citrobacter sp. 506, assembly GCF_050434985.1. Classification (NCBI taxonomy): domain Bacteria; kingdom Pseudomonadati; phylum Pseudomonadota; class Gammaproteobacteria; order Enterobacterales; family Enterobacteriaceae; genus Citrobacter; species Citrobacter sp. 506. The sequence goes on from NZ_JBNDJN010000004.1 coordinate 342,804, forward strand.
GCCTCGGTGAAAATCGAAGGGCGTCAGCGTAGCCCGGCCTACGTCAGCCAGGTGGCGAAAGTGTGGCGCCAGGCGATCGACCGCTGTATGGCCGACCCGCAAAACTACGCCCCACAGGCCGCGTGGATGGAAACGCTCGGTTCAATGTCCGAAGGCACGCAGACCACGCTTGGCGCGTATCACCGTAAATGGCAGTGAGAGAAGCAATGAAATATTCCTTAGGGCCGGTGCTGTGGTACTGGCCGAAAGAAACGCTGGAAGATTTTTATCAGCAGGCCGCCACCAGCCAGGCCGACGTTATCTACCTTGGCGAAGCGGTGTGCAGTAAACGCCGCGCTACCAAAGTAGGCGACTGGATCGATATGGCGAAATCGCTCGCTGGCAGCGGTAAACAGGTGGTGCTGTCAACGCTGGCGCTGGTGCAGGCCTCCTCTGAGCTGGGAGAACTGAAGCGCTATGTCGAAAACGGCGACTTCCTGCTGGAAGCCAGCGATCTCGGTGTGGTAAACATGTGCGCCGAGCGTAAGCTGCCGTTTGTCGCCGGGCATGCGCTCAACTGCTACAACGCGGTAACCCTGCGTTTGTTGCTCAGGCAGGGCATGGTGCGCTGGTGTATGCCGGTAGAACTGTCCCGTGACTGGCTGGTCAATCTGCTTAACCAGTGTGAAGAGCTGGGTATTCGCAATCAGTTTGAAGTAGAGGTACTGAGCTACGGGCATCTGCCGCTGGCGTACTCTGCCCGCTGCTTTACCGCACGCTCTGAAGACCGTCCAAAAGACGAGTGTGAAACCTGCTGCATCAAATACCCGAATGGGCGCGATGTGCTGTCGCAGGAGAATCAGCAGGTCTTTGTCCTCAACGGCATCCAGACTATGAGCGGCTATGTTTACAACCTCGGCAACGAGCTGATATCGATGCAGGGTCTGGTTGATATTGTGCGTCTGTCCCCTTCAGGCAGCGACACGTTCGCCATGCTCGATGCCTTCCGCGCCAATGAAAATGGCACTGCCCCATTACCGCTTGCTGCCCACAGCGACTGCAACGGCTACTGGAAGCGACTGGCAGGTCTTGAACTACAGCCGTGATTAATAGCTCACTTTGTTAACAACATTCGCTAATCTTTAATGCAGTATTAAAAGATTAACCGGTAACAAAGTGAGCCGTTATGACTGACAAAACTATTCCGTTCTCGGTGCTGGATCTGGCGCCGATCCCTGAAGGATCTTCGGCAAAAGAGGCCTTCACACACTCGCTTGATCTCGCTCGACTGGCCGAAAAGCGCGGCTACCACCGCTACTGGCTGGCAGAACATCACAACATGACCGGCATCGCCAGCGCGGCGACCTCTGTGCTGATTGGCTATCTGGCTGCCAATACCACCACGCTGCATCTTGGTTCTGGCGGCGTTATGCTGCCCAACCATTCGCCGCTGGTGATCGCCGAGCAGTTCGGTACCCTGAATACGCTGTATCCGGGGCGAATCGATCTCGGGCTTGGCCGCGCGCCGGGTAGCGACCAACCGACCATGCGCGCGTTGCGCCGCCATATGAGTGGTGATATCGATAACTTCCCGCGCGACGTAGCTGAACTGGTGGACTGGTTCGACGCCCGCGATCCTAATCCCCATGTACGCCCGGTTCCCGGCTACGGCGAGCAGATCCCGGTCTGGTTATTAGGCTCCAGTCTGTACAGCGCACAGCTGGCAGCCCAGCTCGGCCTGCCATTTGCCTTCGCCTCGCACTTTGCTCCGGATATGTTGCATCAGGCGCTGCATCTGTATCGCACCCAGTTCAAGCCCTCAGCGCGGCTGGCAAAGCCGTATGCGATGGTGTGCATCAACATCATTGCCGCCGACAGCAACCGCGATGCCGAATTTCTTTTCACCTCAATGCAGCAGGCGTTTGTGAAACTGCGTCGTGGCGAAACCGGCCAGCTACCGCCACCGGTAGAGAATATGCATCAGTTGTGGTCCGCTTCCGAGCAGTACGGCGTACAACAGGCTCTGAGCATGTCGCTGGTTGGTGATAAGGCGAAAGTGCGACACGGTCTCGACGCCATTTTGCGTGAAACCCAGGCCGATGAAATTATGGTTAACGGCCAGATTTTTGATCATCAGGCACGGCTACATTCGTTTGACCTGGCGATGCAGGTGAAAGAAGAGTTGGTGGGGTAATCGTTGTTTTGCCCGGTGGCGCTTCGCTTACCGGGCTTACGAGACCGTATAAGCCGGATAAGGCGCAACCGCCATCCGGCACTAAAAGGTTACTGGTACACAGGCAACAAATTCACGCTCGACAGAATATGGATAACCGCGTTGCCGATGCCGAATACCAGGATCAGCGCAATCATCGGCTTGCCGCCCCAGACACGGAATTTCGGGCTGCCAAAACGCTCGCGGGATTTACGGGCCAGCAGCGCCGGAACAATGGCGGCCCAGATGGTCGCGGCAAGCCCTGCATAGCCAATGGCGTACAGGAAACCGTTCGGCCACAGCAGGCCACCGACAATCGGCGGGACAAACGTCAGCAATGCCGTTTTAAAACGTCCCATTGCCGAGTCATCAAAACCAAACAGATCCGCCAAATAGTCAAACAGACCGAGCGTGACGCCGAGGAATGAACTCGCCACCGCAAAGTTGGAGAACACCACCAGCAGCAGATCCAGACTGCGGCTGTTAAGCACGCCGCTCAGCGCCTGTACCAGCACATCAATGTTACCGCCCTGCTGCGCAATACCGATAAATTCCGGACGCGGGATGTTACCCATCGTCCCCAGCAACCATACGGTATACAGCACCAGCGCCAGCAGCGTGCCGTACACCAGGCACTTAACGATGGTCTTCGGATCTTTGCCGTAGTACTTCATCAGGCTCGGGACGTTGCCGTGATAGCCGAATGAGGCCAAGCAGAACGGTAACGTCATCAGCAGGTACGGCGTATACGAAGCGTTGCTCTGCGCCACGTTAAACAGCGTCGTGGGCGTAACATGCCCCAGCAGACTGCCGAAGGTCAGGAAAAAAGTAATCACCTTCGCGCCCAGCACAATCGCCGTCATGCGGCTAACCGCTTTGGTGCTTAACCACACCACGAACGCCACCAGCAGCGCAAAACCAAGACCCGCCGCACGCGCCGGAACGTTCAGCGACATCTCCGAAAAGGTGTGATGCAGGATCGAACCACTCGCCGAGATATACGCATAGGTAAGGATATAGAGAACGAAAGCAATCGAGATGCCGTTCACAACGTTCCAGCCTTTGCCCAGCAGATCTTTCGTGATGGTGTCAAAGCTGGAACCAATGCGGTAATTGAGGTTAGCTTCAAGGATCATCAGCCCGGAGTGCAGCATACAAAACCAGGTGAAGATCAGCGCCGCCATTGACCAGAAGAACCACGCCCCGGACATGACCACTGGCAGAGAAAACATCCCCGCGCCAATAATGGTGCCGCCGATGATCACCACGCCGCCAAGCAGCGAAGGTGACGTTTGGGTGGTGGTTAGTGTTGCCATTTAGCCATCTCTCCAGTCATTTATATTGTGACTACATTTCAATGTGCTGCACTGTACCAGTACACGAGTACAAATGAAATAAAAAAAGCCCCGATTGTTAAGATCGGGGCTGTATATTTTACTTTACGGTATTAAACCGTAATTTCGCATGGATTACGCATCACCGCCGAAACGACGACGACCAGCGGAATCATCACGACGCGGAGCAGAAGAATCGTCACGACGCGGACCGCGGTTGCCTTCACGACGTTCGCCGCTGAAACGACGACCTTCGCTACGACCGCCTTCACGACGCTCACCGCTGAAACCACGACCTTCGCCACGACCGCCTTCACGACGCTCACCGCTGAAACGGCCACCGCCACGACGCTCACCACCGGTGTGCGGAACTGCATCGCCAACCAGCTGCATGTTCATCGGCTTGTTCAGGATGCGAGTACGGGTAAAGTGCTGCAGCACGTCGCCCGGCATACCTTTCGGCAGCTCGATGGTTGAGTGGGAAGCAAACAGCTTGATGTTACCGATGTAACGGCTGCTGATATCGCCTTCGTTAGCAATCGCACCAACGATATGACGGACTTCAACACCGTCATCACGGCCCACTTCAATGCGGTACAGCTGCATATCGCCAACGTCACGACGTTCACGACGCGGACGGTCTTCACCACCACGGTCATTACGGTCACCACGCGGGCCACGATCGTTGCGGTCACGCGGACCACGATCGTCACGGTCGCGGAATTCGCGTTTCGGACGCATCGGCGCATCTGGCGGCAGGATCAGCGGACGTTCGCCCTGAGCCATTTTCAGCAGTGCGGCTGCCAGCGTTTCGATATCCAGTTCTTCTTCCGGCTGCATTTTCGCCAGCAGAGCACGGTACTGATCCAGATCGCTGCTTTCCAGCTGCTGCTGTACTTTAGCGGCGAATTTTTCCAGACGGCGTTTGCCCAGCAGGTCTGCGTTCGGCAGTTCTACTTCCGGAATAGTCAGCTTCATGGTGCGTTCGATGTTACGCAGCAGACGACGCTCACGGTTCTCAACGAACAGCAGCGCGCGACCCGCACGGCCCGCACGACCAGTACGGCCGATACGGTGAACGTAAGATTCGGAATCCATCGGGATGTCGTAGTTAACAACCAGGCTGATACGCTCAACGTCCAGGCCACGTGCCGCAACGTCGGTAGCAATCAGAATATCCAGACGGCCATCTTTCAGACGCTCCAGAGTCTGCTCACGCAGGGACTGGTTCATGTCGCCGTTCAGTGCAGCGCTGCTATAACCGCTACGCTCCAGCGCTTCTGCCACTTCCAGGGTCGCATTTTTGGTACGAACGAAGATAATCGCCGCATCAAAGTCTTCTGCTTCCAGGAAACGCACCAGCGCTTCATTTTTACGCATGCCCCAGACGGTCCAGTAGCTCTGGCTGATGTCAGGACGGGTAGTTACGCTGGACTGAATGCGTACTTCCTGCGGCTCTTTCATAAAGCGGCGGGTAATACGACGAATCGCTTCCGGCATAGTCGCGGAGAACAGAGCGGTCTGATGACCTTCCGGGATCTGCGCCATGATGGTTTCAACGTCTTCGATGAAGCCCATACGCAGCATTTCATCAGCTTCGTCCAGTACCAGACCGCTCAGTTTGGAGAGGTCCAGAGTACCGCGCTTCAGGTGATCCAGCAGACGGCCCGGCGTACCGACAACGATCTGTGGTCCCTGACGCAGGGCACGTAATTGCACGTCATAACGCTGGCCGCCGTACAGGGCAACCACGTTCACGCCGCGCATGTGTTTAGAAAAATCCGTCATGGCTTCTGCAACCTGAACCGCCAGTTCGCGGGTCGGTGCCAGCACCAGAATCTGAGGTGCCTTCAGCTCAGGATCAAGATTGTTGAGCAGCGGTAAAGAGAACGCTGCAGTTTTGCCGCTACCCGTCTGGGCCATACCCAGAACATCGCGGCCGCCCAGCAGATGCGGAATGCACTCTGCCTGGATTGGAGATGGTTTTTCGTAACCCAGATCGGTAAGGGCTTCAAGGATAGGAGCCTTCAGGCCCAGATCTGCAAAAGTGGTTTCGAATTCAGCCATGTAGTACGTGTGCCTCAAAATTAATGGCGGCCAGTCTACATAACTCATCATGAAATTGATCTGCAATTTTCATTGAAAAGTGTGAACCGGCTCAAAGTAGGTGTATTAACGAACAACAACGCCCTCACCCGTGAAGGTGATGGCAATCAAAAAAGATTACGGGCTGATGTGTACGTCAGCTATTGCTGGTCCGATTCTGCCAGGTCATCTTGGTCCTGGCCCAGGAGCGATAATTCCAACAATGCGTATCGGTGCTCAACAAAGTTATGAACGTTGTTAGCCACCGCCAGTTTGAACAATGCCGTAGCGTTGTCCAAATCCCCCAGACTTAGGTAGTACTTACCTAAATAGAAGTTGGTTTCACTGAGATGCTCAGCGAGCGAGGTGTTATCCGTTGCGTCCGCCTTTAGGCGTTCCATCAGCGTTGCTTCGCTAATGTTGCCCAGGTAGAACTCGACAATGTTCCATCCCCATTGCTCTTTATCCGATTTCTCAAAGCGTTGCTTTAACGCTTCTTTAGCCTGCTTCTCATCGAGCTTCTGCTCGGCGAGATAAAGCCACAGACTACGGAAAGGATCATTGGGATCGTCTTGATAAAACGCTAGCAGATCATCTTGCGCTAACTTGTCGCGACCGCCGTAATACAATGCGATACCGCGATTTAAGTGCGCGTAGTTGTAAGTTGGATCAAGCTCAAGTACAGAATCAAACGCTTCATAGGCAGCATCAAAATTGCCTGCCTGCGTTAAATATATACCTAAGTAATTGAATACTTCAGGCATATCTGGTCGGATTGCCAGCGCTTGTGAAAAATCATTTCGCGCCAGTGCCCTCAGACCGAGACTATCATACAACACTCCGCGCTCATATAAAAGCTGTGCGCGTTCGTCATCGGTTAAAGCCCGACTGGCAAGAATTTGTTCCATACGTGCCAGAATCACTTCCTGCTGCAAAGTCGGTTGCAATGGTACTGCGAGGACTTCACTCTTACGCCAGGCGGAATTACTGCATCCAGCCAGCGTGAGTGCTGTCGCAACGAAACACCAGCGCAAAAAAGGCTTCATTTCCCACTCCCGAAGACAACGATTGAATGAACGTCCAGGTTCCCCGGTTGCTAACAAGGCGTCCTGCCGGGTTAAAAGCCCTCCGCTTTCACGGAGGGCAATGGCAACCTTACTCGCCCTGGCTTGCCGGAGCTTCCGGTTCGCCTGCAGGCTGAGACTGCTCAGTTGCTTCTTTAATGCTCAGACGTACACGGCCCTGGCGATCTACTTCCAGAACTTTGACCGGTACTTCCTGGCCCATCTGCAGGTAATCGGTCACTTTCTCAACGCGTTTGTCAGCGATCTGAGAGATGTGTACCAGACCTTCTTTACCGCCACCAATGGCAACGAATGCGCCAAAGTCAACGATACGGGTCACTTTACCATTGTAGATACGGCCTACTTCGATCTCTGCGGTGATCTCTTCGATACGACGGATAGCATATTTCGCTTTCTCGCCGTCGGTCGCAGCAATCTTCACAGTACCATCATCTTCAATTTCAATGGTGGTGCCGGTTTCTTCGGTCAGAGCACGGATAACAGAACCGCCTTTACCGATAACGTCTTTGATCTTGTCCGGGCTGATCTTGATGGTGTGGATACGCGGAGCGAACTGAGAAATGTCACCACGCGGTGCGTTGATCGCTTGTTCCATCACACCCAGGATGTGCAGACGCGCACCTTTAGCCTGGTTCAGAGCAACCTGCATGATCTCTTTGGTGATACCTTCAATTTTGATATCCATCTGCAGTGCAGAGATACCGTCGCGGGAACCCGCCACTTTGAAGTCCATATCGCCCAGGTGGTCTTCGTCGCCCAGGATGTCAGACAGAACAACAAAGTTGTCGCCTTCTTTCACCAGACCCATCGCGATACCCGCAACGGCAGCTTTGATCGGCACGCCTGCGTCCATCAGCGCCAGAGAAGCACCACATACGGAAGCCATGGAAGAAGAACCGTTAGATTCGGTGATTTCAGAAACCACACGTACGGTGTACGGGAATTTATCCAGTTCCGGCATCACTGCCAGTACGCCACGCTTCGCCAGACGACCGTGACCAATCTCACGACGCTTCGGAGAACCGACCATACCGGTTTCACCTACGCAGTACGGAGGGAAGTTGTAGTGGAACAGGAAGTTGTCAGTACGCTCGCCCATCAGCTCGTCAAGGTTCTGCGCATCACGAGTGGTGCCCAGGGTCGCAGTAACCAGCGCCTGAGTTTCGCCACGGGTGAACAGTGCGGAACCGTGGGTACGCGGCAGAACGCCAGTACGCACGTCCAGACCACGGATCATATCTTTTTCACGGCCATCGATGCGCGGCTCGCCTGCCAGTACGCGGCTGCGAACAACATTTTTCTCTATAGCGTGCAGGATTTCACCCAGTTCGTTAGCGTCCAGGGTTTCGTCTTCAGCCACCAGAGTTGCGATGGTTTCAGATTTGATCACGTCAACCTGAGCGTAACGCTCTTGTTTGTCGGTGATACGGTAAGCATCGCTCAGGCGAGCTTCTGCCAGTGCGGCAACGCGTGCGTTCAGCGCTTCGTTGACGGCTTCTGGCTGCCAGTCCCAACGCGGTTTGCCAGCTTCTTTCGCCAGCTCGTTGATAGCCTGAATAACAACCTGCTGCTGTTCGTGGCCGAATACTACAGCGCCCAGCATCTGGTCTTCGCTCAGCAGTTCAGCTTCGGATTCAACCATCAGTACGGCAGCTTCAGTACCAGCAACAACCAGGTCCAGCTTGCTTTCTTTCAGTTCGTCCTGAGTCGGGTTCAGTACGTACTGGTCATTGATGTAACCAACACGTGCAGCACCGATCGGGCCGTTGAACGGGATACCAGACAGAGTCAGCGCAGCAGATGCACCAATCATTGCCACGATATCCGGGTTAACCTGCGGGTTAACGGAAACAACGGTCGCGATAACCTGAACTTCGTTAACGAAGCCTTCCGGGAACAGCGGGCGAACCGGGCGGTCAATCAGACGCGCGATCAGAGTTTCGCCTTCACTCGGACGGCCTTCACGACGGAAGAAGCTACCCGGGATACGGCCAGCAGCGTAGGTACGCTCCTGATAGTTAACGGTCAGTGGGAAAAAGTCCTGGCCTGGTTTCGCTTTTTTCTGGCCAACAACGGTAACGAATACCGCAGTGTCATCCATGCTAACCATAACAGCGGCAGTCGCCTGACGCGCCATCATGCCGGTTTCCAGCGTAACGGTATGCTGACCGTACTGGAATTTACGAACGATCGGATTAAGCAAATTAATATCCTTTCTCTATTTTTTGACGGCACATTTTTGCGCCATCGTTAATACCCGATCTTCTGCGCATCCTCGCGACTAATGACAACCCTAACCCATAAGCATGAGTAAAGCCTCTCATTAGCCGCGCGAACCTCTGCAACGGAAGATCATTCATAGCAACAATACATTAGTTTCCAGCGAATTGCTGCCATCTGCTGGAAAAAAGGGGCCATGAAGGCCCCCTCTTTCTGAAACTCGAAAGAATTAGCGACGCAGACCCAGACGCTCGATCAGCGCGGTGTAACGTGCAACATCTTTACGTTTCAGGTAGTCGAGCAGTTTACGACGCTGAGAAACCATGCGCAGCAGACCACGACGGCTGTGGTGATCTTTTTTGTGCTCTGCAAAGTGGCCCTGCAGGTGGTTAATCTGTGCAGTCAACAGAGCAACCTGAACATCGGTAGAACCGGTGTCGTTTGCATCACGACCAAACTCAGAAACGATTTTAGCGGTAGCTTCAGTACTTAGAGACATTTTAAAACTCCAAAGTGTTAAGAATGAAAGGATGCCGATCTCTAATTCAGCTATCCCAGTGTATACACGCCTTCTTCAAACTGACCCTGCGCTGGCTGTGTCCGCTCACCTCGGTCACTTACCTGAGTAAGCTCCTGAGGATCCTCAGACCTGCCGCCTTGATGCAGCTCGAATGATTTTGTGTACACGCCACGCAGATTGTTAAACAATTTACGCGACGTTAAGCGGCAGTATTCTACTCGCAGCGCCCTTTTATCGCAAGACAGAGAGCGCTATGCAGGATACTCAACCACCAGGCGACGAGGGGCGACACGACCTTCATCGTCCATCTCCCCCATGCCGATAAACTTGCCATCATCGCCTTCCGTGACGCGCACCAGCCCTTCCAGCGGCGCACCTGACGTCCGTACCGGGTTACCATTTTTAAAGTAAACCGACGATGTTAAAGGCAAATTAACAACAGGGTAGTCCGATGCAGGACTGTCCATTGGCATCAGCAAAGGATCAAGCAGCTGCGCCGCCGGAATGTTCTGCTGTTCGGCCTGTTCAACCAGCTCATGCAGATGTTCCAGCGTAACCATACGATCCACCGGATACTTGCTGACCGTCAGACGACGCAGATACGTTACGTGCGCGCCGCAGCCCAGCTTCTCACCGAGATCGTCAACGATGGTGCGAATATAAGTGCCTTTGGAGCAGTGAACTTCCAGCTCCAGCTCGTTACCTTCGTGGCGAATAAACAGCAGCTCATAGACGGTAATCGGGCGCGCTTCACGCGGCACTTCAATGCCCTGACGCGCATATTCGTACAGCTTTTTACCCTGGTACTTCAGCGCCGAATACATTGACGGAATCTGCTCGATATCGCCACGGAAAGTCTCCAGCGCGCTGGCAAGCTGCTCTGCGCTGAAGGTTACCGGACGCTCCAGCACGATTTGCCCATCGGCATCGGAGGTGTCGGTACGCTGGCCCAGACGGGCAACCACACGATAGCGTTTATCAGAATCCAGCAAATACTGGGAAAACTTAGTCGCTTCACCGAGGCAGATAGGCAGCATGCCTGTTGCCAGCGGATCCAGCGCGCCGGTATGTCCCGCGCGGTTGGCATTGTAGATGCGCTTTACTTTTTGCAGTACGTCATTGCTGGACATGCCCTGCGGCTTATCCAGCAGCAGAACACCGTGAATGTCGCGACCACGACGACGAGGACGACTCATCAGTCCTCCTTGCTGTCGTCCGCTGGGTTCACACGACGCTCATCGTCATGTTTCACCACGCTGGTCACCAGGTTGGACATGCGCATCCCTTCAACTAACGAATTGTCGTAGAAGAAGGTCAGCTCAGGCACGATACGCAGACGCATTGCTTTACCCAGCAGAGAGCGGATAAAACCAGAGGCTTCCTGCAGTGCCTTAATGCCGTTTTTCACGGCAGCTTCGTCCTGATCGTTGAGGAAAGTCACGAACACTTTAGCGTATGCCAGGTCTCGGGACATCTCAACACCCGATACGGTGGTCATCATACCAACACGCGGGTCTTTGATTTCGCGTTGCAGGATGAGTGCGATTTCTTTCTGCATCTCCTGCGCGACACGCTGTGGGCGACCAAATTCTTTCGCCATAATAAATTCTCCAGAATAAAGACAAAAAAGGGGCCATAAGCCCCTTTTTAAATTTCTTGCCGGGTGGCGCTTCGCTTCCCCAGCCTACACTTAATCATCTTCTAAGGATTTTGGGTTGCAGCAAGGCGGCAAACTCGTAAATCCCCGGGAGCATAGATAACTATGTGACCGGGGTGATCGAGCGCAGCCAACGCAGTTGCGGCCCAAAAGACGACGAAGATTATGCGATGGTACGTTTGATCTCGATAATCTCGAACACTTCGATCATATCGCCAACGCGAACGTCGTTGTAGTTCTTAACGCCGATACCACATTCCATGCCATTACGGACTTCGTTGACGTCATCTTTGAAGCGGCGCAGGGATTCCAGCTCACCTTCATAGATAACCACGTTGTCGCGCAGTACGCGGATTGGGTTGTGACGTTTAATCGTGCCTTCGGTAACCATACAGCCTGCGATAGCGCCGAATTTCGGTGATTTGAACACATCACGAACTTCAGCCAGACCAATGATCTGCTGTTTCAGTTCCGGAGACAGCATGCCGCTCATCGCTGCTTTCACTTCGTCGATCAGATGATAGATGACGGAGTAGTAACGCAGATCCAGGCTTTCTGATTCGATAACTTTACGTGCAGAGGCATCAGCACGGACGTTGAAGCCAACCAGAATCGCGTTGGATGCCGCAGCCAGGGTCGCGTCGGTTTCGGTGATACCACCTACGCCAGAACCGATAATCTTCACTTTTACTTCGTCGGTAGACAGTTTCAGTAAAGAGTCGGAAATCGCTTCTACAGAACCCTGAACATCGGCCTTCAGAACGATGTTCACTTCGTGAACTTCGCCTTCGGTCATGTTGGCGAACATGTTCTCCAGTTTAGATTTCTGCTGACGAGCCAGTTTAACTTCACGGAATTTGCCCTGACGGTACAGTGCAACTTCACGGGCTTTCTTCTCGTCACGAACAACGGTAACTTCGTCACCCGCAGCCGGAACACCGGACAGACCCAGGATTTCCACCGGAATGGATGGACCCGCTTCCAGTACTTCCTGACCCAGTTCGTTACGCATCGCACGAACGCGGCCGTATTCGAAACCACACAGTACGATGTCGCCTTTGTTCAGCGTACCTTCACGTACCAGCACGGTAGCAACCGGACCACGACCTTTATCCAGGAAGGATTCGATAACCGCACCGCTCGCCATACCTTTACGCACAGCTTTCAGTTCCAGTACTTCGGCCTGCAGCAGGATAGCATCCAGCAGTTCGTCGATACCGGTACCCGCTTTCGCAGAAACGTGAACGAACTGGCTCTCGCCGCCCCAATCTTCCGGCATGATGCCGTACTGGGACAGTTCGTTTTTAACGCGATCTGGATCCGCTTCTGGTTTATCGATTTTGTTGACTGCAACCACTACCGGCACACCTGCCGCTTTCGCGTGCTGGATAGCTTCGATAGTCTGCGGCATCACGCCGTCATCTGCTGCAACAACCAGAACAACGATATCCGTTGCCTGAGCACCACGAGCACGCATGGAGGTAAACGCGGCGTGACCCGGGGTATCCAGGAAGGTGATCATACCGTTATCAGTTTCAACATGGTACGCACCGATGTGCTGAGTAATGCCGCCCGCTTCGCCAGAGGCAACTTTCGTGGAGCGAATGTAGTCCAGCAGAGACGTTTTACCGTGGTCAACGTGACCCATGATGGTCACTACCGGTGCGCGCGGTTCTGCCGCAGCGCCGGTGTCACGGTCGCTCATTACTGCTTCTTCCAGCTCGTTTTCACGACGCAGGATAACTTTGTGGCCCATCTCTTCGGCAACCAGCTGTGCGGTTTCCTGGTCGATGACCTGGTTAATGGTCGCCATTGCGCCCAGCTTCATCATTGCTTTGATGACCTGAGAACCTTTGACTGCCATCTTGTTCGCCAGATCGCCAACGGTGATGGTTTCGCCGATCACAACGTCACGGTTCACGGCCTGAGCCGGCTTCTGGAAGCCCTGCTGCAGAGCGGAACCTTTACGCTGCTTACCGCCTTTACCGCCGCGAACCGCTGCACGCGCTTCTTCACGGTCAGCTTTAGATTCAGCGTGTTTGTTACCTTTCTTCGCCGGACGCGCTGCTTTCGTGCTGCGAGTACGACCACGGCCGCCTTCTACTTCACGATCGTTCTCGTCTTCTGCCTGGCGAGCATGCTGAGAGGTGGTGACGTGATAATCGCTGGTATCTTCAACAGGTTCAGCGTTATTCACACCATTCTTCTCGTTTTCTTCCGCCATACGGCGAGCTTCTTCCGCTACGCGGCGCGCTTCTTCTTCAAGCTTGCGACGTGCTTCTTCTTCCGCTTTACGCTTCAGTTCTGCGGCTTCATTTTCACGGCGGGCTTTTTCGGCCTGGGCGGTTTTAGTCATATCGTCGGTCTGTTGATTGCTCACTTTGTCTTTTTCCGCAGCTTCACGTTTCGCTTTATCAGCGGCTTCACGCTTAGCTTGTTCTGCGGCCTCACGTTCGGCTTTTTGTTGCGCCTCGCGTTTGGCAGCTTCTTCTGCCTCACGACGGGCTTGCTCTTCCGCTTCACGCTGCGCCTGCTCTTCCGCGGCAAGGCGTTCAGCCTCTTGCGGATCGCGTTTCACAAAGGTGCGTGTCTTGCGGACTTCGATTTGTACCGATTTGCTTTTTCCACCGGTACCTGGAATATTGAGAGTACTGCGCGTTTTACGCTGCAATGTCAACTTATCGGGCGCTGAGCCGTTTTCACGGTTCAGATGCGCCAGTAAGGTTTGTTTCTCTTGTGCGGACACAGAGTCGTCAGCAGACTTCGGGATACCTGCATCAGCAAATTGCTGTACCAGGCGATCCACGGAGGTCTGTATCTCTGCAGCCAGCGTTTTTACGGTTACATCTGTCATACTGTTCCTTCCTGCTACAGTTTATTACGCTTCGTCGCCGAACCAGCAAATATTACGGGCAGCCATAATCAGCTCACCGGCTTTTTCGTCGGTCAACCCTTCGATATCAGCCAGATCATCAATGCCCTGTTCAGCGAGATCTTCCAGCGTACAAACACCACGGGCAGCCAGTTTGAAGGCCATCTCACGATCCAATCCTTCCAGATTCAGCAGATCGTCAGCCGGTTTGTTATCACCGAGACTTTCTTCCTGGGCCAGTGCCAGAGTGGTCAGTGCGTTTTTAGCACGCTCGCGCAGCGCTTCAACGGTCTGTTCATCCAGGCCGTCAATTTCCAACAGCTCTTTCATTGGCACGTAGGCCAGTTCTTCCAGCGTCGCAAAACCTTCTTCCACCAGAACTGTCGCGAAATCTTCATCGATATCGAGATATTTGGTGAAGGTATCAATGGCTGCATGTGCTTCAGCCTGATGCTTCGCCTGCAGGTCATCAACGGTCATCACGTTGAGTTCCCAACCGCTCAGTTGTGAAGCCAGGCGGACGTTCTGACCATTACGTCCAATCGCCTGAGCCAGGTTACCGGCTTCAACCGCGATATCCATGGTGTGTTTGTCTTCATCCACCACGATAGAAGCGACGTCTGCTGGCGCCATTGCGTTAATCACGAACTGCGCCGGGTTATCATCCCACAGGACGATATCGATACGCTCGCCGCCCAGTTCGGTTGAAACCGCCTGAACGCGCGCACCGCGCATACCCACACAGGCGCCGACCGGATCAATACGCTTGTCGTTGGTCTTAACGGCGATTTTCGCACGTGAACCCGGATCGCGAGCAGCCGCTTTAATTTCGATCACTTCTTCGCCAATTTCCGGCACTTCAATGCGGAACAGCTCTATCAGCATTTCCGGTTTGGAACGGGTTACGAACAGCTGGGCACCGCGCGCTTCCGGGCGTACAGAGTAAAGAACGCCACGGATACGGTCACCTGGGCGGAAGTTTTCACGCGGCAGCATGTCTTCACGCAGGATCACGGCTTCAGCATTGCTGCCCAGATCCAGAGAAATGTTGTCGCGGTTAACTTTCTTCACCACACCGGTGACGATTTCGCCTTCGTGTTCGCGGAACTGATCGACAACCATTGCGCGTTCGGCTTCACGTACTTTCTGTACGATAACCTGTTTCGCGGTCTGGGTGGTGATACGGTCAAAGGTGACAGATTCAATCTGATCTTCAACATATTCGCCCACGTTCAGGCTTTCGTCTTCGAAGCGTGCCGCTTCCAGCGTAATTTCTTTGGTCGGTTGAGTAACTTCTTCTACGATTACCCAACGACGGAAGGTATCGAAATCACCGCTTTTACGATCGATTTCTACGCGAACGTCGATCTCTTGCTCATATTTTTTCTTTGTTGCTGTAGCCAGCGCACTTTCCAGCGCTTCAAAAATTTTCTCGCGTGGCAGCGCTTTTTCGTTGGATACGGCTTCAACAACAGCCAAAATTTCTTTGTTCATCGCGGGCTTTTCACCTCAATCCAGACTGTTAAAAGTGGGGAACCAGGTTCGCCTTCTGGATATTACTCAGCGCGAACACTTCATCTTTACCTTCGACTGTGACCGTGATCATCTCACCATCCACCGCTTTGATAACGCCCTGCCATTTACGACGGTTTTGTACCGCCATACGAAGAACCAGCGTCACTTCTTCACCCAGGAAACGCACGTAGTGTTCAGCTGTGAACAGAGGACGGTCGAGACCCGGAGAGGAGACTTCCAGGTTGTAGGCAACGGTGATTGGGTCTTCGACATCCATCACGGCGCTTACCTGATGGCTCACATCAGCACAATCATCAACATTGATGCCATCTTCACTATCAATATAGATGCGCAGTGTGGATGTGCGACCACGAATAAATTCGATGCCGACCAACTCGTAGCCCAGGGCTTCAACTGGCGCTGTAATCATCTCTGTTAATTTTTGCTCTAATGTGGACAAGCCCACCCCCAAGACATAAAAAAAGGGCCTAAAGCCCAGTTATTCTGTAGTCAGATAACAAAAAACCCCGATAAATCGGGGCTTTATATAACTGAACCCTATAACCGCACCTGCGGTTCGGAAAACCTTCCGAAAGAATTTTTTTCAAATCCAGCTACGAAGGCCTAAGTCTTCACAGTATATTTGAAAAAGAACTCTAAGGGAAAGTGGTTGCGGGGGCCGGATTTGAACCGACGACCTTCGGGTTATGAGCCCGACGAGCTACCAGGCTGCTCCACCCCGCGCCTGAAACGTGGCAAATTTTACTCGTTTTGGGTAAAAAATGCAAATACTGCTGGGATTTGGTACCGAGGACGGGACGTAAAATCTGCGCACAGTATATTGATTCACTATGCGGTATGTCAACCTTGTTACGACTATGCAAATCAATGAATGCTGCCCAGCGAATATTCGACCAGATAAATGTATCACCCGCGCCGTTATTTAACGAAATTATCACTAAACTCTTCCTGTCATCCAGAAAAGATGATTAAATGAAAACTCACTTATTTTGCATAAAAATGCAATTAGTATAATAAGCCGACCTCTTCACCAGTCTATCAAGCAGGGTTTTATTTTATGACGACGATTCTCAAGCATCTCCCGGTAGGTCAACGTATTGGTATCGCTTTTTCCGGCGGCCTGGACACCAGTGCAGCACTGCTGTGGATGCGACAAAAAGGGGCTGTCCCATATGCATATACTGCGAATTTGGGCCAGCCGGATGAGGATGACTATGACGCCATTCCTCGCCGTGCAATGGAATATGGTGCTGAGAATGCTCGCCTGGTAGATTGCCGTAAGCAACTGGTTGCCGAAGGGATCGCAGCGATTCAGTGCGGTGCATTCCACAACACCACCGGCGGACTGACCTATTTCAATACCACTCCGCTGGGCCGTGCTGTCACCGGCACCATGCTGGTCGCGGCCATGAAAGAAGATGGCGTAAATATCTGGGGTGACGGTAGCACCTATAAAGGTAACGATATTGAACGTTTCTATCGTTACGGTTTGCTGACCAACGCCGAACTGCAGATTTACAAACCATGGCTCGATACCGATTTTATCGATGAACTCGGCGGTCGCCATGAGATGTCCGAATTTATGATTGCCTGTGGTTTCGACTACAAGATGTCCGTTGAGAAAGCGTACTCCACGGACTCCAATATGCTCGGGGCGACCCACGAAGCAAAAGACCTCGAGTTTCTGAACTCCAGCGTCAAAATCGTCAACCCGATTATGGGCGTGAAATTCTGGGATGAGAGCGTGAAGATCCCGGCAGAAGAAGTCACCGTGCGTTTTGAGCAGGGTCATCCGGTAGCGCTGAACGGTAAAACCTTCAGCGACGACGTTGAGATGATGCTGGAAGCCAACCGTATCGGCGGCCGTCACGGTCTGGGTATGAGCGATCAGATTGAAAACCGTATCATTGAAGCAAAAAGCCGGGGCATCTACGAAGCTCCGGGGATGGCATTGCTGCACATCGCCTATGAGCGTCTGCTGACCGGGATTCACAACGAAGACACCATCGAGCAGTATCACGCGCACGGTCGCCAGCTTGGTCGTCTGTTGTATCAGGGCCGCTGGTTTGACTCTCAGGCGCTGATGCTGCGTGACGGTCTACAGCGTTGGGTTGCCAGCCAGATTACGGGTGAAGTGACGCTGGAACTGCGTCGCGGTAATGATTACTCAATCCTCAACACCGTGTCTGACAATCTGACTTACAAACCAGAACGTCTGACGATGGAAAAAGGCGACTCGGTATTCTCTCCGGATGATCGTATCGGTCAGTTGACCATGCGTAATCTGGATATCACTGATACCCGCGAGAAGCTGTTCGGTTATACACAGTCTGGCCTGCTGACCGCCTCTTCCACAACCGGCCTGCCGCAGGTTGAGAATCTGGAAAACAAGGCGAAGTAAATATTCATCATCTTCAGGCCGCGAAAGCGGCCTTTTTTATGCGCAGAAAATAGGGATGTTCTGTTACCCTGAGGCCTGATAAGCCTGGCACCATCAGGTATTGTAATAGTCGGATGGCGTTCTAAATGTCTTATCCGACCTACAGAACTACCACAAATGACAGACGAAAAAAAAGACGCTTTGCAGCGTCTTTTTTTTGGAATTTGGTACCGAGGATGGGACTCGAACCCACAAGCCCGTTAGGGCACTACCACCTCAAGGTAGCGTGTCTACCAATTCCACCACCTCGGTACAGAATACTTAGCGTGGGATATCGCTGGTCGGCTGAGCCGGAGCAGCTGGCTGAGTTTGCTCGGTTTTCGCCGGTGCACTCAGATTTTCCCACTCACTTCCTTTATTGGTCTTATTGCTGTTCATGTTACCCAGCACCAGACTGATGATGAAGAACAAGGTTCCTAATACAGCTGTCATGCGGGTCATGAAGTTACCAGAACCACTTGAACCAAACAGAGTACCAGAAGCGCCTGCGCCAAAAGAGGCTCCCATATCAGCGCCTTTGCCTTGCTGCAGCATGATCAAGCCTACCAGGCCAATTGCCACAATAAGGAAAACTACTAAAAGAGCTTCGTGCATAATCAACCTGTTCCTTGCGGAGTTGCCGCGTACAATGCTTCGACCATTAAAGCGGGAATGTTTACTGTTTCCCACTGAAGCGGGTGTGAATACTAACCAAAGCGAATAACCTTCGCAAGGGCAATTTGTTGGCATTGTATCAACTGCGGAAAAAATCGCCACATCAATCAAAAACGCAGCAACTTCTCCCAGCATCTCTGCATGACGGCGCGTTGATCGTCAAGATTCGCCCATACCACAACGGGGATTTCACAAATCAGGTCAGCGTCTTCTGGCCAGCAGTGAATAATTTGCTGGTTCACCAACTCTTCCGCCACCATCGATTCGGGTAACCATGCCATTCCCATATGCCGCAGCACCATTTCTCGTATCGTTTCGCTTAAACCACTCTCAAACACTTTTTTCAGACGTGGGCGGACGCGTTGTTCAGCTGGCTCAATAATGCGTCTGACAAAGGTGTAGTCGCTATAGCATAGCCATGGGATCGGCGCATGCGGATCGTTAAGCGCATTAGCCAACTGCGCAGAAATAACCGGTATAAATCGCTCATACCGCCATAGTGAACGTTTTAACCCTCCGGCAATCTCCAGCCCCGGCTGCGAAGATGGTAAATCGTAGGTCACCAGCAGATCGATTTGCCGATCTATCAAGGCGTTAAAATGGTTGTCTATCCCCTGAATACTGGCATTAACCGTAAAATTTAACTGCGGTTCGCTCTGTCGCAGATAGTTGATCATATCCGGCAGGATATTCACCGACAGCGTATGCAGGCTAACCATCACCAGCGTATTGTCCGTTGCTGGCGTCATCGCCGATAGCTCGTGGCGCGCCTCTGTTAGTGTACTGAGGACGTGCCGGGCATAGGGTTCAAAGCGTTCACCATAGCGTGTCAGCGTAACGGGGGTCGTGGTCCGGTCAAACAACGGCACCCCTAACACCTCTTCCAGCGCCTTTATACGCCGACTGAGTGCGGGTTGAGTAATATGCCGCTGCGCCGCGGCCTGAGAGTAGTTTCCATGCTGACTCAATGCCAGAAAATCTTCCAGCCACTTACAATCCACGTTGAACTCTCCACCATGCCATAACCGCATCCTCCAATACCAAATCGGTAATAGTCATAGTTATAGTAATGGCTTTATGGTGGGCATCATAACAACAATATTCCTTTTCACCTGCCGACTCTCACCCACGACGTTTGACAGGACCGATATGTTTACTTTATTGACCAATGCCCGTGTTTTTTCTCCCGAGGATTTAGGCCTCTGCTCCCTGCTCATTCATGCCGACCGAATTGTGGCGGTAGAAAAAGATATTTCCCTGTTTGATGGCGTCGACGAGGTCATCGATTGTCATGGCAAATGGGTTATCCCAGGCATAATCGATCAGCATGTCCATCTTACCGGTGGCGGTGGCGAGGCTGGATTTGCCAGCCGAACGCCAGCCGTCAAGCTACGCGATCTGATTCAGGCAGGTATTACCACGGTTGTCGGCGTGTTAGGTACCGATGCCATTTCTCGTTCGCCCAAAGACCTCTACGCCAAAATGCAGTCTCTCAACCTTGAGGGATTACGCGCATTTATGCATACGGGAGCCTACGCGGTACCCAGCCCAACCATTACGCGATCCATCCGCGATGACATGACCTTCATTCCGGCGATTCTTGGCGTCAAAATCGCCCTCGCCGATCACCGTGGTTCTTACCCCTCTTTCCAGGAGTTGCTGAGGATAGTAAGCGATATCCGCGTGGCTTCCCTGCTGGCAGGCAAAAAAGGGTTACTGCATGTACATCTGGGGAATCTGCCTGAAGGGATGTCACAGCTTATTGAGCTGTGTGATGCAGGCATTCCAATTCACCACATTTCACCGACCCATGTTGCGAGAACAGCGCCCTTGTTCGAACAGGCGATTGCGTTCGCTCATCGTGGCGGCCATATCGACGTTACGTCTGGCGGTAGTCGCTTTATGCCTCAGGAGCAGGCAATCCTCCACGCTCTGGAAGCCCAGGTTCCAGCCGATCGCATCACGATCAGCTCTGATGGTAATGGCAGCGTTCCGCGCTTTAACGCCCAGGGTATTGTGGAAGGCTTAAGCGCGGCACCGGTCGCAGGTAACCTTAATCTTCTTCCTCGCTTGATTGATGTGGGGATTCCGGTGCCACAAGCGATCGCGATGTTGACGGCAAACGTTGCGCGCTCGCTGGGTATTTCCGGCGGCGTGCTCTGCGCCGGGGAACGTGCCGATATCTGTGTACTCAATGATGACCTCTCGCTGGCCCATCTGTTCGCTGCGGGTAAGCCATTGCTGCGGGATGGTGAGTGCCTGGTTACTGGCAACTTCGAGTAAGGGGGCAAGAATGTCATTATTACTGGCGCTAATTGCCATCATTTTTGCCGGACGTCTGATCCTCAAAAAATATCACCCCCAGTCAGTGTTGCTGTTGACCGGGATTGTGCTGCTGCTTATCGCGCATTTTAGCGGGATGACCACGCTCAGTAGCCTGGTGAAAAAAAGCACCGGATTCGGCCCCTTTGATGCCTTTGAGTTTATTCGCGATACCCTGAGCGTGCGCCTCGGCGGCCTTGGGCTGCAAATTATGCTGATTGGTGGTTTCGCTACATATATGTCGGCCATTGGCGCAAGCCAGGTGCTGGTTCGGGTGACGTCTCGCCCTTTGCAACGCCTGAACTCACCGTATCTGCTGTTGGGGCTGGCGCTGTTGCTGGGTCAATTCCTGTCGCTGTTTATCAGCAGCGCCACCGGGCTGGGTCTGCTGTTGATGGCGACGCTCTACCCGCTGCTGACCCGTCTTGGCTGTAGCCGCGCTGCCGTTGCCGCCGTTATCGCCAGTACCTGTGCGGTTGAATTTGGTCCAGGTTCCGGCAACTCGGTTCTCGCCGCCAAAACCGCAGGCATCGAGGTGGTGAACTATTTCGTGCAGGATCAGTTACCGATCGTCGTCCCCGTTATTCTGTTCATCGCCCTGCTACATATTGTTGTGCAACGCTTTTTCGACCATCGGGAAAGCAGTGACGGTGTGGCTCAGCAGATGCAGACATTAACGTCGACCGATGAAACTGAAGCACCGATCGCCTGGCTTTTTCTACCCATGCTGCCGCTGGTGTTGATGCTGGTGTGCAGTGATTTAGTATTCAGTTCGCTCAAAATTACGCTGGATACCGCCGTACTGATAAGCCTCGCCATTACCCTGGTTTGTGAGTATTGCCGTCATCGTAAGGCGCGCGAGGTGATGGCAGGCGTACAAAAAGTCTTTGACAGCATGGGCAGCGTTTTTGCCACCGTCGTCACGCTGATTATCGCTGGTGAAGTCTTTTCAGCCGGACTGAAAGCCATTGGCACCGTCGATGCGCTGCTGTCGCTTTCCGGTGAATTTGGCCTCAGCGCCGCCTCTATTATCCTGCTGATGACCCTTATCACCTTTGCAATTTCAGCGCTAATGGGCTCCGGAAATGCGGCGTTTTTCTCCTTCGCCCCGATGGTACCGGACATCAGCCGTCATATCGGTAGCGACATCGCAGTCATGATGTTGCCTATCCAGATATCGGCGGGGATTGGTCGTACGTTATCCCCCATTGCCGGCGTCATCATTGCTATCGCGGGAATTGCAGGCGTCTCACCTGTGGACATTGTTAAGCGCACCGCGATTCCGATGCTGGGCGGTTGGTTACTGATGATTGTGCTGACCTTTGCCCGGTCAGGGCATTTGCTGGCGGTTCTGCCGTGGCTGGCAGTCCTTGTAATATTAATGATCGGTGGTTACTTCTGGCAGCGCCGACATAAACAGTCACTTCCCGTACAGTAAAAAAAAACCGGAGTCCCAGACTCCGGTTTTCACTGTCTTTAGTGATTACACCGCTTTGACGGCATCGGCAATACGGTGAGCGAATTCAGTCACCTGCGCTTCATCTTCACCTTCAACCATCACGCGAATTAACGGTTCTGTACCTGACTTACGCAGCAGAACACGTCCGCGATTACCCAGTGCAGCTTCAACTTCAGCCATCACCGCTTTCACGTTTTCATGTTCCAGCGGATCGCCGCTACCTGCGGTGTAACGTACGTTAACCAGCAGTTGCGGGAACATTTTCATGCCGCTGCACAGGTCGTGCAAACTCATATGGTTGCGCACCATCGCCGCCAGTACCTGCAGACCTGCAACAATACCGTCACCGGTGGTGGTTTTGTCCAGCAGGATCACATGGCCTGAGTTTTCAGCACCGATACGCCAGCCTTTTTCCTGCATTTTTTCCAGTACATAGCGGTCGCCGACTTTCGCACGGGCAAACGGAATACCCAACTGTTTCAGCGCCAGCTCGAGGCCCATATTGCTCATCAGCGTGCCTACCGCGCCACCGCGCAGCTGCCCCTGACGCAGGGCTTCACGGGCAATGATGTACATGATCTGATCGCCATCGACCTTATTGCCTTCGTGGTCAACCATAATGACGCGGTCGCCGTCACCATCCAGCGCAATACCCAGATCGGCTTTTTCCGCCATCACGCGCGCCTGCAGGGCGCGGACGTCGGTGGCACCGACTTCTTCATTGATGTTAACGCCGTTTGGCTCACAGCCAATAGCAATCACGTTTGCGCCCAGCTCACGCAGTACACTTGGCGCAATATGGTACGTCGCACCATTAGCGCAATCCACCACGATTTTAAGCTCACTCAGGCTCAATTCATTCGGGAAGGTGCCTTTGCAAAACTCGATATAACGACCGGCAGCATCAACGATACGGGTAGCTTTACCCAGTTCAGCCGAGTCCACGCAGGTGATCGCTTTTTCCATTTCGGCTTCGATAGCTTCTTCAACCGCATCCGGCAGTTTGGTCCCATCGATGGAGAAGAATTTAATCCCGTTGTCATAGTACGGGTTGTGCGAAGCGGAGATAACAATCCCGGCTTCAGCACGGAAGGCGCGCGTCAGATACGCAATGGCGGGTGTTGGCATTGGGCCCGTGAAAGAAGCCGACAGTCCGGCGGCAGCCAGACCCGCTTCCAGTGCGGACTCCAGCATATAGCCAGAAATACGCGTATCTTTGCCGATAATAATTTTACGTGAACCATGACGTGCCAGCACTTTTCCTGCAGCCCAACCCAGTTTGAGCACAAAGTCAGGGGTAATTGGGGCGTCGCCTACGCGACCACGGATGCCATCGGTGCCAAAATATTTACGATTACTCATAGCGTTTATTTTCCTTTGCAGACAATGTGGCTTCCACCACACGCATCGCTTCTACGGTTTCTTTGACGTCATGGACACGAATGATATGCGCCCCTTGCATTGCGGCAATGACCGCGCACGCAAGGCTCCCGCTCAGGCGTTCGGATGGCCCCACATTCAACAACTGGCCAACCATTGATTTTCGTGACATTCCAACCAGCAATGGCAGATTAAAATGATGAAACTCAGCCAAACGTGCCAGTAATGTGTAGTTGTGAGTAAGATTTTTACCGAATCCGAACCCGGGGTCGAGCAACAATTTATCTTTTGTGATTCCAGCCCGCTTGCAGCGTGCTATTTGTTCAACAAAGTAACGATTTACATCAGCAAAAACATCCTCGTACTTTGGTGCTTCCTGCATGGTTTTCGGCTGACCCTGCATATGCATCAGACAAACCGGTAATCCGGTTTCTGCTGCGGCTTCCAGCGCCCCAGGCTCCGAGAGTGAGCGAATGTCATTGATGATATGTGCGCCGACTCTGGCGCACTCGCGAATCACTTCTGCTTTTGAAGTATCGACCGAAATCCACACTTCAAAACGTTGAGCAATCGCCTCCACCACCGGGATCACTCGCTGCAACTCTTCTTCCACGCTCACATCGGCCGCGCCTGGACGTGTGGATTCACCACCCACATCAATGATAGTCGCCCCAGCGTTAATCATCAGGTTTGCGTGTTTTACCGCCTCAACCAGAGAGTTGTGCGCACCACCATCGGAAAAGGAATCTGGCGTGACGTTCAAAATCCCCATGACGTGCGGATGGCTGAGATCCAGTGAAGACCCCTGAGCAAAGAGTTTCATAGTTTTATCCCTGATAACATCTTGAATATACAAATAAGAAAAACCCCGGGGCAAGCCCCAGGGTTTTAAATTAAAACACGGTCATCATCAACGATAACTTATTTGTCGCCCAGTTGCTCTGACATGGTGCCAGAGTCCGGCGCACGCGGTTCATCAACCGGACGCGGCGCACTCGGCTTGCCGGTGCTGCCAGAGTTGTTGTTAGAAGAACCCGGTTCTTCCCAACCCGCTGGCGGACGTACCTCGCGGCGAGCCATCAGATCATCAATCTGCGGCGCATCGATGGTCTCATATTTCATGAGCGCATCTTTCATCGAGTGCAGAATGTCCATGTTTTCGTTCAGCAGACGACGCGCACGGTCATAGTTACGCTCAATCAGCAGTTTAACTTCCTGATCGATAATACGAGCCGTTTCATCGGACATATGTTTAGCTTTCGCCACAGAACGTCCCAGGAACACTTCGCCTTCTTCTTCAGCGTACAGCAACGGACCGAGTTTCTCGGAGAAGCCCCACTGAGTAACCATGTTACGCGCCAGGTTAGTCGCGACTTTAATGTCGTTCGACGCACCGGTAGAAACATGTTCAATACCGTAGATGATCTCTTCGGCCAGACGACCGCCGTACAGCGTGGAGATCTGACTTTCCAGTTTCTGACGGCTGGCGCTGATAGCGTCGCCTTCAGGCAGGAAGAAGGTCACACCCAGCGCACGACCGCGCGGGATAATCGTCACTTTGTGCACCGGATCGTGTTCCGGTACCAGGCGACCGATAATCGCGTGGCCTGCTTCGTGATACGCGGTAGATTCTTTCTGCGCTTCCGTCATCACCATGGAGCGACGTTCCGCACCCATCATGATTTTGTCTTTCGCTTTCTCGAATTCAACCATCGATACAACACGCTTGTTGCCACGAGCTGCAAACAGCGCCGCTTCGTTGACCAGGTTCGCGAGATCCGCACCGGAGAAGCCAGGCGTACCACGTGCAATGATTGCCGCATCGATATCCGGAGACAGCGGTACGCGACGCATATGCACTTTCAGGATCTGTTCACGACCGCGGACATCCGGCAGACCAACCACAACCTGACGGTCGAAACGGCCTGGACGCAGCAGCGCAGGGTCAAGAACGTCCGGACGGTTAGTTGCCGCGATAACGATAATGCCTTCGTTACCTTCGAAGCCGTCCATCTCAACCAGCATCTGGTTCAGTGTCTGCTCACGTTCATCGTGACCACCGCCCAGACCTGCACCACGCTGGCGGCCTACGGCGTCGATTTCATCGATGAAGATGATGCACGGTGCCGCTTTCTTGGCTTGTTCGAACATGTCACGCACACGAGATGCACCGACACCCACGAACATTTCCACGAAATCAGAACCGGAAATGGTGAAGAAAGGAACCTTCGCTTCACCTGCGATAGCTTTCGCCAGCAAGGTTTTACCTGTACCCGGAGGACCGACCATCAGGACGCCTTTCGGGATTTTACCGCCCAGCTTCTGGAAACGGCTCGGTTCGCGCAGATACTCAACCAGCTCAGCAACTTCTTCTTTTGCTTCGTCGCAACCAGCAACGTCTGCAAAAGTCGTTTTGATCTGATCTTCCGTCAGCATGCGCGCTTTGCTCTTACCGAACGACATGGCACCTTTGCCACCACCGCCCTGCATTTGACGCATGAAGAAGATCCAGACACCAATCAGCAGCAGCATTGGGAACCAGGAAATGAAGATAGAAGCCAGCAGGCTCGGCTCTTCAGGCGGTTCACCAACAACCTTGACGTTTTTGGTCAGCAGGTTATCAAGCAGCTTCGGATCGTTAACCGGAATGTAGGTCGTGTAACGGTTACTATCTTTCTTGGTAACGTTAATCTCACGTCCGTTGATCTTCGCTTCACGAACCTGGTCCTGATTGACCTCTTGCAGGAAGGTAGAGTAATCAACCTTACGGCCATTAGACTCGCTGGGCCCAAAGCTCTGGAATACTGACATCAGCACAACGGCAATGACCAGCCAGAGAATTAGGTTTTTCGCCATGTCACTCAAGGGATTAACCTCATATTACAACTGTGTTAAAAACAGCGTCAGGATACTCTATATCCAGTTTCTTTCAAACTTTCGTTTGAAATCTACCGGTTATGGTTTACGCCCGGTCGCTACAATATACACTTCACGCGAACGGGCGCGAGAAGAGTCCGGCTTACGAACTTTGACCTTCGTAAACAGGGAGCGAATCTCTCTTAGATACTCATCGAAGCCTTCGCCCTGGAACACCTTCACTACAAAACTACCACCTGGCGCTAATACATCACGAGCCATTCCAAGCGCCAGCTCTACCAGATACATGGCCCGGGGAATATCCACCGCCGGTGTTCCACACATATTTGGCGCCATATCAGACATGACAACTTGTACTTTACTGTCACCTACGCGTTCAAGTAACGCTTTCAGGACTAATTCATCACGAAAGTCGCCCTGAAGGAAGTCCACACCAACGATTGGATCCATAGGTAAAAGATCGCAAGCGATAATGCGGCCAGTGTTACCGATCTGCGTAACCGCATATTGCGACCAGCCACCGGGTGCAGCACCGAGATCAACAATCGTCATCCCCGGTTTAAAAATTTTGTCACTTTGCTGTATTTCATCAAGTTTAAACCAGGCACGGGAACGTAACCCCTTTTTCTGCGCCTGCTGAACATATTTATCGCTAAAGTGTTCCTGAAGCCAGCGACTCGAGCTGGCAGAACGCTTTTTACCTGTCATTTCACATTCCCAAAGGGCAGTTCATCGTAACCAATGGTGTAAATTTCTACACAGCTATTTGGCGATATATGGGAGATGGCGGTAGAATGACCCGTTTTCAATCCCAACGTAAGCAAAAATATACGATGAATCTGAGTACTAAACAAAAACAGCACCTGAAAGGTCTGGCACATCCGCTCAAGCCTGTAGTTATGCTTGGCAACAATGGTTTGACCGAAGGGGTACTGGCCGAGATTGAACAAGCGTTAGAGCACCATGAACTTATCAAGGTGAAAATCGCCTCGGAAGATCGCGATACTAAAACCTTGATCGTGGAAGCTATCGTACGCGAAACCGGCGCCTGCAATGTACAGGTCATCGGTAAAACGCTGGTACTGTATCGCCCGACTAAAGAACGTAAAATCTCGCTGCCACGCTAAGAATATCCCAAAGTTGCACACGAAGTTTGTGTAAAACGCGGGATTTTCCGCTAGCAGGAGAGCAAAATGCCACGCTCTCTTCGTTGATAAAAGGCCGCTATGCGGCCTTTTTCCTTTCTTTACAATGTATCAACATCTTAACCAAGATGCGAATTACAGGTATTCTACCTTCGTTACTTCATATTCAACTTCACCGCCCGGCGTTTTAATAACCACCACGTCATCCTGCTCTTTACCGATCAGGCCACGAGCAATAGGCGAGTTCACCGAAATCAGGTTCTGTTTAAAATCGGCTTCATCATCGCCGACAATACGCCAGGTCTGCTCTTCGTCGTTATCGAGATTCAGCACGGTAACCGTCGCGCCGAAAACTACGCGACCATTGTTCGGCATTTTTGTGACGTCGATAACCTGCGCGTTGGACAGTTTAGCTTCGATATCTTTAATGCGCCCTTCGCAGAAACCCTGCTGTTCGCGCGCCGCGTGATACTCTGCATTTTCTTTCAGGTCGCCATGCTCGCGCGCATCTGCGATAGCGGCAATGATTTCAGGACGGCGCACCGATTTCAGAAAATCCAGTTCTTCGCGCAGTTTTTCAGCACCACGTAAGGTCATTGGGATAGCTTGCATTTGTTATACCTCTTGAACATTCCTGTAGGGGGCGGCTGCTCTCACCCCGGCTGCTAAGCCTACTCTGGCATACGCCATGCCAGAGTCAGAAGCAAAAAAATACCGACCCGGGGCTCAGGGTCCCAGGTCAGCTACAATTCTCTATTTGATGATCATTTTACCCTGGAGTTCCCTATGGGTCATCGTTTACTTTTTGGGGCGTTGCGCCGTAGTATGACGGCCTGTTTCCAGGTTGTTAGCGCGAGATTATGCGATTTTCCAGATTTACCATTGGATTGACTGCCAGTATAGCGTTCAGCGTTCAGGCTGCGAACGTCGACGAGTATATCAATCAGCTCCCTGCCGGGGCCAACCTCGCCCTTATGGTACAGAAGGTTGGCGCACCTGCTCCTACTATTGATTACCATAGCCAGCAGATGGCGCTGCCGGCCAGTACACAAAAAGTGATCACCGCGCTGGCGGCATTGATTCAGCTCGGGCCTGACTTTCGTTTTACCACCACGCTTGAGACTAAAGGCAACGTGGAAGGCGGCGTTTTGAAAGGTGACTTAGTGGCGCGATTTGGTGCCGATCCGACGCTAAAACGTCAGGATATTCGCAATATGGTGGCAACCCTGAAAAAATCAGGCGTGACGCAAATTGCCGGAAATGTCATGATCGACACCTCCATTTTCGCCAGCCATGATAAAGCACCTGGTTGGCCCTGGAACGACATGACGCAGTGTTTTAGCGCACCGCCCGCGGCAGCCATTGTCGATCGTAACTGTTTCTCGGTTTCACTCTATAGCGCGCAAAAACCTAACGATCTCGCCTTTATCCGCGTGGCATCTTACTACCCGGTCACCATGTTCAGTCAGGTGCGTACTCTCGCTCGTGGCTCTGCCGAAGCGCAATATTGTGAACTGGACGTGGTTCCAGGCGATCTCAACCGCTTTACGTTGACCGGATGCCTGCCCCAACGAGCCGATCCGCTGCCGCTGGCATTCGCTATTCAGGACGGCGCCAGCTATGCCGGGGCGATTATCAAAGATGAGCTAAAACAAGCTGGTATCACTTACAGCGGGACTCTGCTGCGCCAGACGCTGGTCAACGAGCCGGGGACCGTGGTAGCCAGTAAGCAGTCGGCGCCGCTGCACGACCTGCTTAAGATTATGCTGAAAAAATCGGACAACATGATTGCCGATACCGTTTTCCGTATGATTGGCCATGCACGATTTAACGTGCCAGGTACCTGGCGAGCAGGTTCTGATGCCGTACGCCAGATTCTGCGTCAGCAGGCGGGCGTTAATATTGGCAACACCATTATTGCCGACGGTTCGGGTCTCTCTCGTCACAATCTGATTGCGCCTGCCACCATGATGCAGGTGCTGCAATATATCGCTCAGCACGATAACGAGCTGAACTTTATCACCATGCTGCCGCTGGCAGGCCATGACGGCTCTTTGCAATACCGTGCGGGTCTGCATCAGGCTGGCGTAGATGGCAAAGTATCGGCGAAGACAGGCTCACTGCAGGGGGTCTATAACCTGGCAGGCTTCATCACCACGGCAAGCGGTCAGCGCATGGCATTTGTGCAGTATCTGTCTGGTTATGCGGTAGAGCCAGCTGATCAGCGTAATCGCCGTATTCCACTGGTCCGCTTCGAAAGCCGGTTATACAAGGATATTTATCAGAATAACTGAGTATGTTTGCCGGATGGCAGCGCTAACGCACCTAATCCGACCTTCTGAAACCTGGAAACAAAACCCCGGCAACATGGCCGGGGTTTTTAATGTGATTAACGCTTGTAGATGAACTCAACGCCTTCTTCGTCGTCTTCGTCCCAATCGTCATCCCAGTCATCTTCTGCTTCGTCTTCGACTTCAGCGAGTTGCTGGCGGTGATAATCATCCCACATGAACTCGACTTTCTCTGGCTGTTTCGCTTCTTCAGCCTGAACAATCGGGTTCTCGATGATAAAGGTCATCACATCCCAGCAGAGATCCTTCACGCCCAACTGGCTGGCGGCGGAGATCAGGTAATATTTACCTTCCCAGCCCAACGCTTCGGCGATCGCTTTCGCTTTCTCTTCCGCTTCAGCCTTGTCCAGCAAATCAATTTTGTTGAACACTAACCAACGCGGTTTAGACGCCAGATCCTGGCTGTATTTTTCAAGCTCGCCAATAATGATACGGGCATTTTCAACCGGATCGGAACCGTCAATCGGATCGATATCAATGAGGTGTAGCAGTACGCGGCAACGTTCCAGGTGTTTCAGGAAGCGGATACCCAAGCCTGCGCCCTCAGCCGCGCCTTCAATCAGACCCGGAATGTCGGCAACCACGAAGCTCTTTTCGTTGTCCATACGCACCACACCCAGGCTCGGAACCAGGGTGGTGAACGGATAGTCAGCGACTTTCGGCTTCGCCGCGGACACCGCACGGATAAACGTCGATTTACCGGCGTTTGGCATGCCCAGCATCCCCACGTCCGCCAGCAGCATCAGCTCCAGCATCAGATCGCGTTTATCGCCCGGTGTACCCATCGTTTTCTGACGCGGAGTACGGTTGACCGAGGATTTGAAACGGGTGTTGCCCAGACCGTGCCAGCCGCCTTTAGCGACCATCAGACGCTGACCGTGTTTGGTCATGTCGCCCATGGTTTCGCCCGTGCCCTGATCGATTACACGCGTACCTACAGGCACTTTAATCGTGACATCTTTACCACGCTTGCCGGTGCAATCACGGCTCGCGCCATTCTGTCCACGTTCCGCACGGAATGATTTTTCAAAACGGTAATCGATCAGCGTGTTCAGGTTTTCGTCGGCTTCCAGCCAAACGTCACCACCGTCACCACCGTCTCCACCGTCCGGACCGCCTTTTGGGATGTACTTTTCGCGGCGGAAGCTGACGCAACCATTACCGCCATCACCTGCAACGACCAGAATCGATGCTTCATCAACAAACTTCATTTTACTCTCCGTAAATCATTCGCCTGAGCGGGGCTGCGAAACCACCGTTTCATGCTTACGTAAACCGCCCCAAATTCGATGACCAATGGCGGAATACATCGCGCCCGCAACCACGATAAACGCACCGAGATAACCTAATAGGTTTAGCATCGGTCTGGCGAAGAAATCGGGCCAGGCCAGTGATAATAAATCTGAAAATAACAACGTAAACAGCGGAGTGAGCGTAATAATGGCGCTCACCTGTGCCGCCTGCCAACGCGCCATCGCTTCCGCGAGAGCACCGTATCCTACCAGCGTATTCAGGCCGCAGAATACAAGGCATGCCAGCTGCCAGTCACTGAGCTGCGTGATGACACCGGGTTTAGCCAACGGCAACAACGCAATCGTACATAAAGTGTACAGTAAAAACAGGATCTGCGGTGATGCCAGACGGCGCAACAACACCTTTTGCGCGACCCCATAGCTCACCCAGACCATCGCCGCACCAACACCAAAGATAACGCCCCAGGTGTAATCGGTGAGACGGGTAAAAATTTCGATCAGACTGGTATTAAAAAACAGAACCAGGCCGCTCAGAAGCATAATGGCGCCAATCACCTGCGTACCGCGCATCTTTTCTTTCAGGATAAAGACGCTGGCAATCATCATACCAACCGGTGACAGCTGACCGATAACCTGCGAAGCCGTTGGGCTCAAATATTGCAAGGATGAACTAAACAGAATGAAGTTACCGAACAACCCACCGGTAGCGATAGCCAACAGTATCAGCCAACTCGCTTTGCGAAAAATACGCAACGGAGGGAGCTTTTTTTTAACCGCAAGAATAGCGCCAAGGCCAATGCTTGCCATTAAAAAACGGTAGAACACCACGGTAGGAGGCTCCATCACCTCCAGCACTTGCTTCATCGCTATTGGCAAAGCGCCCCAACATACTGCCGTTGTGAGTGCTAACAGAATACCAATACCTGCCTGCTGCTTCATGCCGTATTCCCTGCAAGGGCTCGTTTCCGGGTTATCACGGCGCGACGAGCGTATTTACCGGCCGTCGAATGTAAAAAGCCCCGCAACGTGTTGCGGGGCTTTTATCCGTTACCGGGACGCGAAAAACTTATTCAGCAACGATGCTGATGAATTTACGGTTTTTCGGGCCTTTCACTTCAAATTTCACTTTACCGTCTGCTTTAGCAAACAGAGTGTGGTCTTTGCCGCAACCAACGTTGGAGCCAGCGTGGAATTTAGTACCACGTTGACGAACGATGATGCTACCAGCCAGAACTGTTTCACCGCCGAAGCGTTTTACGCCCAGACGTTTAGCTTCTGAATCGCGACCGTTACGAGTCGAGCCGCCAGCCTTTTTATGTGCCATTTAATCTGCTCCCCTTAACTTAAGCGCTGATGCCAGTGATTTTTACATCAGTGAACCACTGACGATGGCCCTGCTGCTTACGGTAGTGTTTACGACGACGAAACTTAACAATTTTAACTTTCTCGCCACGACCGTGAGCAACAACTTCAGCTTTGATAACGCCGCCATCAACGAAAGGAACGCCGATTTTGACTTCTTCACCGTTTGCGATCATCAGAACTTCTGCGAATTCAACAGATTCGCCAGTTGCGATGTCCAGCTTTTCCAGGCGAACGGTCTGACCTTCGCTTACTCGGTGTTGTTTACCACCACTTTGGAAAACCGCGTACATAAAAAACTCCGCTTCCGCGCACACCTTTTTGATGATTCAGAGTGCGCTATAAATATTCACAATAGGGCGCGAATATTACGCAAAACGCGAGCCTTTGACAAGTGCTACGTCAATACATGAAGAAAAAAAACACAACACGTACGGTAACGTTTATCTATGGCGTTTTTTCAGTACAATCAGCATATATTTATAACCCTAAACCCGACGTTACCTTCCGATACAGTGAGGTAATCGGGGCGAGAAGCCCGGCTTTTGCGATGAATTTAGAAAAAATCAATGAGTTAACCGCGCAAGATATGGCGGGGGTCAATGCGACAATCCTTGAACAGCTCAATTCCGACGTGCAGCTGATCAATCAACTGGGGTACTACATCGTTAGCGGCGGCGGAAAACGCATTCGCCCAATGATCGCCGTACTCGCCGCGCGTGCAGTTGGCTACCAGGAAAATGCGCACGTTACGATTGCAGCCCTCATCGAGTTTATTCACACCGCGACCCTGTTGCACGACGATGTTGTGGATGAGTCCGACATGCGCCGCGGAAAAGCCACAGCGAATGCGGCGTTTGGCAATGCGGCCAGCGTGCTGGTCGGCGATTTTATCTATACCCGCGCTTTTCAGATGATGACCAGCCTCGGTTCGCTGAAAGTGCTGGAAGTCATGTCGAAAGCGGTCAACGTCATCGCCGAAGGTGAAGTCTTGCAGTTGATGAACGTCAACGACCCGGACATCACTGAAGAAAACTATATGCGCGTTATCTACAGTAAGACCGCGCGTTTGTTTGAAGCGGCTGCCCAATGCTCTGGCATTCTGGCTGGTTGCAGCGAAGAACAAGAGAAAGGGTTGCAGGATTATGGCCGTTATCTCGGTACCGCTTTCCAGTTAATTGACGATTTGCTGGATTATAACGCGGATGGCGAGCAACTGGGTAAAAACGTCGGTGATGACCTCAACGAGGGTAAACCAACGCTGCCGCTGCTGCATGCCATGCGCCACGGCACCCCTGAACAAGCACAAATGATCCGCCAGGCTATTGAGCAGGGTAATGGCCGTCACCTTCTGGAGCCTGTTCTGGAAGCGATGAACGCCTGTGGTTCCCTGGAGTGGACTCGCCAACGTGCAGAAGAAGAGGCTGATAAGGCCATCGCTGCGCTGCAGGTACTGCCTGATACGCCGTGGAGAGAAGCGCTGATTGGTCTGGCGCATATCGCCGTACAGCGCGACCGTTAATACCCTGCGACATCTTTCATCATCCCGTGCCCTGCACGGGATGCTTTTATAAATTCCAATAAATACCTCCCCCTTCTCCAGCAATCTTCGCATAAATTTGGCATATTCTGAATATACTCACACTTTACATGAACATTTTAGAACATTCGTTCTCCGGGCGTTATAGTATCTCCACAACCGATCGTGGAACCATAAGTCGATAACCAAAGGAGAGATGAGTTTATGGAAAACAAGCTGATTGACTGGCATCCGGCCGATATCATCGCCGGACTGCGCAAGAAAGGGACCTCAATGGCCGCTGAATCACGTAAAAATGGATTAAGCTCATCAACGCTGGCCAATGCGTTAACACGCCCATGGCCAAAAGGTGAGTTGATTATCGCCCGATCGTTGGGAACCGACCCGTGGGTGATTTGGCCGTCACGCTATCACGATGCAAAAACACATGAGTTTATCGACAGAACGCGGATGATGAGGGGACGCAAAGAGAAACAGAATCCTGAATGAACACTGATGAGTAGTAACCCCCGGTTCACAGAACTGGGGGTTACAAGAGACGTAGACGATTACTCGCCTTTCACGCGCTCAATGTTTGCGCCCAGCGCGCGCAGTTTATCTTCGATGCGCTCATAGCCGCGATCGATGTGATAAATACGATCGACTACCGTCGTACCTTCAGCAATACACCCTGCCAGCACGAGGCTTGCAGATGCGCGCAGATCGGTCGCCATAACCTGTGCGCCGGAGAGCGTTTCCACGCCGTGGCAAATCACGGTATTGCTTTCGATTTCTGCGTGAGCGCCCATACGGCTCAGTTCAGGCACGTGCATAAAGCGGTTCTCAAACACGGTTTCCGTGATGAAACCCGTTCCTTCTGCCACCAGGTTCAGCAACGTGAACTGGGCCTGCATATCGGTAGGGAACGCCGGGTGCGGCGCTGTGCGCACATTGACCGCTTTCGGACGTTTACCGTGCATGTCCAGGCTGATCCAGTCGTCACCGACTTCGATATCCGCTCCCGCATCACGCAGCTTCGCCAGAACGGCATCCAGCGTGTCAGGTTGTGCATTACGACAGATAATTTTGCCGCGAGAAATTGCCGCTGCGACCAGGAAAGTACCGGTTTCGATGCGGTCAGGCAGAACGCGATACACACCGCCGCCGAGGCGCTCAACGCCTTCGATGGTAATACGATCGGTACCCTGGCCTGTGATTTTTGCGCCCAGCGCAATCAGGAAGTTCGCGGTATCCACGATCTCCGGCTCACGCGCGGCGTTTTCGATGATGGTAGTACCTTCGGCAAGCGTTGCTGCGCACATGATAGTGACCGTCGCGCCGACGCTCACTTTGTCCATGACGATATGCGCGCCTTTCAGACGGCCATCAACTGACGCTTTCACATAGCCTTCTTCAAGCTTAATAGTCGCGCCTAACTGCTCCAGACCAGTAATGTGCAGGTCAACCGGACGCGCGCCGATGGTGCAGCCGCCCGGCAGTGAAACCTGGCCCTGGCCAAAGCGGGCAACCAGTGGCCCAAGCGCCCAGATGGATGCACGCATGGTTTTGACCAGATCGTACGGCGCACAGAAGACGTTCACGTCACGTGCATCAATGTGCACAGAACCATTACGCTCAACTTTCGCCCCCAACTGGCTCAGCAGCTTCATTGAGGTGTCAACATCCTTCAGTTTCGGGACGTTCTGGATCTCTACAGGTTCTTCAGCCAGCAGCGCCGCAAACAGGATCGGCAGCGCGGCGTTTTTAGCGCCTGAAATTGTGACTTCGCCCTGGAGCCTGGTTGGCCCCTGAACACGAAATTTATCCATTATTCTGTTCTCTGTTAAGAATTTATCTTCGCTACCGGCATATCACCCGTAGCTCAAAAACCGTTAAGTTTGCGATCGCGCGCCCATTCCGCTGGAGTAAACGCCTTAATCGACACGGCATGAATGCGGTTGTCCGCAATGTACTCCATCAACGGGCCATAGACCGATTGCTGTTTCTTGACCCGGCTCATGCCTTCAAACATCTCACCCACGGCAATAACCTGAAAGTGACTGCCGTCGCCAGAAACGTGGACTTCCTGGAGGGAGAGTGCATTCATCAGCACGCTCTGAATTTCATTATTTTCCATGGGCTCTTCATTCGTCAGATAGTGAAAACAGCCCAACATCTTAGAGCAAAGTGGCGCTGTCATAAATAAGCAAAAAGCCCCGCTGATAAATCAGACAAGGCTTTAGTGGCAGATCCCCCGCTGAGGAGTTGCCGGATGGCGGCACAAGACCTTATCCGGCTTACAAAAATTAACGCGGAAGAACGTCGTCAGGCAAATTGTAAAGCTGCGCCAGCGTGTACACTTTATCGTTAACGCCAGCGAGCGAAACGCTGTTCCCCTGCTGCTTGCCCTCATTAATCAGGTGCAGCAGTAATGCCAGACCACCGGTATCCACCCGGGAAATCTGGTTCAGGTCGATGCAGGATACCCCTTTCATCGCCTCAACTCGCGCATCCCATAATGGGTTTAACACGTCCTGATCCAGCTCTCCCACCAGCACCAGCTTGTCGCCTTCACGCATCCAGGTGAGTGACTGCGTCATTATTTTTTCTCTTCCAGCGTGATTTTCTGCTGAGAAATAGATTTCAGCTGTGCCGTCAGGCCATCAATACCTTTCGTACGCAGCAGGTCACTCCACTCATTCTGTTTGGTGGTGATCATACTTACGCCTTCAGCAATCATGTCATACGCCTGCCAGTTACCCGTCTGGGAATTTTTACGCCACTGGAAATCCAGACGTACCGGAGGACGACCGTTTGGATCGATGATGGTTACGCGGATAGGCACGATGGTCGCATCACCCAGCGGCTGCTCAGGGGCAATCTGATAGGTCTGGCCGTGGTACATCGCCAGCGCCTGACCGTACGCCTGCTTCAGATATTCACGGAATGCGGCGAAATAGGCGTCACGCTGAGCCGGTGTCGCATCTTTGTAGTAGCGGCCCAGTACCAGTGCGCCTGCATACTTAACCTGCACGTAAGGCAGCAGTTCCTGATCGACCACCTGACGCAGGTAATCCGGGTTGGAACGGATTTTAGGTTGCTCGTTCTTCAGACGGTCAAACGTCTTCTGCGCCGCCTCATCCATCAGTTTGTACGGGTTCGTCTGGTCCGCTGCGGTTGCCGCGCTAAGTGGAGCAATCACCAGCATAGCCACCATCATCAATCGTTTAAACATACGTCGATTCTCCTGAGATTATTTCGTTGCGCCCGCAGGCGTAGTGGCTTCATTATTGCCTTCAGTTGCGGCTGGCGCATCGCCAGAATTCTTATTGTCATCACCTTTACTGTTGCTGTTGTAAAGGAACTGACCAATCATATCTTCCAGCACCATCGCAGATTTCGTGTCCTGAATCGTACCGCCATCTTTGAGGATAGACGTTCCCAGCTCAGGATCTTCAAAACCTACGTTTAATGCCAGATACTGTTCGCCCAACAGACCGGAAGTACGGATGCTCAGAGAACTGGTGTCAGGAATATGGTTAAAACGCGATTCAATTTCCAGCGTCACGCGCGGCAGGTACGTTTTCTGATCTAACGAGATGTCCGATACGCGTCCTACCACGACCCCGCCAATCCGCACCGGAGAGCGCTCTCTCAGACCGCCGATATTATCAAAGGTCGCATAAATCGTATAAGTCGGTTCAGTACGCATTGAGGTGACGTTCGCCGCCTTCAGGCAGACAAACAGCGCGGCCAGCAGCGCAACCAGCAGGAATAACCCGACCCAAATTTCATTTTTTTTCGTTTGCATGAACTCAATTCCCAAACATCAGTGCGGTCAGCACAAAATCCAGCCCCAGAACGGCAAGAGAGGCGTGCACTACGGTGCGTGTCGTTGCCCGGCTAATCCCGGCAGAGGTCGGGATAGCATCATAACCATTGAACAATGCAATCCAGGTGACCGTAATGGCAAACACCACGCTCTTAATCAGGCAGTTGACCAGATCCAGACGCCAGTCGACGGCATTTTGCATAGCCGACCAGAAAAAGCCTGCATCAATACCTTTCCAGCTTACGCCAACCAACGACCCACCCCAGATCCCCACCGCGACAAATATAATCGTCAGCAGCGGCAATGAAATGACACCGGCCCAAAAACGTGGGGAGATCACTCGGCGCAGTGGGTCGACGGCCATCATTTCCAGGCTGGAAAGCTGCTCGGTCGCCCGCATCAGGCCAATCTCTGCGGTTAAGGCCGATCCGGCCCGCCCGGCAAACAACAGCGCCGCAACCACCGGCCCCAGCTCACGTAGCAATGACAGCGCCACCAGCATACCGAGGCTGGTTTCCGCACTGTAGGTCGTCAGCACCAGGTATCCCTGCAACCCCAGCACCATGCCGATGAACACGCCAGAAACAATAATGATCAGCATCGATAAGACACCGACATTATAGAGCTGGCGTATCAGCAGCGGCGCATGTTTGCGAAACTCCGGCTTGCCGACAACTGCATTGAACAACATTAATCCGGCTCGCCCGAACGTCCTGAGGGTTTTTATTCCCCGATGTCCGAGTGATGCCAGCGCATTTAACAACATGGGTGGCTTAACTCCCTGTTTTGAGTAAATCGATGTGGTAGTCGCCCGCCGGGTAACGGAACGGAACCGGTCCATCGGCAATGCCATCGAGGAACTGACGCACACGCGGATCGGCATTTTCTTGCAGCGCCTGAGCACTACCGTAGGCCACTATTTTTTTGTCCGCCATAATATAGGCGTAATCCGCAATACTCAGCACCTCTGGCACATCATGGGAAACCACCACGCAGGTAACGCCCAGCGCGCTGTTCAGTTCAGAAATCAGCTTCACCAGCACGCCCATGGTGATGGGATCCTGGCCGACGAACGGCTCATCAAACATAATAAGGTCTGGCTCCAGCGCGATAGCACGTGCTAACGCGGCACGACGCGCCATCCCACCGGATAATTCAGAAGGCATTAATTTTGCCGCGCCCCGCAGGCCAACGGCCTCGAGCTTCATCATTACCGTGCTTTTCAGCAGCGGCGCAGGCAGCGTTGTATGCTCGCGCAACGGGTATGCAACGTTGTCAAACACATTCATATCAGTAAACAGCGCACCAGACTGGAATAGCATGCTCATGCGCTTACGCACGGTAAATAAACGCGAACGGGACATGGCCGGGACATTTTCGCCGTCAAACAGGATCTCGCCCTTATCCGGGGAGATTTGTCCGCCGATCAGACGCAACAGCGTCGTTTTGCCGATGCCTGATGGCCCCATGATCGCCGTCACCTTACCACGCGGCACCGTCAGGGAAATATTATCAAAGATGCAGCGGTCGCCTCGGGAAAAGCTGACATCGCGCATATCGATTAGATTCGCCACAGACTGACCCATTGATTCATCCTTTACTATTGCCTCGTTGATCGAAGAGTTTGGCGCTCAATTTAGCCCTGAACCCAACATATTTACAGATTATTACCTGTCCTGGTTAGCGAAAGCTGGCATTTGTTTTACTTTTTAGCCGCATAAAGTCAAAATTAAGAATTCGTGACGGCTTCCAGAAATCCTTCAAGTGGACCGGCGAGTATACCTGAAGAAAGGACTTTAGATGCTTTTAGCGACGGCGCTGTTAATAATTGGTTTACTTCTGGTGGTCTACGGTGCCGACCGACTGGTATTTGCCGCATCCATTTTATGTCGAAACTTCGGTATTCCCCCCATTATCATCGGGATGACCGTGGTCAGCATTGGTACATCGTTACCCGAGATAATTGTCTCCGTTGCCGCATCGATGAACGGGCAGCTTGATTTAGCCGTCGGTACCGCCATCGGCTCTAACATTACCAACATTCTGCTTATTTTAGGCCTGTCGGCGCTGATTCATCCTTTTACCGTGCATTCTGATGTTCTGCGTCGTGAATTACCGCTAATGTTGCTGGTAAGCATCTTAGCCGCATCGGTCCTGTATGACGGGCAATTGAGTCGCAGCGATGGTTTCTTTCTTCTGCTTCTGGCCGTGCTATGGCTGTTATTCATTGTTAAAATCGCCCGTCTGGCTGAGCGACAAGGTAACGACAGCCTGACCCGCGAGCAGATCGCGGAACTGCCGCGCGAAGGTGGGTTACCGGTCGCCTTTTTGTGGTTGGGTATTGCGCTAATTATTATGCCAATGGCAACGCGTATGGTGGTAGATAACGCAACCGTACTGGCGAACTACTTCGCCATGAGCGAACTCACCATCGGGCTGACGGTTGTCGCCATTGGTACCAGCCTGCCGGAGTTGGCAACGGCAATTGCGGGTCTGCGTAAAGGCGAAAACGATATTGCCGTCGGCAACATCATCGGCGCGAACATTTTTAATATTGTTATCGTCCTCGGACTGCCGGCGCTGATTACGCCGGGGGAAGTTAATCCGATGGCCTTCACCCGTGACTATAGCGTCATGCTGCTGGTGAGCGTAATTTTTGCACTACTCTGCTGGCGACGTCCGCGCCAGATTGGTCGCGGCGCGGGTGCGCTGCTGACCGGCGGTTTTATCATATGGCTGGCGATGCTGTATTGGTTATCGCCACTTCTCGTTGGATAACTGGAAACGCATTATGTCGCACTTAGAGTTGCAACCGGGTTTTGACTTTCAGCAAGCAGGCAAGGAAGTCCTGGCAATTGAACGTGAAGGCCTGGCGGAGCTTGATCAGTACATCAACCAAAATTTTACTCTCGCCTGCGAGAAAATATTCAGCTGCCCGGGCAAAGTTGTAGTGATGGGGATGGGGAAATCTGGACATATCGGGCGGAAAATGGCGGCCACATTTGCCAGCACCGGCACCCCCTCATTTTTCGTGCATCCAGGCGAAGCCGCACATGGCGATCTGGGCATGGTCTCGCCGCAGGATGTAGTCATCGCCATCTCTAACTCCGGTGAATCCAATGAGATAGCGGCGTTAATCCCGGTGTTAAAACGTCTTCATGTACCGCTTATCTGCATGACCGGTCGTCCGGAAAGCAGCATGGCGCGTGCGGCAGATGTGCATCTGTGTGTTAAAGTGCCCAAGGAAGCTTGCCCGTTAGGCCTGGCGCCGACCAGTAGCACGACCGCAACGCTGGTGATGGGCGATGCGCTAGCCGTGGCATTATTAAAAGCGCGTGGCTTTACCGCGGAAGATTTTGCGTTATCTCATCCCGGTGGCGCACTAGGCCGTAAGCTTTTACTGCGCGTTAACGATATTATGCATACGGGCGATGAGATCCCGCATGTGACTAAAAGCGCCAGCCTGCGTGACGCCTTACTTGAGATCACGCGTAAAAATCTCGGCATGACCGTCATTTGCGATGATGACATGAAGATTGACGGTATTTTCACCGATGGCGATTTACGTCGCGTCTTCGATATGGGCGTTGATGTTCGCCAGTTAGGCATTGCCGATGTGATGACCCCTGGCGGCATTCGCGTGCGTCCGGGCATTCTTGCCGTCGATGCCCTGAACTTAATGCAGTCCCGCCATATCACCTCGGTAATGGTTGCTGATGGCGACCGGTTACTTGGTGTGTTACATATGCATGATCTGCTGCGTGCAGGTGTAGTGTAAGAAACTCAAGGATAAAGAAAATGAGTAAAGCAGGTGCGTCGCTTGCGACCTGTTATGGACCCGTCAGCACAGACGTTATCACCCGGGCAGAGAACATCCGTTTACTGATCCTGGATGTGGATGGCGTACTGTCTGATGGTCTGATTTATATGGGCAACAACGGTGAAGAGCTGAAGGCTTTTAACGTCCGCGATGGTTACGGAATTCGCTGTGCGCTCACTTCCGGTATCGAGGTTGCCATTATTACCGGACGAAAGGCTAAACTTGTAGAAGATCGCT
The DNA here is from genome assembly GCF_050434985.1 of Citrobacter sp. 506. NCBI lineage: Bacteria > Pseudomonadati > Pseudomonadota > Gammaproteobacteria > Enterobacterales > Enterobacteriaceae > Citrobacter > Citrobacter sp. 506. The sequence continues at coordinate 384,955 of NZ_JBNDJN010000004.1, forward strand.
GTGCCACATTGGGGATCACGCATTTGTATCAGGGGCAGTCAGACAAACTGGTCGCCTTTAACGATCTCCTTAGCAAACTGGCGATCGCTCCTGAAAATGTTGCGTACGTTGGCGATGATCTGATCGACTGGCCGGTGATGGCACAAGTGGGATTAAGCGTGGCGGTGGCGGATGCTCATCCTTTGCTGATCCCGCGGGCCGATTATGTCACCCGCATCGATGGGGGACGCGGCGCGGTACGTGAAGTCTGCGATTTATTACTCCTGGCGCAGGGCAAACTGGACGAGGCCAAAGGGCAATCGATATGAGCAAAACCAGACGTTGGGTTATCATTCTACTGTCGCTGGCTGTCCTTGTGATGATTGGTATTAATCTGGCAGACAAAGACGACACCGCTGAGGTCGTCGTAAATAACAACGAGCCAACCTATAAGAGCGAACATACTGATACCGTTGTGTATAGTCCCGAAGGCGCACTGAGCTATCACTTGATCGCGCAAAACGTTGAATATTATTCGGAACAAGCGGTTTCGTGGTTTACTCAACCGGTATTAACCACATTTGATAAGGATAAAGTACCGACCTGGACGATCAAGGCTGATAAAGCCAAATTGACCAACGATCGGATGCTATATCTGTACGGCCATGTTGAGGTCAACGCCCTGGTGCCCGACTCTCAACTACGCAGAATGACGACCGATAACGCACAGATTAACCTGGTGACACAAGACGTCACTTCCGATGATCTCGTCACGTTATATGGCACAACATTTAACTCCAGCGGACTGAAGATGCGCGGCAACTTACGCAGCAAGAACGCCGAGCTGATTGAAAAGGTTAGAACCTCATATGAAATCCAAAACAAACAAACTCAGCCTTAATCTTGTGCTTGCCAGCTCACTTCTGGCCGCCAGCATCCCGGCATTCGCCGTCACCGGCGATACCGAGCAGCCGATTCACATTGAGTCGGACCAGCAGTCTCTTGATATGCAAGGCAACGTGGTGACCTTTACTGGCAACGTGATTGTGACTCAGGGCACCATCAAAATTAACGCCGATAAAGTCGTCGTGACCCGCCCTGGCGGTGAAGACGGTAAAGAAGTCATTGATGGCTATGGTAATCCTGCAACCTTTTACCAGATGCAGGACAACGGTAAACCGGTTAAAGGCCACGCCTCACACATGCATTATGAACTGGCGAAAGACTTCGTCGTTCTCACCGGTAAGGCTTACCTGGAACAGCTCGATAGCAACATCACAGGCGATAAGATCACCTATCTGGTGAAAGAGCAGAAAATGCAGGCCTTCAGCGATAAAGGCAAACGCGTCACCACCGTTCTGGTACCGTCGCAGTTGCAGGACAAAAACAAGGCTCCGGCAGAGAAAAAAGGTAACTGATTCGTTATGGCAACATTAACTGCAAAGAACCTTGCAAAAGCCTATAAGGGCCGCCGTGTGGTGGAAGATGTCAGTCTGACCGTCAACTCCGGGGAGATCGTCGGTCTGCTCGGTCCTAACGGTGCGGGCAAGACAACGACCTTTTACATGGTGGTCGGCATTGTCCCGCGTGATGCGGGCAACATTATCATTGATGACGAAGACATCAGCCTACTGCCTCTGCATGCGCGCGCGCGTCGCGGCATCGGCTACTTGCCGCAGGAAGCGTCTATTTTCCGTCGCCTGAGCGTGTTTGATAACCTGATGGCGGTGCTGCAAATTCGTGACGATCTTACCAGCGAGCAGCGGGAAGATCGCGCCAACGAGCTGATGGAAGAGTTCCACATCGAACACCTGCGTGACAGCATGGGGCAGTCGCTCTCCGGTGGTGAACGACGCCGCGTGGAGATCGCCCGCGCACTGGCCGCGAATCCGAAATTTATCCTGCTGGATGAACCGTTTGCCGGTGTTGACCCGATTTCCGTTATTGATATCAAACGGATCATCGAACACCTGCGCGACAGCGGGCTTGGGGTGCTGATTACCGACCATAACGTTCGCGAAACGCTGGCAGTGTGTGAGCGCGCCTACATCGTGAGTCAGGGCCACCTGATCGCGCATGGCACGCCAACAGAAATACTGCAGGATGAGCACGTTAAACGCGTATACCTTGGGGAAGACTTCAGACTCTGATAGGGTAGAAGACTTCACGTCACCGCAGGAGAGAACAACTCTGAACATGAAGCAAGGTTTGCAACTCAGGCTTAGCCAACAACTGGCGATGACGCCTCAGCTACAACAGGCTATCCGTCTGTTGCAGCTGTCCACGCTGGAACTTCAGCAAGAACTTCAGCAAGCGCTGGAAAGTAACCCACTGCTCGAGCAAACCGATCTTCACGACGAAATTGATACCCAGGAAAAACAGGACAGCGAATCCCTCGACACCGCAGATGCTCTCGAACAAAAAGAGATGCCAGAGGAGCTGCCGCTTGACGCCAGTTGGGATGAAATTTACACCGCCGGTACGCCTTCTGGCACCAGCGGGGATTACATCGACGACGAACTGCCTGTGTATCAGGGTGAGACCACGCAATCGCTGCAGGATTACCTGATGTGGCAAGTGGAGCTGACCCCGTTCTCGGATACCGATCGCGCAATTGCGACATCCATTGTTGATGCGGTAGACGAAACCGGTTATCTCACCGTAACCCTGGACGATATTCTCGAAAGCATGGGCGATGACGACGTCGGCATGGACGAAATCGAAGCCGTGCTTAAACGCATTCAGCGTTTTGATCCCGTGGGCGTGGCGGCCAAAGATCTCCGCGACTGCTTACTGATCCAACTTTCACAGTTTGATAAAGCCACGCCGTGGCTGGAAGAAGCGCGCCTGATCATCAGCGATCACCTCGATCTGTTAGCCAACCATGACTTCCGCACGCTGATGCGCGTAACCCGGCTGAAAGAAGATGTGCTGAAAGAAGCCGTCAATCTTATTCAGTCCCTGGACCCCAGACCTGGGCAGTCTATCCAGACCGGGGAGCCAGAATACGTTATTCCGGATGTACTGGTGCGTAAGCATAACGATCGCTGGGTGGTCGAACTCAACGGCGACAGCATTCCACGGTTGCAGATTAACCAGCACTACGCCGCCATGTGCAACAGCGCGCGCAACGATGCTGACAGCCAGTTTATTCGTAGCAATCTGCAGGATGCAAAGTGGCTGATTAAAAGCCTGGAAAGTCGCAATGATACGCTGCTGCGCGTCAGTCGCTGTATCGTTGAACAGCAGCAAGCCTTCTTTGATCAAGGCGAAGAGTTTATGAAACCGATGGTGCTGGCGGATATCGCCCAGGCCGTCGAGATGCACGAATCGACCATTTCCCGAGTGACCACGCAAAAGTATCTGCACAGTCCGCGCGGCATTTTTGAATTGAAGTATTTCTTTTCCAGTCACGTTAACACTGAAGGCGGAGGCGAAGCCTCATCCACAGCTATACGTGCGCTGGTGAAGAAATTAATTGCTGCGGAAAACCCCGCGAAACCGCTGAGTGACAGCAAGTTAACCTCTATGCTGTCAGAACAGGGTATCATGGTGGCACGCCGCACTGTTGCGAAGTACCGAGAGTCTTTATCCATTCCGCCGTCGAACCAGCGCAAACAGCTGGTCTGACCCAACCGATAAGGAAGACACTATGCAGCTCAACATCACTGGAAACAACGTCGAAATCACTGAAGCCTTACGCGATTTTGTTAATACAAAATTCGCCAAGCTAGAACAATATTTCGACCGGATTAATCAGGTCTATATTGTGTTGAAAGTGGAGAAGGTGACACATATCTCGGATGCAACACTGCATGTGAACGGTGGCGAAATTCATGCCAGCGCGGAAGGTCAGGATATGTACGCCGCCATTGACGGTTTAATTGATAAACTGGCTCGGCAGTTAACAAAACATAAAGATAAACTGAAACAGCACTAACTTGTCCGGGCAGTTAGCGGGTGCAGGACGGCCTGTTGTGTAGCACAACGGGCCATTTGTACAGTTAGCGCTTAGGTGAAATTATGACAAATAACGATACGACTCTACAACTGAGCAATGTTCTTAACCAGGAATGTACACGCGCTGGCGTTCACTGCCAAAGCAAGAAACGCGCGCTGGAAATCATCAGCGAACTGGCGGCAAAACAGCTCAGCTTGCCCTCTCAGGTGGTATTTGAAGCCATTCTGACGCGTGAAAAAATGGGCAGTACCGGCATCGGTAATGGAATTGCTATCCCGCACGGAAAGCTGGAAGAAGACACGATGCGCGCAGTTGGCGTGTTTGTGCAACTTGAAACGCCAATTGCTTTCGACGCCATTGATAATCAACCCGTCGATCTGCTTTTCGCCCTGCTGGTTCCGGCAGACCAAACCAAGACGCATTTGCATACGTTGTCGCTGGTCGCCAAACGTCTGGCCGATAAAACCATCTGCCGCCGCCTGCGCGCAGCACAGAGTGACCAGGAGTTGTATCAAATCATCACGGACACCGAAGGTGGACTGGATGAAGTATAACAACCCAATGGCATCCTTTTTTGTCGTTGTGAGGAGAAACAGTACATGGTACTGATGATCGTCAGCGGTCGTTCGGGGTCAGGAAAATCTGTCGCCCTGCGAGCGCTGGAAGATATGGGTTTTTACTGCGTGGATAACCTTCCCGTAGTGCTGTTGCCCGATCTGGCTCGTACTCTGGCCGATCGCCAGATTTCTGCGGCCGTCAGCATTGATGTGCGCAACATGCCTGAGTCCCCAGAGATTTTCGAGCAGGCAATGAACAATCTGCCTGAAGGCTTCTCACCACAGTTGCTGTTCCTTGACGCCGATCGTAACACCCTGATTCGCCGCTACAGCGACACGCGTCGCCTGCATCCTCTTTCCAGCAAGAACTTATCTCTGGAGAGCGCTATCGATAAGGAAAGCGATTTGCTGGAGCCTCTGCGCTCTCGTGCTGACCTGATCGTGGATACCTCCGAAATGTCCGTGCACGAACTGGCGGAAATGTTGCGTACCCGCCTGCTGGGCAAGCGTGAACGCGAATTGACGATGGTATTCGAATCCTTTGGTTTCAAACACGGTATCCCAATTGACGCGGATTACGTCTTTGACGTGCGCTTCCTGCCTAACCCGCACTGGGATCCGAAGCTGCGCCCGATGACCGGTCTTGACCGCCCCGTTGCCGCCTTCCTTGACAGGCACACAGAAGTACACAATTTTATCTACCAGACTCGCAGCTATCTTGAGCTATGGTTACCCATGCTGGAGACCAACAACCGCAGCTACCTCACCGTAGCTATCGGCTGTACCGGCGGGAAACACCGTTCGGTGTATATTGCAGAGCAGCTGGCAGACTACTTCCGCTCACGCGGTAAAAACGTACAGTCACGCCATCGTACGCTGGAAAAACGTAAATCATGACCGTGAAGCAAACCGTTGAAATCACGAATAAGCTGGGTATGCATGCTCGCCCAGCCATGAAACTGTTTGAATTGATGCAGGGTTTTGAAGCAGAAGTTTTGCTGCGTAATGATGAAGGAACGGAAGCCGAGGCAAACAGTGTTATCGCTCTGCTGATGCTGGATTCCGCCAAAGGGCGTCAGATAGAAGTTGAAGCCACGGGTCCACAGGAAGTGGAAGCCCTGGCAGCGGTGATTGCCCTGTTTAATTCAGGGTTTGATGAAGATTAGTCGAGTACCTGAAGCGCTGCGCTCATCAGGTCTACACGGCAACGTCATACTCCCGTAGGCCGGATAAAGCATTTACGCCGTATCCGGCAATAAACCCGTTAATACAGCTTATTTTCCCGCATAAACGACTCACCGCCTAGCTGGCGCATTTGGCGCATAATCCACGCCTGACGGCTACGCACATAACCAGAAGGCGCATTCGCTTTAAAACGCAAAGGATTGGGTAATACCGCCGCCAGCAAGGCCGCTTCAGACAGACTCAGCCGACTGGCTGGCTTATGGAAATAGCGCTGCGCCGCTGCCTCCACGCCGAAAACCCCATCACCAAACTCAGCAATATTCAGGTAAACGGTCAGAATACGCTTCTTGCTCCAGACGGTTTCCATACCCAGCGTTAGCCCGGCTTCGAGACCTTTACGCACCCAGCTACGTCCATCCCACAGAAAGAGGTTTTTTGCCGTCTGTTGCGATAACGTCGACGCCCCGCGAATACGGTTTTCATTACGTTCGTTGTGCGCCAGCGCTTTCTCTATGGCGGAAACATCGAATCCCCAGTGCTCGGGAAACTTCTGGTCCTCCGCGGCGATCACCGCCAGTCCCATCCACGGTGAGATCTCATCCATGCTCACCCAGTCCGAGTGCGCCACATAACCGAAATCACCGGACAACCATGCGCTCAGTTGCCGCTCGACCATCACGGCAGAGAAAGGGACTGGCATCACGCTGAAAAGTGCGATGCCCCCGCCCCAGAATACGGCGAGGACAACGACCGCCCGCAGAAAGATACGTCGCAGAAAGGCGGTAACTCCTTTTCTCATTCAGCCAGCACCAGCACACGTGATACCAGTTTATCGATACCACTCGCGGCCTGAGCGATGTCCTGCGCCAGCATATAGGCGGGAGTGGTGACGATTTTGTTGTCTTCATCAACGACAATGTCATCAACCGGACAAGGCACATGTTCTGCGCCCATCTCTTCCAGCACCTCTGCCGTATCAATATCAGTACCGATGGTCAGACGCAGCGGAAAGTCAAAAATTTTAGGTAACATTGCAGGCGCAATGCACATAAATCCCAGCGGCTTACCCGCCTGATGCATAGCCACCGCCAGCGCAGCTAAGTCGCTATCAACCCGGCACTCACTGCCCTGGCTGGCAAAATTGCTCAGATTTTTGGCCGCGCCAAACCCGCCTGGCACGATCAACGCATCCAGTTCCGTTGAGACTGCCTGAGCAAGTGGGCGAATATCACCGCGTGTTATACGGGCGGCTTCAATCAGCACATTACGCGTTTCCTGCATCGGCTCGCCGGTCAGATGATTAATCACATCCGCTTGTTGTTTATCCGGTGCGAAACAGATGGCCTGAGCGCCGTTGCGGGCAATCGCCAGAAGCGTGAGAACAGTTTCATGGATCTCTGCGCCGTCATACACGCCGCATCCGCTGAGCACTACACCCACTTTTTTCATCGTGATACTCCTTTCTCAACTGGCTGAAACATATTAGTTATTATGATTTAAATGCTACGCTTCACACATTTAACTGATTCATGTAACAAATTATTTAAGATTTGCTATCTTAACTGCGTGCGGCCTGAAAATTAGGGCTGCGCCCTTGTAAACAATGATAATAATTTACGGCGCAGCCACGATTTCCCTGGTGTTGGCGCAGTATTCGCGCACCCCGGTCAAGCCGGGGTCATTTTTTTTCCACGCTTGCCACCCAGGCCTTCAATACCGCCACGTCGTGCTGCCACTCCTGCTTCATCTCTTCAATCCATTCAGCAACATTATCTTCCCAGGCTGGAAGGTCTGGCGACTGGATTTGCTGACCTAACTGTTGCAGGTGGCGCAGCCCCACGGAACCTGCCGCGCCTTTAATTTTATGGCCTTCCTCAACAACGCCTTTTTTATCCCGTGCGGTCAGATTGGACTCCAGCACGCTCAAATATCCCGGCATCATCTTCTCAAACACCGCCAGCCCGTCGGTTATTAACTTCGGTCCCACCAGCTCGAGGTATTGTTCCAACATAGGAATATCTAACAGCGCTTGCGATTTACTGCTCTCTTCAGATGTCACAGTGCTCTCCTCTTTGTTTCGGGTATCCCAGTATTTTTTGATCATGGCGGTTAACGCCGGAACCGACAGCGGCTTACTCAGCACGTCGTCCATTCCCGCGTCCAGATACTCTTTTTTATCTTTCAGAACGTTGGCGGTAAGCGCAACCAGCGGCGGCAGGTCCTCACGGGCGTATTTTTGCGTCAGCTCGCGCGAGATATCCAGACCGGTCATATCCGGTAGCTGAATATCCAGCAGCACCAGGTCATATTCACCCGGCGTGAACATTTCCAGCGCGGCTTTCCCGGTCATGGCGACATCCACGCTGTTGCCCAGTTTTTCCAGCACTGAACGCGCGACAATAACGTTCAGTTCGATATCTTCCACCAGCAGCACATTCAGGGCTGGCAGCGGCATGTCGTCGTCTTCAAAGGCGTCTTCAATCTCTTCCGCTACCGCAGGCGCATGCACGGTCAGCGTAAAGATGGAGCCTTTGCCAGCCTGGCTGGAGACCGTAATATCGCCGCCCATGTTTTTCGCCAGACGCTTCGATACGGCCAGTCCAATCCCGGTTCCCGTTGCCGGTTTGCCGCCATTGCTGTCCTTCACCTGATAATACATGGCGAAGATTTTATCTTGCTCATCCTGCGGAATACCGATCCCAGAATCTTCAACCTCGAAATGCAGTATATTCCCCTGGTCATAGCGCGCCCGCACGGTTACCTGCCCCTGCTGGGTAAACTTCACGGCGTTGCTGATCAGATTCCACAGAATCTGGCGCAAACGCGTGCCGTCGGTAATGACCTTATGCGGCAGTGGTAACGTCGGCTCAAGCACAAAACGCAGCCCTTTTTGCTGCGCCTGCAGGCCAGAGAGGTTTTCCAGATCCGCCATAAAGCTGGTGAAATCGATCGGCTGGTTATCGAGCTGAACTTTACGTCGCTCCATCTTATCCATGTCGATAATATCGTTGAAAATATTCCCCAGCGTCACGGCAGAGACGTGGATTGTTTTCAGGTATTTTTCCTGCTCAGCGGTCAGATCCGTATCCAGCAGGATCCGGCTTAAGCCGACAATGCCGTTAAGCGGAGTGCGCAGTTCGTGGCTGATGGTAGAAATGAAGGTGGTCTTATCGCGGCTGGCACGCTCTAACGCGTCCTGATAACGCTTACGCTCGGTAATATCGCGCCCAAAGCCCATTAGACCATGTCGCTTACCTACGCGGTCATAGTAAGGCACTTTGCGAATTTCAAAGCAGGCTTTGCGCCCGTCCGGATAGTCCAGCCACTGTTCGTAGGTGAGTGAGACGTTATGACGGAACACCTTCTCGTCGGTTTCAATGACCTTTTCTGCCGCCTCAGGGGAGTAAACATCAGCCGGTTTTAAATTCACCAACTGCTTTTCGCTCTTGCCGGTCAGCAGTTCCATGGCACGGTTACAGCCGGAAAATTCTTTATCTTCATTACGATAAAAAACCAGATCCGGCGAGGCATCAAGGAAAGAGCGTAAAAAGGAAGACTGCTGCTCAAGCTGAATCTGCGCTTCTTCGCGCTCTTTGATTTCAACCTTCAACTGCTCGAACGTATCCTGGCGCTCCGCTTCGGCTTTTTCGCGCTCAACAATTTCCTGGTTGAGCTGGGCAATATTATCTTTCAATTGCACATTGAGCTTGAGATCGCGCTCGCGCATCTCTTCCAGCTTTTGTACCAGTCGTGACAAGCGTTGCCGGGACTCTTCCAGTTGCTCCACCACCACTGACAGAAAATAGACGGCCCAGGGGGTAATCAACAGACCAAAAAAGATAGAGCGGATAACATCAATGCTTTCTACCTGGCCATGCAGCACCATGGTGACAGCCATCTGCACCACAATCGCCAACACGACCAGCGCCAGCGCCAATAACAGCGAAAAGCGCACCAGACCCAATTTCATCATCAGGTCGACGTAATATTGCGCCAGCATACGGATTTGCTTCATAGAGGGTTCCTTCACGACAACTTGGCACAATAATACTCAATTCTCAGCGTGACGTTGAAGATTGTGCAAGAAATGCGGAGGTTATCGGTGAAATGACCGAGGAGAGATTCAACGTGGGCCTGATAAGCGTAGCGTCATCAGGCAAGCAGGCGCAGATTGCCGGATGGTTAGCTCCCAGGCTGACTCCACGGAGTGCCAAGCGCAGAGCCTTGAACACCATGAGCATTGAGATAGCGATCCAGTTCGACCATCCCGGTCCAGCGGTTTTCACACCATAGCGGAGCCAACAGCATTGGGCGACGCGCGCTGGCAGAGATTCGATGATAAATCACCTCTGGCGGCGTATGGCGGATCATCTCCCCGGCGGTAACCGTGTAGTCATCCAGTTCAATTCCGTGCAGACGTCCGGCTTCCCAGGCCTTTGCCATCGTACTGCCTTTCACAATATGCAGCGGATGCAGCTTAATACCGTCAACGCCCGTCTCCACCACTCGTTCCATGGTTTGCAGACAGTCTGCCTGTCCTTCTCCCGGCAGGCCAACAATCAGGTGTGAGCACACTTTCAGCCCGCGCTCGCGCGCCAGCCGCGTAGTGTTCTGATAGCAGGCAAAATCATGGCCGCGGTTAATCCGGTGCAGAGTTTTGTCATGCGCGGTTTGCAGACCGAGCTCCAGCCATACCTCATAGCCGAGGTCTTTATACTCACAAAGCAGATCGAGTACCGCATCCGGCACGCAGTCGGGGCGCGTCCCAACGCATAACCCGACGATGTTGGCCTGGCTGACCGCCTGTTGATACATCGAACGCAGCACCTGTACTTCCGCAAAGGTGCTGGTATAAGCCTGGAAATAGGCCAGATAGCGTCTGGCGCGATTGACCAACTGCGCCTGATGCTCAAGCTGCTCGGCAATTGAATGGTGCTGCTGTGCTTCATCGGCAAACGAGGCGACATTACAGAAAGTACATCCGCCGCGTCCGATGGTGCCATCACGGTTTGGACAGCTAAAGCCGCCGTGCAGCGTGAGTTTATGAACCTTTTGCCCATAACGGCGAGAAAGATCCCCACCAAACATATTGACTAATTTCTGTAACTGCATAATCTGGTAGACCGCGCCTTGAAAAGAGGCCAAAGCCTGCCATTTTTTGCCCCAGTCGGCGATGACCTGGATCAATCGCCCTGGCGAGCCTTTATTTATTGCATAACAAATCAAAATAATCGAAATTCCATTCACTCAAAATATAATTACTTTTCCTTATATCCAGCTGTTTTTTTTATCTTCTTATACTCTCAGCGTAAAAACAGTATCTTTAAGACGCCAAAACTCTAAAAACCAGCATAAAATGCCAAGTATATCGATAAACAAAGGGAGGACGAGAGATATCCGGCCTCTCTTACAGTGAGACAGATCACACTTCCCAGGGCATCCTCCTCAGGTTATATCAATGTATAAAACCCTTTTATTTCAATATTTTCATAAAGTTAATTGCCCAATAGCACATTTTTGCATAAATAAGATTGCCATTTGACCTGTGTGTGGATTCCCGATAACTTGGAAATCCGCTGGAAGCTTTCTGGATGAGCAGTCTGCTCATCATATTTATGCAGTAATTGAGATTCCCTCTGAAGCAAGTCCTCAAACTTGTTTGACCTGTGCGAAAAGGATAAAGAGGGCGAATGCGAGGTAAGCGTATGACACGCAAACCCCGTCGCCATGCTCTTGGTGTGCCCGTGCGCAACGGTCCAGATGGGAATCCCGCAGAGCCTGGGGAGGTTCACTGATATGTTGTACGATAAATCCCTTGAGAGGGATAACTGTGGTTTCGGCCTGATCGCCCACATAGAAGGCGAACCTAGCCACAAGGTAGTGCGTACCGCCATACACGCACTGGCCCGCATGCAGCACCGTGGCGCAATTCTTGCCGATGGAAAAACCGGCGATGGTTGCGGCCTGCTGTTACAAAAACCTGACCGCTTTTTCCGCATCGTAGCGCAAGAGCGCGGCTGGCGTTTAGCCAAAAACTACGCCGTCGGCATGATCTTTTTAAATAAAGACGCTGAGCTGGCAGCGGCTTCTCGTCGCATTGTAGAAGAAGAATTACAGCAGGAGACCCTGTCGATTGTCGGCTGGCGCGACGTGCCGACTAACGAAGGTGTTCTCGGTGAAATTGCGCTCTCCTCCCTGCCTCGTATCGAGCAAATTTTTGTTAATGCCCCTGCGGGCTGGCGTCCACGTGATATGGAGCGTCGCCTGTTCATCGCGCGCCGTCGTATCGAAAAACGCCTCCAGGAAGATAAAGACTTCTACGTCTGTAGCTTGTCGAACCTGGTCAATATCTATAAAGGTCTGTGTATGCCGGCGGATCTGCCGCGCTTTTACCTGGACCTGGCGGACCTGCGTCTGGAATCGGCCATCTGCCTGTTCCACCAGCGCTTCTCCACCAACACCGTACCACGCTGGCCGCTGGCGCAACCGTTTCGCTACCTGGCGCACAATGGTGAAATCAACACCATCACCGGCAACCGCCAGTGGGCGCGCGCCCGTACCTATAAATTCCAGACGCCGCTGATCCCTGATCTGCACGACGCCGCACCGTTCGTTAACGAAACCGGCTCCGACTCCAGCTCAATGGATAACATGCTGGAACTGCTGCTGGCTGGCGGGATGGATATCATCCGCGCCATGCGTTTACTGGTACCGCCGGCCTGGCAGAACAACCCGGATATGGACCCGGAGCTGCGCGCGTTCTTCGACTTTAACTCCATGCACATGGAGCCGTGGGATGGTCCGGCGGGTATCGTTATGTCCGACGGTCGCTTTGCCGCCTGTAACCTTGACCGCAACGGCCTGCGTCCGGCGCGCTACGTCATCACCAAAGACAAGCTGATTACCTGCGCTTCTGAAGTCGGGATCTGGGATTATCAGCCGGATGAAGTGGTTGAGAAAGGTCGCGTCGGCCCTGGGGAGTTGATGGTTATCGATACCCGTAGCGGGCGCATTCTGCATTCGGCTGAAACCGATGACGATCTGAAAAGCCGCCACCCCTACAAAGAGTGGATGGAGAAGAACGTCCGCCGTCTGGTGCCTTTCGAAGACCTGGCTGACGATCAGGTCGGCAGCCGTGAACTGGACGATGACACCCTCGCCAGCTACCAGAAACAGTTTAACTACAGCGCTGAAGAGCTGGATTCCGTTATCCGCGTGCTCGGTGAAAATGGTCAGGAAGCGGTCGGTTCAATGGGTGATGATACCCCGTTTGCCGTGCTCTCCAGCCAGCCGCGCATCATTTATGACTACTTCCGCCAGCAGTTTGCCCAGGTCACCAACCCGCCGATCGACCCGCTGCGTGAAGCGCACGTCATGTCGCTGGCCACCAGCATCGGTCGTGAGATGAACGTCTTCTGCGAAGCCGAAGGTCAGGCGCACCGTCTGAGCTTTAAGTCGCCGATCCTGCTGTACTCCGATTTCACCCAGCTCACCACCATGAAAGAGGAGCATTATCGCGCTGACCGACTGGATATCACCTTCGACGTGACTGAAACCACGCTCGAAGAGACCGTCAAAGCATTGTGCGATAAGGCTGAACAGATGGTGCGTAACGGCACGGTGCTGCTGGTGCTTTCTGACCGTAATATCGCAAAAAACCGCTTGCCGGTTCCGGCACCGATGGCCGTTGGCGCAGTACAAACACGTCTGGTAGAACAAAGCCTGCGTTGCGACGCCAACATCATCGTTGAAACCGCCAGCGCCCGTGACCCGCACCATTTTGCCGTTCTGCTCGGTTTTGGCGCGACGGCCATTTATCCGTATCTGGCGTATGAAACGCTGGGACGTCTGATCGACACTCAGGCGATTGCCAAAGATTACCGGACCGTGATGCTGAACTACCGTAACGGCATCAACAAGGGTCTGTACAAAATCATGTCCAAAATGGGCATCTCGACCATCGCCTCTTACCGCTGCTCGAAGTTGTTTGAAGCCGTTGGTCTGCACGATGATGTTGTGGCTTTATGCTTCCAGGGCGTGGTCAGTCGCATCAGCGGCGCTGGTTTTACCGACTTCCAGCAGGATCTGCTGAACCTCTCCAAACATGCCTGGCTGGCGCGTAAGCCTATCAGCCAAGGCGGTTTGCTGAAGTACGTTCACGGCGGCGAATACCACGCCTACAACCCGGACGTGGTGCGCACGCTGCAACAGGCAGTACAAAGCGGCGAGTACAGCGACTATCAGGAATATGCAAAGCTGGTCAATGAGCGTCCGGCGGCCACGCTGCGCGATCTGCTGGCGATTACACCTGGCGATGAAGCCGTAAGCATTAGCGAAGTAGAACCCGCAACCGAACTGTTTAAACGCTTTGATACCGCAGCGATGTCTATCGGGGCATTAAGCCCGGAAGCACACGAGGCGCTGGCCGAAGCCATGAACAGCATCGGCGGTAACTCGAACTCCGGTGAAGGCGGCGAAGATCCGGCACGCTACGGCACTAACAAGGTGTCGCGCATTAAGCAGGTGGCTTCCGGTCGCTTTGGCGTAACCCCGGCGTACCTGGTCAATGCTGATGTCATTCAGATTAAAGTCGCTCAAGGCGCGAAGCCGGGCGAAGGCGGTCAGTTACCGGGTGATAAAGTCACCCCGTACATCGCCAAACTGCGTTATTCGGTGCCGGGCGTGACGCTGATCTCCCCGCCGCCGCACCACGATATCTACTCTATCGAGGACTTAGCGCAGCTGATTTTTGACCTCAAACAGGTCAATCCGAAAGCGATGATCTCGGTGAAGCTGGTTTCTGAACCAGGCGTCGGTACCATCGCCACCGGCGTGGCGAAAGCCTATGCGGATCTGATTACCATTGCCGGCTACGATGGCGGTACCGGTGCAAGTCCGCTCTCCTCAGTGAAATATGCGGGCTGCCCGTGGGAACTCGGTCTGGTGGAAACCCAGCAGGCGCTGGTGGCTAACGGTCTGCGTCACAAGATCCGTCTGCAGGTCGATGGCGGTCTGAAAACCGGCGTCGATATCATTAAAGCGGCAATTTTGGGTGCAGAAAGCTTCGGTTTCGGCACCGGCCCCATGGTCGCGCTGGGCTGTAAATACCTGCGTATTTGCCATCTGAACAACTGCGCAACCGGCGTGGCAACTCAGGATGACAAACTGCGTAAGAACCACTATCACGGCCTGCCGTTCAAAGTGACTAACTACTTTGAATTTATCGCCCGCGAAACTCGCGAGCTGATGGCGCAACTGGGCGTGAAACGTCTGGTGGATCTGATTGGTCGTACCGACCTGCTCAAAGAGCTGGATGGGTTTACCGCCAAGCAGCAGAAACTGGAGCTGTCTCGTCTGCTGGAAACCGCTGAACCGCATCCAGGTAAAGCGCTGCATTGCACTGAAAACAATCCGCCGTTTGATAACGGCGTGCTGAACGCCCAGCTGTTACAGCAGGCGAAACCGTTTGTCGACGAGCGCCAGAGCAAAACCTTCTGGTTCGATATCCGCAACACCGACCGTTCCGTCGGCGCATCGCTGTCGGGCTATATCGCTCAGACGCATGGCGATCAGGGGCTGGCATCTGACCCGATTAAAGCGCACTTCAGCGGTACCGCAGGCCAGAGCTTCGGCGTGTGGAACGCGGGCGGCGTGGAGCTGTATCTGACCGGCGATGCTAACGACTATGTCGGTAAAGGCATGGCGGGCGGCCTGCTGGCAGTGCGTCCTCCGGTTGGCTCTGCTTTCCGTAGCCATGAGGCGAGTATCATTGGTAACACCTGCCTGTATGGTGCTACCGGTGGCCGCCTGTTTGCTGCGGGTCGTGCGGGTGAGCGTTTTGCGGTGCGTAACTCCGGCGCTATTACCGTGGTTGAAGGTATTGGCGACAACGGCTGTGAATATATGACCGGCGGCATCGTGTGTATTCTCGGCAAAACCGGCGTCAACTTCGGTGCGGGCATGACCGGCGGATTCGCCTACGTGCTCGACGAAGACGGTGAATTCCGCAAACGCGTGAACCCGGAACTGGTAGAAGTACTGAGCGTGGACTCGCTGGCTATTCATGAGGAACACCTGCGCGGTCTGATTACCGAGCACGTACAACATACCGGTTCTTCACACGGCGAAGAGATCCTGGCGAACTGGCCAGCATTCTCGGCGAAATTCGCGCTGGTAAAACCGAAATCCAGTGATGTAAAAGCACTGTTGGGTCACCGTAGTCGTAGCGCAGCAGAGCTGCGTGTGCAGGCGCAGTAAGGGGTAGCAGCAATGAGTCAGAACGTATACCAATTTATCGACCTGCAGCGCGTTGATCCACCGAAGAAACCGCTGAAGATCCGTAAGATCGAATTTATCGAGATCTACGAGCCGTTTTCCGAAGGCCAGGCCAAAGCACAGGCAGATCGCTGTCTTTCCTGCGGCAACCCGTACTGCGAGTGGAAGTGCCCGGTACATAACTACATCCCGAACTGGCTGAAGCTGGCGAATGAGGGACGTATTTTTGAAGCGGCAGAACTGTCGCACCAGACTAACACTCTGCCGGAAGTCTGTGGCCGAGTGTGCCCGCAGGATCGTCTTTGTGAAGGATCCTGCACGCTAAACGATGAGTTCGGTGCGGTGACTATCGGCAACATCGAGCGCTATATCAACGATAAAGCGTTCGAGATGGGCTGGCGTCCGGATATGACTGGCGTTCGCCAGACGGACAAGCGCGTGGCGATCATCGGTGCAGGTCCGGCGGGCCTGGCCTGTGCTGATGTGCTGACCCGCAACGGCGTGAAGGCGGTGGTATTTGACCGCCACCCGGAAATCGGCGGTCTGCTGACCTTCGGGATCCCGGCATTCAAGCTGGAGAAAGAGGTCATGACCCGTCGCCGTGAAATCTTCACCGGTATGGGCATTGAGTTCAAACTAAACGTGGAAGTGGGCCGCGACGTGCAGCTTAACGATCTGCTGAAGGATTACGATGCCGTGTTCCTTGGCGTAGGTACCTATCAGTCGATGCGCGGTGGGCTGGAAAACGAAGACGCTTCCGGCGTATTTGATGCCCTGCCGTTCCTGATCGCCAATACCAAACAGTTGATGGGATTTGGCGAAAGCAGTGACGAGCCGTACATCAGCATGGAAGGCAAACGCGTCGTTGTTCTCGGCGGTGGCGATACCGCGATGGACTGCGTGCGGACCTCGGTTCGTCAGAACGCGGCACACGTAATCTGCGCCTATCGCCGCGACGAAGAGAACATGCCGGGTTCCAAACGCGAGGTGAAAAACGCGCGTGAAGAAGGCGTCGAGTTCCAGTTCAATGTCCAGCCTTTAGGCGTGGAAGTGAATGCCAACGGTAAAGTGTGCGGCGTGAAAATGGCGCGCACCGAAATGGGCGAACCGGATGCGAAGGGGCGTCGCCGCGCGGAGATCGTCGCCGGTTCCGAGCACGTTGTTCCGGCTGATGCGGTGGTACTGGCGTTTGGCTTCCGCCCGCACAGTATGGAGTGGCTGAAAGAGCACAGCGTCGAGCTGGATTCTCAGGGCCGTATTATTGCTCCGGAACGCAGCGATAACGCCTTCCAGACCAGCAATCCAAAAATCTTCGCTGGTGGCGACATCGTGCGCGGTTCGGATCTTGTAGTCACCGCGATTGCCGAAGGTCGTAAAGCGGCAGACGGTATCCTGAACTACCTGGAAGTGTAAGTAAGCGTCTTCTGGCATCTCATCTTCAAACGCTGATGAGATGCCAGATTCCTCGCAATACCCCTGCCCCCTCCCCTCTATCAACACCGTGAAAGAGAACTAAAAAAACATACGGAAACGTTTGCTTTATTCTGAGAACTGTATATTATGCGGCGGATTTTTTGGGCAAAATTCATGGAGGCGTTGTGTCGCAGGACAACAATTATAGCCAGGGCCCCGTCCCTCTGGCGGCGCGGAAGGGCGTGATTCCACTAACGTTTGTCATGTTGGGACTCACATTTTTTTCCGCCAGTATGTGGACCGGTGGCACACTCGGTACCGGTCTTTCCTATAATGATTTCTTCCTGGCAGTTCTTTTCGGTAATCTTCTCCTCGGTATTTACACTGCATTTCTCGGTTTTATCGGCGCAAAAACAGGGCTCTCAACCCACCTTCTGGCACGTTACTCATTTGGTTTGAAAGGTTCATGGCTTCCCTCACTGCTCTTAGGCGGTACACAGGTAGGCTGGTTTGGCGTTGGTGTGGCCATGTTTGCTATCCCGGTTGGCAAAGCGACGGGGATTGACGTCAATATTCTGATTGCGGTTTCCGGTCTGTTGATGACCCTGACTATCTTTTTTGGCATCTCGGCGCTGACCGTTTTATCTATCATCGCCGTACCTGCCATCGTCGTTCTTGGCAGCTACTCCGTCTGGCTGGCGGTGAGCGATGTCGGCGGTTTAGACCATTTAAAAGCGATAGTGCCGCAGACACCGCTGAATTTCTCCACCGCACTGGCGCTGGTGGTCGGCTCATTTATCAGCGCAGGCACGTTAACCGCCGACTTTGTCCGCTTTGGCCGCAACGCCAAAGGTGCGGTACTGATTGCCATGGTGGCATTTTTCCTTGGCAACTCGTTGATGTTTATCTTCGGCGCTGCGGGTGCCGCCGCTGTTGGACAGGCGGACATCTCTGACGTGATGATTGCTCAGGGCCTGCTGCTGCCCGCGATAGTGGTGCTCGGCCTGAATATCTGGACCACCAACGACAATGCGCTCTACGCTTCAGGTTTGGGATTTGCCAATATTACCGGCCTTTCCAGCCGTTCGCTGTCGGTGGCTAACGGTATTATCGGCACACTGTGCGCACTGTGGCTTTACAATAACTTTGTCGGTTGGCTGACATTTTTGTCGGCAGCGATTCCTCCAATTGGTGGAGTGATTATCGCCGACTATCTGCTGAACCATCGCCGATATGCCGACTTCAGCAAAGCACAATTTATTTCCGTAAACTGGATAGCTATCCTGTCCGTTGCACTGGGCATTGCCGCCGGTCACTATATTCCCGGTATCGTGCCCGTCAACGCCGTACTCGGCGGCGTATTCAGCTATATCCTGCTGAACCCACTTTTCAATCGCAGCCTTGCTAAATCACCAGAGGTCAGCCATGCAGAATAATAACATCACCATTCGTCAGGCGCGTTTACAGGGACGCGAAGGATTGTGGCAGCTCACGGTTGAAAACGGGCGCTTCAGCCGAATTGAGGCTCAGGACGCCGCTACGTTGCCGCAGGGGGAAGTGCTTGATGCCGAAGGTGGCCTGGCAATCCCACCGTTCGTAGAGCCACATATCCACCTGGATACCACGCAAACCGCGGGGGAGCCGAGCTGGAACCAGTCAGGTACGTTATTTGAAGGCATTGAGCGCTGGGCCGAACGTAAGGCAATGCTCACTCACGATGACGTCAAAGCGCGCGCCATGCAGACTCTTAAGTGGCAGATGGCCAACGGCATCCAGTATGTCCGCACTCACGTTGACGTTTCCGACCCTACGCTGACGGCGCTGAAAGCCATGCTGGAGGTGAAGCAAGAAGTCGCTCCGTGGGTAGAGCTACAGATTGTCGCGTTCCCGCAAGAGGGCATTCTTTCTTATCCCAACGGTGAAGCGTTATTAGAGGAAGCCGTGCGTTTGGGGGCCGACGTCATTGGCGCTATCCCCCACTTTGAATTTACGCGTGAATATGGCGTGGAGTCGTTGCACAAAATTTTCGCCCTCGCGCAAAAATACGACAGACTTATCGACGTGCACTGTGACGAAATTGACGATGAGCAATCACGCTTTGTTGAAACCGTCGCGGCGCTGGCCCATCGCGACAATATGGGCGAGCGCGTGACCGCCAGCCATACTACGGCAATGCACTCCTATAACGGCGCGTATGCTTCCCGTCTTTTCCGCCTGTTGAAAATGTCCGGCATTAACTTTGTCGCGAATCCACTGGTGAATATTCACCTGCAAGGGCGCTTTGACACGTATCCTAAACGCCGCGGCGTTACACGCGTCAAAGAGATGCTGGAGGCAGAGATCAACGTCTGCTTCGGCCATGATGACGTCTTCGATCCGTGGTATCCGCTGGGCACTGCGAATATGCTGCAGGTACTGCACATGGGGTTACATGTGTGTCAGCTGATGGGATACGGACAAATTAACGATGGCCTGAATCTGATCACCACCCACAGCGCGAAAACCCTGCACCTGCAGGACTACGGTCTGAGCGTGGGGAATTCCGCGAACCTGGTGATTTTACCGGCAGAGAATGGGTTTGACGCGGTTCGTCGCCAGACGCCTGCACGTTATTCCATTCGTCACGGGCGAATCATTGCCGAGACTGTGCCGAGCCAAACGACGCTGCATCTGACGCAGCCGGAAGCGGTGACGTTTAAGCGCTAGGTTGTAATATCCGGTGTCGGATGGCGCAAGCCTTGCCATCCGACACCGTCACTCTCATCGTCAGGTGTGTAATAAACTGGCGCGCACCTTGATCACCACCTTTTTGATGTCCACCGGAGCCTGTACCACGCAGCCCGGCTTATGCGGCTCGCCCGGCATAAAAATCACAAATCTTCCCGGCTTCAGTACCATCGCCTGCTCATCGGCAATCTGGCTACACAGCTGATAATCATCCTCAACGTGCATCTCTTCGCACTGACGAGCAGAATCAGTCATCCCGAACAGAATGCGTTCTTCACCGGATAACAGCACCTGAATATCAATGTATTCCCTGTGCAGTTCCGCTTTCTTTTGCTCTGGGCTCTGCGTTGCAAATTGCATGACATTCATAAAAATATTATCGCCCTGCAACTCGTAGCGCCCTGGCGTTTTCTCCTGCGGATTCGCCGCAACAGCCAGCGTTAACGCCTGCTGCAAAACCGGATGTAATCCGGCAGAAGGCAATGAACGCAACTCATCTGACATCATAATCAATCTCCCTGGGCCAACAGCGCGGCCCCCAGTAATCCAGCGTCATGACGGTAATGCGCCGCCCGTAATTCTACGTGGTAAGCCGAAGGCTCTTGTGCCAGATAGTTTTCCACCAGCGCCAGATACCCTGGCGCCAGCCCCACGCTGCCGCCAATCACCACAATCTGGCAATCGAGCGTGGCCTTCACATCGGCGACAAGCCTTGCCAAAGTACGTGCCGAACGATGGATCAACCGACTGGCCTGCTCATCACCCTGCCCGGCGCGGCTAAAAATGGTTTTTGCGTCGCATCCAGCAAGCGCGCCTTCGGCAGCCGCCGCGATCCCACGACCGGAAGCGATCGCCTCGACACAACCCACACGCCCGCAACCGCACACCGGCCCATGCGGATCAGCCAGCGTATGTCCCAGATGCCCGGCCAGACCGCCAATCCCGGTCAGCAGCTTCCCATCACTTACCACCCCGCCGCCTACACCGGTGGAGACGGTGATAAACACCATATCGCGGTACTCGCCGCCAAGCGCATGATACTCAGCCCACGCCGCGGCCTGCGCGTCATTGACTGCCAGCGTCGGCAAAGCGGTGAGATCTTTTAGCGTTTGCACCAGAGGAAAATGCAGCAGCCCGCCGAGGTTGTGCGGGTTCAGCGCCAGTAGAGAACCGTCGCGGATAATCCCCGTTGAGGCGATCGCCACCCGCGTTGCCTGCCCCTGTAGCGGCGCAACCAGTGCTTGTAACGCGGCACGCAGAGCATCCGGTGTTTTGCTGGCGGGCGTCGGCAATTCATGACGCTCTTGAATTTGCAGGCTGCTGTCTACCAGCGCAACAGCCAGTTTGGTGCCGCCAATATCAATCGCCAGCGTGGTCATAGCACCGCCTTTTTAAGCGCTGTGTTGTACCACTGGCAAATGTGCTCCAGCCGGGTAATGGCTGAGCCGACTGTCACCGCCCAAGCGCCATGACGCATCGCCTCAGCGGCCTGCGCTGGCGTGTTGTAACGTCCTTCAGCAATCACCCGACAACCCGCGTCACTTAAAGACTTCACCAGAGCCAGATCCGGCTCTTCGGGCGTTTCTGGCGTGGTATAGCCAGAAAGGGTAGTGCCAATGATTTCGGCACCGAGTTTCTGGCAGGCCATGCCATCCGCCATGGACGAACAGTCAGCCATCGCAAGGCGTTGGTGATGATGAATACGTGCCAGTAAGGTTTCTACAGGTACCGGACGTACGCGATCGGTACCGTCGATGGCGATGATGTCAGCGCCTGCCTGCGCTAACGCATCAACATCCTCGAGATATGCGGTGATGCGAACCGGAGAGTCATCAAGGTCACGTTTGAGAATGCCGATAATCGGCACCGAAACTACCGCCCTGGTCGCTTTCAGGTTTTCCACCCCTTCAATGCGTAACGCCACCGCGCCAGCCTGTTCTGCGGCCAGCGCCATCGCCGCAACAATTTCCGGTTTATCTAACGGGCTGTCAGGAACAGGCTGGCAGGAGACAATCAGCCCGCCGTTCGCGGCAATCTTGATATCCAGTTGTTCAAGTAACGACATGCTTATTCCCTTATGACTATTGCCCGGCGCAGGACCGGGCAAACGGATTAACTTTTGGATTTCACCATGGTGCTTTTGTCGCCGCCGAACGGCACGGCCCCGCTAAAGGGTCGACCATCAATGGCATCATGCGTACGCAATGCTTCAGGCCGCAGCCAGCGCTGTACGCGAGACGGCATATCGAGACCAATCAGCAGGATCACCACAAATGTCAGGCCGAAAGAGAGCGATCCCAACGCGGTGCCCAGATCCAGTCGTTGGGCAATCAGCGCACCGATGATCGGTGCCAACGCCCCGCCCAGTGCACCCACGTTGTAGGTGAAGCCCAGACCCGCCGCACGCTGGTCGGTATCGAAATAGCCGCCAATCAGTTTGGGTAAGATCCCTGAGATCCCCTGACCGAGCATTTGCTGGAAAAACAGCAGTAAACCCAGTACCCAGACGTTTGAGCCGCCAATCGCAAACACTGGAATAATCAGCAACTGCGAAGCCAGCAGACTGCAGACATAGGCCTTACGCGTGCCCAGCCAGTCGCCAAGAAAACCACCGACACAACAACCGACCGCCGCGCCAAAGCCGCTAAAGAAGAGCACCCTGGCGACAGTGGAAGGGTCATACAGCAATTCGGTTTTCAGATAGGTTGGCAGCAGCGCCTGAATCGGCCACGAGTAAAGGAAGGCAAACAGCACAACCACCATCAGCATGACGCCCGTCGGCCAGCGTTTCCCGCTGCTTTGCACCATAAAACTAATGAAGATAAACGCACATATCAGGCCAAGGACCGCCACGATAGCCGCATTTTGCAGGTTGCCTGCAAAGCAGAACCACAGCGCGGTTGCGGCGGCGAGAGTCATCACAATATTGATAACCCGATGTTCGCCCCGGTAGAGAATGTCCACCATCGTGCGTACCGGCGCTTTGCCTTCGTGTTTCTCTTTCCAGTCTTCCGCTTCCGGAATATTTTTACGCAGCCAGAGGGCGAAGATAATCGGCAAAATGCCGATGAAGAACAGCGCGCGCCATCCCCAGACCGGGACCACCAGGCTGTAGACCTGCGCGGCGATCACTGCGCCTACAGAGAAGCCGGAAATCAGGAAGCCGCTGGCTTTGTTTCGCAAGTGCCTGGGCCAGCTTTCAATAACATAAGTTGCGCTGGAGCCGTACTCACCAGCCATCCCCATACCGATAACCAGGCGGGCGATAAACATGGTGGTGTAGCCCGGCGCGAAGCCGCAGGCCAGCGTCCCCACAGAGAACAGAATGATACTGGTGACCATCGCCAGGCGGCGTCCATAACGGTCGCCCATCGCGCCCAGCATTAACCCGCCAAACCAGCGGGAGATAAAAGCGGCCGAGATCAGACTGGCCGCCTGCACCGTCGTCAGTCCGAATTCGCCTTGTACTTCCGTCAGCACAAGGGCGATTAATACAAAATCAAAACCATCAAGCAAATATCCCAGCCAGGCGGCGGAAAATGCCCGCCATTGCGCCCGATTGAGATGGCGATACCACGGGATGCTCTGGGTAGAAGTACTCATTTTACTCTCCCGACGATCTTTATTTTCGTTGTGGTGCCGGATGGCGGATTCGCCTTATCCGGCCTACGAGTCTTGTTTTTGCAGGCCGGATAAGCATTGTGCTATCCGGCGTCCGATCAGTCGCGTTCCAGCATTAATTGCTGGGCCAGCGCTTTCAGTTCCGGCAGATATTGTTCATCTACCGGGGCAAATGGTTTACGGCACAGCGGAACAGAAACCACGTCCATATAGTGCAATACCGTCTTCAGGCCGCGGAACACGCCAACCTTAATGAGCAGATCGATAACCTTATTGCACTCGGTTTGCAGCTTTTGCGCCGTACGGATGTCGCCTTCTTTGAGCGCTTTCACAATTCCCTGATAACGCCATCCCATAATGTTGTAAGTGCTACCGATACCGCCATCTGCGCCCGCCAACAGACCAGAAGCGAAGATCTCGTCATAACCGTTATAAAGCACCAGATCGGGGTGAGCGCGGCGGATCTGTTCCATCTGATAGAGATCGCCTGAGGTTTGCTTCAGCGCGCCAACGCCCGGCAACGTCACCAGCGTGTTGATCTGATCCAGCGTCAGTTTTACGCCGCTCAGCGCCGGGATGTTATAGACCACCATCGGCAAGCCATCAGCGGAATCAATAATTGCGCGGTAGTGATCGCAGTGCTCTTCAAAACTGAACGGATAGTAAAACGGTGTGACGGCTGAAACCGCATCAAAGCCGTAGCGATGCGCGGCACTCGCCAGCTGTTGGCTCTCTTCGGTACTCACTGTGCCAACGTGAGCGATCAGCGTCACCTTGCCTTTCGCTTCTTCGGCAACAATTTCCAGTACCTGCTCTCTCTCAACGCGGTTTTGGACAAATGCCTCACCCGTAGACCCACCGACATACAGCCCGTCGATCCCTTGCCCAATGTTGAAACGCACCAGGCGGCGCAGGCTCTCAATGTCCAGTCGCTGTTGGCTATCGAATGGGGTTAACAACGCTGGCATTACGCCTTTTAAATCTCTTGCCATAGCTACCTCTGATGATGATTAGTGTTATCTGACTGCATACCTTTATACCTGTTATACCAGATCAAATAAGCAGCAATACAATACAGAACGCTTATAGTGCGATCTGCCTCACTAAACGATCGTCAGGATCGCGATTACTTACGCAATTTTTTACTTTTGCTAAAGGCGTGCCAGGTAGCGGAAACGCTGTTGAGATGTTCTTGCAGTGCGCGGTCAGCTTCCTCAGGGTCGCGCTGACGAATCGCGTCGACAATAGCGATATGCTGCTGATAACTCACGTTATTGTGCTCATACAACTCTTGGTCGGCTACGGTCGGACGGGCGGCAATTAGCCAGTCTAACAGCGCAACATGGATAGCCATAAAGATGGGATTGCCCGGGATCTCCGCCAGTATGCGATGAAAATCAACGTCCGAGCGAATGAACAGCGTATTGTCATCGAGCGACTGGCTGTTGATCTCCAGTGCTTTCGCCAGTCTGTCGATTTGCTCATCCGTCGCATGTTCTGCGGCGTATCGTACCAGGCTGGATTCAAAGAACAGTCGCAACTGTTCGAAGTGGGCAATGCCGCCGGGATGCGCGAGGAAATCTTTCGCCATACCGGACAGCTCGCTGATAATGGTATCAGCTGAAGGACGCGAAACGCGGGCGCGCTCGCCATTGTTGATTTGCACCAGACCTTTGCGTTTTAACGCTGCCAGCGCTTCTCGTACAGAAGGACGGCCCACGTTAAAGAAGGCCATCAGCTCCCGCTCAGACGGCAACTGTTCGCCCTCGCCAAATTCCCGACGACGAATCATCTGCTCCAGTTCTTCTTCAACCATTTCAGACAGCTTTTTACGCGCCAGCGGGCGGTTGCGTAAGCTACGGCCAATGGTGGATGGAGAGTCTTCAGCTTGCGAATCAAATGCGTTCATAGGGCCCATTCAGCTAAGTCGTGGTGACAAATAACAGCGGGTTTATCCTAACACAGGATCGAAAGCAGGGTGAAATGATGGTCAATCAGACTGTCGGGCTTATTGGTGGTCTAACGCATCCGGATATTTTGTTACGCTAAAACATTCAGCTTATCTTTAATTGAAAACAATCATATTCGCTTCGTGAAATTTATGAATATGAACGTGATAAATTATCATAACCATCTATTTTATAACGATAAATAATTTAAACATCGAATTAAAAATAAGATATTCACTCCATAAAAATCGCCCGAAAAAATATAACATCCGTTTGGACAACAGCGTTATTACCGGATTTATCTTCTTCTCTGGCATGGAGTGAAACAATGTTCGGCATCATTATCTCTGTCATCGTTTTATTAACGATGGGTTACCTGATCCTCAAAAACTACAAACCGCAGGTAGTGCTGGCAGCCGCGGGGATCTTCCTGATGATCTGCGGCGTCTGGCTAGGCTACGGCGCGCTGGTCGCTAACGACAAGAGCAGCGGCTATCTACTGGTCGATATTTACAACGAAATTCTGCGTATGCTTTCCAATCGGGCGGCCGGACTAGGGTTATCAATCATGGCGGTAGGTGGGTATGCCCGTTATATGGACAGGATGGGGGCCAGCAGAGCGATGGTTAGCCTGTTAAGCCGCCCGCTTAAGCTAATCCGCTCACCCTATGTTGTTCTTGCCGCCACCTATGTGATTGGTCAGATCATGGCGCAGTTCATCACCAGCGCTTCCGGGTTAGGCATGCTGCTGATGGTGACGCTGTTCCCGACGCTGGTCAGTCTTGGCGTGAGCCGTTTATCCGCGGTGGCGGTCATTGCCACTTCAATGTCAATTGAATGGGGCATTCTGGAAACCAACTCTATTTTTGCCGCGCAGGTGGCGGGCATGAAAATCGCTACCTACTTCTTTCACTATCAGTTACCCGTCGCATCGTGTGTTATCGTCGCCGTCGCTATTGCACATTTTTTCGTTCAGCGGCAGTTTGATAAAAAAGCATTCCCGGAAAGCTACGGATTCGCTGAACAAAAGACGCTGGAAAACGTGCCACCTCTCTATTACGCCATTCTACCCGTCATGCCGTTGCTTCTGATGTTGGGCTCGCTTGCCCTGGCACATATGGGGTTAATGAAAACAGAGCTGAATCTGGTGGTGGTCATGCTGATGAGCATGACGCTGACGATGTTTGTCGAGTTCCTGCATAAACATAATCTGCGCGAAACGATGGATGACGTGCAGGCCTTCTTTGACGGCATGGGAACCCAGTTTGCCAACGTTGTCACGCTGGTGGTCGCCGGTGAGATCTTTGCGAAAGGGTTGACGACTATTGGGACTGTCGACGCTGTAATAAAAGGTGCAGAGCATTCCGGCCTTGGCGGTATCGGCGTGATGATCATCATGGCCGTGGTCATTGCCGCCTGTGCGATTGTCATGGGGTCAGGTAACGCGCCGTTTATGTCTTTTGCCAGCCTGATTCCAGATATAGCCGCCGGACTACATATTCCTGCGGTAGTGATGATTATGCCGATGCATTTTGCTACTACGCTGGCCCGGGCGGTATCCCCCATTACAGCGGTCATTGTGGTGACATCAGGTATTGCGGGCGTATCGCCCTTTGAGGTGGTAAAACGTACGGCCATTCCGATGGCGGTGGGATTTGTGGTCAATATGATAGCCACCATCACGCTGTTTTACTGATCCCGAAGGCAGAAAACAGAACAGGCCCCAAAGGGCCTGTTTTTTTATTTCACTACGCGTAGCGCTGGACGCCCACCGCGAGGCGGCGGCGGAGTGTCATCCGGATCGTTGTCCTCGCCATTGTCAGGCTTATCGCCATCAATGACCGACATGACCGTTTCACTCTCAAAACCAGGTGCGTCGTTGTCGTCATCATTTAAGCTGGCGACATCTTCGTCGTAGGCGGCTTCCGGCTCGAACATAGTACCGGCGCCATTTTCACGAGCATAAATTGCCAGAACCGCCGCCAGCGGTACAGAAACCTGACGCGGCACACCACCGAAGCGCGCGTTAAAGCGCACTTCATCGTTAGCCAGTTCCAGGTTACCCACCGCACGCGGTGCGATATTCAGAACAATTTGCCCATCACGCGCATATTCCATAGGAACCTGCACGTCCTGAAGCGTCACATCCACCACCAGGTGCGGCGTAAGCTGGTTGTCTAACAACCACTCATAGAATGCGCGCAGCAGATACGGACGGCGTGGTGTTAGCTGTGGCAAATCCATACAGGTTAACCCCGGCCCAGACGCATTTCACGTTCAGGCTCAGTCAGAGAAGCCAGGAAAGAATCACGTTCAAAGACGCGAGTCATGTACCCTTTCAGTTCTTTCGAACCTGCACCGTTGAATTCAATGCCCAGCTGCGGTAAACGCCACAGCAGCGGCGCCAGGTAGCAGTCTACCAGGCTGAACTCGTCGCTCAGGAAGTAAGGTTTCTGGCCAAATACTGGTGCAATTGCCAGCAGTTCTTCGCGCAGACGCTTACGCGCGACTTCGGCTTCAGAAGCAGAACCGTTCACGATGACGTTCATCAGCGTGTACCAGTCTTTTTCAATACGCTGCATGTACAGGCGGCTTTCACCACGCGCAACCGGGTAAACCGGCATCAGCGGCGGATGCGGGAAGCGCTCATCCAGGTATTCCATAATGATGCGAGATTCCCACAGGGTCAGCTCACGATCCACCAGTGTCGGTACGCTCTGATTCGGGTTGAGGTCGATCAGATCCTGCGGTGGATTGTCCTTCTCCACATGCTCAATCTCGAAACTAACACCTTTCTCAGCCAGCACAATGCGGACCTGATGGCTATAGATGTCAGTAGGACCAGAAAACAGCGTCATTACCGAACGTTTGTTGGCAGCGACAGCCATGAAAACCTCCAGGTATATTCAGAATTTTTACTGCTACCAGCCACTAAGTGGCCAGCCAGAAGTGATGTCACCCATATTCGGGAAAGCCATTACTGTTCAAAATACAAACAAAAAATGAACGATACCGGACATTTGGGCAGAAAATTGGATGATAGTTTACCAGATTTTGTGACCTTTGTGGTGAGTCGATTCTTGAAATGGGGAAAAAGAGGTGGCAATCAGCGGATTACCGTGGTTATACGGAGAGCAGTAACGATAAAAAAACCCGCCGAAGCGGGTTTTTTCGCAAATTGTCGTCTGCCGAAGCAGAGTACAATTAACGTTTGGAGAACTGAGGACGACGACGTGCTTTACGCAGACCGACTTTCTTACGTTCAACCTGACGAGCATCACGGGTAACGAAGCCAGCTTTACGCAGTTCGCCACGCAGGGATTCGTCGTACTCCATCAGAGCGCGGGTGATACCGTGACGGATCGCACCAGCCTGACCAGAGATACCACCACCTTTAACAGTGATGTACAGATCCAGTTTCTCAACCATGTCGACCAGTTCCAGCGGCTGACGAACTACCATGCGGGCAGTTTCACGACCGAAGTACTGTTCCAGAGAACGTTGGTTGATTACGATTTTACCACTGCCCGGTTTGATGAAAACGCGAGCTGCGGAACTTTTGCGGCGACCAGTGCCGTAGTATTGATTTTCAGCCATTGCCTATAATCCCGATTAGATGTCAAGAACTTGCGGTTGCTGTGCCGCGTGGTTGTGCTCGTTGCCAGCGTAAACTTTCAGTTTACGGAACATAGCACGACCCAGCGGGCCTTTTGGCAGCATGCCTTTAACCGCGATTTCAAGCACACGCTCAGGACGGCGAGCAATCATCTCTTCAAAGGTCGCTTGTTTGATACCGCCGATGTGACCGGTGTGGTGATAGTACACTTTGTCAGTACGCTTGTTGCCAGTTACAGCAACTTTGTCAGCGTTCAGAACGATGATGTAATCACCGGTATCTACGTGCGGAGTATATTCCGCTTTGTGCTTACCGCGCAGGCGCAGAGCCAGTTCGGAAGCCAGACGGCCCAGAGTTTTACCGGTCGCGTCAACAACATACCAGTCGCGTTTTACGGTTTCTGGTTTAGCTGTAAAAGTTTTCATTAAAAGCTTACCCAAATAAATAAGTTACACGTTGGTGAACACCCAAACGTTTTGTCAGTTGAGGTTCACACGACATTGTCCAGCAAACCTACCCCTTCGAATAGCCTATGCCGGCGCATAGAAAGTTTTGGGAAAAAAACTCTCTCGTAACGTGGGGTCGCAAGATTATAGAGAAGTCAGGGTCAAAGATCGACCCCTTTATGTGATTTGCAGCAGGTTTAACCGGCTAAATGTTCCCGCTTCAGATACTCTTCGCTTTGCATCTCCTGCAAACGCGACAAACAACGCTGAAATTCAAACTTCAGACGCTCGCCCTGATAAATTTCATAAAGTGGTGAGGCCGCACTGACCACTAGCTTAACGTGGCGTTCGTAGAACTCATCCACCAGTGCGATAAAACGCCGCGCTTCGCTCTCCATCAGCGTCGTCATGACCGGCACATCAGACAACAGCACCGTATGAAACAGACGCGATAGCGCAATGTAGTCATGCTGACTACGCGCATCGACACAGAGCGTGGTGAACGACACCGCCAGCGTTTGGTTTTCGACGGCCAGCGTCTGCATCGGACGATGATTGATCTCCAACGTCGGCGCATGTTCACTTTTCGTTCCCGCTAATGCCAGCCAGAGCTTGTCCATCTGCTGGCGGGTTTCCTCATTCAGTGGCGACAACCACAAATGCGCCTGCGTTAAGGTGCGCAGACGATAATCGACGCCAGCATCGACATTCATGATGTCACAATGCTGTTTGATGGCATCAATGGCAGGAAGAAAACGCGTGCGTTGCAAACCGTTGCGATACAGCTCATCAGGCGGAATATTGGAGGTTGCCACCAGCGTAATACCACGGGCAAACAGCGCCTTCATCAGACCGCCGAGCAGCATGGCGTCGGTGATGTCAGAAACAAAAAATTCGTCAAAGCACAGCACGTCCGTTTCGGCCTTAAAGCGGTCGGCAATGATTTCCAGCGGATCGCTCTGCCCCTGCAGGGCCGTAAGCTCTTCATGGACGCGCAGCATAAAACGGTGAAAGTGCAAACGCTGTTTACGCCCGCCCGGCAGGC
Organism: Citrobacter sp. 506; assembly: GCF_050434985.1. Taxonomy (NCBI): domain Bacteria; kingdom Pseudomonadati; phylum Pseudomonadota; class Gammaproteobacteria; order Enterobacterales; family Enterobacteriaceae; genus Citrobacter; species Citrobacter sp. 506. Next base: position 415,729 of record NZ_JBNDJN010000004.1, read on the forward strand.
TATGGAAGAACAGATCCATCAGCCACGTTTTTCCTCGCCCGACTCCGCCCCACATATACAGACCACGCACCGGCGCGTTGGTCGGTGACTCACGCTTTCCCAGCAATTTGCCAAAACGCGCCATCAGTCCGCTCTCCTGCGGCGCAGGACGTGCTGGCGTCGAAAGCGCCTGGAAAATTGTTTCCAGTCGATTCACTGCTTCTTGTTGTACGTTGTCGGGCTGATGACTGCCGTCTTTGAGGGCTTGCTGGTAACGCGATGTCGGGGAAAGGCTTTGCATGATGTTATTGTTATTCCTTGAGAATCGATGTGCCGTCGCTCACGGTTGACGAAAAAAAGGCCGTTCTACATTACGTGATATAAACACGGGATTCCACTTCTACGGGATTAGCGGTTATAGTGGCATAATCAGGCGCAGGCATGGAGCCTAAAGCCAACACCCTACGGAAACACAAGACAACGGGAGATGTTCATGACCTGGGAATATGCGCTAATTGGGTTAGTCGTCGGTATCATTATTGGTGCTGTAGCCATGCGTTTTGGTAATCGTAAATTACGCCAACAGCAGGCATTGCAGTACGAACTGGAAAAAAATAAAGCTGAGCTGGAAGAGTACCGTGAAGAGCTGGTGAGCCACTTTGCCCGCAGCGCTGAACTGCTGGATAACATGGCGGATGATTATCGTCAGATCTACCAGCATATGGCGAAAAGCTCCAGCAACCTGCTGCCGGGTATGTCACCGGAAAATAATCCGTTCCGTAATCGTCTGGCAGAGTCCGAAGCGGGTAACGATCAGGCGCCGGTTCAGATGCCGCGTGACTATTCTGAAGGCGCATCTGGCCTGCTGCGTAGTGGCGCAAAGCGCGACTAACTGCACATCGTTAAGAAATTTATTGGGCGCAGCAATTGCGCCCTCCGCTTCTCTTCCTGTCCCAGCTATTATTTAGTCGTTAGCCTCATTGTGACCAAACCGAAAATTCAATAACATCAAACTGTTTTGAATCATCTTCCGTTTACTCAAGGTACGAGAGCAGGATCCATGAAAAAACACACCCAGCTGTTGAGTGCATTAGCGTTAAGTGTCGGGTTAACTCTCTCGGCGCCATTCCCAGCCGCAGCGTCGATTCCCGGCCAGGTTCCCGGTCAGGCTGCGCTCCCCAGCCTCGCACCGATGCTGGAGAAAGTGTTACCTGCCGTGGTGAGCGTAAGGGTCGAAGGCACCGCCGCTCAGGGGCAGAAAGTCCCGGAAGAGTTCAAAAAGTTTTTTGGTGATGAACTTCCCGATCAACCTGCACAACCTTTTGAAGGGCTGGGTTCCGGGGTCATCATTGATGCCGCCAAAGGCTACGTCCTGACCAATAATCACGTCATCAACCAGGCGCAAAAAATCAGCGTCCAGCTTAACGATGGCCGTGAGTTCGACGCTAAGCTTATCGGCAGCGACGACCAGAGCGATATCGCTCTGCTGCAAATTCAACACCCCAGCAACCTGACGCAAATTGCCATTGCCGACTCCGACAAACTCCGCGTCGGTGATTTCGCGGTGGCCGTGGGTAACCCGTTTGGTTTGGGGCAAACGGCCACCTCCGGCATCGTATCGGCTTTGGGTCGCAGCGGGTTGAACCTGGAAGGTCTGGAAAACTTTATTCAGACCGATGCCTCCATCAACCGGGGTAACTCCGGCGGCGCGTTGCTAAACCTCAATGGTGAGCTGATTGGCATTAACACCGCGATTCTGGCCCCCGGCGGCGGTAGCATCGGTATTGGTTTTGCGATCCCGAGCAATATGGCACGCACGCTGGCGCAGCAACTGATGCAGTTTGGTGAAATCAAACGTGGTCTGCTGGGAATTAAAGGCACCGAAATGACCGCCGATATCGCCAAAGCGTTCAAACTGGACGTGCAGCGCGGCGCGTTTGTCAGCGAGGTTCTGCCTAACTCTGGCTCCGCAAAAGCAGGTGTGAAGTCTGGTGACGTCATTACCAGCCTCAACGGCAAACCGCTCAACAGCTTCGCCGAACTGCGTTCACGCATAGCGACAACCGAACCAGGGACTAAAGTCAAACTGGGCCTGCTGCGTAACGGTAAACCGCTGGAGGTTGAAGTAACCCTGGATACCAGTACATCATCGTCCGCCAGCGCGGAGATGATTGCTCCTGCGTTGCAAGGGGCTACGCTCAGTGACGGTCAGCTTAAAGACGGCACCAAAGGCATCAAAATTGATAACGTTGAAAAAAGTAGCCCAGCCGCGCAGGCCGGTCTGCATAAAGATGACGTTATCATTGGCGTTAACCGCGATCGTGTAAACTCGATCGCCGAAATGCGTAAAGTGCTGGAAACGAAACCGTCGATCATTGCTCTGCAGGTAGTGCGTGGTAACGAGAGTATTTACCTGCTCCTGCGTTAACGCATGCAACCGGACATCAGCCCCCCGTGTGATGTCCGGTAAACTCGTGATATGCTGCTGCCGTTCCCTTTATTAATGACGCCGCCATCATGTTTGTGAAGCTTTTACGTTCGGTCGCGATTGGTTTAATCGTCGGCGCTATTCTGCTGGCCGCGATGCCCTCTCTGCGAAAAATAAATACGCTTACCGCGCCACAGTTCGACAGTGCAGATGAAACGCCCGCCAGCTATAACCCGGCGGTTCGCCGTGCAGCGCCTGCCGTCGTTAACGTTTATAACCGTAGTATGAACAGCACAGCGCATAACCAGCTTGAGATCCGCACACTCGGCTCAGGCGTTATCATGGATCAGCGCGGCTATATCATTACCAATAAGCACGTCATTAATGATGCCGACCAAATCATCGTCGCGTTGCAGGATGGGCGTGTATTCGAAGCGCTGCTTGTGGGTTCTGATACGTTAACCGATCTTGCGGTGCTGAAAATCAACGCGACTGGCGGACTGCCGACAATTCCAATTAATAACAAACGCGTGCCGCACATCGGCGATGTCGTCCTCGCCATTGGTAACCCGTACAACCTTGGGCAAACCATCACTCAGGGGATTATCAGCGCCACCGGTCGTATTGGCCTGAACCCGACTGGACGGCAAAACTTCCTGCAAACGGATGCCTCCATCAACCACGGCAACTCCGGCGGCGCGTTGGTCAACTCGCTGGGCGAGTTAATGGGTATTAACACGCTGTCATTTGATAAGAGCAACGATGGCGAAACCCCGGAAGGGATCGGCTTTGCTATTCCGTTTCAGTTGGCAACCAAAATCATGGATAAGCTGATTCGTGACGGACGCGTGATTCGTGGCTACATCGGCATCAGCGGTCGCGAAATTGCGCCACTGCACGCCCAGGGCGGCGGGATGGATCAAATTCAGGGGATTGTAGTTAACGAAGTGGCCCCAGACGGTCCGGCAGCGCAGGCAGGAATTCAGGTTAACGATCTGATTATTTCGGTCAATAACAAACCGGCGGTATCTGCGCTGGAGACCATGGACCAGGTGGCAGAGATTCGCCCTGGTTCGGTTATCTCAGTTGTCGTGATGCGTGATGACAAGCAGTTGACGCTGCAGGTAACGATTCAGGAATACCCGGCTACAAACTAAATCACAAACGAAATGATGTAAAAAAACCGGAGATAGCTCCGGTTTTTTTATGCGTCAAATTCGCGATATTTGTAGGACGGATAAAGTGCTAAACACCGCCATCCGGCCTACATAAAGGCGTTATTTAACGAACTCTTCACCCAGGGTGATATCTTTCTTCAGCGTATCCAGCATACCTTCCAGTGAGCTCTGCTCAAATGCGCTCAGCTTGCCGATAGACTGGCGTTCTTCTACGCCGTTTTTACCCAACAGCAGCGGCTGAGAGAAGAAGCGAGCATACTGGCCGTCGCCTTCAACGTAAGCACATTCAACCACGCCTTTTTCGCCGCTCAGCGCGCGAACCAGTGACAGGCCGAAACGTGCTGCAGCCTGACCCATAGACAGGGTTGCAGATCCGCCACCGGCTTTAGCTTCCACAACTTCAGTACCCGCATTCTGGATACGTTTGGTCAGGTCAGCCGCTTCTTGCTCAGTGAAGCTCACGCCAGGGATTTGTGACAGCAGCGGGAGAATGGTCACGCCAGAGTGGCCGCCAATAACCGGGACTTCAACGTCACCAGGCTGCTTGCCTTTCAGTTCCGCAACAAAGGTGTTGGAGCGGATGATGTCCAGCGTGGTCACGCCAAACAGTTTGTTCTTATCGTATACGCCTGCTTTTTTCAGCACTTCTGCAGCGATAGCAACGGTCGTGTTCACCGGGTTGGTGATGATACCGATACATGCTTTCGGGCAGGTTTTAGCAACCTGCTGCACCAGGTTCTTCACGATACCGGCGTTAACGTTGAACAGGTCGGAACGATCCATACCCGGTTTACGTGCGACACCCGCAGAGATCAGTACCACATCAGCACCTTCCAGTGCAGGGGTAGCGTCTTCGCCGCTGAAGCCTTTGATTTTCACAGCAGTAGGGATATGGCTCAAATCAACGGCCACGCCAGGCGTTACTGGAGCGATGTCGTACAGAGAGAGTTCTGAACCTGAAGGCAGTTGGGTTTTTAACAGTAATGCTAGCGCCTGACCGATACCACCAGCAGCGCCGAGGACTGCAACTTTCATCCTAAACTCCTTATTATATTGATAAGCAAAGTGTCTATTGCTCCGCGGCGGCGACCTTAATTCACAAATCCAACGAATACAACAACCACGCGTCAAGAATGCGTAGTCACGCAAATTTGGCTTTTATGCATTTAACTTACGTAAAATAAAACCTAAGTTACGTAATTCAAAACCACCCGCACAGTAGAGCAACTTTCCAACAGGTGCTGACAATATACCCTACCCACCTCTCAAAACAACATCAATTTGATAACATTTAATTTACTTTTAACCTTATTTGCGAGCCGTGACACAGGCATGTTTCTTGATAACGAAATTTGATAAAATTCCGCTCTTTCATAACATTATTTCAGCCTTGAACAAGGCAGACTGTTTGCATAAAAATTCATCTGTATGCACAATAATGTTGTTTCTACCGCCATATTACGGGTGACTTATGCGAAGCTCGGCAAAACAAGAAGAATTAGTAAAGGCATTTAAAGCGCTGCTTAAAGAAGAAAAGTTCAGCTCTCAGGGCGAAATCGTCCTCGCGTTGCAGGATCAGGGCTTTGATAATATCAATCAGTCCAAGGTTTCTCGCATGCTGACCAAGTTCGGCGCCGTGCGTACCCGCAATGCGAAAATGGAAATGGTGTACTGCCTGCCGGCAGAGTTAGGGGTACCTACAACATCCAGTCCACTGAAAAATCTGGTATTGGATATCGATTACAACGATGCAGTTGTGGTTATTCATACCAGCCCTGGTGCTGCTCAGTTGATTGCACGTCTGCTGGACTCATTAGGTAAAGCGGAAGGTATTCTGGGTACAATTGCCGGTGACGATACCATCTTCACCACCCCAGCTAAGGGTTTTACGGTAAAAGATTTGTACGAAGCCATTCTGGAACTGTTTGAACAAGAGCTGTAATACTTCCTCCCCGTCGCCTCGCGGCGGGGGAAAAACCTCTGTATCCACCCTCCTCCCTCTATTATCCACTGTCATTGATTTAACAAATGGTGCGTTTAACCGTCAAAAGTCATTCACATAGCGAATATGAAGAGTTAAAAACGCACATTTTGCAAAAATTCATATCTCAATGATTTAATTGAATTTATTATAAAATTGATGTTTAAAACCCTATTTTTAATTCTGTTTGGTTATAAAAAATATTTTTCTTAATACTTAATCCCCATGGAAACAATTAGCGTGGTATTAATTTATCGAGTGATTAGTGTATACTTGATTTTGTGATGAGGGTCACGAAACGCAGACCCCAATAAAAGAATTCGACGAGGTAAATATCATGAAAATCAAAACAACTATTGCAACCTTAAGCCTTCTTTCTGTTCTCTCTTTCGGTGCAAGCGCCGCAGTGACTCAGGTGAACTCACAAGAAGCACAGAACCTGCAATCCATGGGCAGCATCTCCGTATCTCAGATCGGTAGCTCACCAATGGACATGCGTCAGGCCATCGCCGCTAAAGCTGAAAAAGCGGGTGCCAGCAGCTATCGCGTCACCGAACTCCGTGAAGGCGCTCACTGGCACGCGACTGCAGAACTCTACAAATAAACCCTCGTCGTCTAGTCCGACGACTTGCCCCCGCCTGCCGGGGGCTTTTTTATGCCTTACATTGAGTGACGAACGTTAAAGCGCAGCTGTCCTTCCAGCTCTTCTTCCGCTTCATCGAACAGTAAAATCAGCGCGCCGTATCGCCTGCGTAGCTTGTCCGGCAAATGAACAAATTCAATCTCCAGCGGCAGCGGTAAAACGTCCCCGATAACCACCTCCCACAGAGAATCTAAATCAACCACCTTTTCCCGGGCGAGACCGAACGCGCGCGTAAACTCACGGTAGAAATCCCCCTGGTCTTCTATCTCGTCAAAATCAAATGTATAGATGTTCATCTATAGCCACCATCCCGACGCCAGTCACTCTACAGACCATCAATATGCAGGAACCTCCTGCATTTTCAGGTAAGTATAGCCATAAAAAAACCGACGCCTTTAGCGTCGGTTTCCAACTCTTAATTACTGGTTAGCGCATGCTGGTATTTGTGCAGCATCCCGCTAAGTCGTTTTACCGGCTCGGTCACCTGCGGTGGCGCTTGCCAGATGATTAATTTCTCCTGATAAATCTCAAGCTCTTCCAGCAACTGGCTAAAGTAGCGTCGGCGCTTGTCGTCGTTTCCTGCGGAAATCACGTGATCCGCAGTGCGACGAAGCTGGCGATGGAACGTGGATAGATCCTCGTTTACCGGTATCGGCGCATCGCGCAGGCGCTGATGCGCAATGATCATCGTCAGCGCCAGGCGAAACTTCGCCAGGTCGCCGGGAAATTTGTTCATCAGCAAAAACAGCTGCTGATAAAGCGCCGGGAGATGGTTTTCTTTACGACGTACCACGTTGGTGGTCATCGCTGAAACCGCCGCCGAAACAAACTGGTTGAGCAACACGCGACCCGTTCTGTCACGAGAGTTATCGCGCACCAACAGAATGACGATAAATGCCAGCACGCAGCCAACAATCTGCCCCAGCGCACTGTCAAGGAACTGGCTAAAGTGGAAGGTCATCGGGTTATCCAGCACGATGATATTAATAGTGCTGGCCAGCGCCCCCATTGATCCCAGCCGTCGTTTCTGTACCTCTATACCCAGAAAGAACCCCAGCACCGCCAGGCTCAGGCACAGTAACAACATGCTTTGTTGCGTATTGGGGATAATCACCAGGAAATAGAGCGCCCCGAGCGGTAACGCCGCCAACGTACCGTAAATAAAGTCTATCGCCACCATGCGCGGGTTGGGCAAACGCATTGCCAGCGAAGTGACAACCGCAATCATCACCATTGCGCCGCTGCCGGAGGTCCATCCGGTCCACAGCCAGAATAAAGTTCCCAGCACACAAGAAAGCGTGGTGCGCCAGAAGTTGATCATCGCATGATGGCGCTCGGCAGACTCCACCTTCACTACTGGCTCACCTTGCAGGATCTCTTCTTCCGTGGCGCTAATTTTGGTATTACTCACTACACCGCGTTTGAGCAACAGGTAGCGCGTCGCGGCGCCTGCCCAACTATATATCGTGATCGGCGTTTCGCGTTCGCCGGTCCAGGCAATCACCCGCCGCATCCGCTTCAACTGTTTATGAACATCCTGCACCGTTTCAACCGGCATATTGAACAACTCGCGGAAGGTATCAGTGATCAGTTCGGGTCGAGTGTTCTGAATAAGATAGGTTTCGCAGGACTGCGTGATGAGCGTGAGTGACAGCGTGTTCAATGCTTTGAGTCTGCGGTTAGCCCGCCCCCAGCGTGAGGACTCCATATTCAGGTTACTTCGCATGCCTTCCAGTGCCGCCGTACGCCGGACTAAATCGCCCCAGGCTTTGTCCACTTCTTCACTGTCACCATGCTTAATGCACAGCTGCATAAGCTGATACTGCGCCACCAGCAGGCTGTCCAGTTCGACATCAATCTCCTGTTTCACCGAACGGGGCGAAAAGAGCAGATCGGCCACAATAGCACAGACAATCCCCATCACTATTTCACTACAGCGTTCGAGCGCAAATTGCGGCGTCAGCAGCGGTTCAGCCTGGATGGTAATGACGATGATCAGCGCCGTATAGCCCGAAAGTCCCCAGGCATAGGAGTTTTCGATCTTCACAAGCGACGAGATCCAGGTACAAAAACCGGCCCAGATACAACACACCAGGATCATCAATAACGGGGCGCGGATCATGCTGATGATAATGATCAGTGCAGCAATACAGCCGATAAATGTCCCGACAATACGCAGCATGCCGCGATAGCGTATAGCACCAGAATAGGGCTCTCCGCCAGCGGCAAAGGCCGGGCCAGCCGCCACAATGGCGGCGGTCAGCACTGCCCAGCGCGGGGTCTCAAGTTGGAAGTGAAAGCCAACGAACAGCGCCAGTACAATCGCGCACGCCAGTTTTACCGCAAAGCGGATATGCTGGTTGGCAATAGAGAAAATGCCCATCACGATTAGCCAAACTCGCGCAGGCGGTGCGCCATTTTACGGAAGAAGGATTCCCGGCTTGCATCGCGATCCTGCTTGCCGGTAATGACGACGGTAGCCGTAGTCCCCGCAGGCCACAGGGTTCCCTGCTGCTCATCAAGACGAATTCGCACCGGTACACGCTGCGCCAGACGCACCCATTCAAGATTGGAATCAATGGTCGCCATACCCTTTGCGTCCCGCGTGCTGCTGGCATTCGTTACACCAGCCGCCACGCTATCAACGGTGCCCTTCAGCACATGATTACTGCCCAGCGGGGTGATCTCTGCGCGATACCCAGGGCGGACGCCTTCCAGCTTGGTTTCTTCCATATAGGCCAGCACATAAAAAGAATGCTGTTTGACCAACGCCACCGCCGTAGAGCCGCGAGTAATAAATTCGCCGCTGTAGACGTTCAGGTTAGTCACCCAGCCATCTGCTGGCGCGCGAATGACGGTACGTTCCAGATCTAATTTCGCCAGGTCGCGGGTCGCCTGCGCCTTCGCAAGCTGGTGTAATACGGTTTGCAGGACATTGTTTGACTGGTCGATCTCTTCACGAGACATAGCCTGCACGCCCAGCCGGTTACGACGGCTGGCCTCCTGGCGTTTTTCCTGTGATAACACCTGATAGTAGGCGACGTCTGCTTCCGCTTCTTCGAGCGCTTTTTTATAGCGCGGCTGATCGATGGTAAACAGGACCTGGTCTTTCTTCACCAGTTGATTATCATGAACGTTGACGTTAGTGATAAGCCCGGCGACATCCGGGGCTATTGCCACAACGTCGGCGCTGAAGCGCGCATCACGCGTCCACGGCGACTCGGTGTAGAACACCCATGCGCGGAAAATGGCGATGAAGGCCAGAATGACCAGTACGAGAGTCGTGGCCGTACGGGAGAGTTTTCTTGTTAGTGTTTTCACTTCAACCTCAAACGAACAGGCGCGTTATTAAATAGAACAGGCAGCAATACAGCGCGGTGTTAAACAGAGCCGGGTGCCAGACAAAATCATAGATGCCAGTTGGAACCAGTACCCGGCGCACCAGCCAGAAAATCGCCAGTGACAAAAGTAATTCGAAAAAAATCGGTGGGAAGGACAGACCAAACACCACGATAACGGGAAACAGACTCATGTTGACCTTGGTAGCTTAAGAGAGTGCAGGTGATAGATTTTCTAGCGTATGTCACCGCAGAGAAGGGCAAGGATGAGCCAGGCGAGAGCGACATAGCTGTTATTTGAATAATAATATATTAACGTAACTGTTATGCTGTTATCTATATTATGTGATCTAAATCACTTTTAAGTCAGAGTGAACAATGGAACGATTAAAACGTATGTCGGTGTTTGCCAAAGTTGTCGAACTGGGCTCCTTCACCGCCGCCGCAAGACAGTTACAAATGAGCGTTTCATCGATAAGCCAGACGGTCTCTAAACTGGAAGATGAGCTACAGGTCAAGCTGCTAAACCGCAGCACACGCAGCATTGGGCTAACTGAAGCCGGTAAAATTTATTATCAGGGTTGCCGCCGGATGCTGCACGAAGCACAGGATGTTCACGAACAGCTTTACGCCTTTAACAACACGCCCATCGGCACCTTGCGCATTGGCTGTTCTTCAACCATGGCACAAAATGTCCTCGCCGGGTTGACCGCAACGATGCTGAAAGAGTATCCAGGATTGACGGTAAATCTGGTAACAGGCATCCCGGCACCGGATTTAATCGCCGACGGTCTGGACGTGGTTATTCGCGTCGGCGCGTTGCAGGACTCCAGCCTGTTTTCACGTCGCCTGGGAACCATGCCGATGGTGGTCTGCGCCGCTAAAAGCTATCTCGCGCAGTTTGGCGTGCCGGAAAAACCCGCCGATCTCAGCAACCACTCGTGGCTGGAATACAGCGTGCGCCCGGATAATGAATTCGAACTTATCGCTCCGGAGGGGATCTCTACCCGCCTGATCCCAGAAGGGCGCTTCGTGACTAACGATCCGATGACGCTGGTGCGCTGGCTGGCCGCAGGCGCGGGCATTGCCTATGTGCCGCTGATGTGGGTGATCAATGAGATCAATCGTGGCGAAGTGGAGATCCTGCTGCCCCGCTACCAGTCGGATCCACGTCCGGTCTATGCGCTGTATACCGAAAAAGACAAACTACCGCTCAAGGTCCAGGTGGTGATTAACTATCTGACAGATTATTTTGTCGATGTGGCGCAGCTGTTTCAGGGGATGTACGGCCGGGGCAAAGAGAAATAAAAAAGCCCGGTAGCGCTTTGCTTACCGGGCCTACATTCAGTGCCAGCGCACATTCCAGGCCGGATACGCTGAGTGCTATCCGGCGACCGGGTCGTTACGCAGTGCCACCTACGGTCAAGTTATCCACCTTCAGCGTCGGCTGGCCCACGCCCACCGGCAAGCTCTGTCCTTCTTTGCCGCAAACGCCAACCCCGTTATCCAGTTTCAGGTCGTTACCCACCATCGAAATCTGCTGCATCGCTTCGATACCGGAGCCAATCAGCGTTGCGCCTTTCACCGGTTTGGTCACTTTACCGTTTTCAATCAGGTACGCTTCGGATGTCGAGAATACAAATTTCCCGGAGGTGATATCCACCTGACCGCCGCCAAAGTTAGGCGCATAAATACCGTATTCAACGGATTCGATGATTTCCTGCGGCGTGGATTTCCCCGGCAGCATATAGGTGTTGGTCATACGCGGCATCGGCAGGTGCGCGTAAGATTCACGGCGACCGTTACCCGTTGGCGCTACGCCCATCAGGCGCGCATTCAGTTTGTCCTGCATGTAGCCTTTCAGAATGCCGTTTTCGATCAGCACGTTGTACTGACCCGGTGTCCCTTCGTCATCGATAGCCACGGAACCACGACGGTCCGCCATTGTGCCATCATCCACAACGGTACACAGTTCTGATGCCACCAGCTCACCCATGTGACCGCTGAATACCGAGGTGCCACGGCGGTTAAAATCACCTTCCAGACCATGACCGACCGCTTCATGCAGCAGAACACCAGGCCAGCCAGCGCCGAGTACTACCGGCAGCGTACCTGCAGGCGCTGCTACCGCGGACAGATTGACTAACGCCATGCGTACGGCCTCTTTCGCCCACGCGTCGGCACGGACTTCACCATCAAGGTCGCCAAGGAAATAGTCATAGCCAAAACGACCGCCGCCACCGCTGGCACCGCGCTCACGCTTACCGTCCTCTTCGACCTGTACGCTTACGGACAAACGTACCAGCGGGCGGACGTCAGCGGCCAGCGTACCATCAGTCGCGGCCACCAGGATCAGTTCATAAACACCGGTCAGGCTGGCGGTCACTTCCTGGACGCGTTTGTCGGCGGCACGGGCCACGTTGTCTACGCGGCGCAGGATATCCAGTTTTTCTTCGCGGCTCATGCTCTGCAGCGGATCAACCGAGGTGTAAAGCGCCTGATGCTCCACGGCCCCCAGCGTTTTTACTTTGCCGTCACCGTTGTCACGCACGATAGTACGCGCGGCATGAGCGCTTTGTTCCAGCGCCAACAGGCTAATCTGGTCTGCATAGGCAAACCCTGTTTTCTCGCCGCTGATGGCGCGCACGCCAACGCCCTGATCGATATTGTAAGAACCATCTTTAATGATGCGGTCTTCTAAAACCCAGGATTCGTGATAGCTCGACTGAAAATAGAGATCGCCGTAATCAAGACGGCGTTCGGCCAGTTGGCCCAGGATGGCAAACAGATCCTGATGTTTCAGGCCATTTGCCGCTAGCAATTGTTCACTTACCAGGTTCAGACTCATCGTTTTGATTACTCATTTAATTCTGCCGGATAGCGGAAAAAACGCCTTATCCGGCCTACGTTGTTAGGCTGCTGTAGGCCGGATAAGCGCTGCGCCATCCGGCAATACTATGTACTGAGATTGGGGCAATTACTCGCCCCCGTCAAATCATTGCTGGCTTTCTTTGCGCGGCTGACGCAGAACTTCGTTAATTTGCGGCTTATCGACCGGACCAGTGATGCGATAGCGCAGAATTGAGACTTTGCTCCACAGCGGCCCCAGTACCTTACTGGCGGCAAACACCGCCGCACCAACAATCGGGTTGACGGCAAACGCGGCGGCAACCCCTACGGTGGCAGATATTTCTGGTGCGACGATGGCTTCCATGTCCAGCTCCCGGCGTACCAGGTTCACCGAGCCTTTCATCGCAATGTCGGCTTCCAGACCATCCACCAGCGTGTCGTCGGTATGCATCACGCCATCTTTGATCCACGCCGTGCTGCGAATCGAGTCGAAATAGAAGCCTTCGCTGAAGGTGTCGCTAAAATCAAAGCGCAGTTTACGCAGTAACGCATCGAAGCTTAGCAGACGTAACAGTTGCCCCGCATGTCCGGTACTGAGTTCGGTAAGTTCGCCTTTGCCCAGCCGGGTACGCAAAATACCATTCAGCGAGGCTACATCAGGATCCCACGGCGGATTACGCCAATGCAGATCATACTCCACGTTGAATGAAGAATTGCGGATCGGCGTTGATACGCCAAAGAAACCGGCTGCGGAGTCAATTTTATTGCCGCTCAGTTTACCCTTCAGCGACGTTCGCTCCTTGCCCGGCGCATTCACCCACACGCCGTCGGTGGTCAGTCTGGCAAAACCCGTATCCAACAGACCGTTACTCAAGGTGAGCGTGTCGCCTTTAATCGCTACATCGGCGTCAATGCGCCCGTATTTCTGTCCCCACATCCAGCACTCGGCACAGCGCAGCTGAAGGTCCGGCCAGCCACGGAAGCTGACGTTGTCGATGGCTGAGAACGGCGAGGCTGGCGTACTATTTTGTGACGGTTTTGCCGCGCTTGGGTTGTAATAAAGATACTTAATATTGGCCAGCCACGGCGCATTATTGCGCATAGCCAGCGTGGCGTTAATTTCACGGCCCTGCGCCTGCACGGTGGAGCCATTGCTCGCAGGCTCAGAAACGATACTCAAATTATTCCACTGTTGACCGCCCAGGGATAACGATGGCGTACGCACCGTGATGCGCTGCGGGAAGTTAGCGTTGCTGCCCACGTTATCCACAGCGCCTTTCTGGAATAACGCCAGCCATTGCGCGCCATCCATAGGGGGAAGATTAAGCTCTATGCCTTGTTGATCGGGTAACGCTGGCACGGTGCGGCTTTCCGACGCCCAGATTGCGCGGTCAAGCGTCAGTTTCTGATTCAGCAGCCAGCGGCTATTAAAATGATTCTTGCTGCCAGCGTTGCCGGTCAGATCAAAGCTGCGCAGATTGCCGTTGGCCTTAACGTTCACCGGCAACGCCTCACCGGCCGCCTTATTCAGCGGAGAAGGTAAGTGACTACTTACATTCTTGAGGTCGCCCTTTAACTCAACGTTGTAGGTCGGCCCAGCATGATACGGAAGATCGATTCCTACCTTGCCATTCCACGCTATGCTACCGTTCAACGCGTCGTTGACCTGCGCCGGTAAAATCCCCATGCGGCTTGGCTGCCAGTCACCTTGCAGATTCACGGCTACCTGATAGGCTTTCGCCCCTTCGGTCGTGGAAAAGTCGACGTTCAGCGGCTGATTAAACCAGTTCGCGGTCATCGGCTCGCTCTTCAGATCGCCGTTGATAAAGCTGAATTTACCATTCAAATTCTTCAGCGTGCTGTCGAGCGGTTTAATAAACAGGCTGTTATCACGCAGGTTGACGTCACCTTTGGCGGTAACCAGCGAGCCGTCTAGCGGAATATCAAGATGTAAGCGAGCATTCACATCGCCGTCAATCTGCAACTGCTCAAGCGTAGCGCCGAGTGAATCCTTCAATGGCGTCTCATCAAAATAAGGTCCAACCGCCTTGCCCGGCCCGTTGATGTCGGCATCAATCAGCAGTTTTTCTTTGGCATAGTCGGGGATGTTAGCCGTCAGATTACTGGCCTTCACGCCGCCCAGATTAACGCTATCGGTCTTCATCCACAGGCCGTCGTTAATGAAGTTCAGTTCAATATTAAGGTCAGTCAGCGCGGGCCAGTCGGGCTGGAAAGCAAACTTCGCATTGCGAAGCGGCACCAGTACCTGGAACTGCCCTTCATTGTGTAGATACGGGAACAGATGCGGGTCGCCGCCATACACCAACGTGGCGTTATCCGCTTCGCCGCCCTGAATAGCGCCGCTGAGGTAATCAACAAGCTCTTTGCCCATCAGGTTTTCCGGGAAGTAACGCCAGGCCTGAGAGCCATCGTCGGTGCTGATACCTGCCAGAATGCCCAACCATGGCTCATCATTGGCGGGCTGCAGATAGCGAAAACCACCGCGTGCGTGTACCGCTTTCGCTTTAACATCAATATTGCGCCCATCTAACTGGAAACCTTTATCATTCTTCAGCCAGCTTAGCGTCGCTACGCCGTCCTCTATTTCCAGCGGTGCGCGAAAGACGGTTTCATACGGCATTTTAGCTTGCTTCATGGAAGCAGTGAGCGCCCCGTTTTCAACGCTGCCCGCAAGCCTACCGGAGAAATGCTCTGCCCCTGGCAGCAGCTTCCACTGTTTCCAGGCCAAATTGGTCCACGAGGACTGGAAGCGGGTTTTTTCTGTTGCCTGTAACGGGATATCCAGCGCCAGCACATCTATTTTGCCGCTCGGCTGCGTGGCCCGCCAGATATCACCCAGCGCAGGCGATAACTTGGCCGCCATCGGACGCAGCCCTTCTAACCCGGCCAGCTCCAGATTGCTGGCGCGGATGCGTAGCTCGTCGCTGCGTTTGTTATTCTCGCCGCCGACTTCCTGTTCAGGGATCCAGGCCAGCGCTAACGCCCCGCTTGGCCAGGGTTTATCATCCATCGTGATACGGGTATCGGGAATGGAGAATTGCCAGCCCGACTGCTCGCGGCTGATGTGCGCCGTCAGGTTATCGACGGAGAGCGTGTGCGTACGATTCTCTCCCAGCCAACTTGCCCCACCTTTTTTCAGCCAGACATCGCCGCCGGAAACGACGCCTTTTCTGATCGTCATCCATGCTTCCAGGCTAAAACGCGCGGTTTGCAACGCGACATTATCCTGCATCCATTTACCCAGCCACGGCTTGACGTCGATATCGTCGGCCTGCAGCCAGACCCGACCGTTATTCAACAGCCCGTTGTCATCACGCAGATCCATTCGAACCTGCATAACACCGTGCTGCCCGGTCAAACTGGAGAGACTGACCTGGCCTTCAGCGCGATGCCGATTTTTACCGTTAAGCCAGGTAAGCTGTGGGATCGCCAGTTCTGCACGCTGGCCTGAGAGGGTTAAAAAGCTAATCTGGCTGTCGCGTAGATCGAAATGATCAAACTGACGCAGGAAGAGATCGCTCAGGTGGCCGGCTTCAATTCCATCACCGCTTTCGCTGCGCTGGATGGGGGTGTTGGTACGCAGCTGCAACTGCCAGAAGGTGAGATCGCGAAACTGCCAGCGCATGTGCAGCAAGCTTTGCCACACATCCAGCGCTAAGGTGACGCGCTTTACCGAAAATTCACCGCCGTCTTTAAGCTGCGCGTGGATATCGCGCGCTTCAAGAGTAGGACCGAAATTTTGCCAGCTAGCGGAAAGTTGGCTGGCGGAGACGGGCAGACCGGTGGCGGATTCAATCTTGCCAAGGATGGCCGGACGCCAGCTATCAAGATGAGGTAGCGCAAGGCGCAGCCCACTGACCAGCAGCGCTGCGATGACAACGAATGCGGCTCCAGTGAGCAGTAATATCCCCGGCAATCGCCTCACGCGCCTCTCCTTGTCTACCAAAAAATGTGACTCACAAAACCGTCTTGCCGGATGGCGGCGTGAACGCCTTCTCCGGCCTGCAAGGTATCGCCATTGGGCGTTTTCCAGGCCAGATTACATCATGACAACGTCGAACTGCTCCTGGTTATACAGCGGTTCGACTTGTACTTTAACCTGTTTGCCGACAAAGATTTCCACTTCCGCCAACGCATGTGACTCTTCACCCTTCAGGGTTTCAGCCACTGCCGGAGATGCATAAACCAGGAAACGATCGGAGTCATATGCATGGTGTACCCGCACGATTTCGCGCATGATTTCATAGCATACAGTTTCCACGGTTTTCACCGTACCGCGCCCATGACAGGTCGGACACTCGTTGCACAACACATGCTCCACGCTTTCACGCGTGCGTTTGCGCGTCATCTCCACCAGGCCCAGCTGTGAAAAACCGTTGATGCTGGTTTTTACGCGATCCTTGCTCAGCGCCTGTTCCAGAGAGTGCAGTACCCGTCGACGGTGGTCTTCATTATTCATGTCGATAAAATCGATAATGATAATGCCGCCGAGGTTACGCAGACGCAGCTGACGAGCAATGGCCTGCGTTGCTTCAATATTAGTATTAAAGATAGTGTCGTCGAGATTACGATGCCCAACAAACGCTCCGGTATTGATATCGACGGTGGTCATTGCTTCAGTTTGATCGATGATCAGATAGCCGCCGGATTTCAGTTCAACCTTGCGTTCCAGCGCGCGCTGGATTTCATTCTCAACGTCAAAGAGATCAAAAATGGGCTGGCGCCCGCTGTAATGTTCCAGCTTGCTGGTCATTTCGGGGATATATTCCGCTGTGAACTCCAGCAACGCTTCATAAGTCAGACGAGAGTCAACGCGGATCCGGTCAAGCTGGGCATCGGCAAAATCACGCAACACGCGCTGCGCCAGCGCCAGTTCGCCGTACATCTGGTAGCGCGTTTGCGGGCGCTTTTTACGCTCCATGACTTTAGTCCAGACGCGCTTCAGGTAGGCAGCATCCGAGGCCAGATCCTCCTCGCAGACGCCTTCCGCCGCTGTGCGAATAATGAATCCGCCCTGTTCATCGCAGTAATCCGCCACCACTTTTTTCAGGCGTTCGCGTTCGGTTTCGCTTTCGATACGTTGGGAAACGCCAACGTGCGAAGCACCTGGCATAAAGACGAGGTAACGGGAAGGAAGCGTGATGTCCGTCGTCAGGCGTGCGCCCTTAGTACCCAACGGATCTTTTACCACCTGCACCATCAGATCCTGGCCCTGGCGCACCAGTTCAGAAATGTCGCGCACGGTGAACTGTTTTTGTTCTTCACCCGCCACGCATTCGGTGTGCGGCATGATGTCTGAAGCGTGAAGAAATGCGGCTTTATCCAGTCCAATATCTACAAAAGCCGCCTGCATACCCGGAAGTACACGACTTACACGACCTTTGTAGATATTGCCTACGATTCCGCGTCGCGCCTCACGTTCAATATGAATTTCCTGCAGAATACCGCCATCAATGTAAGCCACCCGAGTTTCCGATGGCGTTACGTTTACCAACAATTCAGCCGTCATGTTTATCCCTTTTCTCACGCAGTGCGTTAAAATTGGTCAGCAACTCATACGTTTCTACCAGCGGTAAGCCGACTACGGCGTGATAGCTGCCATTGATCTTCCTGACAAAACAGCCACCCAACCCTTGAATACCGTATGCACCTGCTTTATCCATTGGTTCACCGCTGGCAACATAGCCCGCGATGTCCTCATCGGTTAGTGCTCTGAACGTCACTTCCGTCACCACCAGACAGTCCAGACTGTGCCGGCGGTCGGCCAATGCCACGGCGGTCATGACCTGATGCGTTTTACCCGACAGTTTGCGCAGCATTACTGCGGCATGGGCGACGTCGTGTGGTTTTTCCAGCACTTCGCCATTAAGGATAACAATGGTATCTGCACCCAATACCGGCAAATCGCGCTGCGCCAGCGCCACGCCAGCCTGCGCTTTTTCGCGTGCGAGACGCGAAACATACTGCTGCGCGCTCTCCTGCGGGTGTCGCTGTTCTTCAATCCCAGGCACCAGCCGTTCAAAGGTAACACCAAGCTGAGCGAGCAGCTCCTGACGACGTGGAGAACCTGAAGCAAGATACAGAGTATTCATATCAACCTTATTGCACCGCAAACTGCTGACGGACTTTACGCATCAGTAAGAATAGCCATGGCCAAAGCACACCATTCACTACACTACTCCAGAACACTTCGGGTCTGAAAGAGACATTGATCACTAAAAACTCGGCCCAGAAAACAATAATATCCACGACCAGTGATAACAACATGACCACCAGCGCCTGTTGCCAGAGCGCGAGGTTACGGAATAGCTGGAATTTCAGCGCGACCAGATAAGCAATGATACTCATCGACAATGCGCGCACGCCAAGCGTGGAGCCGCTGATGAGATCCAGTATGGCACCCACCACAAACCCCGTGCCCACATTTACGCGATGCGGCAGCGCCAGGATCCAGTACAACAAGATGAGCAGTACCCAGTTTGGCCGGAAAACCAGAATATCGTCCGGCCAGGGCATGATTTGCAGCAACAGTGCAATAAGGAACGAGAGCCAAATCACCCAACGTCCCTGGCTACGATAGCTTGCCACTTACTGTCCTCCCGGCTTACGCGGAGCAGGTTGTGGCGGCGTGGTGTCCGCAGGCGCTGGAGTCACGCCTGTTGCGGGAGCTGGCACTGGCGCAGGCGGCCCCATGGCATCTGGTGCAGGCAGAACTTGCGGCATCATTTGCATCAGACGTTCATTGGCAACGCGGTGCACTTCCTCTGGCGTCATCGGATTTGCGCCGTTACGATCGGCGCCCCACAACAGCAGCAGATAACGCAGACGCTGCAGACCCGCGGTCGGGCGTGCCTGAATCACGGTATAAGCGCGCTGAGTGTCCAGCTTAACGGAAGAAACAACACCAACCGGATAGCCTTCAGGGAAACGTCCCCCCAGACCCGAGGTAACCAGCACATCGCCAACGCGAATGTCAGTGTTGGCCGGCAGGTGTTCGAGCTGAAGATCGTCGGTGCAGCCGTTACCGGCAGCGATCACGCGGATATCGTTACGCAGTACCTGAATGGGCAGAGCATGCGTCGCATCGCAAATCAGCAGCACGCGGCTGGTCAGTTTAGCCACCGCTACGACCTGACCCACAACGCCTTTGTCGCTAATAACCGGCTGACCTTCGTAGACCCCGTTAACGCTCCCTTTGTCGATCACCACCTGATCGCTGTAAGGGTCATTAACCGTTGAGATGACCTGCGTCACCATCTTTTGTTCGTCCTGACGCAGCGGCGATCCCAGCAGCTCACGCAAACGCGCGTTCTCCTGTTTATATTGCCCCAGCATCAGCAGCTCGCTGTTTTTCAGCAGCAGTTCCTGACGCAACGCCCGATTTTCAAGTTCGAGTTGGTCACGCGAAGCCAGCGTTTGCGAAACGCCGTCGAGTAATTCACGAGGACCATTTGAGATAAAGTAGAAAGGACTGACGGCGGTATCCATGTACGTTCGGATTTGACTAAACGTACCCAGGCGGCTGTCGGCAATAATAACGCCGAGCGCCACCAGCACCGCCAGAATAAGGCGAATCTGTAGCGACGGGCCACGGCTAAAAATTGGCTTCATAGTCTATGCGTATTCTCGTATCAGAGCGGAAGGGCAACCCGCGGGCTACCCTACCTGCATCCGATTACTCTTCGCTGAACAGGTCGCCGCCGTGCATATCGATCATTTCCAGCGCCTTGCCGCCACCGCGCGCCACGCAGGTCAGCGGATCTTCAGCAACAACAACTGGAATACCGGTTTCTTCCATTAACAGACGGTCAAGGTTACGCAGCAGAGCACCGCCACCGGTCAGTACCATGCCGCGTTCGGAGATGTCAGACGCCAGTTCTGGCGGACACTGTTCCAGTGCAACCATCACCGCGCTCACGATACCGGTCAGCGGTTCCTGCAGGGCTTCCAGAATCTCGTTGGAGTTCAGGGTAAAGCCGCGTGGAACACCTTCTGCCAGGTTACGGCCGCGAACTTCGATCTCGCGCACTTCGTCGCCCGGATAAGCGGAACCGATTTCGTGTTTAATACGTTCTGCGGTGGCTTCACCAATCAGAGAACCGTAGTTACGACGAACATAATTAATGATGGCTTCGTCGAAGCGGTCGCCGCCAATACGTACAGAAGAGGAGTAAACCACGCCGTTCAGGGAGATAACGGCAACTTCAGTTGTACCACCACCGATATCCACAACCATAGAACCGGTTGCTTCAGAAACTGGCAGACCCGCCCCGATCGCAGCCGCCATCGGCTCTTCGATCAGGAATACTTCACGGGCACCTGCGCCCTGGGCGGATTCACGGATCGCGCGGCGTTCAACCTGAGTTGCTCCAACCGGTACACATACCAGTACGCGCGGGCTTGGGCGCATGAAGCTGTTGCTGTGCACTTGTTTGATAAAGTGCTGGAGCATTTTTTCAGTCACGAAGAAGTCAGCGATAACGCCGTCTTTCATTGGGCGAATGGCGGCGATATTGCCCGGTGTACGACCCAGCATCTGCTTCGCGTCATGGCCCACTGCGGCTACGCTTTTTGGCGAGCCGGCACGATCCTGACGAATGGCCACAACAGAAGGCTCATTCAATACGATGCCTTGTCCTTTTACATAAATAAGGGTATTCGCGGTACCCAGGTCAATGGACAGGTCATTGGAAAACATGCCACGAAATTTTTTCAACATACTAAGGGATAATCCTGAAAGCTGGGGCGGAAAACAAAATCCGCTTACTTTACCAACCACACGCAGCAGCGACAAGGCGCAAAAATCATCTGCTACGGTGAAAATTAGTGCAGTTCGTTTCCTTTGTTACAAAATCGGCCTGAGTCCATCAGGGCTGAATAAATCAGCAGCACTCCTCGCTTTTGTTTGCAACCTGTCAAAGGTCATTCACCTGCATGTTTGCTGTTACAACCTGGCGAGCAGACAAGCACACCCCCAGAAGGCACAGCGCGCGTTATTCTACGTGAAAACGAATTAAACGGCAGGTTAAACCGAGTATCTTTGCGAATATTTTTTCACGTTAGTGTCAAGTGGCTGTGATGCGGCAAAAAAATCCCCTTGCCCACCCGCAACTCCGCGTTCCGTCAGCGTATGCCACTCGCTACGCGAACGAACGCCCGTGGCGTAAACCTGCGTTGGTGTTCCAGAACAAGCCTCCACCAGGCTTTGCACCAGGAGCTGGTTTTCGGTTCGCTTATCAATATTCCTCACCAGGCTTGGATGCAGCTTCAATAACTCAACGTTAAGCTCTTTGATCCAACTGGTGCTCACCAGCGTTAAACCCGCCTGCGTAACGGCAATTCGCACACCCAGCGCATTCATCAATCTGATGACGGGCTGTAACCGGCTGATGTGTTGACAGACATCTGCCTCAGCAAGTTCAATAATTATGCGTTTGCGTAATGATTTTTCGCACTGCATCAGCGTATCACGTAGCCAGCGCTGAAAACGTGGGCGAATTAGCGATTCAACCGTTGTCTGCATCGCCAGGTTTTCCTGCGGCCAATAGCCCAACAGTAAGATCAGACGGCTGATTTGCAGGCGGTCATATTCTTCTGCCAGGCCAAACTGCAGGACCATCGGCATATATTCCGCCGAAATAACCTCTTCGCTGCCATCAAAAATACGGCACATCAGCTCCCGGTGGTGCACCCGTCCTTCACGGGTTACCGCAGGCTTTTGATAAATTCTTGGTCCACCCCGGCTGAGCATCTGTTCGATCAGCGTTCGCCAGCGTACGTTACCCCGACCTTTTTCCGGTAGTGAGTCATCATAGACCGACCAACTGTTCCCACCCTGCAATACCGAGTTTCGCGTGGCGGCTTCGGCGTGATCCATCACTTGTTCCGTCGACTGACCGCTGCGGCAAACACAAATGCCAATATGAACCATATCGGCACGGTCGATCATTTTATTAGCCGGAAGCGCATCTACCGCTTTTAATAATTGCCCGGCAATACTTTCCGCCTCTTTCAGCGTGCGGTGTGGCAACAGGATGGCAAAATCGCTACGGTGGTAGCGCGCCAGCAACGCGCCCGGATAGCGCGTCATAAAAGTCGACAACAAATTGATTAGCGTTGAAATTTGTTCTTCAGCAAGGGTAATTCCCCAGCTATCGCGCAGCAGCGTAAAGTCCGGCAGGCGTACCATCATCACGACGCCATGCGATCCCACTTTTTCCTGATCTTCCAGCAGCGTTGCCAGTTGGTTATCAAAGAACAGGCGGTTGCTTAGCCCGGTTTTTGTATCCTGCGCCACATAGGAACGAATCAGCGTATCCAGTCGGCTACGTTGCTCGCGGGCACTTTGAATTTCGGTCAGCAGCATATCGAGCGCGCTACTGGTACGCGCAGGCCATTCATAAACAGTCCCCCGCACGTTCGGTCCACGTTCGCCGTTAAGAATGCGCGTTGAACGAATCTCCAGCAACTCTTGACCTGAAAGCTGACGCTGAAGCCAGCGCACAGACAAAAAGAGCATCAGTATAATGAAAGCAATCGCCAACGTGAGCGGCGCGGTAGTCATCAGCGAATGGAAATAGTTGCCCATGGGATCCTGATAAACCAGACGCAGCGACATGCCCGGGTGTTTGACCAACGGGACGGTGACATCACGATACAGATTGTTCGTCCCCGCCGGGCGGTAGCTGCTGGTTCGGGAGTGGTCATACACCACGTGTTCGCCCTGTAGCAGTTCGACGCGCACGATATCAACCGAAACCATCAGTTCATCGATTTGCGGGGTTAGCGCAACGACATCGCGGGAGACAAGGTGCGTATCAATCGCCGTCGCCACCGCCTGAACACGGGTGGTGAACTTATATTGAATCGCGTTATAGAAACTCAGCGAGCAGCCGATCAGAGTTACGAAGATCGTTAACCCTGTAAGCAGCGTCACA
The DNA here is from genome assembly GCF_050434985.1 of Citrobacter sp. 506. NCBI lineage: Bacteria > Pseudomonadati > Pseudomonadota > Gammaproteobacteria > Enterobacterales > Enterobacteriaceae > Citrobacter > Citrobacter sp. 506. Next base: position 439,084 of record NZ_JBNDJN010000004.1, read on the forward strand.
AAAGCTGAAAATTTCGTCGTTAATCGCATCCTTGTGTTAACTCCGACAGTTATGAAACAGGCATGAAAGTGATAAAGCGGCGCGAAAATGCAAAACTGAACGCAAAATCTGTCCATTTATACAAACAGTGTGGGCATACTACCAAATTAGGTATATCTGGCAATTTATTGCGCGGAATCGGCATCATGTTTTGATTAGCGAGTATAGTCTTCATTAATAATTTTCCAATCCACTATACGAATTGAGGACAGGTTATGCAGGCTTTGATCTTAGAACAGCAGGACGGAAAAACCCTCGCATCCGTTCAACCCCTCGACGAAAATCAGCTACCGGAAGGCGATGTGACGGTGGATGTCCACTGGTCAAGCCTGAACTATAAAGACGCCCTGGCTATCACCGGAAAGGGTAAAATCATTCGCAATTTTCCGATGATTCCTGGTATCGATTTCGCCGGTACCGTGCGCACAAGCGAAGATCCCCGTTTTCATGCAGGTCAGGAAGTTTTACTGACCGGCTGGGGCGTGGGTGAAAATCATTGGGGTGGACTGGCCGAACGCGCACGCGTGAAAGGCGACTGGCTGGTTGCGCTGCCACAAGGGCTGGACGGACGTAAAGCCATGGTTATCGGGACCGCTGGCTTTACCGCCATGCTGTGCGTCATGGCGCTTGAAGATGCAGGTATTCGCCCGCAAGACGGTGAGATTGTCGTCACCGGCGCCAGCGGCGGCGTGGGCAGCACGGCCGTGGCGTTACTGCATAAGCTGGGTTATCAGGTTGCGGCGGTTTCGGGTCGCGAAAGCACTCACGACTACCTGAAGAGCCTGGGCGCTAACCGTATCCTTAGCCGCGATGAATTTGCTGAATCTCGCCCGTTGGAAAAACAGCTGTGGGCTGGTGCGGTTGATACCGTTGGCGACAAAGTTCTGGCAAAAGTCCTGGCACAGATGAACTACGGTGGCTGCGTTGCCGCCTGCGGTCTGGCTGGCGGTTTCGCTCTGCCGACGACGGTGATGCCATTTATTCTGCGTAACGTTCGTTTGCAAGGGGTGGACTCGGTGATGACCCCGCCGGCACGCCGGGCAGAAGCCTGGGCGCGTCTGGTTAAGGATCTACCGGAATCTTTCTATGCTCAGGCCGCCACGGAGATTACGCTGGCGGATGCGCCGAAGTTTGCCGATGCCATCATCAATAACCAGGTGCAAGGTCGTACGCTGGTGAAGGTGAAGTAACAAGCTCTGGCGCAGAAATTTACACTTAATTAACGAAATTTCGCGGCATATCTACAGACTCCCTGCCATATTAACTACGCGTCCCCTGTCAGTTATGACGCGTAAGCCGGGAGTCTGTTATGAAGAAATTACGTCCATTTACAGAAGCCGACGTCACTGACGAGTCGGCTTTTTTTATGCAACGCCGCCAGGTACTGAAAGCATTAGGGTTCAGCGCCGCCGCGTTGTCTTTCCCCCTCTCTGCACAGGCTGACCTTCTTAGCTGGTTTAAGGGGAATGACCGCCCGCCCGCGCCCGCGGGTAAGCCGCTTGATTTCAGTAAACCCGCCGCCTGGCAAAATTCGCTTCCTTTAACGCCGGCGGATAAAGTTTCTGGCTACAACAACTTCTATGAGTTCGGTCTCGATAAAGCGGATCCGGCAGCCAATGCTGGCAGTCTGAAAACCGATCCGTGGACGTTAAAAATCAGTGGTGAGGTGGCAAAACCACTCACCCTCGATCACGATGCGCTGACCGCCCGTTTCCCACTGGAAGAACGGATTTACCGGATGCGCTGTGTGGAAGCCTGGTCAATGGTCGTGCCATGGATTGGTTTTCCGTTACATAAACTGCTGGCGCAGGTTGAACCCACCAGCAACGCAAAATATGTCGCCTTCGAAACGATCTACGCACCGGATGAGATGCCTGGACAAAAAGATCGCTTTATTGGCGGCGGGCTGAAGTATCCCTATATTGAAGGACTGCGTCTGGATGAAGCTATGCATCCACTCACTCTGCTTACCGTGGGGGTTTATGGAAAAGCTCTTCCCCCACAAAATGGCGCGCCCATTCGCTTAATTGTGCCGTGGAAATACGGATTTAAAGGCATTAAGTCGATCGTGAGTATTAAACTAACCCGCGAACGCCCCCCGACAACCTGGAACCTGGCCGCCCCCAATGAATATGGATTTTATGCCAACGTGAATCCGCATGTCGATCACCCGCGCTGGTCCCAGGCCACTGAACGTTTTATTGGCGCAGGCGGTATTCTGGACGTTCAGCGCCAACCCACGCTGCTGTTTAACGGTTACGCCGACGAGGTCGCTTCGCTGTACCGTGGTCTTAATCTGCAGGAGAATTTTTAAGTGCGCCTGACTGCAAAGCACATTACCGGACTGAAAGTTTGCCTGCATCTTGCCGGCTTTTTACCGTTTGTCTGGCTATTTTGGGCGGTGAATCACGGTGGTCTGAGCGCAGACCCGGTCAAGGATATCCAGCACTTTACCGGTAGGACAGCTCTGAAATTCTTGCTGGCGACCTTGCTGGTCTCTCCCCTCGCGCGCTACGCTAAACAGCCATTATTGATACGCACACGGCGCCTGTTAGGGCTATGGTGTTTCGCCTGGGCAACGTTGCATTTAACCAGCTACGCAATCCTGGAACTGGGCATTCATAATCTGGCGCTGTTAGGACGGGAATTAATCACGCGACCTTATTTGATGTTGGGCATTGCCAGTTGGGGCATATTATTCGCCCTCACGTTAACCTCCACCCAGTCGGCTCAGCGAAAACTGGGCAAAAATTGGCAGTATTTGCACAACTTCGTCTATCTTGTGGCGATCCTGGCACCCATACATTATCTGTGGTCGGTAAAAATTATCTCCCCTCAACCGATTATTTATGCAGCACTCGCTGTGGTGTTGTTAGCCTGCCGTTACAAGAAGTTTCGCCAGTGGTGGCGGTAGTTTCACGTTATGTGCAGTGCGTTACAAAATGTGGACGATCCGATTTTCTTTACATGTTAACGGTTGATTATCTTCCCTGATAAGACCAGTATTTAGCTGCCAATTGCTACGAAATAGTTATAATGTGCGACTTTGCTATCCCCGGCAGCGTTTTTAGAGCGCTGAAAGGGTGACATTCGCATGTTGAAGGTATATTTTGTCTTTTACCCGAAAATGGCAGAAGATAGCCGCACAATGACTAACAAGTCTGGCAATCTCACTTAATGGCAACCGCACCCAGTGCAATGCCTGAGATGCGTGGCATCTTGTCACTCACTGTTATAAAAATGCTATACAGACGGCGGTAAAACGCTTGTCACAATCTCACTAAACAAAGAGTACGGAACCCACTCATGGATATTCGTAAGATTAAAAAACTGATCGAGCTGGTTGAAGAATCAGGCATCTCCGAACTGGAAATTTCTGAAGGCGAAGAGTCTGTACGCATCAGCCGTGCGGCGCCAGCTGCAAGTTTTCCAATGATGCAACAGGCTTATGCTGCACCAGTGATGCAGCAGCCAGCTCTGTCTAACGCTGTCGCACAAACTGCCTCTCCAAGTATGGAAGCTCCGGCAGCAGCGGAAATCAGTGGTCACATCGTACGCTCCCCAATGGTTGGTACGTTCTACCGCACCCCGAGCCCAGATGCGAAAGCGTTCATCGAAATCGGCCAGAAAGTGAATGCGGGCGATACCCTGTGCATCGTTGAAGCCATGAAAATGATGAACCAGATCGAAGCCGACAAATCCGGCGTAGTGAAAGCGATTCTGGTAGAAAGCGGTCAACCGGTAGAATTTGACGAGCCGCTGGTCGTCATCGAATAACGAGGCGAACATGTTGGATAAAATTGTTATCGCCAACCGCGGTGAGATCGCCCTGCGTATTCTGCGTGCCTGTAAAGAGCTGGGCATCAAGACTGTCGCTGTGCATTCAAGCGCGGATCGCGATTTAAAACACGTATTGCTGGCGGATGAGACGGTCTGTATTGGCCCGGCTCCGTCCGTAAAAAGCTATCTGAACATCCCGGCTATCATTAGCGCTGCTGAAATCACCGGCGCAGTGGCAATTCACCCGGGCTATGGCTTCCTCTCTGAGAATGCCAACTTTGCTGAACAGGTAGAACGTTCCGGCTTTATCTTCATCGGCCCGAAAGCCGACACCATCCGCCTGATGGGCGACAAAGTGTCCGCAATTACCGCGATGAAGAAAGCTGGCGTACCGACAGTCCCAGGCTCTGACGGCCCGCTGGGCGACGACATGGACGCTAACCGCGCTCATGCTAAACGCATCGGTTATCCAGTTATTATCAAAGCCTCCGGCGGCGGCGGCGGTCGCGGTATGCGCGTCGTGCGCAGCGATGCCGAACTGGCACAATCCATCTCCATGACCAAAGCGGAAGCGAAAGCGGCTTTCAACAACGACATGGTTTACATGGAGAAGTACCTGGAAAACCCACGCCACATCGAAATTCAGGTGCTGGCGGACGGTCAGGGTAACGCGATTTATCTGGCAGAACGTGACTGCTCCATGCAGCGTCGTCACCAGAAAGTCGTCGAAGAAGCGCCAGCACCGGGCATTACTCCGGAACTGCGTCGCTACATCGGCGAGCGTTGCGCCAAAGCGTGCGTTGATATCGGCTATCGCGGTGCAGGTACTTTCGAGTTCCTGTTCGAAAACGGCGAGTTCTACTTCATTGAAATGAACACCCGTATTCAGGTTGAACACCCGGTAACCGAAATGATCACCGGCGTTGACCTAATCAAAGAGCAGCTGCGCATCGCTGCGGGACAACCGCTGTCCATCAAGCAGGATGAAGTTGTGGTTAAAGGCCATGCGGTAGAATGCCGTATCAACGCCGAAGACCCGAACACCTTCCTGCCAAGCCCGGGTAAAATCACGCGTTTCCACGCGCCGGGTGGCTTTGGTGTGCGCTGGGAGTCTCATATTTACGCAGGCTACACCGTACCTCCGTACTATGACTCAATGATCGGTAAGCTGATCTGCTATGGCGAAAACCGCGACGTAGCAATCGCCCGTATGAAAAACGCGTTGCAGGAACTGATCATCGACGGTATCAAAACCAACGTTGATCTGCAGATCCGCATCATGAATGACGAGCATTTCCAGCACGGTGGAACCAATATCCACTATCTGGAGAAAAAACTCGGACTTCAGGAAAAGTAAGCGTGCGTTAACTGAAAAGGCCGGAAATTCCGGCCTTTTGTTTTTCTCCCCTCCCGCACGTGCCATAAGGTACAATCCCCGCTTTCTTTATCCACAAGGGACAAAAAATGGACGCTCGTTTTGTTCAGGCCCATAAAGAGGCGCGCTGGGCGCTGTGGCTGACCCTTTTATATCTTGCCACATGGTTAGTGGCCGCTTACTTACCAGATTCCACGCTCGGTTTTACCGGCTTACCACACTGGTTCGAAATGGCCTGCCTGCTAACGCCGCTGGTTTTCATCGTGCTGTGCTGGGCGATGGTGAAGTTTATCTATCGCGACATTCCGTTGGAGGATGACGATGCAGCTTGAAGTTATTTTGCCGCTGGTCGCCTATCTGTTGGTGGTCTTCGGTCTTTCCGTTTACGCCATGCGTAAGAGATCGACCGGCACTTTCCTGAATGAATATTTCCTCGGCAGCCGCTCGATGGGCGGGGTCGTATTAGCCATGACGCTAACGGCAACCTACATTAGCGCCAGCTCGTTTATTGGCGGTCCTGGCGCCGCTTACAAATACGGGCTGGGATGGGTGCTGCTGGCGATGATCCAGTTGCCCGCCGTTTGGCTTTCTCTGGGGATTCTTGGTAAGAAATTCGCGATTCTGGCGCGCCGTTATAATGCCGTTACCCTCAACGATATGCTGTTTGCCCGCTACCAGAGTCGCCTGCTTGTGTGGCTGGCAAGCCTTAGCCTGCTGGTCGCGTTTGTCGGAGCAATGACCGTACAGTTTATTGGCGGCGCACGTTTGCTTGAAACCGCTGCGGGTATACCTTACGAAACCGGTTTGCTTATTTTTGGCGTCAGTATCGCATTGTATACGGCGTTCGGCGGTTTTCGCGCCAGCGTACTGAACGACACCATGCAGGGTATGGTGATGCTGATTGGTACTATTGTTCTGCTGGTCGGCGTCGTTCATGCTGCCGGTGGCCTCAGCAATGCGGTGGTAACCCTGCAAACTATCGACCCTAAACTGGTCTCGCCGCAAGGCGCGGATGACATTCTGTCACCCACGTTCATGACCTCATTCTGGGTACTGGTGTGCTTTGGCGTAATTGGGCTGCCGCATACAGCAGTACGCTGCATCTCTTATAAAGACAGCAAAGCTGTACACCGCGGCATTATCATCGGCACCATCGTAGTGGCAATCCTGATGTTTGGTATGCATCTGGCGGGTGCGTTGGGGCGTGCGGTGATCCCTGATCTGACAGTGCCGGATCTGGTTATCCCTACGCTGATGGTCAAAGTGTTGCCGCCGGTAGCTGCCGGGATCTTCCTCGCGGCCCCCATGGCCGCGATCATGTCGACGATCAATGCCCAATTGCTGCAAAGTTCCGCTACGATCATTAAGGATCTGTACCTGAACCTGCGTCCGGAACAGCTGAAAAACGAAACCCGGCTGAAGCGCATGTCGGCAGTGATTACCCTGTTGCTCGGCGCGTTACTGCTACTGGCTGCCTGGAAACCACCAGAAATGATTATCTGGCTTAATCTGCTGGCGTTTGGCGGGCTGGAAGCCGTCTTCCTGTGGCCGCTGGTACTGGGCCTGTACTGGGAGCGGGCAAACGCGGCGGGCGCTTTGAGCGCGATGATTATCGGCGGCGTTCTTTATGCCGTACTCGCTACATTTAACATTCAGTACCTGGGTTTCCACCCGATTGTGCCCTCGTTACTGATAAGCTTGCTGGCTTTCCTGATCGGCAACCGTTTCGGTTCTGCCGTCCCGCAAGCCGCCATATTGACTACTGATAAATAAAAGAGTTTTGCCATGCCATGGATCCAACTGAAACTGAACACGACCGGTGCCAACGCTGAAGAGTTGAGCGATGCGCTGATGGAAGCGGGCTCCGTTTCCATTACTTTCCAGGACACGCATGATACGCCGGTATTTGAGCCTCTGCCGGGCGAGACTCGCCTGTGGGGAGATACCGACGTTATCGGCTTGTTCGATGCAGAAACCGACATGAAAGAAGTGGTTGCCATCCTGGAGCAGCATCCGCTGCTGGGTACAGGCTTCGCGCATAAAATCGAACAGCTCGAAGACAAAGACTGGGAACGCGAATGGATGGATAACTTCCACCCGATGCGCTTTGGTGAACGTTTGTGGATTTGCCCAAGCTGGCGCGATGTCCCGGATGAGAATGCCGTCAACGTGATGCTGGACCCGGGTCTGGCGTTTGGTACCGGCACTCACCCCACCACCTCCCTATGCCTGCAATGGCTGGACGGTCTCGATCTTAACGGCAAAACCGTCATCGACTTCGGCTGCGGCTCCGGCATTCTTGCCATTGCGGCACTGAAGCTGGGTGCGGCAAAAGCCATCGGCGTAGACATCGATCCGCAAGCAATTCAGGCCAGCCGTGATAACGCCCAGCGTAATGGCGTTTCTGAGCGTCTGGAGCTTTATCTGCCGAAAGACCAGCCAGAGGCGATGAAAGCCGACGTGGTGGTCGCAAACATCCTCGCAGGCCCATTACGTGAACTGGCACCGTTAATCAGCGTACTGCCCGTTGAGGGCGGTTTACTGGGGCTTTCTGGCATTCTTGCCAGCCAGGCGGAAAGCGTCTGTGAGGCCTATGCCGAACTCTTTACACTCGATCCGGTTATCGAGAAAGAAGAGTGGTGCCGCATTACCGGTCAGAAAAAATAATCCCTTCCGGCGTGGTTGCCTGACCACGCCATTTTCAGACAATTGACCAGCATACTGAGACGTTCTCCAGCGATATAATAATTTATTGATTTTGTTAATCTTTATATTGATTTTCGTTGAGTAAACGTATGCGCTTCAACCTATTTATCACAACATTACTGACAGCATGCCTGATGCCACTGACCGCGCTGGCCGCGCCATGGGGTTATAGCGGAGAATCTGGTCCCGCACAGTGGGGAGAAATCAGCAAAGAGTATGCAACATGCCAGACCGGAATAAATCAATCACCCATTGATATCCAGACCGCCACAACTCGTAAACTTGGACTTCCTTCACTCAGCATGCAATATGTCGATGGTCCGACAAGATTTCGAAGCATTAACCATACTCTGCGGGCAACAATGAGTAGCTATACCTCAAACTCCATTGAAGTTGATGGAAAGATTTATTATCTAAAACACTTAGATTTTCACGCCCCGAGCGAACATACCTTCAACGGTAAAACCTATCCGCTGGAGTTGCAGTTAGTCCACAAAAATCAAAGCGGAGACATCACTATCGTGGCGGTCATGTTTGACGTCGGCGAACCTAACCAGGCGATTCAAAATTTGTGGGAGTCATTTCCAACCATGGAGGACAACAGTATGCCCATCTTCTCGCCAGTCGATATCAACCAACTTTTACCCGACGATAAAACCTATTGGCGCTATAGCGGTTCGCTAACTACACCTCCCTGTACTGAAGGCGTCAGCTGGACTGTCCTGAAAACGCCTGTTGCCCTTTCAGCCGAACAACTGAATAAATTTCACTACATTGTTGGGCCTGCGAACAATCGTCCACCGCAGCCAGTTAATGAGCGCAAGATCATCGACAGCCATTCAGGAGATACCGAGATCCTGTACTAAAATGAGGTAGAGATCACACAATGGCGAGACAATTTGCTGATTAATTCAGCAGAATATCTTGCCAACACCTTCTGCGGCTGAAGAAAAAATGAGAAGTTACGCAAAATTATATGTGTATATAAAATCGACACATCTTTATAATGCAATGATTTATATGATTAAATATTTTCATGCGTTCATATTTACGGCAATTCATTGATCCACCTCAGTGGATTGGTCAAAGTTTGGCCTTTCATCTCGTGCGAAAAATGCGTAATATACGCCGCCTTGCAGTCACAGTATGGTCATTTCTTAACTCATGCGCATCGGACAATACCAGCTCAGAAATCGCCTGATCGCAGCACCTATGGCTGGCATCACTGACAGACCATTCAGGACGCTGTGCTATGAGATGGGAGCAGGATTGACGGTATCCGAGATGATGTCTTCTAACCCGCAGGTTTGGGAAAGTGACAAGTCTCGTTTACGGATGGTGCACGTTGATGAGCCAGGAATTCGCACGGTGCAAATTGCCGGTAGCGACCCTGTTGAGATGGCCGATGCCGCACGTATTAACGTGGAAAGCGGCGCCCAGATTATTGATATCAATATGGGGTGTCCGGCTAAAAAAGTGAATCGCAAGCTCGCAGGTTCAGCCCTCTTGCAGTACCCGGATCTAGTGAAATCAATACTAACCGAGGTCGTCAATGCAGTGGACGTTCCTGTCACACTCAAGATTCGCACCGGCTGGGCTCCGGAACACCGTAACTGCGTAGAGATTGCCCAACTGGCTGAAGACTGTGGCATTCAGGCTCTGACCATTCATGGACGCACCCGCGCCTGTTTGTTCAATGGAGATGCTGAGTACGACAGTATTCGGGCAGTTAAGCAGAAAGTTTCCATTCCGATTATCGCGAATGGCGACATTACTGACCCGCATAAAGCCAGAGCTGTACTCGACTATACGGGGGCGGATGCCCTGATGATAGGACGTGCAGCTCAGGGAAGACCCTGGATCTTTCGGGAAATCCAGCATTATCTGGACACTGGGGAGCTGCTGCCCCCGCTGCCTCTGGCAGAGGTGAAGCGCTTGCTTTGTGCGCACGTTCGGGAACTGCACGACTTTTATGGTCAGGCAAAAGGGTACCGAATTGCGCGTAAACACGTATCCTGGTATCTCCAGGAACACGCTCCGGATGACCAGTTTCGGCGCACATTCAACGCCATTGAAGATTCCAGCGAACAGCTGGCGGCGTTGGAGGCATACTTCGAAAATTTTGCGTAAACAGAAATAAAGAGCTGACAGAACTATGTTCGAACAACGCGTAAATTCTGACGTACTGACCGTTTCTACCGTTAACTCTCAGGATCAGGTAACTCAAAAGCCCCTGCGTGACTCGGTTAAACAGGCACTGAAGAACTATTTTGCTCAATTGAATGGTCAGGATGTTAACGATCTCTATGAGCTGGTACTGGCTGAAGTAGAACAGCCCCTGTTGGACATGGTGATGCAATACACCCGCGGTAACCAGACCCGTGCTGCCCTGATGATGGGCATCAACCGTGGTACGCTGCGTAAAAAACTGAAAAAATACGGCATGAACTGATACTAATCAGCGAAATGTTTGTTTTAAAAGGCGCTACTCGGCATGGGGAAGCGCCTTTTTTATTAACGTCACACGGGAGGCTTTGGCGATGAACGCAAGATGTGAACCTGTCTATTTTGGCGATGAATCTAAAAAGATAATCCTGGGTGATGCTCTGACCGAACTGAAAAAGCTGCCGTCAGAAAGCGTCGATCTCATTTTCGCCGACCCACCTTATAACATCGGTAAAGACTTTGACGGGATGGTGGAATCCTGGGACGAAGAGGCCTTTTTGGCATGGCTGTTTGAGTGCATTGACGAGTGCCATCGCATTCTCAAACCACACGGCACCATGTACATCATGAACAGTACGGAGAACATGCCGTACATCGATCTCAAATGCCGCCAGCTCTTTACTATCAAGAGCCGTATCGTGTGGTCATACGATAGCTCCGGGGTGCAGGCCAAAAATCACTTTGGTTCGATGTATGAACCGCTTCTGATGATGGTAAAAGATCAGAAAAACTACACGTTTAATCGTGATGATATTTTGGTTGAAGCCAAAACGGGCGCTAAACGTGCACTGATAGACTACAGAAAGAACCCGCCCCAACCTTACAACCAGAAAAAAGTACCAGGCAATGTCTGGGAGTTTCCACGCGTTCGTTATCTGATGGACGAATACGAAAATCACCCCACTCAAAAACCCAAAGCCCTCCTTGAACGCATCATTCTGGCTTCCTCCAGTCCAGATGACAGCGTGCTGGATCCGTTTGCCGGTAGCTTCACGACCGGTGCCACTGCCGTGGAATTAGGTCGCAAGTTTGTCGGGATTGAAATCAATGCCGAGTACGTAAAAATGGGGCTCAGAAGAATGAGCATTGGTTCGCATTTTTCAGAGAATGAACTTGCAAAGGTGAAAAAGCGGAAGACAAAAAATCTGTCTAAAAAGAGTCGATTAACAGCAAAGAGCGGCGATCTTTCAGCAAAGTAAAGGCATTGTAAGTCTGCTTTTCAGCTTGCAGATTTCGTGTATATTCCCTGCACGCTTGGGCATGAATACACAGGGTTTGGTAATGATTCGCAAGTATTGGTGGCTGGTTGTTTTTGCGATCTTCGTTTTTCTCTTTGATGCGCTGCTCATTCAGTGGATAGAGCTGATGACAACGGAGCACGATAAGTGCCGGAATATGAATTCAGTGAACCCCCTCAAGCTGGTCAACTGCGTCGACCTCGAATAGCACGACGAAAAATACATCGACAGCCGTCAGGCCCTGGCGGCTAAAACTATCCTGGCTGATTTTCACTCTGCATTAATTGCATTACACAGCCGTCTGGGCTTAACATTTTTAATACGTTATCAACTAATACTGGCGCTTGCCCATACAAATCATAACTCACTGGATTCATTAACCAGTTTTTTATTATTCCGCTAAAGCTACCGTGCAGAATAATGATGATGACATCTAAATCCAGACTGGTAGCAATCAGATTTTCATCCACGCACTTTTGCAGTGAATCACGAATGCTTTGATGACTGAGACCTATTTTATCGCGAATGGTCTGTTCTGATATCATATCGTTATGAAATTCACATTTATGATATAAAATTTGCATTAATGCCTGCTGGCGAGGATTCTGTGCAATATATTGCAATCCCACCACAAACTTTTCACGCAGTCGCTGTAAAGGATTATCACCCCAACGACCAATAAGCTTATCCTGAATAAGATCGCGTAATGAAGGTTGTTGTAACCATAGCGCATTGAACAATTGCGTCTTATTTTCAAAATGCCAATAGAGCGCCCCCCGCGTCACGCTGGCGGCATCCGCAATATCGTTTAACGTCGTATTGCTAACACCACGCACGGCAAACTGCATAATCGCTGTTTCTATCAGGTGCTGTCGTGTTTTGAGGGCATCAGCTTTCGTTTTTCTGGCCATGGTTTCGACTGTCTGAGGTAAGGTAGAGAATGATTAACTTTCTTATCTAATATTTGCTAAACGGAACAAATGTATCACTTAGCGTTTATTTAGACGAGTTCTAAAACAGTTAATTATGGACATTGCACACGAATAAACAAAACAAATAACAACCACCAATATATTCACCAACCAAATACTTATTTCAATATGTGTTTATGCGCATCATAGCATTACTATTAAAACCATAATGAAACAACCGAAGATTAATCCTTTTTTTGTTTTTACGTGCCGTGTATCGCGCCCATAAATAAGTATTGCTTACATCGCAAGCTAATAATTTGTAGGATAGCCAACCATTATTTTCACTTGTGCGCGTTATCGCCTCTGCGTTACCCGGTTAATAACGAGCGTTCGGTTTTTTAAGGAATAGAAATGACGAAAAATGCCAGGTTTTCACTCCTGCCCTCATTCATCATCATGTCCGCTGTATTACTCGCCGGTTGTAACGATCAGGGAGAAACACAAGCTCACCCCGCAGAGCCGCAGGTGACTGTCCATGTCGTCGAAAAGGCGCCTTTAGCCGTGACGACCGAATTACCAGGGCGCACAACAGCATTTCGTATTGCTGAAGTCCGTCCTCAGGTCAGCGGGATTGTACTTAAACGGAATTTCACCGAGGGAAGCGATGTTGAAGCCGGTCAGTCGCTTTATCAGATCGATCCCGCGACTTACCAGGCCGACTACGACAGCGCCAAAGGCGAACTGGCAAAGAGTGAAGCGGCAGCAGCTATCGCACATTTAACGGTAAAACGTTATGTCCCGCTGGTTGGCACTAAGTACATCAGCCAGCAAGAGTACGATCAGGCCATTGCTGATGCTCGCCAGGCCAATGCCTCCGTTATCGCGGCAAAAGCGGCGGTCGAAAGCGCTCGTATCAACCTGGCCTACACCAAAGTGACATCGCCCATTAGCGGACGTATCGGTAAATCTAACGTCACCGAAGGCGCATTAGTCACGAATGGCCAGGCAACTGAGCTTGCTACCGTGCAACAACTTGATCCTATTTACGTCGACGTAACACAGTCCAGTAATGACTTTATGCGCCTCAAACAGTCCGTTGAGCAAGGGAGCCTGCATAAAGACAGCGCCAGCAGTACCGTCGAACTGGTGATGGAAAATGGTCAGTCGTACCCGCTGAAAGGTGCGTTGCAGTTCTCTGATGTCACCGTTGATGAAAGTACCGGATCCATCACCCTCAGGGCCGTATTCCCTAACCCACAGCACACGCTGCTGCCGGGCATGTTTGTGCGTGCTCGTATTGATGAAGGCGTCCAGCCGAATGCCATTCTCTTTCCCCAACAAGGGGTAACGCGTACGCCACGCGGCGATGCAACGGTGATGGTTGTCAATGACAAGAGTCAGGTCGAGGCTCGCACCGTCGTTGCTACACAGGCGATAGGTGATAAGTGGTTAATCAGCGAGGGCTTACAGCCTGGCGATAAGGTTATCGTCAGCGGATTGCAGAAAGCGCGTCCCGGCGTAAAGGTTAAAGCAACCACCGATACCGAAACTCCAGCCGCAAAAACTGCGCAATAAGGTAACCGGACATGGCTAACTTTTTTATCAATCGCCCTATTTTTGCCTGGGTTCTGGCCATCATTCTGATGATGGCAGGGGCTCTGGCAATCATGCAACTGCCCGTTGCACAGTATCCGACCATTGCACCTCCTGCGGTCGCTATTTCTGCCACCTACCCAGGTGCGGATGCGCAGACAGTACAAGACACGGTTACGCAGGTTATCGAACAGAATATGAACGGTATCGATAACCTGATGTATATGTCCTCCACCAGCGATTCCTCCGGGAGCGTCACCATTACTCTGACTTTCGAGTCGGGTACTGACCCGGATATCGCACAGGTCCAGGTGCAAAACAAATTACAGTTAGCGATGCCCTTACTGCCTCAGGAAGTACAGCAGCAGGGAATCAGCGTCGAGAAATCCAGCAGCGGTTTCCTGATGGTGGCGGGTTTTGTCTCCGATAATAACAATCTGACGCAGGATGATATTTCCGACTATGTGGCGTCTAACGTTAAAGACGCAATAAGCCGAACAGCCGGTGTCGGCGATGTCCAGATGTTTGGTGCACAGTACGCAATGCGCATCTGGCTCGACAGCAATGCAATGAACAAATATCAGTTGACTCCGCTGGACGTTATCAATCAACTGAGAACGCAAAATAATCAGATTGCCGCAGGACAACTGGGAGGCGCGCCATCCGTCCAGGGTCAACAACTTAATGCCTCCATTATTGCTCAGACACGCCTGAAAACGCCGGAAGAGTTTGGTCGCATAACGCTGAAGGTGGGCCAGGATGGCTCAATGGTTCACCTCAGAGATGTAGCCCGCATCGAACTCGGCGGCGAAAACTATAACATGGTGACGAAAATTAATGGTCAGCCCGCAACAGGTCTGGGCATTAAGCTGGCGACCGGTGCAAACGCGCTGGATACTGCTGCAGGCGTCAAAGCAAAGCTGGCTGAGTTACAACCTTTCTTCCCGCAAGGTTTGCAAGTGGTTTACCCCTATGACACTACACCATTTGTAAAAATCTCGATTAACGAGGTGGTGAAAACGCTGTTTGAAGCCATCATCCTCGTCTTCCTGGTGATGTACCTGTTCCTGCAAAATCTGCGCGCCACGCTGATTCCAACTATCGCAGTGCCTGTCGTGCTGTTGGGAACATTCGCGATCCTCGCAGCATTCGGATTCTCCATCAACACGCTAACGATGTTCGGAATGGTGCTGGCCATCGGCCTGCTGGTCGATGACGCCATCGTGGTAGTAGAAAACGTCGAACGCGTCATGGCGGAAGAGAAACTGCCGCCCAAAGAGGCGACGCAGAAATCCATGGTCCAGATCCAGGGCGCACTGGTCGGGATCGCGATGGTGCTCTCGGCGGTATTTATCCCCATGGCGTTCTTTGGCGGCTCGACCGGCGCCATTTACCGCCAGTTCTCTCTGACCATTGTTTCAGCGATGGCGCTTTCTGTTCTGGTCGCCCTCATTCTTACGCCAGCGCTTTGCGCAACGCTGCTAAAACCCGTTTCCGCCG
Source organism: Citrobacter sp. 506 (assembly GCF_050434985.1). Lineage (NCBI taxonomy): Bacteria > Pseudomonadati > Pseudomonadota > Gammaproteobacteria > Enterobacterales > Enterobacteriaceae > Citrobacter > Citrobacter sp. 506. Next base: position 454,455 of record NZ_JBNDJN010000004.1, read on the forward strand.
GACATGTTGAAAAGAAAGGCGGTTTTTTCGGATGGTTTAACGCCCTGTTCGATAAAAGCGTCGGGCATTACAGCAATAGTATCAGCGGTATTCTGCGCAAAACCGGACGCTACTTGTTGCTATATGTTCTTATCGTCGGCGGAATGGCTGTTCTGTTTTTACGCCTCCCTACCTCCTTCTTGCCCGAAGAGGATCAGGGGGTCTTTATGACAATGGTGCAACTTCCTGCTGGTGCGACACAGACGCGCACACAGCAGGTGCTGGATCAGATTCAGAATTACTACCTGAACCAGGAAAAAGCGAACGTAAAATCGGTGTTCACCGTTAATGGCTTCAGCTTTAGCGGCCAGGGACAGAACTCCGGTATCGTCTTTATTAGCCTCAAACCATGGGAAGAGCGTTCGGGCGATGAAAACGGCGTGACGGCTATCGTCGAACGTGCGACCAGGGCGTTCAGCCAGATTAAAGATGGACTGGTGTTCCCGTTCAACATGCCTGCCATTCTTGAACTGGGTACCGCGACCGGCTTTGATTTTCAGTTAATTGATCAGGCTAACCTCGGTCATACAGAACTGACGAAAGCCCGGAACCAGTTGCTGGGTATGGTGAGAGAACATCCAGATTTGCTGGTGCGCGTGCGCCCTAACGGTCTGGAAGATACCCCGCAATTTAAGCTGGATATTGATCAGGAAAAAGCCCAGGCGTTAGGCGTAAGTCTGTCGGATATAAACCAAACGATTTCCACGGCCCTTGGCGGCACCTATGTGAACGATTTTATCGATCATGGCCGAGTGAAAAAGGTATACGTTCAGGCTGACGCGCCGTTCCGTATGTTACCCAACGACATCAACAATCTCTACGTACGTAGTGGGAATGGTGAAATGGTGCCATTCTCTGCGTTCAGTTCGTCGCATTGGATTTATGGTTCACCCCGCCTGGAGCGTTACAACGGTATGCCATCAATGGAAATACTGGGAGAGGCCGCGCCGGGTCGAAGCACCGGTGAAGCCATGGCGCTCATGGAAAACCTGGCAGCACAGCTGCCAACCGGTATCGGCTATGACTGGACGGGAATGTCATATCAGGAACGGCTCTCCGGCAATCAGGCACCTGCGTTATACGCTATTTCGTTAATCGTTGTCTTCCTGTGTCTCGCCGCATTGTATGAGAGCTGGTCTATTCCATTTTCAGTCATGTTGGTTGTACCGCTTGGCGTGGTCGGTGCGCTTCTGGCGGCGTCCATACGCGGTCTGAATAACGACGTTTACTTCCAGGTAGGTCTGCTGACTACCATCGGTCTTTCCGCCAAAAACGCTATCCTTATCGTGGAGTTTGCTAAAGATCTGATGGATAAAGAAGGTAAAGGGTTAATTGAAGCCACACTGGAGGCATCACGCATGCGTCTTCGTCCAATCCTGATGACATCCCTGGCGTTTATTCTGGGGGTTATGCCTCTGGTTATCAGCCGCGGAGCAGGTAGCGGGGCGCAGAATGCGGTCGGAACAGGCGTAATGGGAGGCATGCTGACCGCGACATTGTTGGCAATCTTCTTCGTCCCCGTCTTCTTCGTTGTCGTCAGACGGCGTTTTAGTCGGCGCAACAATTAATTTGTAAAATAAAGGCGTCTTCGGACGCCTTTTTCACCTAAGATGGCCCTCTTTATTTATTAATAAGATAGCTATTTATTTCTAATAAAACCTTCCTGAAAAACTCGCCAGTCACCTTTCTTTTTATCCATTATTTTTACAATCCACATGAATTGAGATTATTCCTCATGTCAGTCTTTTTTTAAGAAGTGGTAAAATAATCGCCGAGTTCGCAGATGGCTTAGCGTTTGTCTTTGCTCAATTAGCGAAACGCTTATTTTTGAGGTAACACCATGAAAAGATTAATATCCGTTGCATTGCTTACCGCATTCCTGGCCGGCTGTGCACACGATTCTCCTTGCGTACCTGTATACGACGATCAGGGACGCCTGGTTCATACCAATACCTGTATGAAAGGCACCACGCAGGATAACTGGGAAACAGCCGGTGCCATCGCCGGTGGCGCAGCAGCCGTTGCCGGGCTGACGCTTGGGATAGTCGCCCTGACCAAATAAATCTTCTTAAAAGCGCGGTGGGTACCGCGCTTTTTGCAATAATAATTAAATCTTCATATAAGACAAAACGTTGGTATATAGCACTCAACGTATAATAAAATTATTATAGATTTTCCTCACATATCCACGATTTGAAATTAGCATTTTTTCAGTTCTTCGTAACAGCGCGCTTTCTTTTCATTATTCTCACGTCATCAATATTAACGTACGAAATCGTTATCACGCGTCCGGTTTGATTTTTAAATTTTTTGCGCCGAAATGTGGCTTACGTTTCAATTTTGCACCACTTCAGGGCGCTGCATTTATTTTTTCCTGTCTACACTCTGGATATTGCGTCGAATAATCGTGCGCAAAAACCTGGCACTACCTTTGCTTAAAAGAGTATGGCCATAGCCACAGACAGGTAAAAGACGTTTTCAGAACGTTTCCATAACAATAATTCCTCCACACAGGATGCTCTATGAAAAAGATGATAATAGCCAGCCTGGCAGCGGCCGGCGTGCTGCTTGCGGTTGCAAATCAGGCACATGCCGGCGCAACTCTTGATGCCGTAAAGAAAAAAGGTTTTGTGCAGTGTGGGATCAGTGACGGGTTGCCTGGCTTTTCTTATGCCGATGCAAGCGGTAAGTTCTCAGGTATTGATGTCGACGTATGTCGTGGCGTTGCCTCCGCCGTATTTGGCGATGATAGCAAAGTAAAATATACCCCGCTCACCGCCAAGGAACGCTTTACCGCACTACAATCTGGTGAAGTCGACATGCTCTCTCGTAATACCACCTGGACCTCCTCTCGTGACGCAGGAATGGGAATGTCTTTCACTGGCGTAACGTATTACGACGGCATTGGTTTTCTTACCCACAATAAAGCGGGTCTTAAGAGTGCTAAAGAGCTGGATGGCGCAACGGTTTGTATCCAGGCAGGAACAGATACCGAACTGAACGTGGCTGACTACTTTAAAGCCAACAACATGAAGTACACCCCTGTCACCTTTGACCGCTCGGATGAATCAGCTAAAGCTCTGGAATCTGGGCGCTGCGACACGCTGGCTTCCGACCAGTCTCAGTTGTACGCCCTGCGAATCAAGCTGAGTAATCCCGCGGAGTGGATTGTCCTGCCAGAAGTTATTTCTAAAGAACCGCTGGGACCTGTTGTACGTCGTGGAGACGATGAGTGGTTCTCCATTGTTCGCTGGACGCTGTTCGCCATGCTGAATGCGGAAGAAATGGGCGTTAACTCGAAAAACGTCGATGAAAAAGCGGCTAATCCTGCAACGCCGGATATGGCACACCTGTTAGGCAAAGAAGGGGATTATGGCAAGGATCTGAAGCTTGATAACAAATGGGCTTACAACATTATCAAGCAGGTAGGTAACTACTCGGAGATCTTTGAGCGTAACGTGGGATCGGAAAGCCCACTGAAGATCAAACGTGGACAGAACAACCTCTGGAATAACGGTGGCATTCAATATGCGCCACCGGTGCGCTAATGCGTAGTGATGTAACGGGCGCCGCGACTGCGGCGCTCAGTCCAGAGCCATAGTTACCGAGGTTTTCTTATGTTCCATCGCCGCTCAATCGTAAAAGGATCGTTATCCTTTTCTAACCCTGCGGTCCGCGCCTGGTTATTTCAAATACTTGCCGTCATTGCGGTCATCAGCATTGCGGTCTATCTCATCCATAACACGATAAATAACCTGAACAATAGTGGTATTACCTCGGGATTCTCTTTTCTCGATCGCAGCGCCGGATTTGGTATTGTCCAGCATCTGATCGATTACGAGCAAGGCGATACGTATGGCCGTGTCTTTATCGTTGGCCTGCTCAATACGCTATTAGTTTCTGCACTGTGTATTGTTTTCGCATCAATTCTCGGTTTCTTTCTCGGACTGGCACGCCTGTCAGATAACTGGTTATTACGAAAGCTCTCGACGATCTACATCGAAACGTTCCGCAATATACCGCCGCTGCTGCAGATCTTCTTTTGGTATTTCGCCGTATTACGTAACCTGCCCGGCCCACGTCAGGCCGTTAACGCGCTGGACTTGATGTTTCTGAGTAACCGGGGGCTCTATATTCCGGCACCGCAAATAGGAGAAGGATTTTTTGCCTTTTGCTGCGCTGTAATTATCACTATCGTCGTCACTATCGGGCTATTTCGCTACAACAGAATGCACCAGACTAAAACCGGTCAGCTACGCCGGACCTGGCCCACGGCTCTGGCGCTGATCGTGCTTTTACCGATGATCTCACAGTGGCTGTTTGGCGCAGCGCTTCACTGGGATATCCCCGCCCTTCGCGGTTTTAACTTCCGTGGCGGTATGGTGCTTATTCCCGAACTGGCTGCCCTGACGCTGGCGCTTTCAGTGTATACCTCGGCGTTTATTGCAGAAATTATTCGAGCGGGAATACAGGCCGTTCCTTATGGCCAACATGAAGCAGCACGCTCGCTGGGTCTGCCAAATCCGGTGACACTGCGCCAGGTGATCATCCCACAGGCGCTGCGCGTCATCATTCCCCCATTAACCAGCCAGTATCTGAATATCGTCAAAAACTCCTCACTTGCGGCTGCCATTGGCTATCCGGATATGGTTTCACTGTTTGCCGGCACGGTACTCAATCAAACAGGGCAAGCCATTGAAACCATTGCTATCACGATGTCGGTGTACCTGATCATCAGCCTGAGCATTTCTCTGTTGATGAATATTTATAACCGCCGTATTGCACTGATTGAGCGCTAAGGAGCCATGATGACAAAAGCACTGCTGTCTCACCCCTCGCGTCAGAACAGTAACCCGGCAAGCCGCAGTCTACTCTGGATGCGTAAAAACCTGTTCTCCAGTTGGTCAAATAGCCTGCTCACGCTGCTGTGCGTTTGGCTGATTTGGTCATTTCTTCCGCCACTGATGAACTGGGTATTCTTTCAGGCCAATTGGGTCGGTTCAACCCGCGCAGACTGCACCAAAGCAGGGGCTTGCTGGGTGTTCATTCATGAACGCTTTGGGCAATTCATGTATGGACTTTATCCCCACGATCAGCGCTGGCGCGTAAATCTGGCCCTAATCATTGGCCTGGCCTCTATCGTCCCTATGTTCTGGAAATCTATTCCTCACCGTGGCCGCTATATCGCCGTCTGGGCCGTCGTTTATCCCGTGGTGGTCTGGTGGTTGATGTACGGTGGTTTTTTCGGACTTGAGCGCGTAGAAACCCGACAGTGGGGCGGATTAACACTGACGCTTATCATTGCATCCGTGGGGATTGCGGGCGCGCTTCCGTGGGGTATTTTACTGGCGCTTGGACGTCGGTCTCATATGCCAGTCGTGCGGATTTTATCCGTCATTTTCATTGAGTTCTGGCGCGGTGTGCCGTTGATTACCGTCCTTTTTATGTCCTCGGTCATGCTTCCTCTGTTTATGTCCGAAGGGACCAGTATCGACAAACTTATCCGGGCGCTGGTCGGCGTGATTCTTTTCCAGTCGGCGTATGTCGCAGAAGTGGTTCGCGGAGGGTTACAGGCCCTACCAAAAGGTCAGTATGAAGCCGCTGAATCACTGGCGTTAGGGTACTGGAAAACGCAAGGGCTGGTCATTCTTCCGCAAGCCCTCAAGCTGGTTATTCCGGGTCTGGTTAACACGATTATCGCCCTGTTTAAGGATACCAGTCTGGTCATCATCATCGGCCTGTTTGATCTCTTCAGTAGCGTGCAGCAGGCAACTGTGGACCCTGCATGGTTGGGTATGTCGACGGAAGGATATGTTTTCGCTGCACTGATTTACTGGATCTTCTGTTTTAGCATGTCGCGTTACAGCCAACATCTGGAAAAACGTTTTAACACCGGGCGTACACCGCACTGAGGAATTTATGAGCCAATTATTAATGCCGTCTACCGACGCGATGATTACGCTGGAAAACGTCAACAAATGGTACGGACAGTTTCACGTCCTGAAAAACATCAACCTGAAGGTAAAGCAGGGAGAACGCATCGTATTATGCGGACCTTCCGGTTCGGGTAAATCGACAACTATCCGCTGTATCAACCACCTGGAAGAGCATCAGCAAGGACGTATTGTGGTGGATGGGATCGAACTCAATGAAGATATCCGCAATATTGAGCGCGTCAGACAAGAAGTTGGCATGGTCTTTCAGCACTTTAATCTCTTTCCTCATTTGACGGTCCTGCAAAACTGCACGCTGGCACCGATCTGGGTGCAAAAGATGCCAAAAAAAGAGGCTGAAGCTCTGGCAATGCACTACCTTGAGCGAGTTCGCATTGCTGAACATGCGCATAAATATCCCGGGCAAATCTCTGGTGGGCAGCAACAGCGCGTAGCCATTGCACGCTCACTGTGCATGAAACCCAAAATCATGTTATTCGATGAACCCACATCAGCGTTGGATCCTGAAATGGTAAAAGAAGTGCTTGATACCATGATAGGTCTGGCACAATCAGGCATGACCATGCTGTGTGTTACCCATGAAATGGGCTTTGCCCGTACAGTGGCCGACCGGGTGATCTTTATGGATCTTGGCGAGATTGTTGAACAGGCAGCACCGGATGAGTTTTTTGCTCACCCCAAATCTGAACGCACTCGTGCGTTTTTGTCGCAGGTTATCCATTAAAGTCATGCGCCGGATACAACCCGGCGTTTAACAGATAAAACAAAAGGCCCAGTCTTTCGACTGGGCCTTTTGTTTTTATTTGATGTCTGGCAGTTCCCTACTCTCGCATGGGGAGACCCCACACTACCATCGGCGCTACGGCGTTTCACTTCTGAGTTCGGCATGGGGTCAGGTGGGACCA